>NZ_CP011456.1:4800000-5400000 GCF_001277295.1 Anabaena sp. WA102 | reverse complement strand
ATACCGTTACAGATTTACCAGAATTTTTTAATTGGGGAATGGAATCCCGCTTACAAAATATCATTGAGCATTATATAGGTTTACCTATCGCTTTTCATGGTGTTCATGTACGGAAAGACTTTCCTAATGAAAAACAATTGGAAACTTTACTATGGCATAAAGATTCTGAAGATAGACGCATGATTAAAGTCATTATCTATCTAAATGATGTGACTGAAGAACATGGACCATTTGAATATATTCGACTACCGACTAATGCTTTAGAGCAAGTTAAAAATTATCAAGTTGATTATGAGTTGTGGCGGGTTAATTTTTTGGGAATTAACGATGATAAAATGATGAAAGTCATTCCTAAATCAGCTTGGAAATCATGTCCTGGTAAAGCTGGAACTGTGATTTTTGCAGATGTGAGAAATATTTTACATCATGGGACTGTGAGAACCCAAGAACGATCAACTATATTTTTCACATACACGGCTAAATCTCCTAAACGACCTGAACTTTGTACACAATATCATGATGATACCTTTCCCAAAATAAATCCCCAATTAGGATTAAAGGTATAAACCTAAAATGCAGAAATTCAGGAGTCAGAATAAGTAGTGAGACAGAATTAATTACACAATGTCATTGCGTTAGCGTTGCGTGGCGTTAGCCATATGGAACGAAGTGAAATGAAGCAATCGCAAGGGTTGTGATTGCTTCCCTTCGCTCGCAATGACTGTAAATATTTTTGTCCAATTACTTAATTGGTATCAATCATGATCATGCCAGTTTTATTTCCTGAATTTTGCTATCTAAAATCAAAACCATTCTATTATCTTCAAAAAACTTCCGAAATAACCATGATTTTTACCTCTACTAAACTCGCTGGTGCTTTTATTATTGACTTAGAAGAAAAGCCTGATTCTCGTGGTTTTTTTGCTCGGACTTTTTGCGCTGATGAATTTCTCGCTCATGGGTTAAAACCAACAGTTGCCCAATGTAACCTTTCTTTTAATCATAAAAAAGGCACATTACGAGGAATGCACTATCAAACTCTCCCCGCAGCGGAAACAAAATTAATTCGCTGTACTCAAGGAGCTATTTATGATGTGATTGTGGATATGCGTCCTGAATCTCCTACTTATCTAGCGCATATTGGTGTAGAACTGAGTGCAGAAAATCGCCGCGCTCTTTATGTTCCTGAAATGTTTGCTCATGGTTATCAAGCTTTAACAGATGGTGCAGAAGTTGTATATCAAGTGGGTGAATTTTACACTCCTGGATATGAACGGGGTTTACGTTATGATGATCCAATTTTAGAAATTTCTTGGCCATTGAGTGCTACAGAAATGTCTGATAAAGATCGCAATTGGCCTTTACTAGAATCTATTTTGATAGGAGTTTAATCATGATTATTGTTGATAAAGCTTTACAAGCACGAGCGGATTTAGGTAAACCAGTTAAGGTGGCAATGATTGGTGCTGGTTTTATGGGTCGAGGAATTGCTAATCAAATTATCAATTCTGTGCCAGGAATGGAGTTGGTGGCTATTTCTAATCGTCACATTGATAACGCTAAACGAGCTTATTTAGAAGCAGGAATTGAAGATATCAAAATTGTTACTAATTTAGCTGATTTAGAAGAAGCGATCGCTCAAAATGAATATGCAATCACCGAAGATGCCATGCTCCTGTGTGAAGCTGATGGCATAGATGCAATCATTGAAGTCACCGGGACAATTGAATACGCGGCTCATTTGGTGATGTGTGCGATCGCTCATCACAAGCATATCATCCTCATGAATGCCGAACTAGATGGCACAATTGGACCGATACTCAAAGTCCATGCAGACCGCGCTGGAGTCATCCTGAGCGCCTGTGACGGCGACCAACCAGGGGTAGAAATGAACTTGTACCGCTTTGTCAAAAGCATCGGTTTAAAACCCCTCCTGTGCGGCAACATCAAAGGCTTACAAGACCCCTACCGCAACCCCACCACCCAAGCCGGTTTTGCTCAACGCTGGGGTCAAAATCCTGCTATGGTGACAAGCTTTGCCGATGGTACAAAAATATCCTTTGAGCAAGCCATAGTCGCCAACGGCACAGGTATGAAAGTAGCCAAGCGGGGAATGTTGGGATATGACTACACAGGTCATGTTGATGAAATGACCAAAATGTACGACATTGACCAACTTCAAGAACTAGGCGGTATCGTTGATTACGTCGTTGGCACCAAACCCGGTCCAGGAGTATTCGTATTTGCCACCCACGAAGACCCCAAACAACGTCATTACCTCAACCTATATAAACTCGGTGAAGGACCTCTCTACAGCTTCTACACCCCCTATCACCTGTGCCATTTTGAAGTTCCCCTCTCCGTAGCCCGTGCTGTCCTCTTCCATGATGCGGTGCTTGCACCAATCGCCGGTCCCGTTGTTGATGTCGTCACCACCGCCAAAATTGACCTCCAAGCCGGAGCAACCCTTGATGGTATTGGTTATTACATGACCTATGGACAATGCGAAAATTCCCCAATTGTGCAACAACAAAACCTACTGCCAATGGGTCTAGCGGAAGGATGTCGCTTAAAGCGCGATATTCCTAAAGATCAAGTCCTCACTTATGATGACGTGGAACTACCAGAAGGTAGACTTTGTGATCAATTACGCGCTGAACAAGCAGTTTACTTTGCTCCTGTGAAAACTTTAGCACTAACAAAATAGTTTTCCAATTAGCATCAAGATAATTCAGAGGTTTCCTGATATTTTCATTTAACCTCTGAATTCACATATATACAATAAATGACAGAGATTATTTTGATAATCTTGCGAGGTTTCCCATGATTCAACTCCTTATTAAACAACATAAAATAATTGATACAAAACAACTGATACAACTTAGTAATGCAACATTAAAAATTCAATTACTAGAGAATAAATATTAAAACCAATCATCACTTACCAAATTATCAAGAAAAAGATGAAAATAGCTCTCGTCCATGATTACTTAACCCAACGCGGTGGAGCAGAGCGCGTATTTGAATTATTGTGTAAACGGTATCCCGACGCTGACATTTTCACCTCATTATACGACCCGCAAAAAAGTATTGATTTAGGTGAGAGAATTATCAACACCACATTTTTACAAAAAATTCCTGGTGCAACCAAATATTTTCGGATGTTAGCCCCCTTATATTTTCCCGCATTTCGTTCCTTGGATCTTCAAGATTATGACCTAATTATCAGCAGTAGCACCAGTTTTGCCAAAGCAGTACGGAAAAATCCCCAAGCAAAACATATTTGTTTTTGTCATAATGTTACCCGCTTTTTATGGGATACAGAAACATATTTACGGGAGTACGGAGACTATAGATACTTTGCACCTCTCATCGAAAAAATCTTTCAAATGATGAGAGATGTAGACCTGAAATATGCTCAAGAACCCGATCTCTACATCGCTAACTCTACCATTGTTGCCCAACGAATTCAAAAGATTTATCACAAACAAGCGATCGCCATTAACTATCCAATTGATACTAGCAACTTTGTTTTTTCCGATACTAAAGAAGAATACTACTTGGCATCGGCGCGGATGATCAGTTATAAACGTCTTGATATAATAGTCGAAGCTTTTAATTGGTTAGGCTGGAACTTATTAATATCAGGTGATGGACCAGAACAAGAAAGATTAAAAGCCCAGGCATTACCCAACATCCAATTTCTAGGTCATGTCAGTGATAGAGAACGTAAAGACTTATTTTCTAAAGCCAAATCAATTATTGTTGCGGCTTTAGAAGATTATGGATTAGTTCCAGTCGAGGCAAACGCCAGTGGTACACCAGTTATTGCCTATGGAGCCGGAGGAGTCTTAGACACTCAAATACCAGGTAAAACAGGTGTATTTTTCAAAAGACAAGCACCATGCTCTTTACAAGCAGCTTTACTAGAAGCTGGAGGAATATCTTGGGATTACGAAACTATCCGTAATCATGCCGTTAGCAATTTCTCAGAACAGTCATTTTTTAGTAAAGTTGAGCAAGTTATTGATCAAGCTAGTAGTTCGTCAAATTTATTTTGACGGGTAATGATCGGAAAAAACTTCTGTTCTTCCCTCCCCTACCTCCCCTACCCCCCCTACCTCCCCTACCCCCCCTACCTCCCCTACCTCCCCTACCCCCCCTACCTCCCCTACCCCCCCCTACCCCCCCTACCTCCCCTACCCCCCCCTACCTCCCCTACCCCCCCTACCTCCCCTACCCCCCCGCTTGCCTTCATCCGTCATTTTCGGGTTGACAGACTACTAGTGCAGCATGGCAAAAATAACTCATCATTAAAAGTTCCTAGAAAGCTTATATAATTTGCTTTTTTAATTTTTAATTCTGCCTTGCAGCATTGGAGTTGTGCATCACTAATTCATTTAATTTTTTAGGTGTTTGCGTAGTGTATCGCAGATAAGGATAATAAAAGTGGTTCAAACTAGTCTAAATCCCAATATAAATTCAGCATCAGAAACAGAACCAGGTTATGGACAAATGTTTGCAGTAATTCTGCGAAGATTTCCCTGGTTATTATTAGTATTGCTCAGTTCTACGGCTATTGCTGGCATCATTACATTAAAAACTCCACCCAGCTTCAAAAGCACCATGCAATTGTTAGTAGAGCCTAACTATCAAGGCAAGAAAGAAACAGATAACACTGAAAGTCAATTTACTGATGCTAATGTGGAGGTAGATACAGCTACTCAATTAAACTTGATGCAGAGTTCTGGACTGATTAAAAAAGCAGTTGATAGACTTAAAACTGAATATCCAGACTTAACTGTAATGGATTTAAAAAAATCCTTAGTCCTCACTCAAATTAAGACTCCAGAGGATAATATTGCTACTAAAATATTTCAAGTTGATTACACCGATAGCGATCCAGGAAAAACTCAGAAAGTCCTCAAAACAATTCAGCAGGTTTATTTAGAATACAATAAACAACAACAAGATTCACGCCTACAAAAAGGTTTACAAGTTATCAGAGATCAATTAAGAAAAGCGACTGATGAAGTAACCGCTTCCGAAGCAAATTTACAAAGATTTCGCAGAAGTCAAAATTTAATTGATCCAGATGCTCAAGCTAAAACCGTAGAGATAGCTTTAAATACTGTCCAACAGGAACGACAAACAACTCGTTCCCAGTATGAAGAAGCCTTAGCAAAGCAAAAATCTTTGCAAACACAACTGAACCGTTCTCCACAAAATGCCTTAGTTTCTTCTCGTCTGAGTCAGTCTACCCGCTACCAAGGCTTACTCAATGAAATCCAAAAAACAGAACTGGCTTTAGCACAAGAACGTTTACGTTTCACAGATGATACTCCCAGCGTTCAAAAATTATATGAACAACTGCAAAGTCAAAAGCAACTTTTACAAAAAGAAGTTAGCAGAACTTTAGGAGAAAAAACCAACTCTACCTTTAATTCTGGAGACAATCTTTTAGAACAAGGACAACTAGGACAAATTGATCTTAATCTCACAGGTCAATTAGTAGAAACCCAAACAACCATCGTTGCATTAACCGCCCGCGATCAAACCTTAGCAGCCAAAGAGAAAGAATTACAAGCCGACCTCAAGCGGTTTCCTTCTCTATTGGCTTATTATAATCGCATCCTGCCTCAACTACAATTTAGTAGAGAAAGATTAGAACAATTATTAAGAGCAGAACAAAAATTACGCCAAGAACTTTCTAAAGGTGGATTTAATTGGGAGGTAGTAGAAGAACCCCAAGAAGGTCTTCATACTGGTCCTAACATGAGACAAAATCTCTTATTAGGAGGAGTAATTGGGTTAATGTTAGGAGGACTTGCTGCCTTTATTCGTGAAGCATCTGATGACGCTGTACATACCACTGCGGAATTAGAAAAACAAGCTGCTCTCCCATTATTAGGAACAACTCCTAAATTGCCACCTCCCAAACCCAGAGAATCCATGATAAAATTGCCATTTGGCAAACCAGAAGTTCTCGCACCTTGGACAATTCAAGTATTACAATCTTCTCCCCGTTGGGAATCACTTGATCTCATTTACAAAAATATTGAACTGCTTAATAAAGTCTCAGATTTAAGATCATTAATGGTGACATCAGCATTACCAGATGATGGTAAATCGGCTTTGGCATTAGGTCTAGCCATGAGTGCGGCTCGCCTACATAAAAAAGTCTTACTAATTGATGCCAATTTACGCGATCCTAATCTGCACAAACAGTTAAATCTTCCTAATGAACAAGGACTTTCTAGTTTATTAGAAAGTGAAGTTAATCTACCTAATCAGATCAGTGTTCCTTACTCTGGGTCGTCTTACATTGATATTTTAACAGCCGGACCAACTCCGACCGATCCTGCTCATCTTTTGAGTTCTCCCCGGATGATTCAATTAATAGCTGCATTTGAAGAAAATTATGATTTGGTAATCATAGATGCCCCTTCCGTTCTTGGGTTAGTAGATGCTATGCTCACGGCATCATCCTGTCGTAGTGTGGTGATGATGGCAAGTATTGGTAAAGTGACCCGCACCCAACTTAATCAAGCCACAGGGATGTTGAGTAGGTTAAATCTGATTGGGGTTGTAGCCAATGGCGTATCTCCATCTGATAGCACCTATGTACCTTATGTAAAAGCAAAACAATTAGTTTTACAACCAGCAATGGAAGAATAAAGCAAAATATTTGCTGACTATTTAACCCACAAAAATATATTGACCCCTGCATTAGACAGGGGTTTTTGTGTTGACTATTCAAGATCAATTAAGTAGTGCCCCCCTTTCCCCTTATGAAGGGGGGTAACAATGTGATGAAAATTACGAGATAAGTAATGGGACAGAATTAATTACACAATTGATTTTTCTGTTCCCTGTTCCCAGTTAAGAGTTCCCTCTCTCAACGAGTGAATTTAATTTTGTCCGACTACTTACCACCTTTAAAACAGTCTCTAAGGGACTTCCAATTAAAAAAATACCCAAAAATTTCTTGTGGTGCGGGACGAATTGCCCGCTAATCATCAAGGACGGGCAGGATGCCCATCCCACAAAATTGGGTAATTTATTTTTTGGTGTTCCCTAAGAGGAGAGGGAAAAGGAATAATATTTAATACTAGAGAGGCTTAAAACTCTGATTTTATGCTGCTAAAAACAAACCAATATGCCCCTCTCCAACGCGGAGAGGGATTGGGGTGAGGTTCAATAACTCCTACGTCGTCACGCTACGCTATCGAATTCACGTCTAATTAGGGTTAGATACTTGTTGGTTAAATGTATTGAGTTTTGTTTATAAATCTCTGCTAAAAAAATGATATTATTTGCTTTTTCAATTTTCAATTTATTACTGTAGTATGTTGGCAAATGACCATTCACTATACAAAATATTTTTGTTGTATTACTAATACAATTCACATTTATTTTTATTTACCTAATAAGTAATTTATGATATACTTTGCAAGTATAAAACAAGGTTTATTTTTATTTAGTTACGATTAATTCATTTCACCATATCTTAATATTATAGAGAAGAAAGTAATATTTATTTAAAGAGTGAATAAAGAAGTTGTTTCTTGATGATTTATTTATCGAGAGTCTTATATTCTAGAGATTGAAACCCATCATCAAAATCTCCAGGACGAAACCGAAGTAATTTTATCAGGGTTGCAAAAAGTTAGTATCTTCTCTGAGATGACTACTCTTGATCATAAATCCAAGTGTCCCTAATTTTCTGTTGTCATATTTAATCATTGCTATAGGACTCCTATACAATACTGTTCGGTCAAGAAAATATTAATTTTCTAATGGTAAATATTCAGTCAATCTTTTACTAATTTATCGCTGTTAATATATGCCAATTTCAGTCATTTCTAGTCTAAATAGTAACTCTATTGTCCCCCAGCAATCTGAAAATTTTAACTTCCTATCATGCTCATTAAAATGGCGCAGAGGAAAATTATTAGTAAAAGCCTCTGAAAAATTCTCACAACCCCATTTAGCTGCACTAGAAAATGAAGAATCTTTAATAGAATGTTTAAAACATTCTCCAGTTAGTTTAGTCAGCATAGATCCCAAAATCGGTGATTCTTTATTAAAAGTTTGGGCAAATGCTTGTCAAAAAGCTAATAAGCCCATATTTATAAACATTTCTGGGCATCAAAAATTGCCAAAGAAAGGTAATCAAATTTTCAGAACTTTACAAATAATAATTGATTGGACTTGGGCTTTACTTTTGCTGTTATTTATGAGTCCAGTCATTCTCGGAGGATTAATAACTATGCAAATATATTCCCCCAAATTGCTGTTTAATTATGAGTGGTATGTCGGAGAAAATGGGCAACTTTTTCAGATTATTAAGTTTAGTTCTATGGCTAAACAGGAAATGACAGATTTGAACATTATTTTAGGTACATTCATTTTGAATAATTTATCTAATGTATTGAATATATTGCAGGGAAAATTTTGTCTAATCAATAATCGTTGTTTATCTTTGGAAAGTGCAGTTAAATTAAGTTTAGAATCACAAAATAACAAATTAAACAAGCAAAATAAATTTAGCGGTGTATCGTAAATAGATGGGAAGGATAAACTGCCTATAGTTGAGAATAAATCTATTGGCTCTGTGTTTTCAAGCATTTTTATCTAATTGATGAATACTTCCTGTTCTCATATTGATGACTATGAATTATGTAGCTAATTAAAAAATAAGAAATATCATGCAAACAGCGATTTGTACCGTATTTGAAAAAGACTACCATTATGGTGTGGGGGCTTTAGTAAATTCCCTGTATTATCATGGTTTTCGAGGCATAATTTGGGCTGGTTATCGTGGAAATACACCCGATTGGGCTAAGGAGCTAAAAACAGAAACTGGTTATCAAGAGTTTTCTGTAGATGAAGGTTGTGCAATCCGATTTGTCAAACTAACAACTCCAAAACATTTAGGCTTTTATAAACCTGATTTTATGTCCCAATTGTGGGAAAATTATTGCCCAGATATTGATGCTTTATTTTACTTTGATCCTGATATTGTCAATAAATGTAACTGGGATTTTTATGAAAATTGGGTAAGTCGAGGAATTGCTCTTTGTGGTGATTCTTGGTATCTTGTGCCGGCGAATCATCCGAGACGGTTAGCATGGAAAGAATTTGCTGAAAATAATGGTTTTGCTTGTGAGCGCGAGTTAGATTATCACTACAATAGTGGCTTCATTGGAGTTCATAAAAACTACAAATCTATCTTGAAAGTTTGGCAGAAATTAGAAGAATTGGGTGAAATGGCAGGATATGCCAATTTAAAGGATCTTTATAACGGTAATACCTTTAATCATTATCCATATCTGTATGGAGATCAGACTTATTTAAACTTAGCATTGATGCTAACTAATTATCCTTTGAGTACCGTTGGACCAGACGGTATGGATTTTGTTCCTGGTGGTACTATTATGTCTCACGCCACAGTCCCACATATTAAACCTTGGCGCAAAAAATTACTTCTCAGTGCTTTAGAAGGTAGTTCTCCCACCATAACTGATAAATTATATTGGCGACATAGCCAAACACCTATTCAATTATATTCAATACCAAAAATACTATGGCAAAAATTTGAAATTCTCTGTGGTTCTGCTCTTGGTCGTTTTATCCGTCGCGCTCCTATGTAAGCATATTAATTTTCTTGAGATTGGTGCTTCTATACTTAATTATCAAAATTATCGGTCAAAATTTTTATGGATTCCAAATTTCTACCGTCAACTATGAAAATATTGCAAGCTACAAGTTGGTGGCAAAATAATCGGGTAATATTACGAGAATTTAAACACTTTCGAGTTGTGGCTATTTTAGCTATCGTATTTTCGGCTTTAGCTGCAAGTTTTGAAGGGTTTGGTTTAGGATTTTTGCTGGTGTTCCTGCAAAGCCTAACTACTCCTGGTTCTGAACCTGTGAAAACAGGGATAGAGTGGTTTGATATTTTGATTTTAGGAATTAATGGTTCAGCAACGGAGCGATTATATCGAATATCTGCTTTAATTGTTGTTACAACCTGTATGCGGGCATCCTTTAATTATATAGGACAGATTTGCATCCAGTTTAGTGAAATCAGTTTAGTAGATAATCTGCGTAAACGAATTTTTCAACAGTTAGAGGCTCAAACTCTCAATTATTTTAGTCATAAGAAATCCGGGGAATTAGTTAATATTCTTACCAGTGAAATGGAGAGAATTAGACAAATTTTTGGTGGACTAGCTTTTTTAATCACTAGAAGTTTTACGCTGATTGTCTATTCTATTTCTTTGTTTATACTTTCCTGGAAACTGACTATAGTTTCTATTTTACTATTTAGTCTTTTGGCGGTAGCATTATCTACCTTAAATAAACAAATTAGAGAACGTAGTTTTGCGATTACTTCCGCTAATGATAATTTTACTGCTAGGGTGCTAGAGTTTATCGAAGGTATTCGCACAATTCATGCTTTTTCTACTCAAGAATTTGAGCGAAACCGCTATTATCAAGCCAGTGAAAAAATTGTTAATACTTGGAAAAGTGTTTATTGGATTTCTTTGATAGTTAAGCCTTTGGCTGAGAGTATATCTACGCTAATTCTGATTAGTATGATTATTGTGGCTTTAGCCACAGGATTAATGAAAGTTTCGGCTTTGTTAACTTTCTTTTTTGTCCTGTTCCGCATTATCCCTATGACTCAGGATTTGAATGGGGTAGTGGCTTTTTTAAGTACCCAAGCGGGAGCAGTGGAAAATATCAAGGATTTGTTGAAACCTGATGATAAAATCTATTTTCAAAATGGCGCATTAAGATTTCCTGGTTTTAGAAGATCAATTGATTTGGTGTCTGTAGATTTTGATTATAGTCTTAATCAACGAGTTTTACATAATATTACTCTCTCAATTAAACAAGGGGAAATGACGGCTTTAATTGGTTCATCTGGGGCTGGTAAAACCACACTTGCAGATTTAATTCCTCGCTTTCATGATGCTACTGACGGCTATATTTATATAGATGAAGTTGATATTCGCAAATTTGACATTAACTCTCTGCGTTCTAAGATAGCAGTTGTGAGTCAGAATACTTTTATTTTCAATACTTCTGTTTGGAATAATATTGCTTACGGGACACCAACAGCTACAGAAGCAGAAATTAAAGAAGCTGCACGATTAGCAAATGCTTTAGAATTTATTTTAGAAATGCCGGAGGGTTTTGATACGCAATTAGGAGATAGAGGTGTGCGGTTATCAGGTGGACAAAGACAAAGAATTGCGATCGCTCGCGCATTGCTGAAAAACCCCGAAATCCTGATTCTAGATGAAGCTACAAGTGCCTTAGATTCAGTGTCTGAGCGGTTAATTCAAGAATCCTTAGAAAAGCTATCTGTTGGGCGCACAGTCATTGCGATCGCTCACCGTCTTTCTACTATAGCTAAAGCAGATAAAGTTGTAGTTTTAGAACAAGGAAAAATCGTAGAACAGGGAGCATATCAAGAGCTACTTCAACAACGTGGCAAATTTTGGCAATATTATCAAATTCAAAATGAAGTGAGATAAACAATAATTCAATTTTCCCATAGTTTATTTTCTCATCCTCCAATCAATGTTAAATATTAACTCCTCCGAACCTTTGGTGAGCGTCATTATCCCCACCTATAATCGCCCAGAATACCTGAAACAAGCCATTAATAGTGCTGTTAACCAAACTTATCAAAATCTAGAAATTATTGTTTCTGATAATTGTAGTTCTGAAAATCCTCAAGCACTAATTGAATCATTTCAAGACTCACGGATCAAATTTTGGCGACATGAGCAAAATATTGGGATGTTAGCTAACCAGTTTCATGGTTTTAAAATTGCTACAGGTAAATATGTGGCTAGTCTCCATGATGATGATATATGGAATGAGGATTTTTTATCTAAACTTGTCCCCAATTTAGAAGCAAATCCCGATTTAATTTTGGCATTTTGTGACCAATATATTATAGATGGTGATAGTAAAATTAATGTAGCTGCCACTGAAAACAATACCCGCAGTTATAAACGTGATCAAATCACTCCCGGAGTTCATAAAAATTTTACTCAAATTGGCTTAATTGATAAAAGTATTCCCACTGCGGCTGCTTGTGTAATTAGAAATGGAGTGCTTAATTGGGATAATATTCCTTCAGAGGTTGACGGAATGTGGGATTTATATTTAACATATCTTTGTTGTATTTCTGGCTATGGAGTTTACTATGTTCCCGAAAAATTAACCCAATATCGAGAGCATGAACAAACTGATACTATGCTCAGTGGTAGTCGCAATGTTCAAGCAAAAATCCGTAAAGGTAAAAGTGAGATATTCTGTTATCAAACTTTTATGGAAGATCAACGGTTAGAGGAATTTAAGTCCTACTTTAAAACCAAATGGCTAGAAGCTAATACAACTTTAGGAATTGGCTTATTACGAGATCAAAAAATTACAGATGCCCGCCGTTATTTCTGGCAAACTTTAAGTGAACAAAAATTCAATTTACGAACTTTAGTGGCTTTAATTATTAGTTTTATTCCTACCAATCTAACGAATAAAATTTGGAAAATTTCCTAATTTATTCAGAGGGAACAAGGAACAGAAAAAACTGGCGTTGCTGAATCGAGGTATGAAATTCCCAAATTGAATCTTTAAAACTCAAACCTCAGTGCGTCTTTGCGCCTTTGCGTGAGACTAAAATTCATACCCTTAATCAGCAACGCCTCTATTCCCTGTTCCCTTTTTTTTGTAAATCACAAGAGGTTATCAGTGAAAATTTGTATTGTTACCCACAAAATCAGAAAAGGTGATGGTCAAGGTAGAGTTAATTATGAAGTAGTTCAAGAAGCCATTCGTCGTGGTCATGATCTGACATTATTAGCTAGTGAAATTGCCCCAGAGTTAGCAGAAAATAGTGCTGTTAATTGTATTTATATTCCAGTAGAAGGGTATCCTACGGAATTTATTCGCAATTTCATCTTTGCTCAAGAAAGTGCCGATTGGTTGCGTAAAAATAGAGCCAATTTAGATTTGATTAAGGTCAATGGCGCGATTACTATGGGGGCAAGTGATGTGAATGCCGTGCATTTTGTACATGGTTCTTGGTTGAAATCGCCTGTGCATATTTCCCATAAACGTAAAGATTTGTACGGGTTATATCAATGGTTATTTACTGCGGCTAATGCTTATTGGGAAAAACAAGCTTTTCGGAAATCTAAAATTATTATTGCTGTCTCAGAAAAAGTTGCCCAAGAATTAGTAAATATTGATGTACCTCGTTCACAAATTCGGGTTGTTGTTAATGGTGTAGACTTACAAGAATTTGCTCCTGGTGTCAGTTCTCGGACGGAATTGGGATTGCCTGAGAATGTTAATTTGGCATTATTTGCAGGTGATATTCGCATTTCTCGTAAGAACTTAGATACTGTACTTCATGCCTTAGTAAAAGTTCCTGAATTACATTTAGCAGTTGTCGGTGGTACTCAAGATAGCCCTTATCCGGCAATGGCAAAGGCATTAAATATTAGTAAAAGAGTGCATTTTTTAGGTTATCGCCGTGATATGCCCCAAATTCAACGGGCATCAGATTTATTTGTATTTCCATCCCGTTATGAACCTTTTGGACTTGTAGTGATTGAAGCGATGGCTTCAGGTTTGCCCGTGATTACCGCCACTACTACTGGTGCGGCTGATTTAGTTAATCCCGACTGTGGCATCGTTTTAGACGATTGTGATGACGTTAATGCTTTAGCCGATGCGCTTGGGTTGTTAAATAGCGATCGCTCACTGCGTCAAAAAATGGGTAAAGTTGCCCGGACTATTGCCGAACAACATAGCTGGTCAACAATGGCACAAACCTATCTAAATATATTTGAGGAGTTAATCACCCATGAGAAACACAGTTCTCATTCCCACCTATCGCCGTCCTCAAGACCTAGCCCGCTGTCTGAAAGCACTGCAACAGCAAACTAAATCAGTTGATCAGGCGATCGTTGTTGTCAGAGATACAGACACAGAAACTCAGCAATTTCTCCAACAATTTCCGCCCCACCTCCTCCCCTTACAGATTGTCACCGTCACTCAGCCGGGAGTCGTCTCCGCCCTCAACGCCGGACTGGCACAAGTACAGGGAGACATTCTTTCCATCACCGATGATGATGCCGCCCCCCACCCGGATTGGTTAGCAAAAATTAATACTCACTTTAGCGTTAATTATGCCGTTGGTGGCGTTGGTGGTCGTGATTGGGTGTATCAAGGAGACAAACTCGAAAATGGTTCTCGTCCCATAGTTGGTAAATTGCAATGGTGGGGGCGCGTCATTGGCAACCACCACTTAGGAATAGGCGCACCCCGTGAAGTTGATGTTCTCAAAGGTGTGAATATGAGCTTTCGTACCCAAGCGATCGGTAAACTGCGATTTGATGACAGAATGCAAGGAACAGGCGCACAAGTACATTTTGAAATGTCCTTTGCCCTCACCCTCAAACGTACTGGATGGAAAATAATTTATGATCCCAGCATTGGAGTAGATCACTATCCCGCCCAACGATTTGACGAAGATCAACGCCACAACTTTAACGACACCGCATTAATTAACCTAGTCCACAACGAAACCTTAATTTTATTAGAACATCTTTCCCCCCTGCGTCAAATTATATTTTTATCCTGGTCAATTTTAGTTGGTACAAGAGAAAGTTTAGGAATATGTCAATGGCTGAGACTATTTCCCCAACAAAAAGAAATCGCCAGTAAAAAATTGCGAGCATCCTTACGAGGAAGATGGTTAGGATATCAAAAATATAGAAAAATAGGAAATCACCATCTTAGTTATTAATTACCCCAACCGACAACCGAGATCCCCGACTTCTTCAAGAAGTCGGGGATCTATCTCCTAACTAAACTTTTTATAGAATATTCAGATCAAAATGATTTCCAAACCAACACTTTTCAATACAGTTTTAAAAGAACAATTTTCTCCCCAAGATCGATCAGCCCAAAGTTGGATTATCATTCTTGCTTTTATCCTCCTGATCACAGCTTGCTACTTTACCAGTACGGGTAGTTTACGCCTCGTTTTTCCCGCCACTGCTTTTCTAGTAGCGGCGTTTTTATACTTACGGCATCCCATCCACTATATCGGCTTCACCTGGTGGATATGGTTTCTCACCCCCTTAATCACTCGTTTAGTTGACTATAAAATTGGCTGGGACCCCACCCGACAAATGTTAATTGCACCTTATTTAGTCGTATTCCTGACCATATTCACCTTTTCAAAACATCTACCTAGCAGTCTTCGTCAAGGGGGACTGCCATTTCTTTTAGCAGCCATAGGAGTTTGTTATGGATGTTTAATAGGTTTAATTTACAATCAACCACTCCCTGTAGTTCGGAGTTTTTTAGATTGGTTAAGTCCCATAATTTTTGCTTTTCATTTATTTTCTAATTGGCGAGATTATCCCAGTTATCGTCAGCACCTGCAAAGAACATTTATTTGGTGTGTACTCATCCTGGGAGCTTACGGTGTCTATCAATTTGTTGTCGCTCCTGAATGGGATAGATATTGGCTAATCCAATCGAAAATGTTTACCAGTGCTGGACACCCAATTCCTTTTGGAATGCGCGTTTGGAGTACATTACACTCACCTGGTCCATTCGGAACTGTCATGCAAGCTGGTTTACTATTATTATTTACCAGCACTGGTCCGTTAATTTTCCCCGCTTCTGCTGTGGGTTATTTATCATTCTTACTTTCCCAAGTGCGGACAAGTTGGGGCGGCTGGTTATTAGGAATAATTATGATTTTTGGTTCAGTAAAACCCAAAATTCAAATGCGATTAATTACCATAATTTTAGTAATGTCAATCTGCGTTATTCCCTTGGTGACTATCGAACCGCTTTCTAAAGTTATTACCACTCGATTTGAAAGTTTTTCCAATCTCGAACAAGATGGTAGTTTTAGAGATAGATCCGCAACTTATGACAGAAACCTGAATTTAGCTCTTTCTAATGTTGTCGGTAACGGCTTTGGAAATATCTGGAAAGTGAATGAAAAAACTGGACAAATAGAAGTCATTGTTATTGATAGCGGCATTTTAGATATGTTTTTTACCTTGGGTTGGATTGGTGCTATACCCTATATTAGTGGGTTAGTATTAATGCTAATTACCGTTAGTAATTATACAGAAGGTCGTTTTGATAGTTTTCTTAGTGCTGCCCGCGCTATTGGTATCAGTTCTTGCGCCCAATTAATTATTTATAGCGGGATGCTGAGTATTGCAGGGATGATTATGTGGGGATTTTTAGCAATGGCTATGGCAGGTCATAAATACTACAGCAGACCACAGAGTTAAATTAAAACCCCTTCCTTAGCAATCTTGAGATCCCCCTAAATCCCCCTTTCCAAGGGGGACTTTGACTCTAGTTCCCCCTTTTTTAAGGCTACGGTGTACACACAAGTGGTATCTGCAAGGGTTTCAGGCGTTATAGACCCCTGAAATTGTCATTACGAGCGCAAGTGATCACATAATCCCGTGGTTTTTGCGATTCCTAGGTCGCGCTAGTTCCCTCCGGGACGCAATGCGTTCGCTATCGCTTCGTTATTCCTCCTCTGTGGGAAACGCTATGGGAAGGCAATGAAAGACTTCCAGAGCGATTCCTAGGTCGCGCTAGTTCCCTCCGGGACGCAATGCGTTCGCTATCGCACAGCCTAAAATTAGATAACGAAACCAAGTCATAGGTGGAATTTTAAGACTTGTGTGTACACCGTAGTTGTAAAGGGGAGGGTTAGGGAGGGGTAAAATATTTGATACAGCAATCATGACTTTTCAAACACCCTCTTATTCATCCTGACTTCAATCATATAACCAAGTATTTTGAGAAAAATCTTCACTATCTTGATTGGGCTTTTCTTGCAGTCGTTCTACTGATCTATGAGATTTTTTGTATTGGATGGATTTGGAAATTTGACTAGCTTGTTGACTCATCTGTGGATAAGATGGTTGAGTAGGTTGTTTTAAAACCTTGATTTCTTCTAGCAACTGAGAGTTAGAATCTGCTAATTGTAATGCGGTTTGTTTTGTCTCGTAAAGTTCCCTCGTTAAACGTTCTACCAATGCTTCTTTTTCTGAAAAAGCTGTTTGTAAATCGCTAATTTGTTTGATTAAAGTGGATTCTTTTTGTTTTAATGTAGAAACTGTTTTTTGCAATTCTTTAATACTGGCTTCTAGTTCTAACTGATTATTGATGGGAATAACAGGAGTATTATCTGTTGGTACTTGGGTTTCCAATACTGCTTCAGCCGAAACTTCAATTACAGGTTCACCTTGTAGGGGTGTAAATTTTGTGGTTTCTTCTTGTATTAAGTTAGAGAGATTTTTTTTAAGCATTACTTTATGAACTCCAATTACGCCGTCATTATTTAATTATACGTCTTGAAGTGACAACAAAATCTCAAATTCCCAATTTCTTGGAAAAATTGACTAAGTAGGTGAACACAATAAAACCAAACTGTGTAAAGAAATGTAAAATCGCCCAAAGCTTCTTCACTCTTGCCTCTTGCCTTTTGCCTTGCCATAACGACAATTTCCAACGCCAATCTACTTAGACACTAAGCCAGTTTTACTCCTGACTCCTGACTCCTGCTCTATTAGTCCAGATAATAGGTAAAATTAAGATGTTTACTTATCTATCCTTTTTCTGTTTTGGCTACTATACCTTGTCCTCGTTGTCATCAAATTATTGATAGTCAAGCAATTACTTGTCCTCAATGTCGCTTATTGCTGAAAGCTTACGGACATCCTGGTATTCCCTTGCACCACGCTCAAGGAAATGATTATTTATGCGACAGTTGTAGTTATCATTTTGATCATACCTGTAATTTTCCCCAATATCCCTATGCTCAAGATTGTCCTCTCTATCAAAATATGGAAGAAAGTACATTAGAATTGCAAAAGCAAAATTCTCGTTATAGCTTGAGTATCAGGGTTAATAATTGGATAAAACGCCATCAAACTCTGTTATTAATACTAGCTTTGTTATTAGTTTGTTTATTAATAACCTTGTTTAATGCTTGATTCTGATGGTATTAGCTGTCTCCTTAAACTTGGTTTAATTCTAAGGTTTCTGGCATAGTTTCCACAGTTGATAAAATCTCTTCCTCAAATATTTCTAAATCAAACCAAAAAGTAGTACCGATACCAACTTCACTCACCAAATTTACTTGACTATGATGCCTGTCCATAATGTTTCTAACAATTGATAAACCTAAACCTGTTCCTTCTAGAGTATGAACTCTATTTTCTACACGAAAGAATCGGTCGAAAATTGCTTGTTGATCTTCTGGTGCGATACCAATTCCTGTATCACTAATTTCAATTCTCACTTTACCAGCATGATGCTGAGAATAAGAATTAGCATCTAGTTGATAGGCACGAATAACTACCTTACCACCGGCTAGAGTAAATTTAAGAGAATTACCAATTAAGTTGCCAAATACTTGCAGCAATAAATCATAATTGCCGAGAACAAAAGGTAAATCAGGATTAAGTTCTTGGTATATTTCAATGCCTTTATCTTTGGCATTAAGCTGATAGGTACGTAATGTCTGTTCTATTGCTTGTGGTAAATCTACTTTATCAAAAGTGTAATTTCGACCTGATTCAAGTTTTGATAAATCTAAAACGTCATTAACTAAACGGGTGAGTCTATCAGTTTCATTATTAACTGTTTGTAGAAATTCTTTGCGTTCATCAATTCCTAAATCTTCACCATAATCATGCAGGGTTTCAATATAGGTTTTAATGTTAAATAAAGGTGTGCGTAATTCGTGGGAAATGTTGCTGATAAATTGGCTTTTTGCTTCATTTAGTTCTACTTCCCGGCTAATATCTTGAACGGTGATAGCTATGCCTTTAATACTTTCTCGTTGCAGGTTGAGAACTGTGGTTAAAACAATGCGAATTGTGCGTTGAGTTGGTTGTTTTAGGAGGATACGAAATTCGGCACTTTCACATTCACCGGCTGCCATTTCATACAAAGTCCGGGATATTTCCATTTGGACACTATGGGGTAATTGATGCAGTATATTACTACCAACAACATCCACTCCTTCCCAAGCAAAAATCCGTCTGGCGGTGGGATTGACTAATATTACTTGCATATTATTATCAATCAAGACTGCACCATCAGCAATGGTGGAGACTAAGGTTTCTAATTTAGCTTTTTCGGCAGTTAATTCTTCAATATTTTGTTCTTCATAACGTTCTAGCCGTTCTGCCATTTCATTAAAGCTGAAAATTAGTTCTCCTAGTTCACCACCTAGAGGTATATCTATCCGTTGTTTAAAATTTCCAGCCGCAATTTGTTTAACACCTACTAGTAATTCTTTAATAGGTTTAGTAATAGTTAAAGCATTAATTACTCCTGCTAAAATTACCATGACCCAAATTGTGATAAAAACGGCAATGGTAACATCACGGGTGAAATTAGTGGATATGACTGCGGTTTGATTAGGGTTAATACCAACTGCTAACACACCTAAGTATTTTTTATCTACTATTAAAGGCACAAATACATCTGTAACTGCGCCATCGGGGGTGTTATGCTGCCTAACCATTGGCTGGTCTTCATTGCCAGGATAATCTTCTGGTAGTTGGATATGGCGCTTAATAGTGAGGGAGTTTTCTACCTCTGGTTCCCAAAAAGGAAGACCAAAAAAGATTTGCCCAGTTTCATCGGCGTATAACATATAACGCACGCTAGAAGTGGCACTGAAAAAACGTTGAGAAAATTGGGCAACTTCAGTTAAATTGTGATCGGCAATGAAAGGGGCTACATTTGCCCCCAGGAGTAATCCTAGATCTCGACCAAAGCGGGTATCATTGAGACGTGCATCTTGCTGAATTGTGTTTATAGCCCAGAAGGTTAAACCACTCATGACTAAGGAAACCATGAGGGTGGCGACGGCTAGGAGTTTGGTCTGAAGGGTGAATTCTGACCACCAATTGGCGATACTTGCTGCAAGGGATGCGTTGCCTTTTGCCAGCGCAGCGATCGCTTTTGACGCGCCAGAGACACATTCATCTCGGAAATTTCTGAAAATAGCCAGCATCTTAAAATATAAGTGTTAGTAAGTAGTTGGACAAAATTAAATTCAATCGGGTCGTTAGGGAAAAGGGAACAGAAAGACAATGTGTGTAATTAATTTTGTCCGATTACCCCTTCTTTCCTAATTTAACTATGTTTTTGCAGTAATGGTGAAAACTAAGTTGAAACAGAGGTTATGTGATGTGACTATTACAATGTAAAATCAGTAATAATCTCAGGTTCAACATCAAGAATATTTTGACTTTCCCAGTTGGACTCACATTCTAACTCAGTAAATTATTTCCCAAATACTTGTAACCGAATTAAAATTTTTCTATCCTATTTATGACTTCTCCTGAAATACCCCGCAAATCACCCAGTCAAGCGATCGCTGCCAGAATTTTTCACGCTGGCAATGTCATCAGTTTATTTATTATGATCACCAGCGGCTTGCAAATTTACAATGCAAATCCTGTCTTTGGTGGGCGTGGTGGATTAAGTATTTTTCCCCTCTTTACTTTAGGTGGTTGGTTGGCTGGAGGCAGACATTGGCATTTTGCAGCCATGTGGCTATTTTCTATAAATCTGTTTTGCTATGGAATTTATATTTTTGTTACCCAACGCTGGAAAAAAAGATTTGTTAGCGACAAAGATATCAAGGCATTACAAAAAACTCAGAATCACCAACGTTTAAACTATGCTTGGCATCGAATTATTTATACAGCCATCATTCCTATTTTATTACTAGCAATATTTACAGGTATAGGAATGTATAAACCTGCTCAATTTTCTTGGATAGTTGATATTTTTGGCAGTTGGCAAGCATTAAGAATTGTCCACTTTGCTTCTGTACCGATAGTGGTAGTATTTGTCTGGTTTCATTGGCGGTTAGGGCAGAATGTAGGCGGCAATGCCTTAACAAAATCTATGTTTTGGTAAAAACTAGCAGCATTGAGGAATTAAAATGAATAATCATGAATTTGCACGGAGAAAGTTTTTACAAATTTCCGGTTTTTCGAGTATGAGTTTATTACTGGGTGGTTGTGGTACACCCATGTTTGCAGATTTTGTAGGTAAACTTTCTGAACCTCTCAATCAGAAATTTGAAGAGTTAATATTTCAACCTCAAAAGCCAGTTCCAGAATTTTTACCTAGTCAAATTGAACCAAGTCAATTAATAATTAATAGCTTTAAATCTACACCAATTATTGATTTAGAAAAATATCGTTTAATTATAGATGGTGAAGTAAATCATCCTCTGAGTTTGAGTATGGCAGATATTCAAGCCTTACCTCTCACTTCCATGATTATTCGTCATGTTTGTGTAGAAGGTTGGGCAGCAATTGTGCAATGGGGTGGCATTCGTTTGCGGGAAATTATCGCCCTTTCTCAACCTAAATCCCAGGTTAAATATGCCTATTTTAAATCAGCAGATGGTTATTATGAAAGTTGGGATATCGCTTCAGCTTTACACCCACAAACCCTATTAGCTTATCAAAAAAATGGTGCAGCTTTGCCTGTGGAAAATGGTGCGCCTTTGCGATTAGCCTCACCCATTAAACTTGGCTATAAACAAAGTAAATGGGTAACAAGAGTTACCCTCACCAGTAAATTATCAAATGCTAAAGGTTATTGGGAAGATATGGGTTATGAATGGTTCGCTGGATTGTAAGTGTAATCTTCAGATCCCCGACTTCTTTGAGAAGTCGGGGATCTATATCACTTTTTCACTAAAATATAGGCATTTGTATATTCAGGTAATTTTTGAATATATTGTTCAAAATCTTTTTCACTAGCAAAAGTTCCTGCTAAGAAATCAAGTTGATAAAGGTTGGGTAAAAATGCCCCACCTGTATCGGCAATTACACCCATTTTTAACCGTTTTTGATTGTCTTCAGTGACAATTATTCTGCCTAAACCAATGTTTAGCACATCTCCTGCAAATGTTACTCCTGGTTTGATGGATATTTTAGCATCTATTTTATATCCATAACCTTTAATTGCATCAACTTCTTGAAAATACCAATAACGCTTTTGTGCAGTGGCTTTTAGACCTCGAATATAGGACATTCCATTATTTTTGTCTACGTTTAAAAACTCTTTAGTTCCATCAGTAAAATTAACTAAAACAGTTCCCTGCATTAGTGCTGCCTCTAAACCATTGCGAGTTAAATAAGCAATAGGTTTAACTTTGCCAAATTCCTTACCTCCAGGTTCATAAATACCTGATAGAACATCTTGTTTTGTATATTGAGTGTAAAATTTATTTTGACTTACTTCTTCGTTAATAGCATAAATTGGTGTATTGTATTTAGAAGTTTTTTGTCGAGAACCGGGATGAATAAAAGCTGCATATTTAGTAATTCTTAATTTTTTCTGTTGGAGATTTTCTGGGTTATGGGCAGACCATTTAATTACGCGAAAATTGGCGTTAATAAAGTTAGGATCTTGTAACCGAGTTGTCCGCTTATTAGAAATATCTTCTTCTAAGACGACAATCATAAAATCTAATGTTTTTAGAATATCTTTAACGGTAACTCCTTGAGTTACTAAGATACCTGTGCGTTGAATATCGGGATCTTCTTGAGAGTATTGTTGAAAGTATTTTCTAGTATTGGTGAGTACGGTTAATAAGTCAGCCTGATTGAAATTTATGGGATTATTTGGTAATTTTCCTGCTGTCAATACTTGATTAGAATTAATACTATATTGATATTTTTGCCATTCATTAATAACTGAATAAAATGTGGACTTTTCATTATTTTTGGCATTTATATTAGATGGTTTTGGCGTAGGTAAATTATCAGAAGATACTTGAATTGGAGGATTTCCTATTTGGGATAATGATACATTTTTAACAATTTGTTGCTGTTGAATTGGTTGCTTGTTAGTGAAGACAATTACTAATAAAGCAGCAATAAATACTGTAATTTTGAATTTTTGATTAAATAGAATACGCATAATTCATGAAGACCAACAACGATTATGCCCCATTTTAGCATTCTCAGAAATGTTGACAATGGGTAATATGCCTAATTATGATGATTAATCATTCATTTCCTTTAAGGTAGCTAATGCTGAAGGTGATAAACGACTAAGATAGCGGAATATCCAATATTTAACTATAGTGTCTAAAATTACAGGAAATGTGGCAATAAACATAAAGATATAATTCCTATTTGCTGGTAAACCTAAGTGTTCTGTAAATCCTTCCAGAATTACTTCCCAACCATGGGGTGAGTGAAAGCCGACAAATACATCTGTAGATAGGATAATTAAAAAAGCTTTAGCACTATCGCTTAAGCCATAAACAACTTGATCTATAAAGTGTTGAAGAGAAATAATATCTTTTGCACTAAAAACAATAACCAATGCAAAAGCAATTAAGGCTATAATATCAGCAAAGATATTACTAATGGCATTGGTACTTTTATGTTGAAATTCTGCTGCTAGTTCTATGGCTTTGGCTTTAATCTTGGATTCTCGATTTTCTGGAGAAATTTTAGTTTCTGAATCCAGTAAACTTTCAAACTTTAATTTTGCTGTAAATATTTTTAATTCATGAAAGGCTTTTTCTTCCATTTCTTGATTAAGAAAAATTTGCCCGGAGTGATCGTTTCTCAGATTTTCTACTATGGGAAGAATAAACAGCCGTTTGGATAGGTGATGAGTTAGCAGGGGAATTATTATCAATAATAATAAGAATTTGACGGCTATAGTTGTCCTCTGTCTGGATATTTGATATTTTTTAATAAATTCTTGATCTGCATTTGGAGATATATCACTGAGAATTTTCTGGAATGTTTTCCCGATTGATTTGGGA
This sequence comes from Anabaena sp. WA102, assembly GCF_001277295.1. Lineage (NCBI taxonomy): Bacteria > Bacillati > Cyanobacteriota > Cyanophyceae > Nostocales > Nostocaceae > Anabaena > Anabaena sp. WA102. The sequence continues at coordinate 5,376,086 of NZ_CP011456.1, read as the reverse complement.
AATATGCCCGTTTTTAAGAATATAAATGGTTGAGAGGAAACATCTTGATTAGATCGTGATGATTTTTTCATAGTTAGGATAAATCAGAGGTTAGATGTAGCCATGATCAATGCCTACAACTATAACAATTAAAAAGGTTGATGTTCAACTATAAAATAAATACCATTTTATTGTAGTGTATTACCAGTTTGATCTAATTTAACTGAGAGGGTGGTTGAAAATTTAGAACAATTGTAAAAACACCTCTCAGTATAGGCTAAAGGCGTGATTTGTCAAAAAATCTTAATATATTTTCCTAATTGAAGTAGGATGGTTATATTTAGTGTAAAAATATTCCTACTGAAAACTTGCTGCAAAAGAAAAATTATGACTATGTATCCTAACCTCAACCGGGCATTTTCTCATCCTGTGCTAAAAGTAATTAGCGGTTTGAATAACTTCAATGCTGCTAGTGTGGCTGCGACTGTAAAAGCGGCTGATTTGGGTGGTGCTACTTTTGTGGATATTGCTGCTGATGTGGATTTGGTAAGATTGGCGAAAAACTTGACTAAGTTACCTATTTGTGTATCTGCGGTTGAACCGGAGAAGTTTGTCACTGCTGTGGCTGCTGGCGCTGATTTGATTGAAATTGGTAATTTTGATTCTTTCTATGCCCAAGGACGCAGATTTGAAGCTGCTGAGGTTTTGGAACTAACTCGCCAAACCCGTGCCTTGCTGCCAGAAATTACCCTATCTGTAACTGTTCCCCATATTCTTACCTTAGACCAACAGGTACAATTGGCTGAAGATTTGGTGAAAGCGGGTGCTGATATTATTCAAACTGAAGGTGGTACTAGCAGCAATCCCATTCACTCCGGTACTTTGGGTTTAATTGAAAAGGCTGCTCCTACTTTAGCCGCTGCTTATGAAATTGCTCGTGCGGTTTCTGTGCCTGTACTGTGTGCTTCTGGTATTTCTAGTGTTACTGCACCTCTAGCGATCGCCTCTGGTGCATCTGGTGTTGGTGTCGGTTCTGCTATTAACCAACTCAATAGCGAAATCGCCATGATTGCTGCTGTGCGTAGTTTAGTAGAAGCTTTAGCAACTGCAAATACTCGCACATTTGCTTAAGAAGTAAAAGGCAAGAGGCAAGAGGCAAGAGGCAAGAGGCAAGAGGCAAGAGGCAAGAGGCAAGAGGCAAGAGTAAAGAGGCAAGAGGCAAGAGGCAAGAGGCAAGAGGCAAGAGGCAAGAGGCAAGAGTAAAGAGTAAAGATATTCTCCGCTGCCCCCCTGCCCCCTGCTTCTTCTCACCCCGACAATTCAAGATAAACAATTTTTCAACGTATCAATGACTTTATCTTGTTGTTCTTGCTCCAATTCGGGGAACATGGGTAAAGATAAAACCTCTTGACTTGCTTGCTCTGCTGCTGGTAATTGTCCTAGTTGATAACCTAAATTTTTATACACTGGCTGCAAATGTAAGGGTAAGGGATAGTAAATCATGGAATTAACCCCCTGTTCCTGCATTTGATTTTTTACGGAATCTCGATATTTACCACTGGCACCATTGCGTCTTTCTCCAGAAATCCGAATAGTGTATTGATTCCAAACACCAACTCCCCCAGGAAATTCTTGGGGGACAATAATATCAGAAACTTGGCTGAGGTGTTGGTAATAATAATCAGCGATTTGCTTACGTCTAGAGTTCCAAAGATCAAGATAGCGCAGTTTAATTTGCAGAATTACGGCTTGAATGGCATCTAAACGACTGTTGACACCGATTTCCTCATGAATATATCTTACTTTACTCCCATGTTCTCGCAAAACTCGTAGTTGAGTAGCGATCGCTGGATCATTCGTGGTAATTGCCCCACCATCACCGCAACCACCAAGATTTTTGGTAGGGTAGAAACTAAAACAACCAATATGTCCAATACTCCCAACTTTTTGATTTTCCCAACTTGCACCGGTAGCCTGAGCGCAATCTTCAATTACTCTTAAATTATGAGCTTTGGCAATCTCCATTAATCCTGTCATATCCACAGGGAGTCCAAATAAATGCACTGGCATAATTGCCTTGGTTTTTGATGTAATCGCTGCTGCTACTTTTTCTACATCTAAATTAAATGTAGTCGCATCAATATCTACAAATACTGGTATTGCCCCGACAGCGCTGATAACTTCCGTTGTCGCAAAAAAAGTAAAGGGTGTGGTAATAACTTCATCACCTGCCCCAATTCCTAAAGCGCGTAATGCTAAAAATAGAGCATCAGTACCAGAGTTACAAGCTACGCATTCACTGACACCATGATAATCTGCAAATTGTTGTTCAAAATCTGTAACTGCTGGACCACCAATATAACGCCCAGAAGCCAGAACCGCCAAGACAGCAGCACTTACCTCAGTTTCAATGGTGGCATATTGTTGTTTAATATCAAAGGCGGGAATCGAATTTACACTTTTAATCATGAGTTTTTATTTGTAAAGGAGTCAGGAGTAAGAAGTCAGGAGTCAGGAGTCAGAAAGAAGATTTTTCCCTTCCCTCTCCTGCGACAACCCGATTTAATTTTTTCAACTACTTATGCTAAAGTTTTCAATCGTTAAGAGGTAGATAAATTATGCCAGAGCTAATCAAGTTAGATATGGTAGATTTGGCTTTAGCGATGGGTTTAATGGCGATCGCCATTGGCATATCGGCATGGGAGAAATTAGGACTAGAATTAAATTTAAGCGTAGCTACTGGTAGAACTATCCTCCAACTACTTGTACTAGGATACATTTTCGACTTCATTTTTGCCGTTAACAATGTTTGGGCGGTAGTGGGAATTTTAGCAATAATTCTGACAATTACTGCAATTATTACTCGCAACCGCATCAGTCAAAAAATTCCACAAGTCTTACCTTTAGCTGGAAGTGCGATTTTTGTCAGCACCTCCTTAACATTGCTTTACACCAATTTTTTGATTATTCAACCAGAAAGATGGTATGAACCACGTTATATCATTCCTTTAGCTGGTATATTGCTGAGTAATGCCATGAATGCAGCCGCAATAGCCGGAGAACGTTTAGTTAGTAGTATCAACCAATTTCCCACAGAAATAGAAACCCATTTAAGTCTGGGTGCAACACCTGAACAGGCAATTAAGCCATACCGCAAAGAAGCGATTCGTGCTGCAATTATGCCGACTTTGAATCAAATGATGTTGATCGGTATGGTGACAATACCAACCTTCACCAATGGACAATTATTAGCCGGTATCACACCGCTAGAGGCTGTATCCTATGAGATTTTAATTATTTTTATGGTAGCTGTCACCAATTTGTTAACAACTATTTTAATTACCAAGGGTTTATGTCGGCAGTTTTTTAATTCTGCCATGCAGTTGGTTAGGTAATGGGTGATTGGCGAATAATTCTTGGTCAACAATTCGCAATATTACTGGAAGCTGAAGGTAAGTAAGGTTAAAATTACAAGCAATGTCTAAATCTGAAGTAGAACTGTCAACCACCCATCACTTCCCTTCGGGTAAGTGAGGGCTTGTAAAAGCCTAGTTGACCAGACTCAGTTCTTAACTGAACTACGTTAGAGGTAAGAGTTAAAGACCTACCAGGGGATGCGTAGCTAGTTCCCTGCTCTAGAACTTAAAAGTTAAACAGGCTTAAGGGTTAAACCAGTGCTTTTAAGATAGTTACCGACCTCTAACATTGTCAAAGCTAACATTACCCCAGAAATGGGAGGCTCTTCGGAGCAAAATATTCTGTCCAAAGTATTTGTTTTAGACACTGAAAAAAGACCACTCTTTCCTAATTAATCCAGTAAATCAATTCACAAAGACAGTTACGAATCGAATATGGAAAATCAAAGATTTGTTAATTGCTCAACTGTCCCTTTCATTGTTTGTGTTGGCGCACAAAATTACTCAAGGGACGTTTCACAATTAACCCTCCATTCCTCCCATCACCAAACTGAGTACAGTTTTGGTGGGGGTCTCCTGGAGGTTTAGATGAAGACGGCTGAAAAACTGGCTGCTGGTTGGCTACTCACACTTGGATTCATGTTTTTGGCAATATCAGTTTCAGAAATCATAGATAAATCAGCGCAATCAGGAGTAATAGTATATCCGGTGGAGGGGGAACAGGTATTTTCTGCTCCCAATGCGGTTCAGAATAGCAAAGATACTATTGTAGGCGGAATAATTTTTGGTGTTCCTAGCGCGATATTGGGGAGTTGGTTAGCATTAGGTTTGTATAAACAAAGTCAACAAGAGAAAAAAGCCTTAAAACAAGAAAACAGTGAACAATTGCAAGCCCAATTTTATCAAATGCTACTACAAAATCAAGGAAGAGTAACTTTGTTAAATTTTGCCATGCAGTCCCAATTACCGGCAGCGGAAGCTAAACAATATTTAGATAAGAAAGCTAAAGAATTTAATGCGAATTTTCAAGTAACTGAAGAAGGGGCTGTATCATATCATTTTGATGTTTAATAGGTCAGATGACACAGTTTTTCTTAACTATAGCCGCCATTTTTGGCGGTTTATCTGTTGCTGGTGGTGCCTTTGGCGCTCATGCTTTGCGGGAAAAAATTAGCGATGCCTTCGGCGAGCGCAGCTATCGCTCTTTAGAAATATTTGACACTGGCGCTCGTTATCAAATGTATCACGCTCTGGCGCTTTTGTTAGTCGCCATCCTCATGAGTCGTTTAGAAAGTCCCCCGACGACGCTTTTAGTTAGTGGTTGGTTATTTATAATTGGTGTGGTAATTTTTTCCGGCAGCTTATATGCTATCAGTTTAACGGGTATTAAGTCTTTAGGCGCAGTTGCCCCATTAGGAGGATTGGCATTAATGCTGGGTTGGGCTGCTTTAGCTGTGGCTGGTGCAACTATCAAGTTTTAATCCGTAATAAATGGGAAATGGAGTCTAAATTATCACTCAAATTACCCCAATTTCTCCTGCCCGTTACCTTTTCTATCTTAATAGATTGAAAAATAGTATCGTCAGTTGGTGACATCAAGTAGGTAAAATATTACCGCAGTCTTAATAAAAAAGGTGTAGCCAGCACGTGAAGATATTTGTATATCACACTCCCGAATTGACCCCAACTGATACAGTTCCAGAATGTGCGATCGCCGTTGATGTTCTGCGAGCAACTAGTACAATGGCTACGGTTTTAGCCGCTGGGGGCGAAGCTGTGCAGGTTTTCAGTGATTTAAATCAACTCATGGAAGTAAGTGAAAAATGGCCTCCAGAAAAGCGACTCAGGGCTGGAGAACGGGGTGGAGCTAAAGTAGCTGGTTTTGAGTTGGGTAACTCACCCTTAGATTGCACACCAGAATTAGTCGCTGGGAAAAGGTTATTTATTAGTACCACCAATGGGACAAGGGCTTTACAACGAATCCAAAATGCCCCCATTGTCCTGGCAGCAGCTTTGATTAATCGGGCAGCCGTAGTTAAATTTCTCTTAGAAAAGCAACCGGAAACTGTCTGGATTGTGGGTTCTGGTTGGGAGGGAAGTTATTCCTTAGAGGATACAGTATGTGCAGGGGCGATCGCTCATAGTATTTGCCAACAAACTAATTGTTCCCTCGCAGAAATCGGTGGTAATGATGAGACGATTAGTGCGATCGCTCTTTACTCCCAATGGCAAAATGACCTATTAGGACTACTGCATCAAGCTAGTCATGGTCAACGCTTATTACGTTTAGAATGTTTAGAAGATCTGAAATATTGTTCCCAAACTGATACTTTAGATATTTTACCGATTCAGCAAGAACCAGGAGTATTAAAAAGTCAAAACAACTAACAAGTCAGGAGGTAGGGGCGCAGGGCCTGCGCCCAGTCAGGATTCAGGAGAAAGAAAGGAGAAAATTTCTTCCCCTCTCTCTTCTTTGGCAAATCAAACATAATAATCAGAAATTTTCATCCTGATAATCCTGAAATCCTGGACATCCTGATTCAGACAATTAATCCTGAAATCCTGGACATCCTGATTCAGACAAAGACACACCCAACCACCCGGCAAAATTCTCCATTTGTGTGAAAGAAGGATTTTCTACAACTTTAAGTTGATACTTGCCAGGAATTGATGCAGCTAGAGTAACAGAATAAGTCCGCAATTCATCTTGATGAAAAACAGTAACTTGAATAGAATCATCCGCTCGATAATCCTTCAAGCGTTCATTTAACTGATTTCCCACCCTAATACTATCAATCGCTAATAATTCATCTCCAGCATCAATTCCCGCAAATTGTGCCGGTGAACCCGCTTCCACAAACTTAATTATCTCCCGTCCATTTTCAGTATTTATCCTCACACCCAAATAAGGTTCTTCATTCTTTTCCTCAACTAATTGCAAACCAAAAGGTTGCAAATATTGATTAAAAGGTAAATCGTCCAAACCATGAAGATAGCGTTGAAAGAAATCTCTTAAATCCATACCCGCTACAGACTCAATCACACCCTCTAATTGTTCGGGAGTATAACCAACTTCATCCTTTCCAAACTCCTCCCACATTTGCCGCATCACATCATCCAAAGAACGCTGATTCCCATGATGAACGCGAATTAATAAATCTAATAACAGTGATACCATTTCCCCTTTGATATAATAGGAGATTTGGGAATTACCACTATTAGCATCTGGACGATAAAGTTTAATCCAAGCATCGAAACTTGACTCCGCCAAAGGTTGTACCTTGCGTCCTGGAGTCATTAAATATTTAGTAATTTCCTTACTCAAATAATTCAAATATGCCTTGGTATTATAAATACCTGCCCGTAAAGGAATAATTAAATCATAATAACTGGTTGTTCCCTCGCAAAACCACAAAGATGGTGTATAATTTTCCTGATCATAATCAAACACTTCCAAACCCAAAGGCCGAATTCTTTTAACATTCCATAAATGAAAGAATTCATGGGCTACCAATTGCAAAAACGGCTCATACTTATCCAGATTCTGAAATCCAAACCTTTGATAAATTAAAGAACAAGAATTTTTATGTTCTAAACCACCAAAACCCTGTTGAAGCAAATGCAGCAAAAATACATATCTATCATAAGGTAAACCACCAAACATTTGTGATTCTACCTCAATAATTTTTTGGCAATCAGCAATCATTTGCTGTGGTTGAAAATTTCCTTTTCCCCAAACTGCTAATTCATGAGGTTTTCCCAAAACTTCAAAATTGTATAATTGATGAAAACCAATTTCAAAAGGACAATCAACTAAAGTATCAAAATCAGCCGCGACAAAAGTATTTTTTGTTTCTGCAAATATTGGTAAACCAGTAGTTATTTGCCATTGAGGGTTAGCTGGAATCACCCGGATATATATGGGTAAACTTTCACAACCAGGGATTCTGAAAAATAACGCCGCCCCATTAAAATAACCGTGAGTAGCATCTAAATGATTTGTTCTGACTGTTAATTCATTAGCAAATACCCGATAATGAATAGTTACTTCCGAACTATCACCTTTTTCTACTTGCCAATGATTTTTACTAACTTTATGCCAAGACAAGGGTTTATGATCAGCAAAAGCTGCAAAATCTTGTAAATGTCTCTCATATTCCCGTACTAAATATGAACCAGGAGTCCACACAGGCATTTTTAAATCAAGAACTGCCGATGGATAGTTGACAATGTGTAAAGTCACCTCAAACAGATGGGTTTCTGGCTGAGACATTCCCACCAAGTAATGAATTTGTGGAGAGAGTTCTGAAATCATTTTGTGTGTTGAGTTTTGAGTTACTTATCCATAATCAACAGTCTATGGTTCATCGTCAAGTCCAGGCATATAAAATTAATAATATGATGTATTTATATGCAAGATTTGGGAAAAAACAAGCCAAGGAGTTACCAATTATGACAGTACCTTATGACGAACTGGTTTTTCAATCACCATATTTAGCTGTAGTGAAAGCAAAAAAACTGCTAGAGGAGGGGAAAATTAAAGAAGTTGATAATATTTTAGAGAGTTTAGCCGAGTCTATGGGGCGATCAGAAAAAAGAGCAGTAATTAATCAATTAACTCGATTGATACTGCATATAATTAAGTGGAAATGTCAACCGGAAAAACGTAGTGCTAGTTGGGTAATTTCTATTCGTTCAGCTAGGGCAGAAATTACTGCCAGTCAAGAAGAAATGCCAGGTCTCAATCGAGATTTTTTGGAATCAATTTGGGATAAGTGTTTTCTAGCTGCAAAACAGGATGCTAGAGATGAAATGGGCAAAAAACCAGATATTATTGCTTTAAGTTGGGATGAAGTTTTTAACGAAACTTATACACTTTGGGAAGATTAGAAAATTTCTATTTGGTAAAAAATCAGGTTATTTACAGCAGCTATCAGTAGTAAAACAGCCTCACTGCAAGGTTTTGTGATTAAAGGTTGTACCTCATTTACCCACAATATGCTGTATCTTGATTCTTGGCTGTTCCCTCTTTCCCAATCATTACACTTCATTGCGAAATAGGCAGTTAAGTAAAAAATATGATAACTTCTGATCTAGTCTAGTAGTCTGTCAACCCGAAAATGACAGGTGAAGGCAAGCAGGGGGAGAAGAGAGGCAGGGGGGCAGGGGAGGGAAGAAAAGAAGTTTTTTCCGATCATTACCCGTCAAAATAAATTTGACGAACTTCTAGTAAAGCAATTACAACTAATTCATCAAGGAGAACTCAGTGGCAATGGAATCAAATGTATTAACGGGCGCAACTGTAGATAACCAAGATATAAGCGAATACGTTGCTCATCTACAACTGCACATGACACTACAAGCTCGCAACTTGGTTCCCAACTTAGTTCCCAACTTCAAACAGACAATTCAAGATAGTCGTCAACAATTACTGCATCAAACCCAAGCGGAATTTGAAAAATTTGCTTCTCGCCAAGGTCTATAGATGTGAACTACCACACACTGACTTCGGTACAGTGTGGGCTTCCCAATTCATCGGGAGTTAGAGATAGGACGTAATTTACCATGACATACTAGACATAGCCAGACATTCGTGGTATGATAGGACAAGCAACAAACTTAGTTCTATCAGATGACAGACCCAAATCTTTCTCTGGTAACACTTACCTATCAGCTTGGTTTTCGCTTACGGTATTGGTGGTCAATAGCCTACGATTTTACCACAAAATTTTGGGGATTAGAACTGTTTAATCACAAGCGACGGAGCAGGGAACTGGCAACGCATTCGGTGGGTGTCGTGACTCAAATAACGGCTACCATGAGAGTAAACTCAGGGTGGTCTGGTCAGTACGGCTTGCTTGATTACTCTTGCAAGCCCAGTCACTTTAGGGCTGGGTTACTGACCCATCTAAATAGGGCTTGCTGATAGCGTAGCGTGGCGTTAGCCATACTCCTGGTAGCGCAGCGTGGCGTTAGCCATGCTCCTGAACTTCTGAACTCCTGAACTTACGGTGAATAGTTAAGAGTATTTTTAGTAGAATTACCATAGAATAGAAGCAGACATTGTGGTTTTCACCCCAAAGGTATACTCACAATTTCTGCTTTTTATATTTTTTTACTCATTTAGTTAAGAAAATCACTCTTGGGAAGCAAGACCTAAGAGCAAAAAGCCATTAAAATGATTGCAGTATTAGATCACCAATCATATTTTGTAAAGGTTAAATGGCGGCTTGAATCAAAATGACTTCACTACTCCCTCGAAACCTCAGCGTTGTTATCCGACCAGTCCAGCATAGGGATTTGGAAGGAATTGATCGCTTAACTCAAGAATCATTGTCCCATCTTTCTTCCCAAGAAACTGATGCGGCGATGCGGCAAATGCAATGGTTAAAACACTGGTATGGGTTACTCAAATTCTTAAGTTGGTTTCCTAATCCTTTACAGTACCGTTTCTGGGTCTATGTTGCCGAACAGGGAAGGATACTACTGGGAATGATTCAAGTCTCGCCTTTTAACCGAACTCGCAGCACTTGGCGAATTGATCGGGTGATGTTAGCGGGAACTGGCGATCGCCTGGGAGTAGGTTCACAACTACTGCGCCATTGCTTTGAATCTATTTTAGAAGCACGGACGTGGATATTAGAAGTTAATATTAATGACGTTGATGCCTTAGCACTGTATCGCCACAATGGATTTCAACGGCTGGCAGAAATGACATACTGGGAAATTAGTCCCCAGTTATTAGCAGAATTAATTCAAACCGAGCCAGATTTACCCAACCTCTTACCAGTCAGTAATGCTGATGCTCCCTTACTATATCAACTAGATACAGCATCAATGCCACCCCTGGTACGGCAAGTATTTGACCGGCACACCCACGATTTTAAAACCACTTTGTTTGGTGCTATTGGTGATGCCCTCAAGCAGTGGATGACAAAAACCGAAGTTGTTAGTGGTTACGTCTTTGAACCCCAGCGGAAAGCAGCCATTGGTTATTTTCAGGTGCAACTTGATCGCACAGGGACAAAACCCCATATCGCCACACTGACAGTTCATCCTGCCTATACTTGGTTGTATCCTGAACTATTATCTCAATTAGCCCGTATCGCCCAAGATTTCCCCCAACAGGGATTACAATTAGCTTCCTCCGACTATCAACCAGAAAGAGAAGAATATTTAGAGCGAATTGGGGCTAAACGCCAAGAACATACCCTAATCATGTCTCGTTCCGTCTGGCATAAACTACGAGAATCGAAATTTGTCTCCCTAGAAGGGATTCAGTGGCAGGAAATGTTACAAGGACTGCAACCAACCCGGAAGCCTATTCCTGGGGGGATGTCATGGATGCCGCAACCACAGCAGGTACAGCCAGAAAGAGCTACACCAGTTCAGTCGGAAATTGTAGCTTTCAATCATCAAAACCCTAATATGATAGACACACCTTGTCCATCAGATTCAGCTACAGATGAACCCTATGAGCAACAATAGCGTGATCTCCCAACAGCCATCAAAATCATTTATTTCCGCGTTGGGTGTGGATGTTGGTAGTAAACGCATTGGTTTAGCTGGGTGTGATGGCACAGGATTAATTGCTACGGGTATAACCACAATTGAGCGTAAGTCTTTTGTCGAAGATGTCGAGAAAATTCAGCAAATAGTCAATGAGCGACAAGTACAAATTCTCATTGTTGGTTTACCTTATTCAATGGATGGTTCTATCGGTTTTCAAGCCCGTCATGTCCAAAAATTTGCGGCTAGATTAGCAGAAGCACTGAAACTTCCTTTGGAATATATGGATGAAAGATTAACTTCTTATCAAGCAGAACAACTGCTAATAGCTGAAAATCGCTCTCCATCAAGAAATAAGGGTTTAATTGACCGTAAGGCTGCTGCATTGATTTTACAACAGTGGCTAGATGCTAGACGTAGTTCAGCAATGCGATCGGTAACATTTGCTGATGAGTGATCCCTTTTAACATGGTATTCTAAAAACTATTACTTCTATCTCTGAATTTATGGTTGACATCGGCTGTCATTTAGCGGTTCAATGATTTCCATATATAAGAGTATTGTTACAGTTACATAATTCAGCTATGTATTCATCTCCACTTCCTGAAGACAATGATCACGATTCCGAAAGTTCTCTGATTTTAACAGATGAGCTAAAACGAACACTAGAATGTTACATCGAGCATACCCTCGATGTAGAGGGAGAAAAATATGTTCTCCTTCTTCCTGTAGATTCACCAATAGAAATTTTTGCTTGGCAAGCCGATGGCGACGAAGAAGAAGCCGTTTTGGTGGAAGATGATGAAATCATAGACCAAATTTTCGGCACTGCTCAAGCTGTGCTTTCCGAGCAAAATCTAATTCTCAAGAATACTGCTTATGCTTTGACTGTAGCAGGTGAGTTACCTCCTGAAGATGAATCGAAATTCTTTACTTTAGAAATCGAAGATGAAGAAAATGGTTTAGAACCAGAGCAACTAATGGAAATTGCCACTTTTTATCATGATGAACAGGAGTATGCAATTTATACTCCCCTCGACCCCTTGCTCTTTTTTGCCAGAATTACGAAAACAGGTGAACCAGAATTACTTTCTCCTGAAGAGTTCCGTAAATTTCAACCCCTCTTAGAAGAACATCTTTTTAACGAAGTTGAGTAATTGGTAATTGGTAATTGGTAATTGGTAATTTAATTACTCTTGCCTTTTGCCTTTTGCCTTATTCAAAAATCTAAATTTAATTAGGGTTTGCTTAATAAATCTAAACCTCAAATTTTTTTTCTTCCTTTCTGACTCCTGAATCCTGACTGGGCGCAAGCCCTTCACAAAAAATTATGACTCGCAACCATCTATTAGAGCCTAACTTGATTTTAGCAGGTTCAGTTTTGACGCTGACACCAGATGTTATCCGACAATATGGGCTGAAAGGGCTAGTATTAGATGTGGATGAAACTTTAGTACCGATGACAACAAGTTCTACTTTCCCAGAATTGCAAGCATGGATAGAAGAAATTCGGGTTTGTACGACATTGTGGTTAGTTAGTAATAATTTAAGTGAAGCGCGAATTGGTGGCATTGCCCGTTCTCTTAATTTACCTTATTATTTGGGTGCGGCTAAACCTTCCCGACGGAAAATTCGGGCGGCGTTGCAGGAGATGAATTTACCTGTACATCAAGTGGGGATGGTAGGCGATCGCTTGTTTACAGATGTTTTAGCTGGTAATCGCTTGGGAATGTTTACAATTTTAGTTGAACCAATTATCCATCCCGATTTTACAGCCCTCCGTTCCCATCCTATCCGTAATATTGAAGTTTGGATATCAGAGATATTGGGTGCATCTATTACAGGTAAAGCTATTAAACATTAAAAATTGGGCGTTGCATAATTGAAGTATGAATTTATCCTCACGCAAAGGCGCAAAGGCGCAAAGGTAAGAGGTTTAAAAACATCTTTTTTTTGACTGAAGCTCTAAACTCAGCAACTTTTGTTTCTTATCTGTTCCCTTCTTTTATAACTTACCAGTTCCGTAACTGTACTCGTACTCAATTAAAATCACGAAAATAGCAGCCAGTCAAGCAGTTATTCATAAAAAATTTGTACCAGTTTTGTAAGTGGCACAAACTTGTAGAGACGACCGCCGTTTTTATCTAACTCCGCTGCCAAATTTTAATTGTTTTGTCCAAACTCCCACTGACTAACATTTCTCCAGAAGCAGTAAAGGATAAAGCTGTGACTGTATTAGCATGACCGGCAAATGTCCCTAATAATTCCCCAGATTGTAAATGCCACAATTTGATAGTTTTATCAGCACTACCACTAGCAATAATTTGTTCATCAGGACTTAAAGCAACTGTATTCACACTATCTCGATGTCCTTTGAGAGTGTGAACTAATTCCCCAGTAGCTAAATTCCAAACTCGAATAGTTTGATCTTGACTACCACTGACTAAAAATTTAGCATCAGCACTCATGGCTAGGGAACTAACAATATGAGAATGACCCATCAGGGTGTATATTGGTTGTGTATCTGGCAAATTTTTCTGATTGAGTGTTGAGGATGTTTCCCAAACTTTGATCTTCCGATAGCTACCTGTAATCAAAATTTTCCCATCTTGACTTAACACCATTGAATGGGCTGCTGTATCGTCTAAAGATAGAGTATTTTCGACTTGGCGATCGCGCAAGTTCCAAAACAAAATCTGGCGATCATGACCACCAGTTGCTAACATCTTACCATCAGGTGTAAACGCCACACAACGGACATCTCCATGATGTTTATGGAGAATATCAATTAGATCCAACGCCCCAGTATGCCAAATTTTAACGGTGGAATCTGCACCTACACTTACTAATGTTTGTCCATCGGTGCTAAAAGCCAGGGAATTAACCTCATCTACGTTGGCAGAAATAACCCAAGGATATTCTGATAATGTCTCGATTAATTCACCTTTTGATAAGTCCCATAATTTTGTTTCTCCCCTGCTACCACTAGCTAACATCGGGATTGTTTTCACATTTTTAGTTCCGGCATCTTGGACTACTAAAGTTTTGATAGCATAGGCTAAACAGTTAATACCTTTGGTATGTCCTTTTAATGTTTGCCAGCATTCCCAATCACCAACAATCTTCTTTTTGGGATGTTCTGGTGGTAAGGTTTGAATGGTTTCTACCATCATTTTCTCATCATTTATTGGCACATCATCTGGTTTACCACCCAGAGACTGTAAATACCAATTTAATCCTCCTGCATACAATAGGCTACTGGGAGTTAGATAAGTCTTTGAGTCTGAAAAATCTAGTTGATTTGTCGGTAAAAAACCAGTAATCACTGTTTGTTTGTGGTATCCTGACTGGGTATTTCCTGGATAAAACAAACACAAGAAAATCAATACTTGGTGGTTATTGATATCTTCTTGACTAACAGACCAACGAATTTTATCTTTTTTAATGCCATTAAAACTTTCTCCATCTGCTACGTGAATTTGAATACTTACTTTTGGGTTATTTGCTAACAAATAAGTAAACTTACTTTCACCGCGTAAATTTCCCTCATCATCCAAACCCATATTTTCTAAAGTGTCTTGTGGCACTTTTCTCACTAATTTTCCTAACCGTTCCGTAATCATCCAATCAACAATTTGTTCACGGACAAGATAATCTTCTGCTTGGCGTTGAAAATAAGTCGGAAAGGGAATGATCCAATCAGGATATTCCGGATATTCAGGTGGTATCGGTGGAGGGTTTTTGGCGAGGATTTCAGCTTGCTGACGAGAACATTCAAGAATTTTCGTTAATGAATCCCCCGCAAATGCCATTACCTCACTGTGATAACCTTTAACTCGACTTTCTAAAAGAGAAAGATCCGCCGTTTTCGGTTTTTTCACCCGGTTTAAGAAGTCAGTTTGTTGCGCTTTTAGTAAACTAATCCAATTCATCTGCATGATAGTGGCACACCATTGCATACCCAAGATAACTTATACTAATGCAATAATTACTCAATTTATAACTTCAGCCAAAATTTAGTAATCATTACAGTCTGATGGAATACAAAAACTAGCTAAATTTAATGGTAAACATTAAGCCCTACTGTGATTAAGCACTGCTTAACTTTATATAGCAGTTATTTTTAGGATGCAATACAATCGAGGACGGGAAAACCACGTCCCTACAGGCTTAACGATTTGCTGACTGGATCTCACAAAGAGTGCATACCGCTATATGGTAGGTTATGGGGATTTCGATGATTTCCATAAATTCTAACTAATCTAACTGATAATTTACTGTTTCTATAGAAACACTTCTGGCTAGAAAAATATTCAGAGGGAACAGGAAGCAATAGGGAACAGAAAAAACTCATGTTTAAAAACATGAGATTGAAATAATGACAAGTGGTATCCCGTAATTTTCATCACATTTTTACCCCCCTTTCCCTTTGTAAAGAGGGGTGACAATAAAAATCTAGTACAAAACGGCGTAAATAAACCAACCATTCTAAATCCTCCAAAAGCCTATACTGTCTTCATTTTGACTTTTGACTTTTGACTTCCGCCTTGCGGTACTAGTTCCCTCCCCTTTATAAGGGGAGGGTTAGGGAGGGGTAAAATATTCGATACAGCAATCATGACTTTTTAAACAGACTCTGAGAGAGTTTTTTGGCATCTATCTGATTTTTAAACACTTTCTTATTGATATGTTCAGCATAACTTTATTAAAAAAATAAATACTCTTGTCTATGGTTTGACTATTATAAAAATAGTTATTTTAATTATGGGAAGCATCAATATTTATTATCTACAAAACTTGAATTTTGTCTGGAATCAATTTTAAATTTATGAATCATAAAAAAAACCTAATCTCTTTAGAAAAAATCATCCCTAATAAATTGTTAAATCAGATACAATATATTCATTGTAGTTTAATTTCCTGGTGGATTTTGCATTGGGGAAGTCAGCCCTTGAAATTTTCTGAAAAATCAGCACTGGTTTTTTCTCCTCATCAAGACGATGAAACCTTTGGTTGTGGAGGGATGATTGCCCGTAAAAGAGAACAAGGAATACAAGTAGGTATAACTTTTTTAACTGACGGTAGAGGTTCTCATGGCTTAGATCCACTTATGCAAAATCAAGTTATCCAGATTCGTCAAAAAGAATCTTTGATGGCGTTAAATATTTTGGGAGTAAACCCTTCAGAGATTCATTTTTTAAATCACCAAGATGGCAGTTTAGCTTCTTTGAATATAGAGAAAAGACAACAGATAATTACTGAAATTTCAGAACTACTAAATTTATATCAACCGGGAGAGGTTTATGTGCCTCACCGTAAAGACTGTCATCAAGATCATGAAGCTACTTATAATTTAGTGAAAGAGGCAATTATCCAATCGCAAATTCATACAGAAATACTTCAATATCCTATTTGGGTATTTTGGCGATCGCCATTATTTATTCTGTTGAAGTTACAAGACATTGCAGCGGCTTATCGCTTATCAGTAACATCAGTAAAAGAGAAAAAACAAAAAGCTATTGCTGCCTATTCTTCACAGATTGAGATGTTACCTCGGGGATTTATTAACCGATTTTTATATTCGGAAGAAATATTTTTTAAATCCGAGTAAGGTAGGGACAGGGAAAACGCATCTGAAGATTTGCTATAAATAATTACAGTGGAGAAAATTTAAATGCGGATTCTACATATTACTAATCATGTTCAAAAAATCGGTAATGGAATTGTTAATGTTGCTGTAGATTTAGCTTGTTTACAAGCAGAAAGTGGTCTGGATATTGCTGTAGCTTCTGCTGGTGGAGAATATGAAAAATTATTAGCAGATCACGGTGTTGAACATTTTCATTTAAATCAATGTCGGACACCATTAAATCTGATTAAAGCTGCTTGGCATTATCGCCAAATTATTAAAGATTTTCAACCGGATATTGTTCATGTACACATGATGACAGGAGCGATTTTAGCAGGTATTTTTCGCAAGAATCGAGAATATCATTTAGTTTCTACTGTCCATAATGAGTTTCAACATAGTGCTATCCTCATGGGGTTAGCTGATCAGGTAATTGCAGTTAGTAAAGCAGTAGCTAATTCAATGATTAAACGGGGTATTCCACCTCAAAAATTGCGCGTGGTTAGTAATGGAACTTTAGGAAGTCCTCGACATAAAAAACTGGCAGATTATCAACCAGTAGAAATGCCACATCCATCTATAACTACTGTGGCTGGGATGTATACCCGCAAAGGTATTTATGAGTTAATTGAGGCATTTAAAATAGTTTCCTCAGACTTTCCGCAAGCACATTTGTATTTGGTAGGAGATGGTCCAGATCGTTCGATATTTGAGGCAATGGTGCAAAATACAGGTGTTAGTAATCGCATTCATTTTGAAGGATTTCAGGCAGAACCGCAACGCTATATGTTAGGAACAGATATCTTTGTTCTGGCTTCACATTGCGAATCTTTTGGCTTAGTGCTAACGGAAGCGCGGGAAGCTGGTTGTGCGATTATAGCCAGTGATGTAGATGGTATTCCTGAGACTTTAGATTATAGTCAAGCGGGGATTTTAGTGCCACCCAAGGATATTCCAGCCTTAGCTAATACTTTGACACAATTATTGAGCGATCGCCAACTTTTAAATCAGTGGAAATTCCGCGCCCAACAAAATCTAGAAAGATTTAGTGCAGCACGAGTGAATGAAGAAACACTAAGTGTATATCGTGAATTAATGAGAAAAGACAATATCATCAGAGTCATGGAAACCAGAGAATTAGCCAATCTTAATTAACTGCTGTTCGCTAATGTGCATCGCAATTCCTTTCTCGTAATAGGCAGCTTCATTAATAAAGATCGGATAAACAGTAGAATTTCCTTGATAGAAAATTTCTTCTCCTGTGAAAGTCATAAAAATAGGATCACCAGGATGCAAAGGTTCATAATCTTGGAACTGAAGTTGGGGATGAATCATCGCCTGAATTTCCCCTACTTCATTTCTCGGATAATCAATCACACCAATTGATTTATAAACTGTGAGTGTGTTATTTTTTGGTAAATCTTTTCCTTGATTATAGTCTTCAAAATAATCTAAAACACTATAAATAAGTTGTTCAGTTTGTTGAAATAATTCCGCATTTAAAATTCCTTGGGGTACAGCACCAACTTCAATCGCAAAACCTAAATCACACAAAGAACGTAGAAAACCACTACCTTGAGGTTGTTCATGAATATAAACCTTCACAGAAGGATTAACTGCACTCAAAACAGCAGCTAATTTCAGCAGAAAAGGATGCCAATTTCCCAGAATAATACATAATCCCATATTGGCAGTAGTTGTATGTACATCAATAATTGTATCTACAGATTCTTGATTTTCTGGTTGTAATATTTGTTGAATTTCTCTTGCCCTTAATTCTTCGTAACTTGAAATTTTTGAATTTGATAATTTATCTTGATTAAAGCAACGATTCAGATCTGTATCAATATATCTTGTCCGTGCAGCAATAGCTTTAGGATTACCAAGTAATGATAAAGTTTCAAAACTGCCTCGATGAATTAAATGGGGATATTGCTGAAACTTTTTCACCAAGTAAACTCCCGTTAACTCATTACCGTGATTTCCGCCGACAATCGCCACCCGATGAATTTGATTCATAAATACCTCATTTATAAGCAACTTAGCTATGAAAGTGAACACATTCTATCAGTCCATAGCCTTTTGTGCTGAGATGCTGCATAAATAATTTTCTCATAGTCCAGATGCCAATAGCAAGAGGAAGGGAGTATAATTAATGATGATAAATTCTGAGATATTCTTTAAAAACGGCAGAAAGAGTATATAGTTTTTGATCATTTTCTAATTTGGATACTAAAAATCTTCTTGTTAATGATTGTAACCCGTTAATTATATCCATTGATGACAATGATAAAAGTTGTTTTATCTCATCTCTAGATATAGGTTGATCATTTTGACTAATTTTCAATAATATCTCTTTTTCAACTTCAGATAATCTCATCCATATTAAATCAAACAGAGATTTAAAATCTTCTGTTAAAATTAAACTATTTTCTTTGATAAATTCGGCAACTTCACTCTGAAAGACATCTTTAATTAAAATACTGATATATTGTAAATATTTAGGATGACTTTCATATAAGTTAATTAAGTTTAACCAAGTTTCCTCATTTTTTAATCCTTGATTTTTTAATATCTCTGTAGCTGCATTATTTAAACCTGATAATTCTAAACAATGAATCGGATAAAGTTCACTATCTAAAGAAATCATTTCTTGGCATTTTTCCTGACTAATGAGAATTAAACAACTTTGATGTTCAATTTCTGTGATCATTTGGAGGAAGGTTTTATAATCTTGATATTCAGGTTTATATTGTCCTGCAAATTGACAATTAACAAAGATATTTTCTAAATCATCTAAAACAACTAAGCATTTTTTATTTTTAAAGATATTAAATAATTGTTTTAATTTATCATCTATGGTTGCTTTAGCTTCTTGTTGACAAACATTCAATAAATCATCAATAAGTAAATCTAGGGATTTAGGAAATTTTAAACTTCTCCAGATAATAACTTCAAATTGTTGGAGATTTAGATCAACAGATCTTTTCACAAGGGTAGTTTTACCAATTCCAGATAATCCTAACACAGAGATTAAATGAGTGTGTTGATTTAATATCCCATTAGATAAATAATCTAAATCTTTTTTTCTTCCGTAAAAACGAGTAATTTTAGGGGATAGCGTTAAATCATGGTAAGAGGATTTAGATTGTTCTATATTATTATTCTGTTGATAATGATTTGATGTTTGATTATTAGAACACCAATTAATATTATTTTTTTCAAAATTAATAATTCTAGATTTTGTAACTCTTTCTATAGTCCAACAAAAATTAGATTTATTAACATTTTGACCTAAACTTTCAGATAATATTTTAAATAGATTCCTACTTTCATCACCGATATAACCCTCATCATAATCATAAATATTGGCAATTTGTCTATAAGTTTTACCCTGAAATAGTTCCTCAATAATCTTTTTTTGCAGATCATCTAAATGTTTATCAGTCTTAGTAAATACTAAATTATCCACAAATTGTAAAATTTCTGTAACAGTCATAAAACTTAGATGAGTTAATCTTTGTAGCCATTATAACTCAATCTGTTTCCAGATTATCAGGGTTTTTCAGGTATTTTCTTAAAATTTCTTAATAAAACATCAGAGAATATCTCATATTTTCTGGTATGACAAAAAAGTAATTAGGTATAAGAATGATTAATCAGGGTTAATTTAAGCAAAATAATTGCACGAAAACAATGGTTAATCAACTTTATTATGGGGACAATTTAGAAGTTTTAAGACGTTACATAAAAGATGAGTCTGTTGACTTATGTTATATTGATCCTCCTTTTAATTCTAAACGCAACTACAATCAAATTTATAATAATATTGGTGCAGAAGATAAAGCACAAGCTCAAGCATTTATTGATACTTGGGAATGGGATGATCACGCTATTCGGGGAATAGATGAAATTATTACTAATTATCATGGTTTATTTACTCAACAATGTATTGGTTTAATTTCAGGTTTAAGTAATGTCTTAGGAAAGGGAAGTTTACTCGCTTATTTGGTGAGTATGACTTTAAGAATAACAGGAATTCATCGAGTTTTGAAACCTACAGGTAGTTTTTATCTACATTGTGATCCTACGTCTAGTCACTATTTAAAGTTAATATTAGATGCTGTTTTTTGTTCTCAGGGTGGAGATTTTTTGAATGAACTTATTTGGTGTTATCGTGGTGGAGGTTCTCCTAAAAAGGATTTTGGTAGACGACATGATGTAATTTTTAGATATTCAAAAACAAAAGATTACATTTTCAATGCAGATAAAATTAGGATGCCCTATCAAGCGGAAGGAATTGGACGAACTGATGATGCAATGTGGGGAAAACATAAAGGTACTAATAAAGTCTATAAACCTCATCCTCTTGGTAAAATACCTGAAGACTGGTGGTTAATTAATATATTAAATGCTAATGATCCAGAACGTTTAGGTTATCCAACACAGAAACCAGAATCATTACTAGAAAGAATAATTAAAGCCAGTTCTAATGAAAATGATATAATATTAGATGCTTATTGTGGATGTGGTACAACTGTTGCAGTTTGCCAAAAATTAGACCGACAATGGATAGGAATTGATATTACTTATCAAAGTATTAGTTTAATTTTAAAAAGATTAGAAGACAGCTTTGGTAAAGATTTTGTAGATACCATCAAACTTCATGGTATTCCTAAAGATATAGAAAGTGCAATAGCATTAGCAAATAAAGCAGATGATCGCACTCGTAAAGAATTTGAAAAATGGGCAATTTTAACTTATACTAATAATCGAGCCATAATTAACACTAAAAAAGGAGCAGATAAAGGAGTAGATGGAACTGTTTTATTTTATGGTGATAAAGGTGAACTAGAGAAAGTAATTTTTCAAGTTAAATCTGGTAAAGTTAAATCAGGAGATATCCGGGATTTACTAGGAACAATGACGCTAGAAAATGCCAGTATAGCTATATTTATAACCTTAGAAAATCCTACAAAAGATATGTTAAAAACCGCCAAATCCGCTGGCTTTTATCAAAATAAATTCATGACTCATAGTTGTGATAAAGTTCAGATTATTACAATTCAAGATATTATTGAAAACAAACAAAAGTTAAATATTCCCTTAATTAATGAAGTTCTTAAAAGTGCAGAAAAACACAAAGAAGTGAAAGTTAATCAAATAGAATTAGATATTTGATAACTTTTAGTAGGTTGGGTTGACGCAAGGAAACCCAACATTTATTATCTTTATCTTATTGGCGTTTTTTATTCATCTCTATAAAACTCCTCTTAAATAGAATTAATCTCATAATCTGTAATATCTTCTTGTTCAGATTTACTGTAAATGGTTAACAATAAAATGCTGGTTTCTGATTCAAGTAAATAAATTACCCGATAACCAGCACTTTTACCTTTTTGAAGATTAAGTAGGTAAACAGAAAAATTTAAAGGTATATAACGGTATGTAAAGTTGTCTCAATGCGAGATTCTGATTGAGTTTCAGCCATTTTAAAAAATGCAATACCCCTCATTTTTATTTTGTTTACCTACTTACTATTTTTGACTCTAGCTTTATAAATATAAACATCTTCATTAAAACCAGTTAATCTATCTCCTAATAAATTTCCTTTTTGCAATTGTGTAATGAAAGATTGAGTATCAGAACGAATATTTCGGTATTTTTTGGCTAAATGTTTTAAATTTCTCTGATATTCAGGAGTTAAATCAATATTAATTAAAAAAGAATCATTCTGCATCAATTCCTTCCCACATTTTTTCTAAAGGGATTCTTTTTCCTGCTTTTGCTTCTTGTAATGCTGTTTTTAAACTCTCTTTTATTTCCTGAATTGGAGTGTCATCAGGATCAGATTCAATGTCATCTGCTTCTGGTAGGAGAATAATTACCTTAACAATATTAAAACCATCAACTTCTAAAGGATAATCTAAGGTTAATTGTCCCTGTTGAATTTTTCCAGTAACTTCTAAGGCTTTCATAGTTTCTAGCTGCTTTTTGTTTAACTAATTTTGATGAAGAAAATATTTCTATTACATCAATACCTTGTGCATTTCCTGTAGGTTGGGTTAAGCGACAGCGCAACCCAACGCATTTGTTGGGTTTCATGCTAATTGCTCCGCGAACGTTCACGTTCCACAACCCAACCTACAAATCAAGGCTTTTTCTAATTTGGACAAGGTATTGTTACATTTTATCATATTTCCTAGAATTATTTTTAATATATCATGCTATAATCAGATTAGAAATTCAAGTCTCTTCCTTTGGCAATTGCCATAATTGAATTAGTTTCTAAATAAATAATCATAATAATTCTAACTCCTCTGTTGTACCATCAAACAAAAGAGTAAATAAGCCAATTTCCTTCATCTCCTCAATGTAAGGAGGGGTTTGACTTTTCCAATGATAAGCTAAATCTCTTAACCATGATTGAGTTAAAGTTATTAAAGTAGATTGATAGATGATTCCTTCGATGCTTTTTGGATTATAATGTTCTAAAACCTTTTTCGTGTCCAATCTTGCTACTTCTGTAAAAGTCGGACTCTTAAAGATTCTCATGACATTAGAATTAACAAACATTAAAAAAGGAATATGCTGGTATTGTTCCATTTTTAAGATATTAATATCTGGGGAAGAATACATTTCTGCAGATGAAATTTTGCCGAATCTAGGTAATTGGTTTATTGATATCTGTTTTGGAAAAACTTAACTTAACTTTTCATTTCAACTAAACACTTGATAATTTCAAATAGACATACTTCTCACTCGGCTACTTTTTTCTGAGTGTAGACTTTTCATGTGCTTTTTATGCCCTAAACTCAGCAACCGCAATATTTCCTCTAATCATGATTATTTTTATTTCTAGAATGACCATAAATTATTTTTTGGGACAATTTATTTCTTGGTAGTCCCTTAAATCTCACCCGTGTTTAGTATACCTTTTGCTTTTGTTGTCTAATTATGAAATTAATTCCGAAATTCTAATATATGTTGAGCGACAATTTGCGGTTGTTCCAAATGAGGAATATGTCCACAATCTTTAATCCAAATTAGCTTACTTTGGGGAATAGCTTTGGCAAACTTGGGAGCATCCCCAGTTCCCAAAATTTTATCACTATCGCCCCATAAAATTAAAGTTGGTTGCTCAATTTGGGCAAGTTGGGGAAATTTAAAAGCGCCATAACCGCCACTTTTGGTAAAAGCAATTAAGGCTTGAGTCCAATTAGGCATTTGTAAGTGTAATTCTCCGCAACACAAAGCATCCTCAGAGATGAGATCAGGGTTTTTGTATGCAGTTCGACAAATACTTTTACGCACTTTGGGATTCCGCAAAAATTCCGTTGCCCAATAGTCCAAAGGTGGAAATATATATTTGCTTAATGGGGAATTACCTTTTAATCCCGCACTATCTATTAATACCAGTTGTTTTACTGCTTCTGGATAGGTGAGGGTAAAATCTATAGCCGCAGCCCCACCCATTGATGCACCCACCAAAATCACAGGTTGGTTAATCAGGGTTTGCCAAAACGAGTGGAGATGGGTTTTAATGGCGATCGCACTGTAAGCAATCCCCGGTAATCTATCTGTAAAGCCAAATCCCAACAAATCTACAGCCCAAACTGCGTTTTTTTCTGCCAGTAACGGCAAAAGTCGGCGGTATTCTAACACCGAACTATCAAAACCATGAATTAATAAAATCGGTGTACCACCGTGACCCTGTTGGATATAAGTGGTATTAATGGATTCATTAGATAGAAACGTACTAATCGCCTGACTTTGGATATTTTGAGCCAAAGCGATGGATGTTGGTTCTGTGAGTTGACCAACGGCGGCAGGAAGAAAACTTGGAAACATAAATTCCAGTGTACATCAGTGCGTACCACCATGACCAATACCCAGTGATCAACTAAAAATTTTTAGGTTTTAATTCCGGGGCTTTGGCGCCCATTTTCTTGTAAAATAAGAATCGGTTATCCCAAACGTAGGAGATTCAAGCCATGCCAATGGCAGTTGGCGTAATTGAAACATTAGGTTTTCCTGCGGTTTTAGCATCAGCAGACGCAATGGTTAAAGCCGCTGGTGTCACCATTGTCTATTACGGTATCGCCGAAAGTGGTCGTATGATAGTTGCTGTCAGAGGCCACGTTGCGGAAGTGCAAACAGCCGTAGCCGCTGGAATTACTGCTGGTGAAGAAGTTTATGGTGGTGAGGTTATTACCCACTACATTATTCCCAACCCCCCGGAAAATGTGGAAACAGTTTTACCTATCCACTTCACCTCCAAATCCGAACCTTTCCGTATTTTCTAAGAGAGTTAGCTATCAAAAATTGAAGTATTCCTTCATAAAAATAATTTGTAGCAACCGATAACTTTATATTCATAACAGGAGATTAAAATGTCACTACAAGCTGTTGGATCATTAGAAACCAAGGGTTTTCCCGCCGTTCTCGCAGCAGCAGACGCAATGGTAAAAGCCGGTCGAGTTACCCTCGTTGGTTATATCAGAGTTGGTAGCGCTCGCTTTACCGTCAATATTCGTGGTGATGTTTCTGAAGTCAAAGCCGCTATGGCAGCCGGTGTGGATGCTGTAGAAAAAGTTTATGGTGGTACTCTCGAATCTTGGGTAATTATTCCCCGTCCCCACGAAAACGTAGAAGCTGTATTGCCAATTGCTTACACAGCAGACGTTCAACAGTATCGAGATTCTGTGGAAAATCCCATCATTGGTGCAGCTAGAGGCTAATTTGTATATTCGGCTGGTAATGGTTAATAGGTAATGGGTAATGGGTAATGACCGGGAATTTTAGATTTTAGATTTTAGATTACAAAAATTTGGTATAATTACCCGTACTTGAGGACGGAAAAATACTCGCTGCGCTGCGTACGCTTCGCTAACGTTAATTCCAAATTTTCAACCTCTACACTGGTTTGGTGGCATCAATCCAAAATCAAGTGACCTCCTATTCCCTCTTTCCCTAACTAGCAGAATACGGCGTAAGTAAGCCCACCATTCTCAATCGTTCAAAAGCCTATAAGTAGGTGAACACAATAAAACCAAAGTGTGTAAATAAAAGTAAAATCGCCCAAAGCTTCTTCACTTTTGCCTTTTGCCTTTTGCCTTTTACCTTTTGCCTCTTAGGGAACACCAAAAAATAAATTATCCAATTTTGTGGGATGGGCATCCTGCCCGTCCCTGATAATTAGCGGGCTTTTCGTCCCGCACCACAAGAAATTTTTGGGTATTTTTTTATTGGAAGTCCCTTACCCCTTGCCTATTACCCCTTGCCTATTGCCTCTTGCCTCTTGCCTCTTGCCTTCCCATAACGACAATTTTCAATGCTAACCTACTTAATTTGGTATTGCAGTCTATTGAACGAATTAAATAGGAGTTATTACCTGCTACTAAATCGCTAAATCTAATTTCGAGGAGTGCAATATTGCTATGACAAAAGATGGGGCAAATCTAGCTCAATATTGGCAACAGCGACTAAGTACAGAATGTCCAGAACAAAGTCAGACTACTAGAGAAAGTATTCTTAACTGGCTTTTGGGAGTAGATTTAGAAAGGTTTAATTTACTTAACCCAAAAGAACTAGAAATTGCTAAACAAGCAATGGAATATCGGTGGCGAATTCTGCACAAACGTTATTTAGGTATAGGCAGAGAGAAGGCTTATCGTCAACTGATTAGCCGATTGGGTAGTGTAGTGGCAGTCAGAAACAAAATTCAAACTTGGATATCTCTCAGCCGCGATCGCCAACGGAGCGTTATTGATGTCCTGCAAGAAGTCCTCCAAGACCTGATACAAAGTGACTCATATATCCAACAACAAATGACTCACATTGCCGCATTAACAACGGACAAAAGATTGCGGGACACATTACTATTTGCCAGCATCGAAGAATATTGTTTACGTCCAGTTCGGAATCAACCAATCCTAATATACCGCTTTGTTAACTACCTGCGAAGGATTCAGCGGGGAGGCTTAACACAAGTACCTAGCAGCGAATTAGTGAAACTTGTTTCCGAGGAAATTCTCGCCGAAAACAACGACAATCCAGTGAACTTAGTTGATAATCAGGCGATCGCTCAATATCAAGAAACCCAACACCTAGAAGAACAAATAGTCAACCGTCAACTCGTACAGGAAAAATTTGAACAATACCTGTTAGAAAATATTGGACAACACGCAGTACATTGGTTGCGCTTATATCTGCAAGGCACATCCCAAGAAGAAATTGCCAAACAACTCCATAAACCCATCAAAGAAGTATATCGTCTGCGGGAAAAACTCAGTTATCATGCCGTCCGCGTTTTTGCCATCAAAGGTCAACCAGAACTGATTGATAACTGGCTGTCCACTTCCCTAGAAGAACATAATCTAGGGCTAACAGAAACCCAATGGCAACAACTTCCAGAAAAAATCACCCCTCTAGGACAACAAATCCTCAACCTCCGCAAAGCAGGTAACTCCATAGAAACTATAGCCCAACAACTACAACTTAAAAATCATCAAGTTCTAGGTGAATGGACAAAAATTTATCTTGCCGCCCAAACTCTGAGAATTCAGAATTAACATATAGGAATCCGGTTTGATTCTGTGAATTTACTTGTGTGGTCAGGGAACAGGGAACTCTTAACTGGGAACAGGAAAGACAGAATTGATACCTACTGAGTCTTGTATGGCTACGCCACGCAGGCTATCAAAAATCAAATAGGAGTCCTATAGGTATACTCAAAACGGTTGGGACATGGACTTTTGTAAAATCACGAAAACCCTAGATTTGTAGGGGTTTAGCTCTTGCTTTACCCCTACCCGGAGAATCAAATAATTAAGCCGTGTTGGGTATAATTGATAATTGGTAATGAAAAAATTCCTATTCATTGCCCCCTGATCTCTAGTTACAACCGACCTTCCGCACCCTAAACTGTCACACAACGAAAAATGGTCGTTTGGGGATTTGAGATCGGCGATCGCCACCTAAGATTTCGACGATTTTGTATCAAAATTATCATCAAAGGTATTCAAAAATCCGAAATTACCGATTGTGACACTGGGGGGTGCGGAATGTGGGTTACAATCCTTCCTTAGATATATTCGTCAACCACCCATCACTTCCCTTCGGGTAAGTGAGGGCTTGTAAAAGCCTAGTTGGACTCAGTTCTTAACCGAACTACGTTAGAGGTAAGAGTTAAAGACCTACCAGGGGATGCGTAGCTAGTTCCCTGCTCTAGAACTTCAAAGTTAAACAGGCTTAAGGGTTAAACCAGTGCTTTTAAGATAGTTACCGACCTCTAACATTGTCAAAGCTAACATTACCCGCAAGGAGGCTCTTCGGAGCAAAATATTATGTCCAAAGTATTTGTTTTAGACACTAAAAAAAGACCACTAGACCCAATTAATCCAGCACAGGCTAGACAGTTATTGAGAAACAAAAAAGCAGCAATATTTAGACAGTTTCCATTCACAATTATTCTCAAAAAATCCTGTCCTGACTCCCCAGTATCGTCCCTAAGACTAAAGATTGATCCTGGTGCAAAATTCACGGGAATGGCATTAATTAATGATTCAACTGGCGAAGTTGTATTTGCTGCTGAATTAAAACATAGAGGCTTTGCAATTAGAGATGCTTTAACTTCTAGAAGTCAATTAAGACGTTCTAGACGTGCCAGAAAAACTCGTTACAGACAACCAAGGTTCTTGAATAGAACCCGTCCAGAAAGATGGTTAGCTCCGAGCTTACAAAGTCGGGTTGAGAATATTAAAACTTGGGTTGAAAGATTGCGTAAACTCGCACCAATTGAGGATATTAGTCAAGAATTAGTCAGGTTTGATATGCAGTTAATGGCTAATCCTGATATTCAAGGTAAGGAATATCAACAGGGAACTTTAGCTGGTTACGAAAGCAGAGAATACTTACTAGAAAAGTGGGGTAGACAATGTGCCTACTGTGGAGTGAAAGACGTTCCTTTTCAAGTAGAGCATATTCATCCACGAGCCAAGGGTGGTAGTAATTCAATTACAAATCTCACTTTAAGTTGTGAAAAATGTAACACTAAAAAAGGCACGAAAGACATCAAAGATTTCCTCAAAAAAGACCCTTTAAAGTTAGAAAAAATCTTGAAGCAAGCTAAAAGACCACTGGCTGATGCAGCAGCAGTAAACACAACTCGCCTGGCATTACTATTCGTTGTCAAAGCAACCGGATTACCTGTAGAAACAGGTTCAGGAGGGTTAACAAAGTTCAATAGAAGTCAGCAAAATTTAGAGAAAATGCACTGGATTGATGCAGCTTGTGTTGGTCAGTCAACTCCAATTCTCAATATCAAAGGCGTTAAGCCATTGCTAATTACAGCTAATGGTCACGGCACCAGACAATCTTGCCGAACTGACAAGTACGGTTTTCCTTCTAGATATGTCCCCCGGTTCAAATTTGTTAATGGTTTTCAAACCGGAGACATTGTGAAAGCTGTTGTCACAAAAGGTAAAAAGATTGGGGCATATATCGGACGAGTAGCGGTGAGGACTAGCGGTAGTTTCAATATCTCAACAATATCTGGACTGATTCAAGGTATCTCTTACAAATGCTGTAAATCAATTCACAAAAAGGACGGTTACGAATATGGAAAATCAAAGATTTGTTAATTGCTCAACTGTCCCTTTCATTGTTTGTGCTGGCGCACAAAATTACTCAAGGGACATTTCACAATTAACCCTCCATTCCTCCCATCACCAAACTGAGTACAGTTTTGGTGGGGGTCTCTTGGAGGTTTAGATGAAAAAAGATATTATTATTGATACTTTTCCACTCCTAAGTACATCAAGTCTAGAAACCAGAGAATGGCTGCTGAATATAGCAACTGAACATGATTACCCATCAGGACGGGCTGTTTTAATGGAAGATGCCTGGGGTAATGCAGTTTACTTTATTGTTTCCGGTTGGGTGAAAGTTCGCCGCACCCATGGAGAAGAATCCTTCACCATAGCAATTTTAGGACCAGGTGATTTCTTTGGAGAAATGGCTGTTTTAGATGAATTCCCCAGGTCAACGGACGTTGTTTCCCTTTCCAAAGTAAAACTACTAAGTGTTTCTAGAGAGAATTTTATTCACATCCTGTTTCAAGACTCACATTTACATCATAGAATGCTGCAACTGATGGTAGGCAGAATTCGTCAAATTAATCTGCGGCTACAAATGCGCTTGTCACCATCTGCGGTTAAACTTGCCCATACCTTAGTAAGTTTAACCGATAGTTATAGTCAAGAATCAGAACAAGTCCAGAAAATTTTTAACATTCCCCTGAAAGATTTGGCAGAGGTGACAGAAATCACCTTGGAAGAAACAACCAAAATCATGGAAAAACTCTCTGAAAAGGAATGGATTAAAATTGATACTGCTAACAACACCATTAATCTGATTAACTATACACAACTCGCGGTTTTAGCCAGCAAGATCTAATCTTTCGGCAGAGTAAAAATACTTGAGAAAATACTAAATTTAGCCAGATATAGACTCAAATACAGCCAATATGTCATAAGTTAAAAAGAGTGTTCCAGAGAAAATTGATTTATGACTACTACCATCAAGACCGAACCTGATTTAGCATCCCGTTTCGTCAATAGCATCTTAGCCATTAAACCCGTAGCTAATCTTGCTAAACACCGAGCTAGACAAATGATGATTAAACGGGCTGAAAAAATTGGTGTATTTTGGACAAAGGAAGTAGAGAAACTGCAAACCCGTGATTGGGGAAGCGATTTAGCGCAAGTCCAAAATCCGCAGCTAAACTACCCAGATTACTACGTCACCTCATTCCACGCCTATGAAACCGGAAATCTCAGTTGGCAAGCTGCTTTTGAAGTAGAATCTGCGGCTCATGCTGTCCACTCTAGGATTTGGCAGAAACCGGAAAATCAAGGTGACGCAAAACTTCGCCAAAGCTTTCACGATATCCTCAAAAATTCTATTTCTGAGCAGCCACAAGATCTTATAGACTTAGGGTGTAGCGTCGGCATGAGTACCTTTGCCCTACAGGCAGTTTATCCCCACGCCAAAATTACCGGTTTAGACTTATCCCCTTACTTCCTAGCTGTGGCTAACTATCGTAGCCAAGAACGTCAAACCCAAATTAACTGGGTACATAGTCAAGCAGAATCTACAGGCATAGCAGATGCTTCCTTTGATTTAGCTTCGATTTTTTTGATGTGTCATGAATTACCTCAATCAGCAACTCACCAGATTTTTGCTGAAGCTAGACGTATTTTGCGTCCCGGTGGACACCTAGCAATTATGGACATGAATCCCAAATCGGAAATTTACAAAAAAATGCCAACTTATATTTTGACGTTGCTTAAAAGTACCGAACCTTATTTAGATGAATATTTCAGTTTGGATATTGAACAAGCCTTAATTGGGGCAGGTTTCCAACCTCCTACTATTACTAGCAATAGTCTTCGTCACCGTACTATCATTTCTCAGGTGAGTGGCTAATTTATATTTAGTGTTGTGGGCAGTTATCCCCCCCCTGCTATTTTTGTGGTTTTATTACCGCAGAACTCCTGCTGCCCCACCTTGGTTAAATTTATGGGTTTTGTTCATTATTGGCGCTATCTCTGGTTTTGCTGCTCTGGGCTTAGAATGGGCTATGGAAAATGTGGCTAACCGGGTTTTAGACTGGCAACAGATCCAGCGTCATTTTTCTGGGGTGGTATTCCGGCAAATATTAGCGATCGCTCCCATTGAAGAAGGTTGTAAATTAGTAGCAGTTATTCTGCCCATTTCCTATCTACAACGTCAGTATCATCTCCGAGCTACCACAGTTTTTTTGTTTACCATAGCCGTAGCTTTAGGTTTCACAGCGGAAGAAACCTGGATTTATTTATATCACGGCACATCTTCCATTCTCGACCGTAGCATTGGTACACCAGTCCATGCCATGTTTTCTGCTCCTTGGGGATATGCTTTAGCAATATACATTTCTGCCAGTAAAAGGTTTAATCGCCATCGGCATTTAATTTTTATTGCTTGGTTAAATTCTGTTTTCTTTCATGCTTTAGTCAATATTTTATCTATTTCTGTGAGGTTTTCACGACCCACAAATTTACTCATTTATTGTTTATTTCCTGTACTATTATGGATGTTTTGGCGGTTAGAACAACTACTGCGAAAACTCCAGAAAAAACATCCTTTAGAGTTAATTTCTGGACGTACATCCTCAGTCCGCACTTGGCAAAGATGTTTAGTATTGTCAATCCTATCACTAGGCGGAAATTCTCTATTTGGATTATTGATTCTCTCCAGAAAAATTAGTCCTTTGCGGTGGGAACTTTGGTTTGATCCGAAAATTTTCTGGTTTATAGTCCAAGAACTATTATTCAATTTTGGGTTAGGACTTTTAGCTTGGTTAATTTATCGCTATTTACGCAGTTTAGCCGGTCGTCGGTATTTGTTTAACCGATAATTAGCATTATGAAAAGAACGGAGAATAAAACAATGACCATGATCACAATAGATGATGAATTAATTAATGAAATTATCGCAGTCAGTCACTATGAAAATGCACAGGAAGCAGTCATCAACATATTATCCAACTACTTGCAGCAACAAAAAAAGGAACTGCCTTTATTTGAGCGATTACGTTTTATAGATGAGGGATTTGCCGAAGATGATATCGCCTCATTGTTTGAACGTGATCAAGACACAGGCAGAAATTTTGAACTATGACCTATCTAATTGATACCTGTGTAATGTCTGAGTTTGTTAAAAAAGCTCCCAACCCCAAGTTAGTCAATGGTTTAATCAGCAACCAATGGAACAGCTATTTTTAAGTAGTATAACATAGGAAGAAAAGGAGGATTTTATGCAAGTTAAAATCGAGTTACCTGATGAGTTGGGTAATCAACTTTTGGAAATGCCTGATATGCAGCTATTAGTACAGAAAGCAGTCGAAAAAATGTTGTTAGAGGAGCGACAAAAACAATCATCTCAATTATTAGTTGATCTACTTAATGATTTGCCTGAATTTCCAACTTTTAAAAATCAAGATCCATTAAAGTTACAAAGAGCATTACGCGATGAATGGGATTAAGTATTTGTTAGATACAAATATAGTGATTGGTCTGCTGCAACGCGATTCAATAGTGTTGGAGATATTAAAAGACAAGCAAATTCAAATTGGTGAATGTGCTTATAGTGCAATAACTCGTATGGAGTTATTGAGTTTTCCGTCTATAACACCAACAGAAAAAGAATCTGTTGTATTTTTATTAAGTCGTATGACATATTTAACGATCACACCAGCAATTGAAAATGAGACTATCAGCTTTAGATATACTCACAAAACAAAATTGCCTGATTCTATTATTGCTGCAACTACCAAGCATCATGGACTTGAGTTAGTGACGTTAGATAAAAAATTAGCAAATAAGCTTAAATTAGATGACTGACAGCATTCTGTCACAACTTTTTTCCTGTGGCTGAGATGCGATGGGCGCAGACTTAGTTAGAACTATTTAACCTTTACTGGTTAGTATAAAGGTTAGGTTATTAATATGGGTGATGTGACAAGTCGGTGTAGACATTGATTATGCACTATGTAGTTTTAAATTCATCTATTTTCTTTTTCATAGCAATATAAGCTTCCTCTTTAGTTGAGAAGAATTCTCCTAAAAGAATGGAATTATAACTGCCTTTACTATTCTCGAACTGAAATTCTGAAATGCTATAACAAAGCTTTTGAATTGTTATAGAACTCCAATCTTGATCAATTGAGTCAAGAGACACTATGACACTCCAACCTTTATAATGTGCCATGTGATTATTATGGATATGTCCTATTTGTCCACCAAACTCTATTAAATCATCTTCTTCCCAAATTTCAGGCTCTAGTTCTTTGTAGTTTTGTTCTTTTAACGATTTTTTGAATTCTTGCAAATGATCTGCGGAAGTAATAGTGGTACAACTTCTTTGAAGCAAGAAATTATTAGGTAGATAAGATAGATAATTACCTGTTTTTGGATCATAATTATGTAGGGCAACTTCTCGATTTTCAAAAATTTTTAGATCCAGAGGATTTTCAGCGAAAGGGTTTATAAGTATATGTAAGCCATCAGCAATTGTTTCTTTATAATTTGGACTTTCTTCTACAAATTGATACAGTCCGACTTGCTGATCTGATTGGAATGCTCTAGAGCCACTAAATATTACTGGATATTTATCAGTCTTAGCTAAAGCACGCACCTTACACCAAGTAGCTCTATTGTTAAATATTACTGCACTTACGTGCTTTAATTTAGAATTAGTAAATAATCCAACATTTACATTAAAACCTGGTTTCTTTTGAACTCTATAGTTATAAGAATCTCCAATGATAGTCAAATTTCCATCTGTATCTCTTCTTGAAAGAACTTCTTCATATCCGTAAAGAACTCTGACAATTGCTAGAGAATCTTGCAAGAAAAAGAAGGGTTGTTCAAAGGGAGCAACGCATATTACAAATGGTTTATTTTTAACATGAGGAAGCTTAGAATAATTTGTACGATATTTTCTAGACTTTTTATCTATAGAGAATTCAAGCCTAATTGCAGATAATCTTAGTATTTCTTTATGTTTTGTTTTTTCTAACAGTTCATGATCTTTTTCCCATTCTGGTCTAAATCCTTCAGGATGGCTTGTTATTGCTGCTTCGGCAATGAAATCACCATAGGATGAACTTACTAGAAAATCAGGAGTTTCATGTGAAGTATCTACGGTACATCCGAGTTCTTTTAAACAGGCAAATAAATATAGCTCCCAAAATGCAGAATTAAACTTTGTTTGGAATTCTTGTACCAGTTGTCCATTGCGATCTATAAATCCATTAGCCCAACTTTTAATAACCTCAATCTCTGGTTCACAAAATCCTGGTTCGGTCATATAGAGAAAGTGATTATGTTGCTTCTCTTTAGGGACAATGGGGGTAAATAAATCCATAGTGGTAAAAAAGGTTATTACTAGGTTTGTTTTGGAAAATATTTAAGAGTTAGGAATATAGATCCCCGACTTCTTTGAGAAGTCGGGGATCTGGATAGGTTTAAACTATTGCCAATACTGGTTGACTTACTGCTGCATTAACAGATATTGATTCAGAATCAGCCGCATAGATTTCGCAAGCGTTATTGGGACTTTCCACCAGTTTAACTTTGTAAAGAGTTGCACCTAACTCTTGAATAGGCGATCGCAAAGTATTACTAATATAAAGAGCAATATTTTCCGCAGTCGGCACAACTTGATTAAAGAAAGCAACATCCTTATTTAAGAAAGTATGATCAAATGGCTCAATCACGTAATCTGTAATTATCTGATTTAAAGCCCCTAAATCAATAACCATCCCCGTAGAGGAGTCAATTTCCCCTTTTATAGTTACTTCCAATTGATAATTATGTCCATGTCCATTTACACGGGCGCATTTACCATAAATTTCCGTGTTTTTGGCCAAACTTAAATCAGGGTGTGCCAATCTATGAGCAGAGCTAAAATGAGTGCTAATACTCAAATACCCCTCCATATCCTGACCCGAATAATTTGCCCACAGTTGATGACTTTCAAACAGTTTAACGTTGGATAGCTTCACCCCTAATCCATCAATGGGCGATTCTAAAAGACCATGAATGTAACGGGAAATATTCTCTGTCGTGGGGACAATATCGGCAAAATAAGGAATATCCTCATTTACACAAGAGTGATCAAATATTTTCACCACATAATCTTCCACCACTCGATTTAAAGCAGCTACATCCACAATCATGCCCGTACGGGAGTCTATTTCCCCTGCCACAGTCATCTCTAGATGATAATTATGTCCGTGAGTCTGAGTACATCTACCATATTTATCAGCACTGAGGTTGGGCGCTAGGCGGTGAGCAGCACTAAAATGAGTTCTGATAGTTAAATTAGCTTGTTTTCCCTCTCCCTGATAATCTGCCCAAAGTTGAGGATGTTCAAATAACTGGACGCGCACCAAAGGTAAATGGGGTGCTAACCGTTCCCAAATCACTCGCGCCATATTTTCCGTCGTGGGGAGAGTTTGTTGAAATTCTGTCCACACATCATTGAGATAGGAAAAATCTAGTTGACCGGTAACTTCCTCTTTGATGACGTGCTTCACATCGGACAGATTTAGTACCATCCCATACTCATCTAATTCCCCAATCATAGAGATGAACAAGACATAGTTATGTCCATGTCCAGGAAATTTCGAGTAAGCACCAAATTTTTCTAAATTCTCGATTTCACTCAGTTCGGGGAACCAATACCGACCAACTGCTGAAAACTGATCGCGGCGATTAACAATACATTGCATGAGTATACTGGGAAGAGAATTTAATATTTCTTAAACTTTGACTATTTACAGCATAAACCAATTTGTTACCTAGCGATCGCTGAATTTTCCGGTTGCTCAATTTTCCGAAAATACTTGGCAGTTGAGTAAATACAAGTAACGCTATAATCAGAGGTTGAGATTAACGAACGGGTTCAAGTCCGGGGTTCCGCATATCAATTTTGGATTAATCTCAAATCCGAAATTTAAAATCTAAGATTGTGATCACAAGTTTACAAAATTCTTTAGTTAAACAAATCCGCAAGTTGCACTCCACAAAGGAGAGAAATAAGCAACAACTATTTTTATTGGAAGGAACGCATTTGCTGGAGGAAGCTTGTGCGGTTTCCTATCCCTTAGATGCGGTATGTTGTACTTCGCAATGGCATGATACACATTACCAACTATGGGAAGTGATTTGTAGTCAGTGCTATCGGGTGGAAATTGTCAGTCCAGAAGTTCTAGCAGCAATGGCTACAACTGTCAATCCTGATGGTATAGTAGCTATCGCTCAACGAGAGGCACAACCAAGACAAATTCCTTTCACTGGCTTAGTTCTGGCCTTAGAAACTGTCCAAGATCCTGGTAACTTAGGAACTATGATTCGCACAGCCGCAGCCGCAGGTGCATCAGGTTTGTGGTTAAGTGAAGATAGTGTAGATTTAGATAATCCCAAGGTTTTACGAGCTTCTGCTGGACAATGGTTTCGCTTAAACATGGCTGTAAGTGCAGATTTGAAAACCACAGTTCGGCAAAGTCAGCAAGCAGGAATGCAAGTAATAGCTACCTTACCTAATGCCGATTCAACCTATTGGCAAGTAGATTGGCGTAAACCTAGTTTAATATTATTGGGTAACGAAGGGGCAGGATTATCAGCGGATTTAGCCGCATTAGCGGATATCCAGGTGAAAATTCCCCTCAGTCCTGGAGTAGAATCTTTGAATGTAGGGATCACTGCTGCTTTAATGTTATATGAAGCTCAAAGGCAGAAAATGCTGGATAAGCCGAAAACCTTAGTAAATCAAGAGTTTTCGGGTTGAAAAGGTGAATTAGGTGTAAGAAATCAGCTTTGAAACCGTTCATTTATCGGTTACTTTTCCAGATTTAATATTATTTCTTCCTCCTGAGTCCTGATTCCTATTTGTTTTTTTGCTCTAAATACTGTTCAATATCAGCAATTGCATCTTCCCAAGCGGCTAGATCAAAAGTATGAGTATTCTCACTGCTTTCTTGGTTTGTAGAATTACTTGTATCTGATATGGAATGATTTAGAACAATATCTTCTAACTGATTGAGGAATTCCTCAATATCTTGATCAACAGAATTGCTTTGAGAGTCTTTAATAGGCTTCATAATCTTCATAAGAGAATCATGATTGATGTATGTAATGATGAGTTGCAGTGACTAATCCAACCTTCTGTATGAAGATGAATAAATTTGTAAAACAAGGGTTAATTTGGCTGGGTACAGCTACCATTGCCTTGAGTTTAATGGCGTGCGATAACTTGTTTGCCCCTCAAGGTAATCTGGTTGAGAGAGTCAGTGATGGTGACACATTAGTGTTGAAAAATGCTGATGGTCAAAAGTTCACAGTGCGGTTTGCTTGTATTGATGCTCCAGAAATACCCCATTCTCAGAAAGAAAAAAAGAGTAAAATTACTAAAGATGTAAGTCAGTTTGTTTGGGGGATGAAAGCAAAAATACGGATAGAGGAACTGATCAAGCAAACAGATAATCGTGTACAGTTAAATATCACAGACAGCGATAGCTATGGCAGAAAAATTGCAGAGGTGCGTTTAAAAGATGGCACTTTTTTACAGCAAGTTTTGCTAAGAGAAGGATTGGCTAAAGTATATCGTTCTTATTTAAGTAAATGTCCGAGCAAGGACATAGTACAACAAGCCGAAGCACAAGCGCAACAGCAAAAAATTGGGGTTTGGAGTGATAAAAAATTTGTTGACCCTTGGGATTATCGGAAAATAAAAAGACAAATTAGAGATTAGTGGAATGTCACTCGATTTTGGATTGACTCTACCCTCAAGTGTATAAGTAGGTTAATACAATAAAACCAAACTGTGTAAAGAAACGTAAAATCGCAGCAATTCTCATTTTGAAACGAGTTTGCGCCATTTCGGCGAACTGCTTGCAGCAGCGCTTCGCTATCCCCGGATTTGTTAAGAATTGTAAAACCCTATGAATTTAAGGGTTTAAATGTCATGAAACCTTAAAATGAGAATTGCTGGTAAAATCGCTGAAAACTTCTTTACTATTGCCTTGCTATAGTGAGAATTTTTAACGCCAAGCTACTTACTTGGATTCATCCATATTTCTAATCGGCTAAAAAGTTGGGAAGAAATCAGAGTTAAACACAAATAAATTACAGCCACAGCCGCATAAACTTCAAAAGCGCGATAATTTTCTGAAACAATTAATTGTCCTTTTCTAAATAATTCCTCAAACCCAATTACAGCAACTAAACTAGTATCTTTCAATAAACTAATAAACTCATTACCTAAAGGTGGTATCATGCGGCGTAATGCTTGAGGAAAAATCACATAAGTCATAGTTTGCACAGAATTTAAACCGAGTGATTTGGCTGCTTCTGATTGTCCAATTTCAATAGATTGAATTCCTCCACGCACAATTTCCGCAATATAAGCTGCACTATTTAAACTTAACGCAATTACTCCAGCCGCAAGACGATTTAAAGTCAAAGTAAAACCCATCTCTTGAGAAATTGCTGGTAAGCCAAAGTAAATCATAAATATCTGTACCAATAACGGCGTTCCTCGGAAAAAATCTATATAAGCCCTGGCTAAAAACCGCAAAGGTTTAATATGAGAAAGCCGAATTATCCCAATTAGAGAACCGCTAGTTAAACCACATAAACCTGATATAAATGCTAATTGTAATGTTACCAATACACCCGTTAATAAAGTTGGCAAAGATTGCCAAAATACAATAAAAGAATTTAATCTAGTTGTGTTGTTTTTTATGAATGGTAATGTTTCTGGTAATATTGGCGGTGTAGATTTAAACCATTTTTGGTAAATTTGCTCATAGTTACCGTTTTGTAATACCTTTGTTAAACCTTGATTAATTAAAGATAAATAAGGAGAATTTTTAGCAGTTGCAATTCCATAAAATTCCTCAGTTAGTAATTGTTCTATAACTTTGATTCCTTGCAAATTACCTGTATTAATAGCATATAAAGTTACAGGTGCATCATTAATAACTGCATCTACATTGCCATTTTGTAATTCTTGGAGGGCTAATGGTGCAGAGTCAAAACTGCGAACTTCCGCCCCAATCACACTTTTAGCCTTTTCTGCGCCGGTTGTGCCAATTTGAACAGCAATTTTTTTATTTTGGAGACTGTCAAAGCCTGTAATATTTTGATTATCTGCACGAATAGCTATGGCCAAACCTGCTTTAAAATAGGGACGAGAAAAAGCCACTGTCTTCGCCCTCTCTGGGGTAATAGTAATGGAACTAATCGCCCCATCTATAGTTTTAGCTTGCAGTGCGGGAATAATGCCATCAAAAGGTATACTCTGAAATTCTACCCGAAAATTAGCAGCAGTCGCTATTGCTCTCATTAAATCAATTGAAAACCCTGCTAACTCTCCACCTTTACTTTGAAACTCAAAAGGCGGAAATGCTGGTTCAGTAGCTACTCGGAGAATGTAATTTCCGCGATAATTTCCACTACAACCAGCCAATAAACCACAAATTAAGACAATAAGCACACACAACCGACTAAAATCAAATCTTACCATCTCCCCCTCGGTCGCATCATCTGCACTTAGAGTAGTTCATTCACAAGACTACAACAAAGTCATAGATTATATGAACTAAAAGAGAATGAAGAAAGTTAAGATATGTATCTTCTCTGTTTTGAATTTTTATAAAAATTCACGCAAGAACTCAAAAGGATTATCCTCCCAACAGGGTTCGGGTACTAACCAAACCAATTTGCTTTTAATCTCGTCTTCAATTTCATCGCTATCGTCTCTATCAAATAGTGAAGTTAAAAGTTAAAGCTTCCCAATCGCGTTCTCTTAAGGAGTTCAAAGAGCAATGAGTTGTGTAAATGCGGGATAAGTTAAAGCATTTTCAAAATTGGTAACTGGTTCTGCTGTTTGCATCAAGCAATTTTATATTAAAATTGCCAGTAAATTATGAAAAGTATATTGCCAAGTTAATATATTCAGTATAAGTGAGGTATTTCTTTTACCACATCTAATATTTCCTGAATTGTGAAATAAATATAGTAAAATACTGGTTCTCCATTAATTTCTATAGTACCGTATTTTCGATGTGGACGGCCTTGCACGTCTTTATCGGAAAAATCGTTAGGCTTAGGATCATAACCACGATAATCTTTCCGAAAACTTACCAACTTAATTGGAGTGCATTCTTCATCAAAAGTGATACTCCATTTTATTTTTAATTTTAATTTACCATCAGAATCTCGTTCTAAGTCATGAAAGAAGTTTTTATAAAAATAGTTTATTTCAATTCTTTTGGAATCTTGAAAATCTTTTTCTGTAATAAGTTTTGAATACGGTAATTGAGTTCTATTAATAACAGCAGGATTGATTTTTTCGATTTTCTTGAAAAATTTATCCGCTTGCCAAATTATGTAATTTTCTACAGCCTTCTTTTGCTTCTGGTTAGCAAAAGATATAAAAGGAATATAAAGACTCTCAAAGGCTGTATCTGTAGATCGGATTCCAATTATATCTGACTCAAAATTCATAGATTATCTTCTAAATAAATATTTTGTATTAAAGAGAAATTTGCCCTAAAAATTACTATACCATTTAGGTTTAGTTTTTGTTCCAATTCACCTAATGGATTAGATGGTTCTACATTATAGTAATAAGGAATAAAAAACTCACTTGCAGAAACCTCGTGTGTTTGCTGGAGAGCATATTCGTATGTAAGTTGCTTGATGATATCTAAATGATATTTGTTCGCTGATTTTGGAGCTAGTTTTTTATTTTTATAAAACTTTAATGGTACATCTTTATAATCAATTATTTTGATGAAATTACCCTCTATAACATTATTGTCAATTTTTTTAGTATTCGATTCTATAATTAAATCAGGACGGATAAAACGACGTAATGCTTGACTTCTATTTCGTTTTTCAAACTTATTATACTTGGGTTGTTGGTAAACTAATGTTCCATCATTTAAATCAAATTCAATGCAAAACAGTTCATCCCATTGAAATTTTTCGGCTACTTTTCCTGAAGATTTAGAAATATTGGAATTTGTGCAGTAAACCCATTGATTCCAACGTGCAGATCCACCATTAGCTTTGCGGTTTCCAACTCGATGTTTATCTTCCTCTTCTCTTTGTGGGTTATCATAATCTTTCAGAGGTATATCTGTGTCCGCATAGCAAATTTCGTTGCGGTGTTTCTTAAAGAAATAGCTATGACACATATCCTCCCAAATTAGAGAAAACCCATATATTCCCCAAAATTCACCATCACCTTTCTCAGGATTTAGATCACCGTAAAGGAATGTTTCAATAGCTTCATAAATTCCCCAATAATCAGTATCTTTGTAATAGGTATTCTTATCTATATTATCTAGTGATTCTTTAAGAACATTAATAGTCTCCTCAAAAGTATCCTGGTCAAAAATAGACTGGTTACTAGTTAAATAATCCTCCTTGAAGCCTTGAGCAAGAAAATGAATTTCTTGACTTCGGGCTTTAATATTATCTGGTACATCACCATTTAACTGCTCAACAATCTCATCGAGAATATAACAATACAGATTTACAATATCGGTGCTTTGATAGCGTATCGTCAAACAAGGTAGATCCATCATCTCAACATAAATTACATCATTATTTATATTTAGATCATCTTTTAAATAGATAGCACGATCTAGATATTTATGAAGTTGAGAATAGTCGATATCTTCACTACGTCTAACTTTCTTTTGGATGGAGTTGATTGCTAAGTCATCGTAAGCTTCTAGAACTCGCTCAATCATTTTAATCTTACTGTAGAGTACACAAATATCTCCTTCCTCTGTTTGTATCTTGACTCCACCAGATGAAATAGTCGTCTGATCCTGTTCTCGCTGAAAGTCAGGTTGATTTATGTTGAATCGGTTGGAGTCTAAATTATCGCGTTCAAACTTGCGAAAGGTGCGATACATCTTAAAAAATAAATCTCGTACTGCGTTGAAGTCATCCTCTGGAAAATTCTCAAAGCCATTTGGCAGACAAAACTCGAAATTATCTCCAACTTTAGATTTACGAATACCAATAAAAAAATCCTTAGAACCTTTAACTAGATTAAAACTGGAAAAATCAAACATAGAAATTAAAAATGTAGGCTAATATTTCCACTTTACAGCACTTCCCGGTGTTATGAGGTACATATCTAGCGGGCAAGATGCCCGCACTACAAGAGTTTCATGATTCAACTTTGTACCTCATAAGAGCGGAAACCGCTGTATATACGAATAGTGCAGTTAGTTCTTGAAATTGATTATATTTTTAACAAAAGTATTATGTAGTTTAGTGAAATCTCCAAAAGTTACCAGGTCATCTTTTTTTACTTTTAGAAGTTCTAATAGTGGCTTTTTATCACGATTAAAAACGCTGTCCCATAAGAAAAACATTAGTTTATTCTGTATTTGTTCAGCAGTAACTGAATCTTTGATGAAGTAATACCCAATTTGTTTGTCTTCAATTCCCCTAATTGAGTCATGGTATTTTTTGATGAAGGTGTTAAGTTTTGTAATAAGATTTCTCCATTCTTGTTCGTTTAAAACTCCATCTTTTCCATAGGTAGCCTTAAGAGGCTTGCTATGATCCCAGTTTACAAACTCCCAATCCCAACGACGCTTAAAGGCACTGTCCATGAAATAAATCGAATTATCAGAAGTGTTCATAGTCGCCAGAATAGAAAGATTAGGTGGAATTTTAATGCTTCTGTTTACCAAATCAAAATTTAAAAATTCAATTTTCTTTTGTAATGTTTCTAATTTAGCTACTTCTTCATAAGGTTGTAGCTTATAACTATTGATATTTCCTCTTTCATCATAACCAAATTTAGTTCCTACCAATTCTAATAGCTTGAAAAATTCGATAGTAGTTATATTAATTCCATAACTTGACCAACCATCTTTATCTCTATCTAAAAGTTGAAAAACAGTACCAAATATCGCGGAAGAATTACCCCGATTTATTTCATCAATAACAAGAGCAACATTTTTGGGTTGGTTCAGAAATGTTGAATAGCGTAATAAAACTTTACATATTGAAATAAACTTAGCCTATAAGTGCTATTTTTCATCTTATCCAAATAAGTTTTCTAAACCAATGAACATAACTTATTTCCTGACACATATAGGACTGAAGATAACGGAGTTTATCTAATAAAGTTTTGCCAAATTCTTGCGGTATTTCTATTAGTTGCAATATCAAATAAGCGATTAAACAGCACATTATCTGAATTCTAATTCCATTCTCATTCTTTGTCATAAGTCTGTCTAACTTGAGGTGCATTTTTAAGAATTTCCATAACAATTCAATTTGCCATCTTTGTATGTAAATTTCCATAATCTCTTGATTACTAACTTGCTCTTCTCCTTCATTTAATAAGTTTGTTGCTAAACGAAATTCACTCTTAGTTTCTATATCACAAAATGCTACTACTCTAATTTCCACTTCTCTTTCATCTTTGCCAACTTTACAATTACCATTTTCTAGCATTTCTAAAGTGACATTATTTTTAATTCTTAAGACAAAAGCCAGAAATGTTGAATAGCGTAATAAAACTTTACATATTGAAATAAACTTAGCCTATAAGTGCTATTTTTCATCTTATCCAAATAAGTTTTCTAAACCAATGAACATAACTTATTTCCTGACACATATAGGACTGAAGATAACGGAGTTTATCTAATAAAGTTTTGCCAAATTCTTGCGGTATTTCTATTAGTTGCAATATCAAATAAGCGATTAAACAGCACATTATCTGAATTCTAATTCCATTCTCATTCTTTGTCATAAGTCTGTCTAACTTGAGGTGCATTTTTAAGAATTTCCATAACAATTCAATTTGCCATCTTTGTATGTAAATTTCCATAATCTCTTGATTACTAACTTGCTCTTCTCCTTCATTTAATAAGTTTGTTGCTAAACGAAATTCACTCTTAGTTTCTATATCACAAAATGCTACTACTCTAATTTCCACTTCTCTTTCATCTTTGCCAACTTTACAATTACCATTTTCTAGCATT
The DNA here is from genome assembly GCF_001277295.1 of Anabaena sp. WA102. NCBI lineage: Bacteria > Bacillati > Cyanobacteriota > Cyanophyceae > Nostocales > Nostocaceae > Anabaena > Anabaena sp. WA102. Next base: position 5,331,916 of record NZ_CP011456.1, on the reverse strand, counting down.
TCTAAAGTGACATTATTTTTAATTCTTAAGACAAAAGCTTTATTTTTTTGTTGTTTTAATTCAGATATTCTTTCGGAGGATGCAAATCCTCTATCCATTATCCCTACTCCTTTTGACGGAATTGCTTCTACTGTTTCTTGTCCATATTTATGGTCATGTCCTTGCCCAAAATGAATCACCATTCCACCAACTTCTGATGTCAAACTATCTAACCCACAAAATAGTTTTACTTGATGATATCCTTGACTCCATAATAATTTACTTGTTAATGTAATAATTGTTGAATCTATAGGAAATAATGCTTGGGTTTCTTCCTTTCCTTTTTTCTTTCTCAGTTGATTGTTTAATTCAGTTATTATCTCCAAAAATACTTGAGTATCTCTCTTTTTACTTGCCTTGGAAAAATTTGATATTTTTAAATCTATCCCTTGATTATTTAGTCTTTGAAATAAATCTCTCATACTCACTATACTTTTATCCATGACATACTGTAACCACACTGATACAAATGAAAATGTGTCCAGAACTGGATAATCTTTTTTGGGCAATGGTTTCAATATTGTTTTGACCACTTCTGGGAAATTCTTTAAGCGCATAATTTGATAATTCTTTATCTAGATTTTTTTAGATTGTATCAAATTATGGTACTTTTTTTTAATCTTTTCCTAACATTCAACACTTCTGGACAAAAGCTTTATTTTTTTGTTGTTTTAATTCAGATATTCTTTCGGAGGATGCAAATCCTCTATCCATTATCCCTACTCCTTTTGACGGAATTGCTTCTACTGTTTCTTGTCCATATTTATGGTCATGTCCTTGCCCAAAATGAATCACCATTCCACCAACTTCTGATGTCAAACTATCTAACCCACAAAATAGTTTTACTTGATGATATCCTTGACTCCATAATAATTTACTTGTTAATGTAATAATTGTTGAATCTATAGGAAATAATGCTTGGGTTTCTTCCTTTCCTTTTTTCTTTCTCAGTTGATTGTTTAATTCAGTTATTATCTCCAAAAATACTTGAGTATCTCTCTTTTTACTTGCCTTGGAAAAATTTGATATTTTTAAATCTATCCCTTGATTATTTAGTCTTTGAAATAAATCTCTCATACTCACTATACTTTTATCCATGACATACTGTAACCACACTGATACAAATGAAAATGTGTCCAGAACTGGATAATCTTTTTTGGGCAATGGTTTCAATATTGTTTTGACCACTTCTGGGAAATTCTTTAAGCGCATAATTTGATAATTCTTTATCTAGATTTTTTTAGATTGTATCAAATTATGGTACTTTTTTTTAATCTTTTCCTAACATTCAACACTTCTGGGGTTGGTTGATTTGTTTACCTTCTTTATCGTAGGCATCTTTTATATTTTTATAAGCTTGAGATAGGGCTTTTAGAAAATGTCCTTCATAATAGTTGTACTCTACTTTACCAGACTTGGTAATTGGCACTAACTTACCCATGAAATCCCCATAAGTATATTCTGGATGAAAAACTGTCTTAATGATGTTTTCTGGATTTTCTTTACCTATATCTAAATCATTAGGGATAATCTCGGTAACAATTCTGTAACTTTTGCCAGTTCCAGGGCTACCGAAGATAATTTTTTGAATGGGTTGATTCATGATTGCGGACACCTGATAAGCAACTATTAAAACTCAATGCAAACATTATACATTAATACTTGGTATGTCAACTAGCTATATGTAAGCTGTAAAACTTTTTTACTCTCATCACCCCCTATCCGGTAAACTCAAAGATGCTGCGTTAATCCTGAATATGTCCGACTCCCAAGTAAGTGCTGCTGTTGCGAAACTCTACGATACCTACCCTTTCCCCCCCGAACCTATCCTCGACGAACCACCACCAGGATATAATTGGCGTTGGAATTGGTTAGCTGCTTATAGCTTCTGCACAGGTAGAAAACCGCAAAGGCAAGATATCCGCATTTTAGATGCTGGTTGTGGTTCAGGAGTCGGCACAGAATATTTAGTACATCTCAACCCGCAAGCGCAGGTAGTGGGAATAGATTTAAGTGCTGGTACATTAGAAGTAGCAAAAAAACGCTGTCAAAGTTCCGGTGCTGACCGTCTGGAATTTCATCACCTAAGCATCTATGATGTGGAACAAATTCCAGGACAATTTGATTTAATAAATTGTGTTGGGGTGCTTCATCATCTACCAGATCCCATTCGTGGTATCCAAGCATTAGCGAAAAAACTCACTCCAGGTGGAATAATGCACATTTTTGTGTATGGAGAACTGGGAAGATGGGAAATACAACTCATGCAAAAGGCGATCGCTCTTCTTCAAGGTAACAAACGCGGTGACTATCGTGATGGCGTTCAAGTCGGAAGAAAAATCTTTGCTTCTCTACCAGAAAATAACCGCATTGTCAAGCGTGAAAAAGAAAGATGGTCAATGGAAAACCAGCGGGATGAATGCTTTGCTGATATGTACGTCCATCCCCAGGAAACAGACTACAATATTGATACATTGTTTAAATTCATAGATGCTTCCGAATTAGACTTTGTAGGTTTTTCCAATCCCGGATTTTGGCAACTAGAAAAGCTTCTAGAAAAAGCACCAGAACTAATTGAAAGAGCCGCCGAACTCACAGAACGTCAACGTTATCGGTTGATAGAATTACTGAATCCTGAAGTAGCACATTACGAATTTTTCCTCAGTCGTCCCCCCCTACCCAAAACCGACTGGTCAGCAGATAAGACTTTATTAACTGCAATCCCCGAACTTAACCCTTGCATAGATGGGTTTCCCAGTCAATGTTTATTTAACTATGATTACCAAATTGTTAATTTATCAACAGCCGAATTTGAGTTTATGCAAAAATGTGGTAATAATGCCACAGTGGCTGAAATTTTAGCCCAAGTCAAGCTAGACTTAGACGGAGTAAGAAACCTCCTCAAACAACAACTACTCTTACTAACCCCCGCTTCATGAAAAAAATCAGTAACTAGGCGATTATCTTGCCACTGACAACTGACCAATAACAACTGACAAAAAATAAGTTAATTGTTTTTTTCTAAAGTAGTGTTACCGGATCGTGATATGATTCAACTGACTGAATGTGCAGTCATCTCATATTAGCTGTACTGGTTTCAAGTCTCGTGAGCTTGTCAGAAGAATCAATTGCACCGACTCAGACAACACAACAAGATGAGAAATCTGGTTTTGCTCAAACAGAACCAGTAAGCTCTTCCATGCAAGAGTTCTATCAACTCTATCAGAAGTTGCTGGTAATCACACTTGTGTTGACGGGGATTATTTTTATCTCTGTGTGGATTTTTTATTCCTTAAACATAGCCCTAAATTATTTGATTGGGGCGTGTACAGGTGTGGTTTACTTAAAAATGCTGGCTAACGATGTCGAGAGACTTGGTGGTGAAAAACAAAGTTTGAGTAAAAATCGTTTTGCTCTGATCATGATACCGATTATATTGGCGAGTCAATGGCATCAGCTACATATTCTGCCTATATTCTTGGGATTTCTCACCTACAAAGCTACCCTCCTCATCTATATGGTGCAAACTGCATTCATTCCTGAAGCTTAAAGGGTGTAGGGGTCTAGCAGTGCTAAACATAAACCTCTACAGACTACAGACAATCCTCCAATCCTCGATTTTTGGGGAAAACCCTTGAAGAACGCCCATGCTTAGTGTATTAAACGCTTTTAACGCTTTTCCCCTCGCCGAATTAGAAGTAGGTCATCACTTCTTGTGGCAACTGGGCAGTCTCAAAATACATGGGCAAGTATTTCTCACCTCATGGTTTGTGATTGCTATCCTAGTAATAGCATCACTAGCTGCCACCAGAAACGTCCAAAAAATTCCTCGTGGCATCCAAAATTTGATGGAATATGCCCTAGAATTTATTCGGGATCTAGCTAAAAACCAACTCGGAGAGAAAGAGTATCGCCCCTGGGTACCATTTATTGGTACGCTATTCTTGTTTATCTTCGTATCAAATTGGTCAGGAGCATTAATTCCCTGGAAGCTAATCCACTTGCCTTCTGGTGAACTAGCAGCACCTACCAACGACATAAATACAACAGTCGCATTGGCATTGCTAACCTCCTTGGCGTATTTTTACGCTGGATTTAGCAAACGAGGTTTAGGCTACTTTAAAAAATATATCGAGCCAACACCGATTCTATTGCCAATTGCCATTCTCGAAGATTTTACCAAGCCCCTCTCCCTAAGCTTCCGTTTATTTGGAAATATATTGGCGGATGAATTGGTAGTGGCGGTATTGGTATTGCTCGTGCCTCTCTTTGTGCCTTTGCCAGTAATGGCTTTGGGTTTGTTTACTAGTGCTATTCAAGCCCTAGTATTTGCGACCCTAGCCGGAGCGTATATTCATGAGGCTTTAGAGGGACACGGCGAAGAAGGACATGAGGAGCATTAACGCCCTCAGTTGATAGCCCAGTTTAGACGAGCAAACTTGCTCAAAACATCGCCACAGCGATTTGAAAACCTAGTGCAGTGTGAAAACACACATCTAGTTGTTACGTACATTTGTAATTTTTGTAGTTAAAGCAAGGAAAATCGTCATGGATCCATTAGTACAAGCTGCCTCAGTTCTAGCTGCTGCTCTCGCTATCGGTTTAGCTGCAATTGGACCTGGTATTGGTCAAGGTAATGCAGCAGGTCAAGCAGTAGAAGGTATTGCCCGTCAGCCCGAAGCAGAAGGCAAAATTCGCGGCACACTACTTTTAACCTTAGCCTTCATGGAATCCTTGACAATTTACGGTTTGGTAATTGCCTTGGTATTGCTATTCGCTAACCCTTTTGCCTAAGACCGAAAAAGTTTTGTTAGTGTAGAGACGTGAAAGATGTCACTAGATTTTGGATTTTGGATTGACGATTTTGGATTGACTCCACCAAACAAGTGTAGAGATTGAAGATTTGGGATTGACGTTAGCGAAGCGTACGCAGCGCAGCGAGTATTTTTCCGTCTTGAAGGACGGGGATTATACCAAATTTTTTGAATCTAAAATCTAAAATCTAAAATCTAAAATTCCCGGTGACAGATAGCGAAAAGCTGGATATCTACACGCCTCTATAAACTAGCAACTTATTGATAATTAGTCAGAACGGGATTCGTAAAATTATCAAAGGCTAGATCATATCACTAGCCAAGAAAATTAGTATTCCAGCCAAAGAGGAGAGAAATGTTTGATTTCGATGCTACCTTGCCATTGATGGCATTGCAATTCCTGTTGTTGGCAGCTTTGTTGAATGCAATTTTCTACAAGCCTATGACTAAGGTATTGGATGACCGGGATAACTATGTCCGTACCAATATCCTTGATGCTCGTGAGCGCTTGGCTAAAGCTGAAACCTTAGCAAAAGAGTATGAGCAGCAACTGTCATCTGCGCGTAAGCAGTCTCAATTGACTATAGAAGCTGCCCAGAATGAAGCTAAGAAAATTACGGCACAAAAAATAGCCGAAGCCCAACAGGAAGCCCAAGCCCAACGCGAACAAGCTGCTCAGGAAATAGAGCAGCAAAAGCAAGCAGCTATGGCTACCCTAGAAGGACAAGTTGATGCCCTCAGCAACCAGATTCTAGAAAAACTATTAGGACCAGCTTTGGCGAAGTAGTTCCGACTATATGACCAAATTGGTGCTACGAAAGCATAAACACATTAGGGTGTATGCCCAAAAATGTGGCGAAATTTAAGTGTCCAAAAAATTGGCACTTTTTTCCCTGTCGGGAAAAATTAACGAATTACCAAGCGAGCAGCGCACTTGTAGATGGGTAACATGGGCAATATTTTATTACTTGCCGCAGAAGCTGTTCACTCTGAAATGGCAGAAGGCGCAGCAGAAGGCGGTTTTGGTCTAAACCTAGACATCCTGGAAACCAATCTAATTAACTTAGTAATTCTGATTGGCATACTATTCTACTTTGGACGCAAAGTTTTAACTAATATCTTGACTGAAAGACGCTCCGGTATTGAAAGCGTTATTCAAGATGCAGAAGGACGCTTGCGGGAAGCACAAACTTCTTTGGCTAAAGCCCAAGGACAGTTAACCCAAGCACAGCAAGAGGCACAGAGAATCACTCAAGTAGCTGAACAAAATGCTCAGGCTGCTAAAGAGGCTATTTTAGCTAAAGCAAATTTAGATGTAGCCCGGTTAAAAGAAACCGCAGCATCTGATTTGAATGCAGAACTAGAGAAAGCTATCTCCCAACTTCGACAAAAAGTAGTGCAGCAAGCACTACAAAAAGTAGAAGGACAACTCAAGGGTGGTATTAGCGCAGATGCTCAACAAATTTTAATTGATCGTAGCATCGCACAACTGGGAGGCGAGATATGAAAAGTGATGCAGCTACCGCTGAAATATCTCAGCCTTATGCACAGGCATTGTTATCCATTGCTCAATCTCAAAACTTAACAGAAGAAGTTGGGGGAGATGCACGGACTTTCTTGAGCTTATTAACAGGGAGTCAAGAACTCACAGGCTTTTTGAGCAATCCCTTTGTGAAGCCAGAAAACAAGAAAAATGTCCTCAGACAATTACTTGGCGAAGGTGTAAACCCCTGCCTCCGTAACTTTTTACTGCTGTTAGTTGACAGAAGACGGATTGCTTTTTTAGAACCGATTTTACAGCAGTATTTGGCGTTATTACGCCAGCTAAATCAAACTGTATTGGCTGAAATTACTTCTGCGGTTCCCCTCACAGAAACCCAACAGCAAGCAATTACAGAAAAGGTAATTACTCTGACCAAAGCTCGTCAAGTGGAATTAGCCACCAAAATAGACAGCGATTTAATTGGTGGTGTAATTATCAAAGTTGGTTCTCAAGTAATTGACGCTAGTTTGCGTGGTCAACTACGTCGTCTTTCCCTACGTTTAAGCAGTAACTAGAAAGTTCTGAATAAATGTCAATAGTCATTGGTCAATAGCTCATAAAAAACAACTGACAACTGACAACGGACAACTAACAACTAACAACTGACAACTGACAAATGAGTATTTCCATTAGACCTGACGAAATCAGCAGCATCATCCAACAACAAATCGAGCAATATGACCAAGAGGTTAAAGTTGCTAACGTTGGTACAGTGCTACAAGTTGGTGACGGTATTGCCCGGATTTATGGCTTGGAAAAAGCTATGGCTGGGGAACTCCTGGAATTTGAAGATGGTACAATTGGTATCGCCCAAAACTTAGAAGAAGATAACGTTGGTGCGGTACTGATGGGCGAAGGTCGGAGTATTCAAGAAGGTAGCTCTGTAACCGCTACTGGTAGAATTGCCCAAGTAGGCGTAGGTGACGCTCTCATTGGTCGCGTTGTTGATGCTTTGGGTCGTCCTATTGATGGTAAAGGTGATCCCAAAACTACTGAAACTCGGTTAATTGAATCCCCAGCCCCTGGGATTATTGCCCGTCGGTCTGTACATGAACCGATGCAAACAGGGATTACCGCTATTGACTCCATGATTCCTGTAGGCCGTGGTCAACGGGAATTAATTATTGGTGACCGTCAAACTGGTAAGACAGCGATCGCTATTGACACCATCATTAACCAAAAAGGTGAAGATGTCGTTTGCGTTTACGTAGCTATCGGTCAAAAAGCTTCCACCGTTGCTAACGTAGTCCAAACCTTACAAGAAAAAGGCGCGATGGACTATACAGTAGTTGTCGCAGCTAACGCCAGTGACCCAGCTACCCTGCAATTCCTCGCTCCCTACACAGGTGCTAGTATTGCTGAGTATTTCATGTACAAAGGCAAAGCGACCTTAATCATCTATGATGACCTTTCCAAGCAAGCCCAGGCTTATCGCCAAATGTCCTTGCTCCTCCGTCGTCCACCCGGTCGGGAAGCCTATCCTGGAGACGTATTCTACATTCACTCTCGCTTGTTGGAACGTGCTGCTAAACTCAGCGATGAATTAGGTAAAGGTAGCATGACTGCATTACCTATCATTGAAACCCAAGCTGGTGACGTATCTGCATACATTCCTACCAACGTAATTTCTATTACCGACGGTCAGATTTTCTTGTCTTCTGACTTGTTTAACTCTGGTATCCGTCCCGCTGTAAACCCCGGTATCTCTGTATCCCGTGTAGGTTCTGCGGCTCAAACCAAGGCAATGAAGAAAGTTGCCGGTAAGATTAAACTAGAATTGGCGCAATTTGACGACTTACAAGCTTTCGCTCAATTCGCTTCTGATTTAGACAAAGCCACCCAAGATCAGTTGGCGCGTGGTGTGCGTTTACGGGAACTCTTAAAACAGCCCCAAAACGATCCTCTCTCCGTAGCTGAACAAGTAGCAGTTCTTTACGCTGGTATTAACGGTTATTTAGATGACATTGCAGTTAATAAAGTAACTACCTTTGCTAAGGGTTTACGTGATTATCTGAAAAATGTTAACACTGCCTATTACCAAGGCGTACAAGGTAGCAAAGCCCTTGGTGATACAGAAGAAGTAGCTTTGAAAGCCGCTCTCACTGAGTTCAAAAAGACCTTCCAAGCAGCAGCGTAACAGGTAACAGGTAATAGGTAGTGGGTAATAGGTAATAGCAATAACTTTTACCCAATTACCAATTACCAATTACCAATTACCAATTACCAATGACCTAAAAATTATGGCTAATCTCAAATCAATACGCGATCGCATTCAGTCGGTCAAAAACACCAAAAAAATTACCGAAGCCATGCGGCTGGTAGCTGCGGCGCGTGTCCGTCGCGCTCAAGAACAGGTAATTGCCACCCGTCCCTTTGCAGACCGTTTAGCTCAAGTATTATTTGGCTTGCAAACCAGACTGCGGTTTGAAGATGTTAACCTACCCCTACTGAAAAAACGCGAAGTTAAAACAGTAGGTTTGTTGGTAATTTCCGGCGATCGGGGTTTATGTGGTGGTTACAACGGTAACGTGATCCGTCGTGCCGAAAATCGTGCTAAGGAACTCCAAGCTGAAGGCGTAAACTATACTTATGTATTGGTTGGACGCAAAGCTACTCAATACTTCCAACGGCGGAATCAACCTATTGATGCTACCTACAGCGGTTTAGAACAAATTCCTACCGCCGCAGAAGCTACAAATATTGCTGATGAACTACTTTCTCTCTTCCTTTCGGAAAAAGTAGACCGGATTGAGCTAGTTTATACAAAATTTGTCTCCTTAGTTAGTTCCCGTCCCGTCATCCAAACCCTTCTACCTTTGGATACCCAAGGTTTAGAAGCAGCGGATGATGAAGTTTTCCGTTTAACTACTCGTGGTGGTCAATTCCAAGTGGAACGGGAAAAGGTAGCTAGTACAGTGACGGCTTTACCTAGTGACATGATTTTTGAACAAGATCCAGTGCAAATTCTGGATTCTTTGTTGCCATTATATCTGAGCAATCAGCTATTAAGAGCATTACAAGAATCAGCAGCTAGTGAACTAGCCGCACGGATGACAGCAATGAGTAACGCCAGCGAAAACGCCGGTGAGTTGATTAAAAGTCTATCTTTGTCTTACAACAAAGCTCGTCAAGCCGCAATTACCCAGGAACTTCTGGAAGTTGTCGGTGGTGCGGAAGCGCTTACTTAATTTGGTGATTGGTGATTGGAGGTAGTTGTAAAATGAACTATGGCCAATCATCAATTATTAATAATTATTGAACTTCAATTTATACTCTATTTTTATTGGTAAAGTTAATGATGATGTGATAATTCATGATATTTTTCTTCATATTAGATTATTTGAAAGGAACATATTCAACTACATTCATCCATTCGTCAATTTCAGAAGCCTGAGCAATAAATTCTAAATCTTTAACAAATTGACCAATTGTGCCACCTAATTGATGTCCAAAAATTAATCCTGAAAATTGTTTTCCTTCTATTTGCCAAGTTTCAGCTAATACGCGAAAACGGATATCTTGAGTAAACAGGACTCGTTTTAGTTCAGTCACTCTTTCTAATAATTTATCATCAGGAAGTTCTTGGGTTTCATCATCAAAGGCAGTTAATGCATCTACACCACGACGGCACAATTGTGATGTAATAGCTTGAGGCACATGAACATCCATATATAAAGCAATAGGCATTTACAACAGTCCTTTCGCTTTCATTCTGCTGTAAAAAGGGGATGGTACTGATTCCTTAATACTTTCCTGTACTTGTTCCCATTCTTGTTTAATTTCTTGGTCAATCTCTTCTTGGTGGTCGAAGTAATAACCCATAGTAGCATGAGCTTCACTATATGTTAAATAAGGATGTTGACGGCACATTTCCTCTACTGACCAACCATAAGCCAGATAATCCATGACAATTTGCGCTACTCTAATTCTCGGTAAACGCTGTAGTCTTGCTGACTGATGATCGTTTTTAACGATATGTGGGTAATTGAGGGTTAACATATTATTTTATCTAGCTAGGTTGCTATATGTTTATATTATGATAGAATCAGCAGTTATAGTCAGCCAGTCATGGGTACAAATTTTGATCAATTAATGATTTACGCGATCGCATTCTGCTTGAAGTATTAAACATCAATAACCGTGATGTAGCTTGACCAATATCAGTAATACCAATAATTTCGGCATTTTTTAGAATTAAACAATATTCACAACGTCCTTGAGCGCGTTCAATGACTAATTGACGTAGACTAAAAGAAGTGGCATTATTTGTCATTTTTAATTATGCTTTAAGTAACATCATTAATTGATCTAGCTGTTCATAAATATCTAATTCGCTATTTTCTGCTTTAGAAATTGTACCTATGCGGTTTTTTTCTAATAAGTCTTCTAACCTTTTTTGTGCTTGGGTTGAAACTTTAAATTTAGCTATTTGTTCCAGTGTTGGTTGTTTAATCAAAAAGTCTAAAACCTCAGTATAAGTGTTAGCAGTATCACTAGAATTAGTGAATTCTAATGTTTCTGGTGTATGTGTTTCTAACAGTTGTAAAAGCAATTCTGGAAGACGATGTAATAATGTAATATGGGTTGTAAGCGGTTTGCTAGTTCGTCCGGTACTTGAATTGTTAGTTGTGCCATTTTCGTTAGGGATGGTATGTTTATTTATAGGTTAGCGTGAAAAGTTATCAACCACGGCAAAAAACGTATGGTGGGATAGGGATGGTGCGTTACATTTCATTAACTCACCCTACAAGATCAGCGATCGCACTATACAGAAGAACGTCATTAATGGTTAGATCAGGTAACAATGGACGAAATACTAGCGGATATTAAGAGACATTAAGAAACAGTAGTTCCTTTTTCAATTACTACTGGATAACGCATTATTCTTCCTCCAATTGTGCTTGTCTCCAAATACTTTTTAGCATACCAATGGGTACATCAATATTAGGTTTACCAGAAACTGTAACTGTACCAAGTTTATCAGGATGTTTAAACTGTCGGTGACTTCCTCATCTTTTATAATTTCTATTTTACTCCTCATCATCATGCAAATTAGAAATATAAGATGGAAGTTTCCCAAAATTGATTCTTTCTATATATTTAATGGCGTGATGTTCTTCTAATGATGTTTTAATTAAGGTGTTTATTAACAACCGAAATTTATTAACATCTGCTTGAGATGGTGATTTTAATTGTGAAGCTAATAAACTGGAAATTTGCAAAATCAATTTAAGATTAGGTAAGTTAGCTTCGGTTTGTTCAATCAGTTCATATTTTTTATTAAGACAATATTCATTACCCACATGAGAATAATCAGCCAGTGTTTTTAATAGTTCTGGTTTCCAATTAATAATTACTTGTTTGATTCCTGGGATTTTATTTAATAAAACAGTGATGATTTTCGGTAAATCAGGAATGAAATCACCCATATTTCTAAATCTATAGATGGGAGTATCCAGAATTAATTCGATTGTACTAACTGGTGGTGCGCCAAATGTATAGGTTTCTAATGTATAAGGTGCAATTGGTTTTAATTCGCTTTCACTAATTCGTTTAGTAATTAATGTAGCCGCAGCACCGCCTAAACTATGTCCAGTTACGAAAATATTTTTGTTGGCGTTTTCTTCTCTTTGGATAAAGTCTTGTAATTGTTGCCAAAAACTTTTAACATAAAGATTAAAACCGGAGTGAATTGCTTCTGAATTGGGGAATGCTAGTAAGTTAAAGAAGTAATCATCTAATCTTTCTGTACCTCTAATAGCAATGACAATATCATTTTCTGTGGATAGGAGTAAACCACAACAAACTAATTCATCGGTATCACTTAAAGGACGTGGTGCTGAGATAAATTCTATGGTTTGATATGGTTGTAAAAAGGATGGAGTACCTGTTTTTAGGATATCGCTAACTATATCATTTCCTTGTTTATAGGCGACGTAAGCGAGTTGAGAAATACAAGCCATTTCTAGGGTGCGTTGTCTGTCGGTGGATGTTTTCATGTTGGTTAAAGAAGTAAATGTTTGATTTTATTTGTGCAAAATAGATATGGTAGCTCAATCTATTGTATAATCAACTATGTAGTTCGCTGATAAAATATGCAAGATACCCTAACCATTACTATTACTCCAGAACTGAAAGCAGCACTTTTAGAAATTACTCAAACTGAAGGTATATCTGCTGATAGTTTAGTCGGTAAAGCTATTGAGGACTACATCTTTACCCACAAATTCCGTGCATTGCGTTCTGACTTGATGCAAAAGAATGAAACAGTTTACACAGATGAGGAAATTTTTGAGATAATTTCATGAAGCTAGTTATAGATACTAATAATTAATAATAACATTTGTAACACTATGTTCTAAAAATATGAATAAACAATATAGAATATATTTAGATGTTTGTTGCCTTAATCGTCCTTTTGACGACCAAACTCAATGGCGAATTAGGCTAGAAACTGAAGCAATTTTAGAAATTATCAATCATTGTCTATCTGGAAAATGGCAATTAGTCAGTAGCACAGCTTTAGAATTAGAAATCGCCAGAACTCCAGATATAAACAGGAGAGAACAAGTACAGAAAGTCTTAACAATAGCTCATGATAAGATTTTAGTCACAGAAGAAATTACTCGACGAGCAATAGAATTAACAACCTTTAACATTAAAAAATTTGATGCTTTTCATCTGGCTTGTGCTGAAAATAACGCTGATATTTTCTTGACCACTGATAGTCGTCTATTGTCAAAATCATTAAGCTATAAGGATAATATAAATATAATAGTTGCTAATCCAATGATCTGGTTGGCAGAAGCTACTAATAATATTGTACAAGGAGGAGAAAATGACCCCAATTGAACTATATAGAAAAGGATTTAAAGCTCTTGTAGATGCTTTAGGATATGTTGACGCTATCAGATTTATTCGTCAATTTGATAATGGTAGTGGAGACTATACAGAAGAACGTCATCAATGGTTAGATAATGTAACAATGGATGAAATACTAGCCGATATTAAGAAACATCAAGAAAATATCTAGGGGAAAAAATAAATAGGTTTAGAAAGAGATTTATCGGCTGAAGAAATACAAGCCATTTCTAGGGTGCGTTGCCTGTCGGTTAATGTTTTTATGTTGGTTAAAGAAGTAAATTTTTGACTTTATTTGTGCAAAATAGATATGGTAGCCAGATATATTGTATAATTAACTATGTAGCTCGCTGATAAAATATGCAAGATACCCTAACTATTGCCATTACTCCAGAACTGAAAGCAGCACTTTTAGAAATTACTCGAACTGAAGGTATAATATCTCTAATCTATAGCTCTTTAGGGTAAATATATGGAAATAGAAGGTCGGATAATGCGTACACTTGCCCCCGAAGAAGAGGAACTAGAAAAGAAGAAGACGGAGTTAACTGGACTCGAAACAGAATTAGCACAGCGTGAGTTAGATTTAACTACCCTCCAAGCTGAGTTACACGCCTTTGAACGAGAATATTTTCGAGTGATTGGTATCCGTTATACTGAACTGGATCGCATTGAGGATCAAATTGCCGAATATATGGCATCTTTAGAAGCAGTAAAGGCTTTTAAACAGTCTCAAAGTCTTAAACAATTGTATCGAGATGTGGCGAAATGTATTCACCCAGACTTAGCAACAGATGAAAAGGAACGGTTACGCCGACAAGAATTAATGGCTCAAGTGAATCAAGCTTATGAAAATGGAGATGAGGAAAAAATCAGAGAAATTTTACAATCTTGGGAAAATAGTCCTGAATCTATCAGAGGTGAGGGAGTTGCGGCTGAATTGGTTCGTACAATTCGTAAAATTGCTCAAGGTAAACAACGTTTAAATACAATTTTCATGGAAATTGATTTATTAGAGAAAACTGAATTATATCAGTTGAAATCATCTGTTAACATGGCTGAAAAGTCAGGACGCAATTTATTATCAGAAATGGCTAATCAGTTAGATGAACAGATTTTGATTGCCCAACATAAGTTAGATGAATTAAAAACTCAATTAGGATTATATAAATGACCAACGATCATCAACAAAATAACCAAAACAAGATTGTATCTAGTAATCAAAAGCTCACTAGATATTCATCTGAATTATTAAAAAGAGGATTAGATTTAGCTAAGTCAATTGAGCAAGAAACAATTACTCCTGATGATTGGAGGTTAAAAGGTAATGATTTATTTAGGAATGGGGCTTATGAAGAAGCACTTATTTGTTATGAGAAAGCATTAGAACTAAATCCAAATTACTCTTTAGCTTGGAATAATCGAGGTAGTGTTTTTGGTATGTTAAAACGCTACGAAGAAGCTCTTCTTCCTTATGATAAAGCATTGGAAATTCAGCCAAATAACGATATGGTTTGGAAAAATAAAGCAAAAATTCTAGGTAGTAATTTAAATCGCTATGAAGAAGCAATTTATAGTTATGAACAAGTTTTAAAAATTAACCCAAACGATGCCGAATCTTGGTGGTTAAAAGGTGCTGATTTAGCAGAAATAGGTCATTATGAGGATGCTATCAAAAGTTATGACAAAGCTTTAGAAATCAACCCTGATTCCTGTGAGGTATGGCTAATTCGCGGAAATCAGCTAAATGATCTGGGTAGATATGAAGAGGCACTTACAAGCTATGGTAAAATATTAGAAATTCAGCCTAATGAAAAACATGAATTTGTTGCTTGTGCTTGGCAAATGCGAGGTGTAATATTAGATGAATTAGATCGTCATGAAGAAGCACTTTTTAATTATGAAAAAGCTCTTAACTTCAGACCTAATGAATATATTCTTTGGTTTGCGTGTGGAAATAAATTATATGCTTTAGGTCGTCATGAAGAAGCACTTAGCTCCTATGATAAAGCATTAGAAATTAAGCCAGATCATGGAATATCATGGTATAACAAAGGACAAATACTAATTGAAATAGAACTGTATGAAGATGCAATTGATTGTTATGATCAAGCTTTACTATTTACAACTGATAATCCAATGATTTGGAATAACAGAGGTTATATACTAGAGAAGTTGGGGCATTTTGAAGAAGCACTCAATAGCTATGACAAAGCTTTAGAAATTGAATCTAACTTTGAGTTGTCTATTAATAATCGTAAAAGGCTTTTAAATAAGGATAGAGAATCCGTAATATCTTAACTAAGTTTTGGTTTGTATGATTTTTTTTATATTGCTTGTGCGGTTTTAATTAGAGCCTATGGTTTATTTGTTCAAGCTATAAACCGTTTATGTTCTGCTATGCAATTACAAGATATTAGCCGCAGAAATGCAGAAATTGACGCTGCTAGAGGTATGTTATTTGAGGCTTTAGCAGATTATACTAATCCCCATTTATTAGCAGAAACCTGTGCGCCTGGACAACTGCGCCGATTAGAATGTTCTTGGGCTATTGAACAAGCTATTATTACCACTTATCAAGTCCAAAATGAAGTTTCCGCAGTAAGCGATCGCCTATCGCAACTCCAAACTAAAATATGTGAAGATGCCCATACTGTAATTAATCAATGTGAATCACACGACGAACTTGATTTTCTCTTTCCTGAACTTACCCGCATTCATAATCATGATTTAGTGATCATCGAATCATGGCAAAATCATGTAGATTGGGTAAAATCTCTACCTCCAGCAGAATTAAAACTTTTAAATAGTGCTGATTTCAACAGTAATTTAAATCCAGAAGCTACCCAAACTATAATTAATCTAGAAATACCACCAGAACAAATAAGCTACGAAAACATCGCCGAAAAATCTCATTTTTATTCTTTACGTGATCAATTATTATTTATGTTTGCGCCAGAATTACGCCGGGAATATGAAAATTATGTCAGTCAACAAGCCGCAAATTCTGGATATAGAACCTTAGTTACATCTAATTTACAACTAGCATCAGATTTAACAGTTGCTAATCTTTTTCACTACTTTAATATTAGAGATGAATCACAGGCAGATGAGTCAAAAGTTAGTTAAAATAAACCCAACATCACAAGACAATCTAAAATTATGACCTATACCCCAGTAAAACCACTCACCTTTGAGCAATTTTTAATTGAATATGGGGACAATACCCGCTATGAACTAATTGACGGAGAACTCAGAGATATGGAACCAACAGGACCCCATGAAGAAGTTGCTGGAAATATTGCCGGGAGAATTTATACAGAGATTATTCATAATAAATTAAACTGGTTGATTCCTAAAAATTGCTTAATTAAACCCTTCGCTGCTGAAGCTACAGCACTTCGTCCAGATGTAATTGTCTTAGACAAAGCAAAACTTAATCAAGAACCACTTTGGCAAAAAGAACCAATAATTTGTCATGGAAATACTATTAAATTAGTTGCTGAAGTTGTGAGTACAAATTGGCAAGATGATTATGCCAGAAAAATAGAAGAATATGCTTTTTTAGAAATACCAGAATATTGGATTGTAGACTTTCGGGCATTAGGTGGAATCCAATTTATTGGTAATCCTAAACAACCTACATTAACAATTGGTCAATTAATTAATGGTGTCTATCAACAAGAAAAATATCGTTTAGGAGATAGTATAGTTTCTCCTCTATTTCCAGATTTGAAACTTAAATTAGATGACATAATGCCATAGAATCGTAGGTTGGATAGAAAAAAGATTAAACCCAACAGACTCCATGTTTTCGTGTTGCTTAAGGAGTTGGTTTATAAAACAAAATTGATAATTTTCGTCATTTTAAAAAGCCCGTGACGAGGATTGAACTCGTGACCTCACCCTTACCAAGGGTGTGCTCTACCACTGAGCCACACGGGCGAAAGCCGAAACAAAATTAAGGCTTATAATGCTGTACACTTATGGTACAGCATTTATAATTCTTAATCTTTGTAGGATATGGGCCGAGCTGGATTTGAACCAGCGTAGGCGTAAACCAACGGATTTACAGTCCGTCTCCATTAACCACTCGGACATCGACCCGTTTGTTTCCCACTGCTTAACTATAATAGCAGCACTCTCTGGATTTAGCAAGGGGTTAGAGAAAATATTTTTTGATAACGTCTAAATCCTTTACTCCCAGCTAGTTTCAGAAGTTTACGCCATTAGGGACTTCCAAGAAATAAATTATCCTGATTAACGAACCACAGAGGCGCAGAGGACACAGAGGAATAAGGGTTTGAGAGATTTTTGCGTTAGGTGGTTGAGTATTTTTTTATTTGGAAGTCCCTTAGTTCGTACCCATTGGTGTCAACTTAACGTAAAACCGATAGCCCGCCTGGGAATGATAGCGTAGCGTGGCGTTAGCCATATTCCCAGTCTAATAGCAAAAGTTGTCTGTTGATGACTAAAAATCCCCAGTTTACTTTAGTAAACTTTACTTATTAGCCCGGAAATTCATTTTTGGGTGGGTGTGGAAGCCAACAAATAAGCCATCTGTAGCCTAAGTTGACACCATTAGTTCGTACCATTTACGAGGTTCAGCTTGCGGGGACAAATTCTAGGCGATACCGATATAATGCCACTGGTCGAGAACCTGCGGTAAAATAATCGGGATCTTGGGGTGAAAGGTAGACGGCGGTTACTTGATCTGCGGTAATGGCTGGAGAGGGTGTGGAGAGTTTTTGATAGGCTGTGGTTGACTCTACAGTATTCAAATATGGACGAGAACTGCCTTTAAATAATTGTTGGAAAACTTCTGTGGTGATGAATTGATTATCTGCTGTTATTTCGGTGGCGCGATCGCTGATAATGGAAATTAATTGCCGTTCACCCCGCAAAAATGTAATTTGCCGATTGGGAGATTGAGGATCTACTTTGGATGATAGTACAGCCTCATCGCCTAAATAAGCTCTGGATAAATTTAAACTATTAAATTCTCTATCTGCTACTAATATTGATGCTTGATTTTGAAAGTTACCAAAAATTTTAAACCCAGAATTAGTTGGTTTAACTTTAATGAATTTCACTAAAAAACTAATTGGTTGATTTAATTGACTGCGATTACCTTCAAAGCCTGGTGTCACTATATCCGGTGCTAAAGGTGCGGCTAAATCTACTAATGTGCTGGTAACTTTCCAAGTCCCAGCTATCCAGTCAGGGTAAACTAAATCTCCTTTGGCTGGTTTGACTGATGTTAATTTTTCCCATTGGGGGAATTTGGCTAAATGTTCTGCTAATTCTCCAGCTTGTGCTTCGTTATTTCCTAACAATAATAAAAGCATTAAGCAAAAACTAACAATTATTTTCATCAACATATTCAACAATTAAAAGTTAAATTTATTTAAAAGGATGTTTTAAAAGTGGTATTCCGTAATTTTCATCACATTGCTACCCCCCTTTACAAGGGGAAAGGGGGGAAACAATAAAAATCCAGTTCCCTCCCCTTTACAAGGGGAGGTTTAGGGAGGGGTAAAAAATATTTGATACATCAACCATAACTTTTCAAACACCCTCTAAAGATCCCCGACTTCTTTGAGAAGTCGGGGATCTGAATCTTAGGAAGTTACAAGGCTTCTAGTGCTAAAGGTTGCCAGGTTTCTCCATATTTTTCCTTTAAAAGTTGCCAAGCTTCTACTTGTCCTGGTTCGTATTCTCCGGGTTTACCCCATTGTAAAAAGAGGCTTAATGCAGGTTTTTCTTCTGGATCTAAAAACCGAATCGCATAGGTTGTAAAATTTCCTCTTTTGGCTTCACCTGTTTCAAATTTCACTTTTTGAATCATATCCATATTCAAATGAAATTCAAAGCCTTCGGTGTGCATATTCGCATATTTACCTTTTGGTAATTCGGCGTAAAATAGCTTTTCTATTTTTCCTCTAGCTTCTAAAACAGCGGCGCTACTGGTGACAATTAAGCGCAAAGTTCCCAAGGTTTCACAAGCTTCCAAAAATTCTTTCAATGTTGTACTCATATGTGTTGATTTTTTAGTTGTTAGTGTTCAATTTCAGATTTATAGCGTTTTTTTGGATGTAATACAATCCAGAAGGCAAGAGGGCGCAGACCCTGCGCCCCTACGTTTCGTATTTTTCATAGGCAGCAACAATCCGCTGCACTAAGGGATGACGAACAACGTCTTTTTGAGAAAATTCGCAAATGGCGATTCCTTCCACATTTCTGAGAATCTGTAAGGCTACATCTAAACCTGATTTTTGATGGGGTGGTAAATCGGTTTGGGTGATGTCACCTGTGATTACCATGCGGGAGTTAAAACCCAATCGGGTTAAAACCATTTTCATTTGCGCCGGTGTGGTATTCTGGGCTTCGTCAACGATGATAAAGGCGTTATTTAATGTCCGTCCCCGCATATAAGCTAGTGGTGCGACTTCGATGATTTCCCGTTCGATTAGGTTGGGGACTTTTTCGGGGTCTATGAATTCATTAATGGCATCATAAAGAGGACGTAAATAGGGGTTGACTTTTTGCTGTAGGTCTCCTGGTAAAAAGCCGAGTTTTTCTCCTGCTTCGACTGCGGGACGGGTTAAAATCAGCCGTTCAAATTGATTACTGAGTAGGGCTTGGACTGCCATAACTACAGCGAGATAGGTTTTCCCTGTTCCCGCAGGACCAATACAAAAGGTTAAATCACGTCTACGAAGTGCGTCTATATATTGGCGTTGGTGAAAGGTTTTAGCGCGAATTTCAAAACCCCGGCGAGTTTTGGCGAGGATATCCCGTTGTAGGTCTTGGAGTTGGTCTTCTGTATTTGTATCGAGGGCTTGACGGGCTGTGAGAATATCGGCGCTAGAGATATTATTACCTTTACTCCACAAATTTTCGAGCGATCGCACTAATCGCTTTGCTAATTCTACCTGTTTGGGTGTTCCCGAAATTAATAATTCTTGCCCCCGGAGGACTAAGTTAGCCCCTGTTTGTTGTGATAAAAACTTGATATTTGCCTCACCATAACCAGCTAGAGCGATCGCACTGGACATACTAGGCAGTTGAATTATGGAATCATCTGCCATATTATTGCTGAATTGGGTAAAAGGTGGTTTTTAACAAAATTAATATTTTCCTATTAAATGTAAATTGAAAATTCTATAATTTTCTGTCAATTAAGGCTTATTAAATAAAACTAAAACTCGAACAATTTATCAGGTTCTATACTATTCTTCCTTTCTTTCTCCTGACTCCTCTTAAAATATTGGAAAATAGGCTGACAACATTTGTTAATTCTTGGCTGGTAAATCCGCAGTGAACACGGAAATATTCGCCAAGACTTGACAATTTTGTTGTCCCCTTTCTCCATCTTTCCCAGAAAATAATCTGTAATCAACCATTTAAACTGACCAGTTATGATCTAGCGTAAACGTGGTTTAACAACAGGTTTGGGAATATTGCTCTCTCTTTCTTTCGACTTGGGTGGTAGTATCCGCTCTTCCTGGTCTTCATCAAAAGACATACTATCTCGACTGTGGGAACTGCCGCCGTAAATATCCAGGTATACTGATTGCCCAGCTAGTTCTGCTGCTGCGGAAATTACAGTGCGAATTGCCTGGATATTTCGTCCCCCCCGACCAAACACTTTTTCTTTATCTATGCTGTTAAAAGCAATGCGAACCCAAGCCCGCTTGAGGGTTTGAGACATTTCACAATCAACGCTTAAAGATTCTGGAGATTCTAAAAACGGTTGCACAAGAAACTTCACCAGCCCCACATAATTGGGATTGGTTGTTAGGGATTTAATCTCAAGACTATGATGCGGCTGTTGCACTGACCTGTTCAAAAACGTTAGCTTTTACGAGGATACGACGAACTGTATCGGTAGGTTGAGCGCCTTGTTGCAGTCGCTTAACAATACCAGGAATATCTAATTTTACTTCATCAGTTCTGGGGTTATAAAATCCTAGTTCTTCTAGGGGGCGACCGTCACGACGGGCAAGATTGTTAATAGCAACAATCCGGTAACTTGCTTCGCGCTTTTTGCCAAATCTTTTTAAACGCAATTTGATCATGTTGAGAACTGTTTCTCCTGTTCCTAGTGAGTGAGTTTGTAACTGATTGATAGGGAAGTGATGGGGATATTATACCCGCCTTCACAACTTCCAACACTGAAATGCTAATTTTAGCACTTTCTAGCCGTGAATGGCTATTAGTTTAGTTGTCAGTTGGAAAGATATTCTCTTCATTCCCTGTTCCCGTCGTTTCGGGATAAAACAGTTGTAGTACCTCAATCTTTCCTCCATTACCTGCACTAACTCATTATAAACAATTTTGATAAATTATTGATCAGAGCATAGACTACGTGCTTATTTCCGCACAGACCAAGAGCGAACTTGACCTAAAATCACAGGAATTCTGTCACTAACATCAATAGTAAACAAAAACACCTTTTTAGACGGTCCTAAAGCTCAGTTAATGTCTTCATAGAAGAGTCGCGCTCGTTGCCCACACTCACCTGAAAGGGAGTGTGTGGAGTATGTCACAGATTATTGATATCAATACCTTTAGCTGCTAATTTTGCTAATAGGTCTTGATAATTTTTGTATTCTTGTTCAGCACGTTGTTTTTCTTGGTCAGCACGTTGTTTTTCTTGGTCGGCACGTTGTTGTTCCTGGTCGGCACGTTGTTGTTCTTGTTCGACACGTTGATTTAATTCCACAGATGTGAGAAACTTAGCGCCATGAGGATAATAAATTTCTAAGTTATCTGCTGTGAGTTTAAAACGTATGTCTAAACGCGGGCTGACCCAATTATTAATATCCTCAATTGCCTCTAAACATTCTTGTTCAAGAATAAATCCTGTTAATTCAATTGTGTCTGGATTGTATATATAATACTCTTCTACCCCATAACGCTGATAAAAGAGGATTTTTTTGGCCATTTCTTTGGTGCTATTTCCCGGAGATAGGATTTCAAATACCACTTGGGGAGGAATATTATTTTCTTGCCATTGTTTATAAGAACCTCTATCACCTTTGGGTCTTCCAAACACTACCATGACATCAGGTGCTTGTCGGGTTTTTACACTTCCTTCTACAGGATACCAAAGTAAATCACCAGCTATAAATACATCATTGTTTGGGGCGAATAATATTTCTAAATTTTCCTTAATTTTAACAATCCATTCATATTGTTTAGTATTATCAGACATAGGGTTGCCATCACTATCAGGGTAGATGATTTCTGGTTTGATTTCTGGTTTGATTTCTGGTGGTATAAGTTGCTGTACCATATCTGAATCTCCATTTTACCAAAGGTAAATAAAGTTTTGAACACAAGCAGTGGCACTGATGAATATATTAACAATTATAGTGATTTGCGATAGACCCTGAACAAACACCATAATTATTGCATTTGGCAAATCCCGAATTTATGGGAGAAATTCGGGATTTTGTGCTTAAATTCTAAAGAGTCCCAAAACCTTTTTTCTTTTTCTCTTTCTTTTTCTTCGCTGGTGGTGCGCCACCGGGGTAGCCACGCCAGCCGGCTGAGGGGCGATTACCACCTGCGGCTAAGGGATTACCACCACCAAACATTCCTGGCATTCCTGGTATACCACCTTGTCCCATTTGCTGCATGAGCGATCGCATTTTTTGGAAGTCCGCTACCAGTTTGCTTACATCCGCTTCTCTGTACCCAGAACCAGAAGCTATGCGGCGGCGACGACTGGGAGAACTCGATAATAAATCTGGGTCACGGCGTTCTTTACCCGTCATGGAATTAATCATGGCTTCACAGCGTTTTAGCTGGGTTTCTCCATGCTTTAACTGGTCATCAGAAAGCTTGTTCATGCCCGGAATCATCTTCATAATTCCGCCCAAAGAACCCATGTTTTTCAACAACCGCATTTGCTTGAGAAAGTCAGTAAAATCAAATTTCGCTGACAGGATTTTCTCCTGCATTTGCTCCGCATCTGCCAAATCTATCTCTTCTTGGGCTTTTTCAACTAAGGTGAGAACATCCCCCATGCCCAAAATCCGCGAAGCCATCCGGTCAGGATAAAACGGTTGTAGAGCCTCGACTTTTTCCCCTACACCCACAAATTTAATCGGCGCACCGGAAATTTGCCGCACAGATAACGCCGCGCCACCTCGGCTATCCCCATCCATTTTGGTCAGGATTGCCCCAGTAATACCGATTTTATCATGGAAGGTGCGCGTGAGATTTGCCGCCTCTTGCCCGGTCATTGCATCCACAACTAACAGGGTTTCATCGGGCTGGACTATTTCTTTGATGCGGGCTAATTCCGCCATCATATCTTCGTCAATTTGTAAGCGTCCGGCAGTATCAATAATTACTGTATTTATGCCTTCGGTTCTGGCACGTTCCACACCTTGACGGGCTATTTCTACGGGGTCTGCTTCAATTCCCAGTTCAAATACTGGGACATCAATTTGCTTACCAAGAGTAATTAACTGGTCAATAGCTGCGGGACGATATATATCTGTAGCCACTAATAAACAACTACGATCTTGTTTTCGTAAATGCAAGGCTAATTTAGCGGTGGCTGTGGTTTTACCTGTACCTTGTAAACCAGCCATTAAGACAACGGTGGTTTTACCTGTAACTTCTGCCAGGGGAACATTTTCTTCCCCCATCACCTGCACTAATTCATCATGAACAATTTTGATGAATTGTTGGTCAGGACGTACACCAGCGATAACTTCAGCCCCTTGTGCCTTGGTTTCAACTTCGCTAATAAAATCTTTGACTACCTGGAGATTAACATCTGCTTCCAACAAAGCCCGACGCACTTCCCGTAAAGCGTCTTGTATATTGGATTGGGAGATTTTATCCTGTCCTCGCAGTTTTTTCCAGGCGGATTCTAAACGGTCAGATAGTGCATCAAACATATTTCAGTTACAACGTAGTTCGTCTGTTGGGAATATTTGGTAAGTTTTTAACTCTCTTCTTTACCAGCTTATCTGACTCTAGCAACTGATTGATCTGGTAAACCGTAATTTTGAAGGTGTCCTCAGTCATGGACAAACGTTCGCGGAGCGTGGCGTTAGCCATACCACAGAGAACACAGAGGACACGGAGAAATGAGAGTTAACGATGATTTATAGGTAAGTTTGACAAAAAACGAATAATTTCCCATTTTATGGGTTGTTCAATTTATTTAATTTTCTGTGTCTCAAAATCATTCACTTTGAACGATTTTCAAGCGTAATTCTTGTAAATCTTGTCTGTTTTGACTAATCCAACTGAGACTTGTTTCACTAGATTTTAATGTTTGTGTATGAGCTAATTCATGTTGTTCAATTAACTGCTCTGAAATAGCTATTGATTGTTCAATAATTTCACTAGCAACTTCTAATCTATCTTGAAAAATTGAGATAACTTTCTCACATACTTGATCATAAATATCTTGTGCAGATTCATTAAATTTTTCTAAACCTTTTTCTAATACTTTTGGTTTGGGATCATCATTTCCAAAAAAGCTCCCAATTATCCCTCCTAAAGCCATATTAATCAAAATTCCACCCGGTATTAATGCTGCTAACAATCCTGCTACTATAGCTCCTCCCATAAAACCACCAAACCAATCTTTTCCTTCACTGTCTTGTGGAGATAATGATAAATTCAATTTAATATCTTGTTTAACGTTAGCTATAGATAAACTAAATTCATTAACAAGATTTGAACCACGCTCTAAATCTATAGATTCAAGATTACTTTTAATTGCCTCTACATGAAAACTGATTTCATTATCTAATAAAGAAATATAATCTTGCAAATATTCAGATATCATTTTAGATTCAAAATCTTTCTGAAAATCTTTAGCAAAATCTCTAACAAACATTTGAGCATAATCATTCATTATTTTTTCTTTATCCTCTTGGCTAGAAATCCATTTTTCACTTTTTTTAGTTAAACGTTCTTCTAAATTTTCTACCCATTTCTTCCAAGATTGTGAAATTTTTTCCATAGTTTCTTCCACAAGACTGTCAAACAAAAGACGTATTTTAAAATCTCGTCCAGTTGCTTCACCAATACAATCAAATATTTGTTGCTTATCCTGTTCTGAAAGTGTTATTTTACCAGAAATGATTTTCTCAAATTGTTCAAATTCTGAACTACAACCAGTTATTAAATTATTGAGTAATTGAGTCGCTTTTTTTAGTTTAAGTAAACCTTTTTCATTAATCAAAAAACTTTCAACAGATTGAGTGAAAAATTGAAAAGATTTAAGGTAATCATTTTCAGTATTTTCTAAAATAGCATCAACAGCACATTGGGCAGAAATAAAATGAACACGGTTATTACCTGTTATAATTGGTTCTTGTCCAAATACAAATTTTTCTACTCTTTGCTGAACACCTTGACGATCTTGTTCTTTGCGTAGTAAATCTATAAAATTAACGACAACAAAAATATTATTAGCAGGTTCATTTTTATTACCGTTATTAACTTGTAATCTTAATTCTTGTAATAATTGTCTTTCTCCCTGTGTTAAAAGACGTGAAGCATTAGTTAGGAAAATAATTGCATCAGTATCTTGAATTAGTTGCTGAGTAATAGCACTTCTGTTAGGATGTTCATTTAATCCAGGAGAA
The DNA here is from genome assembly GCF_001277295.1 of Anabaena sp. WA102. Taxonomy (NCBI): domain Bacteria; kingdom Bacillati; phylum Cyanobacteriota; class Cyanophyceae; order Nostocales; family Nostocaceae; genus Anabaena; species Anabaena sp. WA102. The sequence continues at coordinate 5,306,030 of NZ_CP011456.1, read as the reverse complement.
TCAACAATTTCTACTCCATTTTTACATAAAATTAAACCAGGATGTTCTAAAATAATTTCGGTAATTTCTGAGTGAGCTAATTCTTCTGCTAAACTATCAATAGCAGCATCTTCTGAAATACTGGCTTTTTCTTGATATTGTTCAAACGGAATTTCTTCTTCTTGTCCATCTCTATAACGACAAATTACTCGTTTTTGAGTTCCATATTTTAAAACAGTAATTGTACCACTACAAGGAATTGCTCTTACAGGTTGAATCTCTTCCGCTAACCAAGCATTAAGTAAAGTTGATTTACCTTGACTAAATTCACCAATTACAGCAATTCTAAAACGTTGAGATTGTAATTGTCGTAAAATTTCTTTGATTTCTTCTATCAAGTATTCTGAAATAATATTTAGATTAAATCCTTCTTCTAATAATTGTAGTAAATTGTTACAGTAATTTTCTAATTGTTGACACTGTTGTTTAAATAACTCAAAACCTGAATAAGCTGGTTGTAAATGATGATTTTCCTGATCATTATGGTGTTTATTGGGAAAATATTCTAAACAGTGATTAGCCGCTTTTATGAACAAATTATCAAGGGAAGACAATTTTACAGGATCAAGTAAATCTCTGATTTGATTTAAGTCTTGTTCATTTACAATAGTTTTATCTGCAAAAACTGCCTCTAATGTATGCAAATAGTTATTTGGAATTTGTAGGTTTTTACCAATATTTTGTAAATATTTTTTCTCTTTAACATCAATTACTCCATCAGCCATAGACATTTGATACCCTAAACATATTAGTAATATTTTTTCTGCTTCTGTTAAAGATGCAGCTAATATCAATAAATCGTTTACATTTTGATATAATTTATCTTGAATGATTTTTTTATGAATAATCTGTAAGAATTGACGAAATTTATTTTGTTGAGGAACTAATATATTAATAATATTATTGAAATATTCCTTTTCTTTACTAGATACTTCGTTATCAATATGAATAACCCCTATTATTAAAAATAATACAGCCGTCATAAAAACAATAGGAGGTGTGAGGTGTTTTTTCGCTAATTTTTGACCAGTGAGACGGGATAATAGTTCAACTGCTTCAGTTTGGATTAGTGAGGTATCCATAAAATTCCTTTATCATTAAGATCGTTAATTACTTAATTTATTATGACTTATTTAGGCAAAAATTTACCTGATTAATGGGATAATAGCAAGAGATACGTTAAGTCTAGCCAAGGAAGTGTTAACTATGCTATTTCAGTTTCCTCCAATGATTGAAGCGGGTATTGCAGCAGGCCAATACTTGCAGGTCTTTTCTTCTACAGGAGTACCTCTGAGCATAGCTAGAGATACTACTACAGGTCAGTTTGTAGGTAATGCTATAGGATTGTTAGATCAAAGTGGACTTCCTTTTCATCCTATAGCAGTACCTTTAGATTTGGCTACCAGTGGATTAGAAATGTATCAAATGCACAAAGGTTTTCAATCTGTACTAACAAATATAGGTATTTTACAATCAACTACATCTGTTATAGGTATGGGTGTTGCTACGGGTGTCGCTCTTTCTGCTGTTAATTTATATCAAACTATAAAACTGAGAAAAGCGGTAGAACGTTTAGAAATTAAGGTAGAAAATGGTTTTATTGATTTAAAACAGGCTTTGAAAAATCAAGGTTCGGAAATTATCCAACATATTGATCAAGTTGCTAAAGATATTAAATTTGAACAACATCGTTTAATTTTAGTTAGAGCTTATGGCTTATTTACGCAAGCAATTAATCGCCTTAATTCTGCAATGAAAATACAGGATATTAGCCGAAAAAATACTGAAATTGATTTAGCACGATCAATGTTATTTGAATCTTTAGCTGACTATCGCAATCCTCAATTATTTGAAGAAACTTGTGCATCAGGAAGTGTAAGAAGATTAGAATGTTCTTGGTTAATTGAACAGATGATTGTTGGTACTTATCAGGTACAACATGAGTTAGTAGCAGCAAGTGATCGTCTTGTAAATTTACAACAACAAATGCGGGAAGATTCAGTTAATGTTATTATGAGTTGTGATTCAGAGGAAGAACTTGATTTTTTATTTCCTGAAATTAACAGATTACATGATCAAGATTTAATTGTATTAGCATCATGGCAAAATAATCTTGATTGGATGCAATCACTTCCTCCTTCTGAACTAAAATTATTAGCAAGTTCTGACTTTAATCAATCTCAAACGGTTGTTAATTCCAATAAAAAACAATTTAATGATATTATTCAACAACCTGAATTAGAACTCTATGAAATTTTAAAACAAAAATCTCATTTCTCTTCTCTCAGAGACCAGCTTGTATTTATGATGAAACCTGAATTAAGAGAAGAGTACGAAAATTATATTAGTGAAGAGTCCAAAAAATATGATCATAAAGTTTTTATTCCTTCAAATTTAAAACAGATTTCTAATTTTACTTTATCTAATCTTTTTTGGTATTTTTATATTCGGGATGAGTCTCAGCATCAAGAAGAACAAAATGAACCTGAACACATTAATGATGCTCAATACAATGCACAGATTAAATGTCCTTCTTGCAATAGATTAAACTATGTGAAAGCAGAAATGTTGAATAGCGTAATAAAACTTTACATATTGAAATAAACTTAGCCTATAAGTGCTATTTTTCATCTTATCCAAATAAGTTTTCTAAACCAATGAACATAACTTATTTCCTGACACATATAGGACTGAAGATAACGGAGTTTATCTAATAAAGTTTTGCCAAATTCTTGCGGTATTTCTATTAGTTGCAATATCAAATAAGCGATTAAACAGCACATTATCTGAATTCTAATTCCATTCTCATTCTTTGTCATAAGTCTGTCTAACTTGAGGTGCATTTTTAAGAATTTCCATAACAATTCAATTTGCCATCTTTGTATGTAAATTTCCATAATCTCTTGATTACTAACTTGCTCTTCTCCTTCATTTAATAAGTTTGTTGCTAAACGAAATTCACTCTTAGTTTCTATATCACAAAATGCTACTACTCTAATTTCCACTTCTCTTTCATCTTTGCCAACTTTACAATTACCATTTTCTAGCATTTCTAAAGTGACATTATTTTTAATTCTTAAGACAAAAGCTTTATTTTTTTGTTGTTTTAATTCAGATATTCTTTCGGAGGATGCAAATCCTCTATCCATTATCCCTACTCCTTTTGACGGAATTGCTTCTACTGTTTCTTGTCCATATTTATGGTCATGTCCTTGCCCAAAATGAATCACCATTCCACCAACTTCTGATGTCAAACTATCTAACCCACAAAATAGTTTTACTTGATGATATCCTTGACTCCATAATAATTTACTTGTTAATGTAATAATTGTTGAATCTATAGGAAATAATGCTTGGGTTTCTTCCTTTCCTTTTTTCTTTCTCAGTTGATTGTTTAATTCAGTTATTATCTCCAAAAATACTTGAGTATCTCTCTTTTTACTTGCCTTGGAAAAATTTGATATTTTTAAATCTATCCCTTGATTATTTAGTCTTTGAAATAAATCTCTCATACTCACTATACTTTTATCCATGACATACTGTAACCACACTGATACAAATGAAAATGTGTCCAGAACTGGATAATCTTTTTTGGGCAATGGTTTCAATATTGTTTTGACCACTTCTGGGAAATTCTTTAAGCGCATAATTTGATAATTCTTTATCTAGATTTTTTTAGATTGTATCAAATTATGGTACTTTTTTTTAATCTTTTCCTAACATTCAACACTTCTGGTGTAGTCATACTAATCATCCCAATCATAGCTTATATCTTTTTTGCCATTGCTTCTGTTATGTCCAGACTAGCACTAGGAGGGGTTGGAATTGGTGATAATTACACTAACTATAATAGCCAATTTGAACTCACTCCCAGCGATGGTATAGGCTATACTCTTACGACAGCCATAACATCTATTGTTCGCTTTATCTTTAACCTAATTCTTGTACTACCACTCAAATTCTTTATTGGTAGTCACACCGATATGTCAATGGAAACCCCCCTAGCTGAACTTCCTGGCTATATATTAGAAAGTATTAGCTATTTACGTCCTCCAAATCGCTTCAGCTTTTACTGTGGTATCATCAGCTTTCCATTGATGGCCGGACTATATTTTTACTTAATCAAAACCTGAAATTCTTGATGGGTTAATTGATTAAAAGAATATAATTTATCTTTATAAATCATCACATTGATTAATAGAGCGATCGCAATCAATGATCACTCTCAATTTTTCCAGTTTATCAAAGTTTGCTGGACACAAGTTGTAAAATTAAACAAGCTTCGATTACTTAGAAAATTACTAAATAATCTAGTGTTTTAAACCCCATCTTTTGGTGTTGTGGAAGGAGTTGGTTTATTTTCCTGGGGTAATGCTTGTTTAGCAACATTATCAGCAGCTTGTTTAAACATTGGTTCTAATTTATCACGCCAGTATTTAATATTCGGGAGCTTTTCTGGATGATCTCGATAAGCTAAAACTTCATCCCATTGACCATTATCAATAGCTTTATTAATATCTTTAGCTAACGCTTCTGCTTTTGCCCAATCACTCTGCCATTGATTCACAGTATCAACGGTTTCTTTAATACTAGAAACAGCATTTCCTGAAGTTGATTTTAACAGAGAAATTGCTCCTTGTAAATCTCCTGATTCAAACTTTTGTCGAGCTTTTGCCACCGTTTTTGTCTTATCTTCGATGGCTGGTGGGGATGATTCAGGAGTGGGAGTTTCTACCACAGATTTGGCGGAAACTTGGGGAACTGGACGAGATGCAATTAAAGAACTATCATCTACAGTTTGAATAGCCAAACCTTTATCTCGACGGCAAGAAATCCATGTTTCGTTATTAGCAATAATATCAGAATGCGCCCATGCTAAACGTCCAGATGACAGTTTAATTTCTACCCAACCTCGATTTGTGCGTTTACCTGTCACCTCAAATTCACTAGCTGTACCCAAGGTTTTCAAAATATTATCAGAATTGATGGCACTGGGTTCAGACCGGATATTAGAATTAGCTGCAACTACAGCCATACAGTTATTTGTTAATTTGGTTTTTTCTCCCGTTGGATTACCAGTTAAACTCTTAAAATTGGGATATACATTTGTAAATAAAGCGGCTACACTACCAACTAATAATATGCCAATTAATAAAGGTAAAGGATCTGGTTTATTAGATTCTTGGGGAATATATTGTTGAGGTGCAGGTTGAACAGGAACATGATTAGCGGGCGAAACCGCCATTGTTTTCTGTGTAAATCTTGAAGCTAGATTTTGCGGAGACTGATAAATAATTTGAGGAGATACGGAAGGTTGGGCAAGTTCGGGGGTGATATTTACCAACTCTTGACAAGCTTGTAAAGCTTCCGTTGCTGTTTGATAACGTTCTTTGAAATGGTAACGTACCATTTTCGTTAAAATTGCGACTAGACCAGGATTCACAGGAATTAAATGTTGCCAGTTAATTTCCCCTGTATCTGGATCTTCTTGTAATTGACTAGCTGGGACTCCTGTTAATGCCTGAATGGCGATAATCCCTAAAGCGTAAATATCACTATTAGGACGGGGTTTACCTTGTCCCTGTTCTGTCGGCATATAGCCAGGTGTGCCAATGGCTACTGTAGCTGTTTGCTGTCCGCCGACCATAACCAAGGGCGATGCCTGCGGCGGGCAAGGCCAACGCAATTGTTTAACTGCACCAAAATCTACTAAAACTAATTTATAATCAGCCGCACGGCGAATAATATTATCTGGCTTAATGTCGCGGTGAATCACACCTTCCTGGTGAACAAACTCTAAAATACTCAAGATTTCCAGCAGCATTTGCATGACTTGGGCTTCACTCCAAGGCTGTCCAGGGATAAGTTCTTCATTGAGAGTATGACCGTCAATAAATTCTTGAACTAGAAAGAATTCCTTATTTTCGTCAAAATAGGCAAGAAGTCTGGGTATTTGGTCATGGTTACTCAATTTTTCTAACGTTTCTGCTTCGCTATTAAACAGGCGTTTAGCAGTAACAAAGATGTTAGGGTCAGAATTAGCTGGTTTCAGGTGTTTAACCACGCAGATGGGATTGCCTGGCCGTCTGGTATCTTGGGCAATATAGGTTTGACCAAATCCCCCTGTCGCCAAGACGCGAATGACTTGGTAGCGATGATCTAGTAATTTGCCTATCATAATTTCCCTCCCCAGCTTTACAGCTTAATTTTCCCGCTAGTAGTCAATATCTCCAAATTTCTCTTTCTAAAATCAGGTATCTTGAGAAAAGATTTAAATTATGTCAGCAGTCAGGAGTAAAGAGGAAAGAAAACAGAAGAAAAATTCCCTCGTCTCAACCAGCAATTTAAATGCCTGACAGCTTAACTACTTTGGCGATCGCTATGAAGTATAGTTTTTTTATTGAACCAAATTGTTAATTTTACGATCAGTATCCCTATTGACTAGCTATGCCACCTAAGATAACTAATTCTACCTCATGGCAACAAGCTGAAATCTTGATGCAACCTGCGTTCATTCGTGTGATTGATAATCTTCGCAAGCAGTTGGATATATCTGATTGGCAAGGCACTTATCAAGATGTATTAACTTGGCCTGCTAATACCCCTGATGAAACCAAAGCCTTGGTAACTCAGTTGGTACAAGAAATAGAAACCGCAACACCCATACAAGCGGAGGAAATTAGAAAAACTCTGGCGAGTTTACCTATGCCCCATGCAGGATATCATTTGCTTTTACAACGTAATGGACAACAAGTCAATCTAGATTTGTGGGATTTGTGTTATCAATTATGTTTTCTGAATTATAGTCCAGAGAATACAGCAGTTAATATTGATACTAGCTTAATTGATGAATATGGGGATGTGGATTGGCAACAATTAGAAAATAAAACTCAGCAATTGGTGAAACAGGTTTTCGCTAGTTTATCAATATTAGGCGACTAGAAGTCGCAGCTACACAAACAAAGTCCGCCTACGCGGACTAATTTAAACCGGGCGTTGCTGATTAAGGGTATGAATTTTAGTCTCACGCAAAGGCGCAATCACGCTTCGTGATCTCGAAGAGTAGACGCACTGAGGTTTGAGTTTTAAAGGTTCAATTTGGGAATTTAATACCTCGATTCAGCAACGCCTTTAAACCGTAATCCTGTTAATCCTTAAATCCTGGATATCCTGATAGCGTAGCGTGGCGTTAGCCATTTCTGACAATATTATTTCCTATGAAATTGATTTCTGAACCACCGATTTCTGTCAAAATTCAAAAGATGAAACAACGGGTGCGCTGGCAGCATTCGAGTATTTTACAGCAGGGAATTGACCAAACCTGCATGGTGATAGATGATGGCAACTCAGAAAGTCCAGATTTTTCGTTTATGGTGATGGGTGATACTGGCACTAAGTCCTATTCTGGACACCATCCCCAACGGGAAGTTGCCAAAATGATGGTAAATCATGGTAATGATTGCCGCTTTGTGCTGCACACTGGTGATGTGATTTATATGGTGGGTTCTCGTGAATATTACCCAGCTAATTTTATTGAACCTTATCGGGAATTTTTGGTTGGTGGTCATCAGCCTCAAAATATTGCTTATGATCAGATGGTATTTAAGTTGCCGATTTTACCAGTGCTGGGGAATCATGATTACTATGATGTGCCTTTACTCTATCGGTTGTTAACTGGTCCAACTTTGCCTTTGCGGCGGATGTTGCGTTATAAAGATATTGAGATTGGTTGGTATGGTTCAAATCAAGGTGATGCTTATGCTAGGGCATTTTTAGATTATTTGGCGGCAGTTTCTCCAAGTGACTTAGAAGGATATTTAAAACAGCATTACAACGCTCAAACTGGTACTGGTAAATGTTTGCGTTATCAGCCAGGAAATTTTACTCGTTTACCCAATCGGTATTATAATTTTTGTTACGGTGGTATTGACTTTTTTGCCTTAGATTCTAATACTTTCAATACTCCAGATCCTTTACCTCATAACCAAGCTGGGGATGATTTCCGTCGGGAATTAGGGCAACGTCGTCAGGAAATTGACAAGGAAGAATTACGGATTTTGACGGAATGTGACAAACTCAATCCTGAAAAGTCTGATGACGCGGAATTATTGGCTGAACTTGGGGCAAAATTAGACCAAATCAATGAAGTGAAAATTGATATTGAAAAGCAATTAGATTCTCATACAAATACTAATGTTGATTTTGAACAATTGACTTGGTTAAAAGAAAAGTTAATTGCATCTTGGCAGAATGACGCAGTTAGAGGACGGGTAATATTTTTCCATCATCCACCTTATGTGACGGAAGGTAGTAAATGGAATCAAAGGCAAACTTTAGCGGTTCGTCATCGGTTACGGGATGTTTTTGATGAGGTGGCGACAAGTTTAGGTAATATAACTCAGAAACGCCCAATAGTAGATATAATATTCAGCGGACACGCACATTGTTTTGAGCATTTGCAAACTGTTAATACAGGACACGCAGATTCTTATATTAATTATATTATTGCCGGTGGTAGTGGTCGTCGTCTTCGTCGTCAACGTCAAGAAGGAGGAGAATTGCTGGAAACTTTCAATAATAATGGGGATCTTGCCATTCGTAAGGTTGCTGATTCGCTGTTGTATGTGGGACGGAGTGGGAGTGGTTTTGAGAGTAAACAGCCTTATTCTTGTGTGCGAGTGGATGTATTGGGGGGTTTTCCAGCTAAATTTATGATTACACCTTTAGTGACAGAGTTAGTTGCGGGTAAATGGTGCGATCGCCAATTAAAACCTTGGATAATTTATAATCCAGGAGGATAGAAAATAGATAGCCAAAAATTTGCTAAAAACAAACCAATATGCCCCTCTCCGCGTCGGAGAGGGGTTGGGGTGAGGTTCAATGAATTCACGTTAAAATAATTAAAAATCCGCGCTTTGTGGTGTGCGAGGAAAGGGAATCACATCCCGAATATTTCCCATACCCGTCATAAATTGCACCAATCTTTCAAACCCCAAACCGAAACCAGCGTGGGGAACAGTACCATAACGACGTAAATCTAAATACCACCACAAATCCTCTGGTTTCATACCCTGTGCTAATACCCGTTTTTCTAAAACATCAAGTCTTTCTTCCCGTTGTGAACCACCAATAATTTCGCCTATTTTCGGTGCGAGAATATCCATAGCCCGGACGGTTTTTTCATCATCACTCAACCGCATATAAAAAGCTTTAATTTGGGCAGGATAATCTGTAACAATGACCGGCTTTTTGAACAATTGTTCAGCTAAATAGCGTTCATGTTCTGATTGTAAATCTGCACCCCAACTCACAGGGTAATCAAACTTAACATCAGCTTTTTCTAAAAGTTTGACTGCTTCTGTATAAGTCAATCGTGCAAACTGATTGTTAATAATATTATTGGCAGTTTCTAAAACAGTATTATCAATCCGTTCATTAAAAAATTCCATGTCTTCGGGACAGGTTTCCATCACATATTTAAAAATGTGTTTGAGAAACTCCTCAGCTACATCCATATCACCTTCTAAATCACAAAAAGCCATTTCTGGTTCAACCATCCAAAATTCGGCTAAGTGACGAGAAGTATTAGAATTTTCAGCCCGGAATGTGGGACCAAAAGTATAGACATTAGTAAAAGCCATTGCCATAATTTCGGCTTCTAATTGGCCACTGACTGTTAAATATGCAGGTTTACTAAAGAAGTCTTGGCTATAATCAATTTCTTGGTTTTCTGTTTTAGGAACATTCTTTAAATTGAAATTGGTCACACTAAATAATTCACCCGCACCTTCACAATCACTCGCGGTAATAATGGGAGTATGTACCCATAAAAAACCCCGTTGTTGAAAAAATTGGTGAATAGCGATCGCGCAAGCATTTCTGACTCGAAATACTGCACCAAAGGAGTTAGTTCGCGGACGTAAATGGGCTATGGTTCGGAGAAACTCAAAGGAATGGCGTTTCTTTTGCAGAGGATAAGTATCAGGATCAGCATCTCCGTATACTTTCACTGTATCTGCTTTTAATTCTATTCTTTGTCCTTTACCCTGAGAAGCTACTAGGACTCCTGATACTTCTATAGAACCACCTGTATTGATCTGTTTTAATATTCCTTGATAGTCTGGTAAATCTTGATTAATGACAATTTGTAAATTACCTAAAGATGAACCATCATTAACTTCCAAAAATGCAAATCCTTTTAATTCGCGTTTTGTTCTTACCCAACCTTGGACTACCAAAGTTTGTTCTGGTTTACCACTTCTTAATATTTCTGCAATACGAGGATTTAGCATTTTCTACAATTTGTATTTTTTAAAGAATTTCAGATCCCCGACTTCTCAAAGAAGTCGGGGATCTTAAAGAAGTCGGGGATCTTTTAAATCAACCAACCCAAGATTTTAATAACCAACCTATAATAACACCTAAACCGCCAAAACGAATAGCTTGCCAAAAAGGTCTTTTCAGACTTACCCAAGAAAACAACTGGCTTTCTAGGTTGATTTCTAATACTTCTAATTGTTTTTGAAGGCGATTTAACTCGGCTTTAATTTCTGGAGTCTGCTTTCTATTTTCCTTTAAATTTTTTAATTCTTGTTGCCATTGTGCCTTTTGTTGTTGATCTTTTTGCACTTGAGCATATCTATCTTTCAAGAATTGGAGTTCAGCCTCTATTTCCTCTAATTCCTGTGCAAAATCTGGCTGGGAATTTTCCTCTAAATTAGTCATTGGTGATTAATCATTAGCTATGATGGTTAAATCATAACTTTTACTCTTAACTCGGCACTTAGTCTTATGTCACAAACTAATCAACTAAATGAAATCAGCACTCTAGAACTAGCACAGGCACTCATGGAACGGTTGAGTATCTCTCCCGATGATTGGCATCGCCTCAAGTCTAATCGCAATGCTCGCGCTAGTGAACAGGCAGCCGCCGCAATGGTGTTTTTGGTCAAAAATGAACCCCAAGAAGCACAGGCTAGGCTAGAACAGGCTGTAGGCTGGCTAGATAAGTCAATCTCCGCCCCTCCTTGCCCCACGCACGGACATCAGCGCGAGGTAATAAAGAAATAGCTCTCACCTGTTCCCTGTCCCCGTGGCGTAGCACCTGTCCCCGTGGCGTAGCACCTGTTCCCTGTCACCTGTTCCCTGTTCCCTGTTCCCTGCCCCCTGCCCCCTCTTATCTTCGCAAAGATAGTAAACGACGGCTTTCTACTTGCTTACAAAGGGTAAGTTCTGTCCCTTTGCCATTCCATTTTACTTGATCAAAAATCTGATGCAGTAAGGACATACCCCGCCCACTTTCTGCTTCGTCTGGTGGTAAATAGTCATCGGGATCACTATGATCTTCGAGGGAGGGTGTGAAACCGCTGCCCTGATCTGAGATAATCCACCAATACTGATTATTTATTAATGAGAACTGAACTACGACTAATTTGCCGGGATCAAGATTATTCCCATGTTTAGCGGCATTTACTAGGGCTTCTTGGAGTCCTAGTCGTAGTTCCGATTGTAATTTTACGGGAATATCGTTCAAGAGTAAATCTAGGATTGGACAAAGATAGAGGGTGGAGGCAAAACTAATTGTCCCCCAATAACGCCCAACTGGACGAAGAGAAATGGTAATCACAAGAGAAACCCCGTAGCTTTTATTTAGCTAGACATCAGGAAAGCTTTTTCAGGCATTCTGATAAAAATTAGGTAGCCATGCTGCCTTCAAACTTGAGTCTGTAAAACTAAATTTATAAAAATGCTCTTGGCCGATAACTGGGAATGAGAATTCATATTGTTGATGTACAACTTGCTAAAGTCAATCCGTTCATTTGCTAGATGAATAAGAATTGCTATTTTTAAACAGAATGGGCAGGACGCTCTGATTAGCTGCTAGTTTGTATTTAACACAATTTAATCTCTTCCTTCAGATTCTATACAGCTTCGATTTCTTTAAAACAAAATGAGTTTCTATTTTTATGTAATTCCATTTTACCATTATGAGTATCCACTAGAGTACAAATTTCTGATTTTTATTTTTAGAAAGAATTAACTATTCTGATCATTTTCCGACAGGACTAGAAAAGCGGCTGCTTCTACATGGGCAGTTTGAGGAAAAAAGTCGGCAGGTTGCACTCTTGTGAGTTTATATAGCCCATCTTCGCAAAGTAATCTGAGGTCACGGGCGAGGGTGGCTACTTTACAACTGACGTAAACAATTCGAGATGGTTTCAGGTTTCTTAATGTTTTAATAACGTTAGCTTCACATCCTTTGCGGGGCGGATCAAGTAAGACGACATCTGGGATAATTTCCAAATTCTGGAGAATCTTTTCTACTGCGCCTACTTGGAATGTGACATTATTGATTCCATTTTCTTTGGCATTGATAGTTGCTTGTTGTACTGCTGTGGATTGCAATTCTAACCCTGTGACGTGCCGTGCTTGTTTGGCTAGGGGTAAAGTTAATGTTCCTATACCACAATAGGCATCAATGAGGATTTCATCTCCTTGTAGGTTCAGTTCTGACTGAATTACTGCTAGGAGTGCTTCGGCTGTTTCTGTGTACACTTGGAAAAATGTATCTGGTCCGATTTGAAAATCTAGTCCGGCGAATTTTTCTTGGAGGTGGGGGGTTCCAGCTAGACAACGGGTTTCTGATCCAAATATAGCATTTGTGCGATCGCTATTGCGGTTAAGTGACACACCAACTAACTCAGGATAACGCTGTAACCATTGCTGTGCTTGGGTTTCAATTCCTGGTAAATTCCAATCTTTGACGACCAAAGTTAGCAGCATTTCTCCTGTGCGACGACCAATGCGTAAACCCAAATGGCGAATTAAGCCTTTATGTCGGGTTTCGTCATAAATTGACCAACCTTGCTTTTCAATATCCAATTTTACTTCAGCTAATAGGGGATTTAATCGCTGGTCTTGGACGGGGCATTGATTCAAGTTGATTAATTTATGAGTACCTTTGTGATAATATCCAGCTTGGACATGACCTGTGGCTGACCTACCGATAGGATAGGTGACTTTGTTGCGATAGCCGAAGGATGCAGCAGTTACTAAGACGGGATCTATCTGTGGATTCACAAAACCGCCAATTCTTTCTAAAGCTTGAGTTACTTGATTGTGTTTGGCGATTAATTGGTAGTCATAATTAATATGTTGCCACTGACAACCACCACATTTATCAGCGACAATACAACTGGGACGCACCCGTTGAGGCGAGGCTTGCAATAATTCTTGCACCTGACCATAGGCATATTTTGGCTTAACATTGAATAGTTTAACAAGTAGGCGATCGCCCAGAACAGTATCAGGAACAAAAACCACCCTCTGTTCAAAGCGTCCCACACCATCCCCAGTGTCGCTTAAATCAGTAATTTCCAGTTCAATAATTTCATCTTGTCGCCACATTATATTAGTCATTAGTCAGTTGCTAGAGAACAGGGAACTTTCTCACTAGGAAGCGGAAGTTGCCCAATGTGAAATTTTGACACTCCCCGGTCTCAAGACACGGGGATTCTTGGTTCGACGAGACCACTTAAACTAGATTCCTTGCGTTGTCTAACCCAGAGGTGGGACTCTCCCCAAGCGTTAACTTTCGGTCTGCCCGACCGTAGTTGCATTACTGCAAGTCCTGTTTAACTTGAAACGAGAAAGTTTCAAAATTCTGATTTGTCTAGTGGTCTGTCAAATTTATTTTGACGGGTAATGATCGGAAAAAACTTCTGTTCTTCCCTCCCCTGCCCCCCCTGCCCCTCTTCTCCCCCTGCTTGCCTTCACCCGTCATTTTCGGGTTGACAGACTACTAGTCCCTATAAATCTTTTAACTACTGCTAGGAAGAAGCTAGAACAATGCAGTAGAAACGCATAGATCTAATTGTCAAGGTACAAATTACCGTTAGGTAGTTAGGTTTTTATACAGGTTGATTACCTTTCCTGTTACAAATAGTGTAACACCATAAGTCACTAGGGGATAAATCCCCCACACGGCTTTCATTTCCGGATTAAAAAACATTAGAATTTAAGAGTATTTAGGATTTTTACAGCGATTTCCAATCATATAAGGTACATCTTAACCCCCTCATCGCTTGCGGGGAGGGGGTTGGGGGTGGGGTTCTTTTTCCGGGTTTGATGACAATTTGCTGTAGGTTTTAATTTCGGGGCTTTTAGCCCATTTTTTTGTAAATTAATTTATCTCTATCTTCCCATACACTTCACGAATGTCCCTTTAAGTCGGTAAACTAGCAGATATAAATATTTCAGTTCATTTAGATAATCATGACTGTAATTAGCCAAGTTATTCTCCAAGCTGACGACGAACTGCGTTACCCCAGCAGTGGCGAACTCAAAAACATCAAAGCATTTTTGGAAACAGGTGTGCAGCGCACAAGAATCGCCGCCACCCTTTCCGAAAACGAGAAAAAGATCGTTCAAGAAGCCACCAAAAAACTTTGGCAAAAACGCCCTGACTTTATCGCCCCCGGTGGTAATGCTTACGGTGAAAAACAACGGGCTTTGTGTATTCGGGACTTTGGCTGGTACTTACGCCTCATTACTTACGGTGTACTTGCTGGTGACAAAGAACCTATTGAAAAAATTGGTTTGGTTGGTGTGCGGGAAATGTACAACTCTCTAGGCGTTCCTGTACCTGGAATGGTAGAAGCGATCGCCTCTCTCAAACAAGCGTCCTTGGATTTATTAAATGCAGAAGACGCTGGGGAAACTGCACCTTACTTTGATTACATCATTCAAGCGATGTCATAATCAAAACCCTGTTTAAAAGTCTTGAATTCCCTAAAGTTGGTAGTAGCTATGGCAAATATTTGTCAGGTTATTAACTAGTACACTGCGGCGTAAATAGCATGACTATTAAAAGCTCTGAAAATTTGATTAGACATCTCCAAAAAAGATTGTAGAGAAGTTCCATATAACGTCTCTACAGGTTTTTCAGTCCAAGTATCTTTAATTTCTGGAGATGTCTATTGATTACAAGGCTTAAAAATGGTTGCTTTATTTACGCCATGATGTACTAGTTGTGGGGATATGTTATACTTATCACAAGTTATGATATTAGCAAACAACAAAAAATGACAGACTGATAGTAGGCTGTCATAGATGACTGCCTAGAGTTCAGTTAATGTCAATCATCCCAACATATTGACACTCTCAGCGGCTTTAGCCACTGAGCTTTACGCTTACCGGATATTCCTGTAATTTCTCTGAGATTATGTTAATCATATATATCTGTGACTTCTATCACCTTATAGA
The DNA here is from genome assembly GCF_001277295.1 of Anabaena sp. WA102. Classification (NCBI taxonomy): domain Bacteria; kingdom Bacillati; phylum Cyanobacteriota; class Cyanophyceae; order Nostocales; family Nostocaceae; genus Anabaena; species Anabaena sp. WA102. Next base: position 5,290,727 of record NZ_CP011456.1, on the reverse strand, counting down.
AATAGGAGTCAGGAGTCCAGGAGTCAGGACGAAGAATTAAAGAGAAGTAAGAATAGATTAACTAGAAAATAATCAGGAATTAGAAAATTTAGAAAAAAATGATCCTCCTCCTCAAGACCGACTTTTTCTGGCAATTTGTGTGATTATTATTTAGAGGGAAGAAACTCAACGTTATCAGGCAGAAGGAAATAAATTTTTCATGTCAATGATTATAGCAGAAAAACTCAATAAATTCTATCCTGTATCCACAAAACAACCAGGTATTCAGGGAACAATTAACCATTTTTTCCGTCGCACCTATCGCTCAATTCCTGCCGTTCAGGATATCACTTTCACCATTGAAACCGGAGAAATAGTGGGATTTTTAGGTCCTAATGGTGCTGGCAAAACTACCACCCTAAAAATGCTAACAGGATTAATTCATCCTTCTGAAGGTACGGTTAAAGTCGGTGGATTTATTCCCTTTAATCGTCAAGAAGCATTTTTGCAAAAAATCACCTTAGTGATGGGACAAAAACAGCAATTAATTTGGGATTTACCGGCATTAGATTCTCTCAGAATTAACGCCGCAGTTTATAATATTTCTGATAAAGAATTTCAACGTCGAGTTGGAGAACTAACAGAAATGCTGGCTTTAGAAGGTAAATTAACCCAACCCGTCCGCAAATTATCATTAGGTGAACGGATGAAAGCTGAACTGTTAGCAGCACTTTTACACCGTCCCCAAGTTTTATTTCTAGATGAACCAACTTTAGGATTAGATGTTAATGCTCAAGTAGGAGTGCGTAACTTTTTAAAAGAATATAATCAGCTATATCGAGCCACAATATTATTAACAAGTCATTACATGGCTGATATTACAGCTTTGTGTGAACGGGTGTTATTAATTCATCAAGGAAAACTCATGTACGATGGTAGATTAGATGGATTATTAGAAAATTTTGCTCCTTATCGAGAAATTTATGTCGAATTAGCTCAAGAATTACCACTAGAAAAACTTATGTCCTATGGTGATGTGCAAATGCTAGAAGGAAGAGCAGTGAGATTTATTGTCCAACAAGAAACCATGACTCGCACTGTTTCTCAGATTTTAGCCGATTTAGAAGTGATAGATTTAACAGTTACAGAACCACCAATAGAAGAGGTAATTGGTAGGGTTTTTCAAAGAGGATTTAACCATTGATAACTATGAAAAAAATTGTTAAAAAATCCTTAACTTTGCTATCAGTATATTATGCTAATCTGCTGGAATATAGATCCGAATTAATCTTCTGGGTTTTAGCTGGTTCTTTACCAATTATCATGATGGGTATTTGGATACAAGCTGCTGATAGTGGTAAATTTGCTTTTAAATCTGTAGACTTCGCTCGATATTTTTTCGCAGTTTTTCTGGCTAGGCAAATCACCGTTGTCTGGGTAATTTATGATTTTGAAAAAGAAGTATTGGAAGGTAAACTTTCACCAAAATTATTACAGCCTTTAGATCCGGTTTGGCACCATGTTGCCAACCATCTGGCTGAAAGAGTCGCTAGAATGCCTTTTGTATTGCTTTTAGCAGCACTCTTTTTTGTTCTCTATCCTCAAGCCTTTTGGTTGCCAAGTATAACTAACTTATTTCTATTTATCTTAGCAGTAATTATGGTTTTTGCTTTAAGATTTATCATTCAATATACCTTTGCTATGTTTGCATTTTGGACAGAAAGAGCCGCAGCTTTGGAAAATTTATGGTTGTTGTTTTTTGTATTTTTATCAGGTTTGATAGCACCTTTAGATGTTTTTCCAGAAAACATTAGAAACATAGTTATGTTCACACCTTTTCCTTATATGATTAATTTTCCAGCTAGTATTTTAGTAGGACTACCTGTAGATTTAACCAGAGGATTTCTATCAATCTCAGGCTGGTTTCTTATATTTTTTGGTGCCAATCGTTTTTTATGGCGCAGAGGACTGAAAAAATATTCAGGTATGGGAGCTTAATAATTCATAATTTAATTTCCAGTTTATACCGTAATTATAACTCACTGAGGACACAAAAATCTCTATATTCCTGATCTGTTACCTATTTCCTCTCCAAATATACAATTTATTTTGCCAGACTACTTATTTATTAACTTTGCGGCGAAACATTAACTACAATAAATTAGTCTGTTAATTAACAGCCGCAAAAAATTTGTTGATCAGCCTATGACTATCATGCGTAACCCTATTAATCCAGAGAATAAATTGTCAGGTTTTAGTATTATCAATCCTGCCAAAATGTTTATAGGCATAATTGCTGCCTTTCCCATTGCTTTAAGCTCATCAGCAAAGGCTTTAGAAGTACAAGTATTACCTAAAAATCCTCAATTGGGAGATACAATTTCCGTTGTCATTGAGGCAAATACCCCAGAAAAAACCAGCAATCCTACTGTAACAGTGGGGGAAAAAATATATCCAGCCTTTGAAATTGCACCTCGTAAATATCGTTCTTTTGTGCCTACAACTCCCTTAGAAAAGGCTGGAGTGAGAACCATTAAAGTTTCCGAAAATGGACAAGAACAAAATTTATCAGTAAAGGTGCGCGATCGCCAATTTCCCGTTCAACGGATTACCCTACCACCTGGAAAAGCTGGAGTTAATGCTACCGAGTACGAACTCAAGCGCGTAAAAGAATTAAAAGCCCTACAGACACCAGAAAAATATTGGAATGGTGCTTTTCTTACCCCCAATGCTGGGAGAACATCCACTAAATATGGAGTCCGTCGTTACTACAATGGTGAATTTGCCAAAGACTACTACCATCGTGGACAAGACTACGCAGGTGCAGTGGGTTCAACCGTAATTACCCCAGCGGCTGGACGAGTTGCTTTAGTGGGTAAAGTATCCCAAGGATTCCGGGTTCATGGTAATGTAGTAGGCATTGATCACGGTCAGGGAGTTATCAGCATTTTCATGCACCTAAGTCGTATAGATGTCAAGGAAGGTGATTTTGTGCAAGCAGGGCAAAAAATTGGTGCAGTCGGTTCAACTGGTGCATCTACTGGACCGCACTTACACTGGGGTTTGTATGTGAACGGACAATCTGTTGATCCATTACCGTGGAAATCTCGGACAATTGATTAAGTTGCGAACCTGATGACTTTCTCAACCCAAAATACCTATTGACACTCTCAGGGAAATATTGTCTGTTTTCGGAATCTTAAACAAGCCACTGATAAGGCGATCGCCCTATTCTCAAATAAGGACACTCTCAGCGGCTTTAGCCACTGAGCTTTATGCTTACCGAATATTCCCGTAAAACCCGCCTGGGAATGATAGCGTGGCGTTTCTGGGCGGGGCTGTCAGCCAAACAAATAACCTATCTATCTGTAGCTTAAGTTGACACCAATTTTTATTGTGTTCACCTACTTAGATTATCAGCGGTGATATCTTAAATGTTGATTAGGAACTCAAAATTTGGGAAATAAAATAATTCTCAATCTGGAGGGTTTCTAAAACAGAAAGTATCTTTGTGCCATTGGTAAAATGGTTGCTGGTTCACAAGTTAATAATTCACCATCTGCGCGAACTTCGTAGGTTTCTGGATCTACTTCAATTTCGGGTAAAGCATCATTTAATTTCATATCTCGCTTAGTGATTTGACGAGTTCCTGAAACTGCGATCGCTAATTTCCCTAGTTTTAATTGTTGAGGAATTTCTCTGGACAAAGCAGCTTGAGACACAAAAGTTAATGATGTCGCATTTCTAGCACCCGCAAAACTGCCAAACATCGGTCGCATATATACAGGTTGGGGTGTGGGAATACTAGCATTAGCGTCACCCATCTGTGACCAAGCAATCATGCCACCTTTAATCACAATTTCCGGTTTGACACCAAAAAAAGCAGGTTTCCACAAACACAAATCGGCTAATTTTCCCGCTTCTACTGACCCCACATATTCAGAAATACCATGAGTGATTGCCGGATTAATTGTATATTTAGCAACATAACGTTTGGCTCGTAAATTATCGGCATGACTATCACCAGCAAGTCTTCCCCTTTGCACCTTCATTTTATGTGCCGTTTGCCAAGTCCGAATGATTACCTCACCGACACGCCCCATTGCTTGGGAGTCGGAAGCAATCATACTAAACGCGCCTAAATCGTGAAGAATGTCTTCCGCAGCGATCGTTTCTCGACGGATACGGGATTCAGCAAAAGATACATCTTCAGGAATAGCTGCATCTAAGTGATGACATACCATCAACATATCTAAATGTTCATCTAGAGTATTGACAGTGTAAGGACGGGTAGGATTAGTAGAAGATGGCAAAACGTTACTTTGTCCACAAACCTTAATAATATCTGGTGCGTGTCCTCCTCCAGCCCCTTCTGTATGGTAGGTGTGAATAGCACGATGCTTAAAAGCGGCAATTGTATCTTCCACAAAGCCGGCTTCGTTTAGAGTATCAGTATGAATTGCTACTTGCACATCATATTCATCAGCAACGGTTAAACAAGTATCAATTGTGGCTGGATTTGTTCCCCAATCTTCATGGAGTTTCAATCCCATTGCCCCGGCTTCGATTTGTTCTATCAGTCCTTGGGGTTGACTGGTGTTACCTTTGCCCAGAAATCCTAAGTTAACAGGGAAAGCGTCAGCAGCTTGCAACATTCGGTACATATTCCAGGGTCCAGGGGTACAAGTTGTGGCATTTGTTCCCGTAGCTGGGCCTGTCCCACCACCAATCATGGTAGTAATACCGGAAGCAATAGCGACTTCAATTTGTTGGGGACAGATAAAATGGATGTGGGTATCTATTCCCCCCGCAGTGAGAATCATTCCTTCACCGGCTAAAGCTTCTGTTCCCGGTCCAATAATAATATCTATATTGTCTTGAATATAGGGATTGCCGGCTTTACCAATTTTATAAATTTTGCCGTCTTTAATGCCAATATCTGCTTTGACAATTCCCCACCAATCGAGAATTAAAGCATTAGTAATAACTAAATCTACTGCACCATCATGATTAGAAATTGGGGATTGTCCCATCCCATCTCTAATGACTTTTCCCCCACCAAATTTCACTTCGTCACCGTAGGTTGTAAAGTCTCTTTCTACTTCTATAAATAGTTCTGTGTCGGCTAATCTAATTCTGTCTCCTACTGTTGGTCCGAAGGTATCGGCGTAGGCTTGGCGGTTCATTTTGTAGGGCATATTTTTATCCTTTTTTTATCACGCTTTAGACGCAGAGGGAAAGAGAGAATTTTAGAGGTTTCCGTCAATTTTGTTGTTGAAGCCGTAAATTTGGCCTGTACCAACGAGAGGAACTAGAGTAACTTCTTTTTCGTCTCCTGGTTCAAATCTGACGGCTGTGCCGGCGGGAATATCTAATCGCATTCCTCGTGTTTTTTCTCTATGGAAGTTTAACGCGTTATTGACTTCGTAAAAGTGAAAGTGTGATCCTATTTGAATTGGTCTGTCTCCTGTATTTGCCACTATTATTTTGGTAGTTGGACGACCTGCATTCAGTTCTATTTCACCTATGGGGGTAATAATTTCTCCAGGGATCATAATTTTTTCCTACTTTAAAGGTTTTCTAAAAACTCTACAAACGGTCTGAAAGCTTGAGGGCATAGTTCGGCTATATCTTGATATCTTGCACTTTCTAATATTCTGCGTGCATCCACAGAACCTTTATATTTTTTACCACATTCTCGAAAAATTTTTTCTACAATATCTTTCGGGGGAATATTGTGATTTTGTTCCTCAACTGGTTTTGTCCATGTTACAGAAAGAGAGTTCACGCCCAGTACAGTTATTAATTGGGATTCAGCAGCTAAAATTAAGGATTCTAAATCATGTTTAAAGCAAAAAACTCGAAAACGCTCTTTTAAGCGATTATCATTAATTCCTTTAGACTCTAATACCTGATTGAACGTATTTGAAATCCCATTTTCTAGTTCTTCAATTGTTTCATGTTCAAAGCCTTTATTTTTGGGATATAGGTCTGGCATAATTACCACAATTGAATCTGGCTGATTGCAGATAATATTGACTGCTTTAGTTGGTGTCTTTGTTAATAAATCTTTCTTAGCATCTCCTCCTTTATCATTATCATTTCCCTTAACTGCAAAAAATTTGATACTAATACCTTGCTGTAATTTCTGGTCAATTAAAGGTGCTAATAGTGCCTCCATTGCATATTTATCAGATGTCCCCTCTACATAAATTTCAACTCTCATGGAAGTCTCTCTAATTCATCGCTACGGTGTAATTGTTCTAATTCATCTGCACCAAAATCATCAAGCATATCAATTAATACCGGAGAATTTCCAGGTTTAATAAATTTTGCTTCCCCTTTTTCTTTTCTGAGTACGGCAATTTGCGAAATAGCAAATTGTGTGAGAAAATAAGACGAATGCGTTGCTAATAAAATTTGAGTGCGTTCAGAGGCTTTTTCAAATAAAGCAGCTAAAACAGGTAATGTCCGAGGATGAACACCTTGGTCTGGTTCATCAATACAAATTAAAGATGGTGGATTTGGTTGTACACATAGACAAATCCAACAAATTAACCGCAAAATTCCATCTGATAAGTCAGCAAGACTTAACTCATCATCAACACCTGATTCTTGCCAAAAAGCGATCACTTCTCCTGGTCCACCACGTGCTTTTACTGTTAAACCTTTAAAACCAGGAATTACAGAACGTAAATGTTGTTGTAATTCATCAAATGCTGGACGATGTTCAGTCATTAAGGAAAAAAGAACTGAACTTAAATTACCTGCATTTTCATGTAAAATCGGTTCTTGTTCAATGGGAACTGATTGACGAATTTTCTGACTTGCTATATTGAAGGAACTATAAAATCTCCAATCACGAATATATTCACGTAAGTTATATAATGCTTCCAGTGATGGATTTGTCATTGCATTTAGCGTCAGTTGATTAGAACGCTTTAAAGCAATATCCTGTGTTAATTTATCTGATGTTAATGTTGTAAATCCTGTTTCTCCAGGTTCTCTAATTACACCTTTATTACCTTGAATATCCATATATATGTATGGACTACTGTATCTATCACTAAAAGGTTGAGATGATTCTACTCTTTCGTAGGAAACTTGAGTTCGACCAACCGGACCCATAAGTTCTCCTAGATATCTAATACCAGTTGGAAGACCTGTATCAATTTCAATGTCCCATTGGAACTTAGCTAGTCCTGGAATATGAAAAATCTGCTGACCAATAGAACCAGAAATAATTTCTGGAGGGATATCTTGATAAAGACTATCTCGCAAAAATTTGAGAAATTCAAACAAACTTGATTTACCAGCACCATTAGCACCAACAATAATTTCTAGTGGTTGTAACTGTGCTTCAAAATTTCTAAAAGGACGATAACCTTGAATATTAACTGATTTTAATCTCATATTGTTTTTCCTAGATTTGTACCTTCTCCTATTTTAATCTTTTCTAACGAATCGGATTATGTACAGTTACCAACTTTGTACCATCAGGAAATGTGGCTTCTACTTGAACATCATGAATCATTTCTGGTACACCTTCCATGACATCATCACGAGTTAATAAAGTCGTGCCATAACTCATTAAATCTGCCACAGTTTGACCATCTCTTGCACCTTCCAAAATAGCAGCAGAAATAAAAGCGACTGCTTCAGGATAATTCAATTTTAAACCTCTATTTTTCCTTCTCTCCGCTACTAAAGCAGCAGTAAAAATTAATAATTTATCTTTTTCTTGGGGTGTAAGCTGCATTGTTCTCTCCTCTGCGTTCTCTGCGTCTCTGTGGTTCGTTTAAATTTGCCAGACTCTAGGAATACAATTACCACGATTTAGACAAGATACTCGTAACATTTGCCAAATATTTGTAAACCAACTCCTGACTTCAGATGTAGAATTACCACGATATCGGCACAAAAATCCATGTTGTAAGCGAGTTACCCCAGCATCAGAGTTTTGAATAATTAAAGAACGTGCTTGGTTGATGATTTCTGGAGATAGAGGAAAACCAACACAAATAAAACTACCAACAACGGGATGTTCTCTTAAACCATGAGGACTGTGAAATACTTTTTCGTTACCGGGAACGATTTGTCTATCAATCCATAAGGGAATATCATTTTGCCAGATTTCCGTGTGCGATCGCATCTCTCCCTCTAAAAACTTTTCGCCCCTAGCACTTCTACCAAATCTCGTAATTTCCCAGCCTAAATAACTCGCACCTGGAGCTAATTCTACCCGCAAATCTTGGCGGTAAATTGCTCCATTAAATAAAATTGTTTCTTGGGGCAAATATTCTAAACAAGCATGAGCATCAACTTGGATATTTACGGTTTGTCTTGCTTGTAAGCCATTACTGCGATATATTTTACCAGCAGCGGCTGTAGTAATCAAGGCGTTTGTATAGGGTTGGAGGTGAATATGAGAGGATAGGCGATCGCCCCCCACAATGCCCCCAGCAGTGTGTAAAATCACACTATGGCAAATTCCTTGTCCTTCCGGGTAAAAGGGGCGTTGTACCTTTAATGGGGCTTGATGGTGGTTATAAATTAACTGAGTGGAATCTTGGCGATTACCATAAACTAAGTTAAGTTGACCATGCCAACCCTGTATCGTCTGAGACTTGTCAATCATTTATAAGGTAGAGTAAAAACTAAGCGCCTGATTTATTCGGTTTAACATATTATTCAATATTTATGACAATATTTTGGTTAGCATTAGCTGGAATTGTAGGATGGTTTGTCAGTTTACTAGCAGGTGGTGGAAGTGCATTAATCCTTATGCCCATTGTCAGTATATTTCTAGGGGCTGTAGCTATTGCTCCCGTAATTACTATTAGTGGGCTATTTGGAAACAGTGAACGAGTATTTGTGTATTGGCAAAAAATTAATTGGGATGTCGTTAAATGGGAGTTACCCGGAGCAATTTTTGGCGGAATTTTGGGAGCTTTTACACTGACAAAACTTAAATTAGATTGGTTAAGTATTTTAGTTGCTATATTTCTGATTTTTTCGGCTGCTAGTTACTTTTTTAAAAATGAAGAAAAATCTTTTTCAGTCAAAGCTTGGTACTTTTTACCAGCAGGTTTTGCCTATGCTTTTTTCTCTGGATTAATAGGGAGTATGGGTCCTGTATTAGCTCCACTTTATATTAACTATGGCTTACAAAAAGAAGAATTACTAGCAACTCAGGCAACAAATCGAGTGATTGTTCATATTGTCAAGATTTTTGTCTATAGTTTTTTGGGTGCTTTCAAATTGCCATATATTGGTTATGGAATTGTCCTTGGTTTGGCTGCTATACCTGGAAACTGGTTGGGACATTTAGTTTTGCAAAAAATCAGTGAAAAACAATTCCGGCGACTGGTTATCTCCTTTGTTTTGTTCAGTGGAATGCTAATTTTATGGCAGCAACGAGAACTATTAGTTTTTTGGTAAAACCACTTTCAATTTAATTTTGCAACTTGATTTGATTAAACTAATTTTTTAGTTCTATAATTTATTGTAGATGCCTAACTTAGCATCAATATGGCGGTATGCACTCGAATGAGATACAGTCAGTAAATCGAAAACCCTGTAGGGGCGCAGGGACTGCGCCCTCGATTGTATTTCATCCAACCAATAACTGCTATAGCAAGTGTTAAGCCTACATCTTAATTTGTGAGGTTTTAAATATGGTTGCTTCTCCCCAAATCTACATCACTCCAGAAGAATATTTAGAATTAGAAGAAAACAGCCCCGTCAAGCATGAATATATTGATGGATATATTTACGCAATGGCTGGCGCATTAGACGCTCATGTTACCATTGCTGGAAACTTGTTTGCACTACTGCGTAATCATGTGCGTGGTTCTGGTTGTCGAGTATATATTTCTGATATGAAAGCCAGAATTGAATCTTTAAATAGATTTTTTTATCCTGATATTATGGTAACTTGCGATAACCGTGATCAAGAAACACTAGGATATAAAAGATTTCCTTGTTTAATAATCGAAGTTTTATCTGATTCTACCGAAAGATTTGATCGAGGTGACAAATTCGCTGATTATCAAACTATAGAAACTTTACAAGAATATATTTTAATTAATACGAAAAAACCGAGAGTTGAATGTTTCCGCCGCAATGAAGATGGATTTTGGGTATTACAGTTTTATGTGGGACAAGAAACTTCATTTCAATTACACAGCATTAACTTTGCAGGAACAATGAGGCAACTTTATGAAGATGTAGATTTTCCGCCTCCAGCGTAATTTTCCCCAATCCAAAATCAGAAATTTTGGACTTTAGACCTTAGATAAATCATCCAAAATCCAAAATCCAAAATCTAAAATTGTTTAAGCCATTTGATTTTCAATCGCCCAACGTGCTAATTCAGTACGGTTGTGGAGATTGGTTTTGCCCAACATATTGGACACATGGCTTTCAACAGTTCGCTGACTGACATTTAATTCTTCAGCGATTTCGCGGTTTGCTAAACCCCTAGCGACAAACTGGACTACTTTCAGTTCCGTTGGGGTTAACTGGACATCGAAAGGAACTTGGATGCGAGAACCGCTATCCCCACCCTTGGTTTGATGTTCTTTCCAACGCACAGTTTGCTTGAGTGAGGATTCTACTTGTGCTACGAGTTCTTCAGGTTCAAAGGGCTTGATCATATATACGTCAGCACCTTTATTTAACCCCTTAACTCGGTCTGCACTTTGACCTTTAGCTGAGAGGAAAAGAACGGGAATCCAACTAGTTCGTTCAGTCTTGCGGACTTCTTCGACAAAAGTGTATCCGTCCATTTCCGGCATCATCACGTCACAGATGATCATATCTGGAACTTCGGTTTCTAGAAGATCCAGAGCTTCTCTGCCATTTGCAGCCGTGATGACTTCGTAGCCCCGAAACTCTAAGTAATCCTTCACCAGCAAGATGAGGTTAGGGTCATCATCAATAAGTAGAAGTCGTTTGTGGTCTTTCATGCTGGGTTCTTTCATAACAGTGGCACTTCTCGCGCTTCGATCCATTAAGGTATTGATATAGTTATCCCGTATGTTGGATGACTTCGGATGTTGTCTTTTTTCCCACTTAACTTACTTTAACTCCCCGAAGTCTTAAAAGTGTTAGTTACTTTCAACAGACTTGCAAGTGAATGGAAAAAGTCTAGTAAGGATACGTATAGCAGTAGTCTTTATAATGCGCTATTATAGATCCATTTGAAAGTTGCAGGCTGAAAACCCTGATAAAATTATTGTCCTTGTGAATAATCACAGGTCAGTATTTTTTCAAGATGACCCTAGCTCAAAACTCGCCCGCGCTTTCATTGGTATACTGCTGCTTTACTTATCCTTCGGATGTGAAGCCTCTATTTAGAGGTTCAAAATCAACCGGGGAATCTTTTGGACAAGTATGGGTTAAAAATATAAATTTCTTCACCATACTCGTTGCCAATCTACTGGTCTTGGATGACCTACTCTAATGACTTCTGGATTTAATTGGCGATACCAGACCCCATCTAGGTAAACTACTATTATCGTTCTAGAACAACAAACACGCAAGTTTTTGACTTGGGCTGTGAAGATGCCTATGGAATAACTATGTGTTAACTGATGGGTTGATCGCTCTCCCAGTCCTTGTTAACAACATTACCAAGTTCTAGACTAGCCGATTTATAACAGAATTGAGCATTTATCTGTTTTGGGTAATGGGTAATGGGTAATGGGTAATTGGTAATGTTCCCTGTTCCCTGTTCCCTGTTCCCTGTTCCCTAGTAGTTTTAGGGATGAAAAAACTGTTTGTGGATCATTGTGATGTTACTCATTGAGTAGATCCCTGATTACAGTTCTATAACAATTTTCCAAGTTTGCAAATAAAGTTGTCCATATCAAAATATTCATTACTTACGCAACAAACCCTGACAACTAAAATAATTGGATATTTGCACTTAAGTATCGCCACCCTAATCTTAGTTCGGAAACCCGTACACAAGCCATGATTGCTATTGGGTCATAGATAAAGCTAGATTAGCACTCATGAGTCGAGAGTGCTAATTTAGCAAGAAATTTTGTATGGCAGCTGTATCTCTAAGCGTTTCCACCGTTAAGCCCCTGGGCGATCGCGTTTTCATCAAAGTGAGCGCCCCCCAAGAAAAAACCGCAGGCGGTTTGTATTTGCCCGATAATGCCCAGGAAAAACCCCAAGTAGGCGAAATCGCCGCTGTTGGTCCTGGCAAGCGCAATGACGACGGTACTCGTCAAACAATGGATATTAATGTTGGCGATAAAGTGTTGTACTCCAAGTACGCTGGCACTGATATCAAGCTGGGTACAGATGAGTATGTACTCCTTTCAGAAAAAGACATTTTAGCGATCGTTAACTAATTGGGACTGGGTGATGGGTAAGGAGTTTTCCTAATTACCTGCTCACCATTCACCAATTCTTCGCAAAATTTAATTAATTTACCACCGGGATTTAGACTTATTATGGCAAAGCGCATTATTTACAACGAAAACGCCCGTCGCGCTCTAGAGCGTGGTATTGATATTCTCGCTGAAGCTGTAGCTGTTACCCTTGGTCCAAAGGGTCGTAACGTGGTTCTAGAGAAGAAATTCGGCGCACCACAAATCGTGAATGATGGTGTCACCATCGCTAAAGAAATTGAATTAGAAGACCACATCGAAAATACTGGTGTAGCTCTAATTCGTCAAGCTGCTTCTAAAACCAATGACGCTGCTGGTGATGGTACAACCACAGCTACCGTTTTGGCTCACGCTATCGTTAAAGAAGGCTTGCGGAACGTTGCGGCTGGTGCTAATGCAATTTTATTGAAGCGCGGTATTGATAAAGCATCTGCGTTTTTAGTCGAAAAAATTGCTGAACACGCTCGCCCTGTAGAAGATTCTAAGGCGATCGCTCAAGTTGCGGCAATTTCTGCTGGTAACGACGAAGAAGTCGGTAGCATGATTGCTCAAGCTATGGACAAGGTGGGTAAAGAAGGCGTAATTTCCCTAGAAGAAGGGAAGTCTATGACCACCGAATTGGAAATCACCGAAGGTATGCGCTTTGATAAGGGTTATATTTCCCCTTACTTCGCTACCGATGCAGAACGGATGGAAACCGTTTTTGATGAGCCTTATATCTTGTTAACTGACAAGAAAATTGCTTTGGTACAAGATTTAGTTCCTGTACTCGAACAAGTAGCTCGTTCCGGTCGTCCTTTGGTAATTATTGCTGAAGACATTGAAAAAGAAGCTTTGGCGACTTTGGTAGTTAACCGTTTACGCGGTGTCCTTAACGTGGCTGCTGTGAAAGCTCCTGGTTTTGGCGATCGCCGTAAAGCTATGCTAGAAGATATCGCTGTCTTAACTGGTGGTCAACTTGTCACCGAAGACGCTGGATTGAAACTAGATACAACCAAACTAGAAAGCTTAGGTAAAGCTCGTCGCATCACCATTACCAAAGACAGCACCACAATTGTTGCTGAAGGTAATGAAGCTGCTGTGAAGGCTCGTTGCGAACAAATCCGTCGTCAGATGGATGAAACCGAATCTTCCTACGACAAAGAAAAACTGCAAGAACGTTTGGCTAAATTGTCCGGTGGTGTCGCTGTAGTTAAAGTTGGTGCAGCTACCGAAACCGAAATGAAGGACAAGAAGCTGCGCTTGGAAGATGCTATCAACGCTACCAAGGCTGCTGTAGAAGAAGGTATTGTTCCCGGTGGTGGTACAACCTTGGCTCACCTCGCTCCTCAATTGGAAGTTTGGGCGCACAGCCACCTCAAAGATGAAGAGTTGACAGGTGCTTTAATCGTCGTTCGTGCTTTACCTGCTCCTCTGAAGAGAATTGCAGAAAACGCTGGTCAAAACGGTGCCGTAATTGCGGAAAGAGTGAAAGAGAAGGATTTCAACATTGGTTTCAATGCTTCTACCAACGAATTCGTTGATATGTTGGAAGCTGGTATTGTTGACCCCGCTAAGGTAACTCGTTCTGCTTTGCAAAACGCTGCTTCTATCGCTGGTATGGTGTTGACAACTGAATGTATCATTGTTGACAAGCCCGAACCTAAAGATGGCGCTCCTGCTGCTGGCGCTGGTATGGGTGGAGATTACGATTACTAAAATCTTTTAGTAGTTTTCCTAGTTTGAATAATGGCCGCTTCCGTAAGGGGGCGGCTGTTTTTTTGTCTCACGCAGAGGCGCAGAGGCACGGAGAGAATATTGAGTTTTAATTCAACTTATAGATAAAATTTCATCAAGTTTACTTTTTAAGTCCGGGGATACCATTAATGGATTGTAAACTTCTCCCTGATAAGGTTGCCAAACATAACTAGAACCAAATGCTTGGAAAATTGGTAATGTTTCTACTTCCTGCTCAATTGTTTTGGCTAAAACTAATCCTGGAATAGATAAATTAGGCAAATCTTCAATCAGTTCACTATAGGTTCTAAATTCATCAACTTCTACACCAACTAAAGCATAACGAAACGGAGGAGAAGACAGTAGATTTCTATAGAGTGTTAGACCTAAATTTGTCATTGAGAAAGCACTTTCGGTGTTGTTTATTCCTACTTTACTAAGATGATTTAGGTAAACCCGACACCACCAATTTTTTTCACTATCTTGAAAAGTGTCTGCACAATATGGCCATGGGTTAGAGAACATACATGGTTTCGCCGTAAAATATTGAGCAAATTCCTTAGCACTGCTTTCATCAGAGCCACACTCTGCTGATAAACTAAATATCCATGCCATACCTACCTCCTATTTAGTTCTAATCAATTCTTTCCCAATAATCTTGGGTGTTTGCCAAGGCTAATTCGTACCTTTCTAGTAACATTGTAATTCTTGGCGAAATGCTAACGTGGGTTGGGCTATCCTGAACAGCTTGTAAATCTCCAGTGATGTTACTATCATCAATTTGCCATAGGGGATCTTTTCCATATCCACCAAATTTAGCAGGTTTGCGAGGTGCTGGTAAAGCTTCAATGGAAAGGGAAACGGACATTCCCCCTGTATTTACAATGGCAACATCAATAAGCTCACCTTGAAACTCACGCTCTGACTCTGGTAATAAATAGCCTTGCTCATCTAGACTATCTACGGGCATTCGCTTAATATTTATATCAATATCACCCAGTCTAACTCCTAATTGTCTGGCACTTCGACCAATTTTGGGCTTACCATTTTCGTCTGTCATGCCCCGATAGTAGAATTTTACCATTAACTAATATTACTATATTCGGACAGAATGAATATTATTATGTCATTTCAGAGATTTTTCACCATTTTACTGAAAGAATTACCAAAAAACCAGAAAGAAAAAGCTATCAACTATATGAATGATTATATTAAACGTAACCAAAAAGGAGGATATTATGAAGAAAATTGAACAACTATCAACTCTTGATAGAATGATGCAAAACCCCGATTTTAAAGATAAATTTACATCAGGATATCAGGAATTTTTACTATCTGAGTTGTTAATCTCTATTATGGAGAATGATCATATATCCATTGCTCAATTAGCCGAAGAAGTTAATATTTCTCCTGCTGTTATTCAAGATATTTGTTCTGGTCAGCAAAAAGATATGAACATTAGTAATTTTTTACAGATAGTTCAATCTTGTGGTTATCGTCTTATTCTTGAAAAAGGAGAAGAGCGTATTTCTTTAGTTGCGTAAAATTTAACTTCTTTAATGATTTGACTCCAGAGCAAATGCAAATTTTTGATAAATCTGTAAAACGAGGTTAAATGGGTTATTTATTAGATACTAATATTATTCAAAATGCTCTTGATAAAATTTTACACAACATACAATATACTGATTTTATTTATCTAATATCCTGATAAATAAATCTGGTGATAAAATTTGTGTTCCGTGATAATGTTTTAATGGCAGAATATGTTTTTTATCAAGAGAAACTAAATAATCAGCACTAACTTCATAAGCTGCGGCTAAAAACATATTATCATTAGGATCAATATTATCCAAGATTGTCGCTTGATAAGTACCTTGAATTTTAATTGCCGTATAAAAAATGGCTGTTAAAATATCTTTAATATCAGTCTTATCAATATTTTTTGCTAATAATTTTTCAACTAATTCCTCTAATAGTTGTGGAGAAATTACTAGGTTAAATCTACCTTCTCGCCAGTATATAATAATTTTACAAGGCGCACTATTTGGGTTTTTACTCAATAAAGCTGAGATGAAAACAGATGTATCTACAATAACTAAAGGTAGTGGTGAATCAAATTTTTGAAAAGACATTATAATAAATCCGATTCATTTAACTTTGCCGATATTCTTCCACTGGCTGCATAAAATTTTTGCCAAACTTCCTCTTCGCAGTCGTTGGATAAAGCTAAAACTTCACTGATAGTTTCTGCAATAATGTCTTTTGCTTGTTGTTGATAATTTACTGGTGGTTTTTCTTGATGATTTAATCCCAGTTGTTGAATTAACTGTTGTAATAACCATTGTTTATCTTCAATGGAGTAAGTTTGTAATATTTGTTCAAGTTCAATAATCTTAGGTGATGGCATAAGATTTGCTATAATAGAAGTTTAGTTAGTTTTATCATAGCAAATCGTTGGGTAAAACGGAATCAATATCATGGGATTTTTAATGATATGTAGAGCCATTTTATCCAACATACCTACAACTAATATTTTTGTAGAGGATTACGAATATAACCCCATTTACCATTAACTTGTACTGCTGCTAATCCTTCGTTAAATCTATCAGCATAATCAAATTGAGGACTAATAACTTCCTTATCCTGTTTATTTATATAGCGATATTTATCACCAATTCTTACAGGAGCCAAACCTTCTTTAAAAGTAGCAGCAAAATCAAACTTAGGAGAAATAATAAATCGTCCCACTTTATCTATAAAACCCCATTTACCATTAATTTGAACTGGTGCTAATCCTTCTCTAAAAACAATAATATTCTCAAATTGAGGAGGAATAAGCAATGTTCCTTGATGATTAATAAAGCCCCATTTCCAATTAACTAATACTCCTGCTAGTCCCTCGAAAAATACCTGATTAACTCCTGCTATCATCCTTTCATCAAATTGGTATGGAATAATGAGTTTACCTTCCTTATTAAGAAACCCAATTTTACCACCAAGACCAAATGGATCTAAGAAAGTACCATCTGTTTTTTGTTCAATAACTGAAGCTAAACCTTCATAAAAAGAAGTAGTTTGACCAAATTCAATTGGAATAATTTGTTTGCCTTGCCTATCAATAAAACCCCATTTACCACCTACATTTGGTCCCGGACTAAAACCTGATGTAGCTCCAATATTGACCGCCGCAAGTCCTTCGTTAAAAGGAAGTACACGATCAAAATTTGCTGGAATGATTTGTTTACCTTCTTTGCTAATAAAACCCCATTTATCACCTATCTTTACTCTACCCATTTCTTCAGTAAAGCTTGAAGCATGATCAAATTGTATAGGAATAACTACTTCACCTTGTTTATTAATATAACCCCATTTACCTACACCCGGTATACAACCATTATTTTCAATGCTAAATGTTCCTCCCATGTTGACTGCTGCAAGTCCTTCTGAAAATTCGTTTCCACAATCAAATTTAGCAGGTATAACTTGCTTACCTTGTTTGTCAACATAACCTATTTTTCCATTGATCAATACTACTGCTAATCCATCAGAAAAATTGTTAGCACTATCAAATTTAGGAGGAACAACCCATAGATTAATACTCGGAAGGAAACTTGGATTTTTGATGAGTGTTTCTGCTAGTGAGATTAACTGTCCATTTTTAAACATAGGGGAGCTAGTTAACACCATTAAGAAAATTAAAAAAATAGTTAAGAAAAAAGAAAATAAAAATGGTCGCCGACCTTTGAGTATTTTTTTCATAGTGGTATTACAATGATTTTTTAAGTAAATAAACTGTTTTAGAATTGTTTGCTTGTATTTAATATTTTACAATAGTGCCTGACTTTTTTTTACACTAAAGTAGGATTTAGTACACAATTTAGACAAAATTTAACACAAATATAGTAGAATTTAGTATAATATAGTATTTCAAATATCATGAGGTAACTACAGATGAATAATATTGAGGATATTTTACAATACGCTGATAATTTAATTTTTGAGACGACTAGTGAAAATCTGACTCCTGTAGAGGAAGCAATTCTCAAAGGTGTTTGGCAAGGTCAGAAATATTGGCAAATAGCTGTAGGATTTAATAATTGCAGTGAATCTCATATCAAAAAAGAAGCGGCTAAATTATGGAAAAAACTAGGACAATCATTAGGAGAAGACCTGAATAAGGATAATTTTCGTTCTAGAGTAGAAAAGAAATATCGTGTTTCTCAAAGGGATAATTTTGATGTGCAAGTTAATGCTCAAGGAAATATTAATATTTGTGATAAGTCTTTACCAATTATAAATAATAAACAAGAGCATTTTAAACCTCCTCAACCCAAATATCAAACCCCAATAATTGACTTAACAAAAGCACCGGAATTAAACTATAATTATGGACGCACTTCAGAAATTGCTACCCTAAAAGAATGGATATTAGAAAATAAAACTAGACTAATAACAATTTATGGATTAAGTGGAATTGGTAAAACCGCTTTAACTCTGAAATTAATATCAGAAATTAAAACAGAATTTGATTATATTATTTATCGCAGTCTTGATAATCTGCCTCAACTGATAACTCTTAAAAATGAACTTAAACAATTTTTTTCTCAATCACAAAACCCATTACCTGAAATCATAGATTATTTTAGTTCATCTCGTTGTTTAGTAATCATTGATGATGTGGATAATATTTTTCAATTTGGTAACTTAGCAGGTCAATATTTAACAGAATACAAGGATTATAGTAAATTTTTTCAACAAATTGCCACATCATCTCATCAAAGTTGTTTAATTTTAATTAGTTCAGCAAAACCCCCAGATATAGAAACTTTAGAAATTCAAAACAAACACACAAAAACATTATATCTTCAAAGATTAGGAGAAGATGCTAAAGCAATATTGAGAGAGAAAGGCTTAAAAGATGAAGATAAATGGGACGAATTAATAAGAATTTATCAAGGTCATCCTGGTTGGTTAAATATCATTATATTAACTATAAGAGAATTTTTTAATGGTAAAGTATCCCTATTTTTAAGAGATAATGATGATCTATTTTTAGGAGATATAGAAGCACTTTTAGAAAATCATTTAGAACGTTTATCAGAATTAGAAAATAAGGTTATCAACTGGTTAGCAACACAAAATGAACCTATAGATATTTTCCAAAAACCTGCTAATATTGAATTATCAAATGCTAGATTCTTGCAAATTATACAATCTTTAACACGACGGTGTTTAGTAGAAAAAGTGTTAGGGGAAGAGGGAGTAAAATTTCAGTTAAATTCTTTATTTAAAGCATACTTAAACATAAAACTATGAGTTTTAGATAACATTCCTAATTTTAAATTACTATTTTCTCTATGTTTAGAAAAAAACGGAAAAATACGTGAATATACGTTTGTGTATCAGCAGTGCTTATATTTAAATGTATTCAATAGCATTTTTAGGATCTATCAAGTAAATAACATATTAAAATATGGCGAAACCAAGGTATGAAGGTTATAGCGACGAAACTCCTACAAAATGCGTGCGCGAAAAATTTGGAGATACTACAGTTTACGCTCAAAATGCTAAATCACTGCTAACAAAAGCCACTGGGTTTATTGCTGCTTATGACTTTACCCTCAATCCTTATCGGGGTTGTCAATATGGCTGTAGTTATTGCTATGCTGCTGCATTTAGCCCTAATTCTCAAATGCGCCAAGACTGGGGTAAATGGGTAATTTATAAAGAAAATGCTGCGGAAATTTTAGCAAAAGAATTAGAAACTTGGTATCGGAAAAATCCCAAGCAACCTCCCAGAATTTACATGAGTAGTGTCACAGATCCTTATCAACCTTTGGAGTCTAAACATCAATTAACTCGCAGTTTATTAGAAGTAATGCTTGATTATCGGCCAAATTTAGTAATTCAAACTCGCAGTCCCATTATTACTAGAGATATTGATTATTTACAAAGGTTTCAACGATTGCGAATTAATATGAGCATTCCCACAGGTAGCGAAGCTGTAAGAAGAGACTTTGAACCCCGTTCTCCTAGTATTAAAGCCAGATTAAATGCTATTACTAAAATTAGACGAAGTATTGATATTTTTAAAGGTTTTATTCCTAAAATTTCTATTACAATTACACCTTTATTACCAACATTAGTAATAGATGAAGATGCTTTTATTGAAAAATTAGCTATTGCAGATAGAGTAGTAATTCAAGATTTTCATCCTCACAATAATCGTTCTCTTGTCGCCGGAACTCGTCAAGAAGCTGAAGAAATTAAACAAAAGTATGCTTGGTGGTATAATTCTGAGAGGTTTAGTTATCAGAGATTTAAAGAAAAGTTAGTCTCTCAGCTTCCGGGTGTAGAAATAAAAGAAGGAAAAGACGGGTTTGGTTATGAGTAATTTTATTATTAATTGGTGGAGAAGTCAGCAATTTAAATCAGCATTACAGCGTGGTGATACCCGAAGTGCTGTACAAATTTTGCAAGAGATTCAAAAATCGGGAGCAAGTTTTTCATGGTTAGAGAAACTATTTAGGGATAAACTGCAACTTGAACGAAATTTACAGGAAAATAAACACGAAACTGCAAATTTAAGAAACCAAATAACAGCAGCAAAAGAATCAAAATCTCATCTGTTATTAAATCCAAATGCAGAATTTATTAAGTTTATATATCAAGCTTTTAAATTAGTGGATCATGATGAATATAAACTCCAAGCAACAGGAATTGATGAGAGTATATTTGATAATTTTGAAGTTAAACTAGTGGAATATCTTCAAGAAGAATTTAGTAAAATTTCTGATCAACAATTAGCAATTAAATTAGAAGACGCTGTTGAGGATATTACTAGCTTAAAAATGGGACAAGATCCAGACTACCGTTTTAGTCTGACTCCTCATGTCTATTTTATGAAATATTTTTTAGAAAATGTCTATTGTCTCTATTTAGCCTGGTTTTTAATTTACCAAGATGGGTTGTTACCAACTAAATTGAATATTCTTGATATCGCTGCTGGACCGGGAACAACAGCTTATGGTTTGGCTTTATTTCTCCAAAGTTGTAGCAGCTTTTTTGATATTCCCCAAATGCACATATCTTACTATTCTTTAGAAAAACAAGCCGCTTTCCAGTATCGAGGACTTCAATTTTGGCGTAAATATATCGAGTCGCAACTAAATCCTCTAAATAATTACTTTCGTTTTGTTAGTTCTGACATCTTTTTATGGGATGCGAAATCTAGGAATATTCCCAAAAACTTTTTTGATTTCATCGTTATTTCTCATTGTTTTTTCGCAGATAATACCAAAAGAATTCAAGCTAATAATATATATAAAGAAATATTTTCTGAAAGCTTAAATAATCAGGGGTATGTACTCTTAATTATCCAAGACAAGAAGCTATTCAAGGCTTACAATATTTATCAAGTTGAAGATAAAGAACAGGAAAAAAATATAGTATATAAGTTTGTAGAAGAACTTGGATTAGAATTAGTTTGGTATAAATATATAAATGCAACGGGTTTAAGAAAACCTTTAGCTATTTCTGAGTTTGCCAAATTTGCTCAAGATGAATTACCTAAGCAACTATATATGACTCGGTTACTTAAAAAGTATTTCAGTCAAAAGTATGAATCACACTATGTATTAGATGATTATGTCATATTAGCCAAGAAATAGAGAATTATTTTTACTCAACAAAGCCGAGATGAAAACAGATGTAAGTAGGTGAACACAATAAAACCAAACTGTGTAAAGAAACGTAAAATCGCCCAAACCCTCTTCACTCTTGCCTCTTGCCTTTTGCCTTGCCATAAGGACAATTTTCAACGCCAACCTACTTATCTACAATTACTAAAAGTATTGATGAATCAAATTTTTGATCAGACATTATAAGAAATCCGATTCATTTAATTTTTTCGATATTCTTCCACTTACAACCTAAAATTCTTGCCAAACTTGCTTTTTACGTTTCGTTTAGAAATCAACCGACATCAAAAAACCTCTATAATCGCCAGTAAATAGAGGTTTGTAAGCTAAACGGCTCATTTTTATATTTGGTTTGGGTGTATTTTATGACATCATAAAAAGTTGACCAGCTAGGAGGTATACTCACTGATGCTTGCTGGAGTGGTGACAGTTTAGCTATTAATTAATTGAGGTTGTTAACTAGCTTCTCGCTAGGAGCTACTGCTGTTTTGGGAATTTCAATAACTGGGTTATTTAAAGCCACCATTAAGGGCGAATCTGCGGCTGTTGGTGTTAATTCTGTTGGTTGTGTTGTGGCTATTTCTAGCATTCTGGAATTACTTGGCAATAAACCAGATATTGTTCCCAAAATACAAGCCACTGCGGCTGCACTACCTAACATCCAGTTCAAGCGATAACGGCGATTAACACGGACTAAAACTTGGTTAATCGTTGCTTCTGATGACTGAGAGTTGGCGGGAACAGGGATGTTATGCAAGCCTTTTCTAAGATTTAATAGTCTCTTGTATAGGCATTTAATTGAGGCATCAGTTAATAGCCACTCTTCAACTTGCCTGCGTTCAGTAGCTGTAACTTCGCCATCCAGGTAAGCACTTAATAACTCGAAACAATCGCGCTTCTCCATATTTATAGTACCCGTTGATTCATTTTTGCTTCTCAATGGCAGAAAATATATATTTTCGTTGACAGTCCTTAATATTTCTTAAAATCTGCCATAGAATTGAGGAAACATGGTGTAGATTATGTATCTAGATAGGTTTGTAACTGAGTTTGTAATCTTGATCTGGCTCTAGCTATTCTAGATTTCACCGTTCCCAGGGAAACTCCGGTAATTTCGGCAATTTCTTCATAGGCCATGCCTTCAATTTCTCTTAAAACAATTGTAGTCCGAAAAACTTCTGGTAAGTCGGCGATCGCTTCTCGCAACTGTTCATAAAATTCTCTAGTAGTTAGTTGCTCATCTGGACTTGGGGTATCACCGGCAATTTCCCAATCCATTTCCCCATCATCTAAGGTGCGGGGAGCATCTAATGATAAGGGACTAGCGACCCGTTTGCGTTTACGTAATTCATCATAGAACAAATTTGTGGCAATGCGGCTTAACCATCCCCGGAACTTGGCAGGTTCTTGTAGTCGGTTAATATTCCTATAGACACGAATCCAAACTTCCTGGGCTAAATCGGCTCTATCAGACCAATCGGGGGCTAAATGATATAAAACTCGATCAACTTGAGTCTGGTAGCGACGTAACAGTTCTGAAAAGGCAGCACGTTCTGGACGCAATCCGACTTGACAGCGCAAAATAAGATCGTTGTTTGAGAGTTTGTCAACTTGCACCGATGCTATTGGATAGGTGGCATCCACTGTTGACCAGGATACACTAATGGATTGACTCATGGATCAGATTGGCGTTAAATCACTCCCCTCCATTAGACTAGATTATAGATCAAAAGTTCCTCGGTAAGGTGACGGATTTATAATCGGAACACGGAAATATATATAGAAAGGAGTTTTCAGCATTTTATTCCATCGTCAAGTAAGTATGAAAGAAGAAGGTAAAGAAGACTACGGATTAACTTTTTGTTAGAGTTAGGGATGGTGATCAAATTGGCAGATGTCCACTAAATACTTGACTGGTACTTACTTAATGATCAATGATCAGTCACCTTTAGCCAGATGTGTCAGGGATAAATAATAGGCGATGAATAGGCGATGGCAATGGCAAGAAATGAATCTGTAGCGAGTATGGTCATGTTTCTCTGTTTTGGTACAGCAATTTTATCTCTGGCTGTCCATTGGCACAATATGAGAACAACAGGACAATTAAATCAGTCTATATCCACAGAGATTTATCCACAGGGTTCATCAGTGGAAATTGGCAACAGTGCAATTGCGGCTTCTGTGCCTAACTCTCCCCAAAAAGCTGCTGTTTGGAGAACACAAAGGTCAAGTCAGGATCAAGTTACAGATCCGGTCAAGAGTTCTCAGGGATCAATGCCAGTATCAAATACAACTCAAGTAGTGGTGGATTTGAGCGATCGCCGTGTCTATGTTTCTCAATATAATGAAATAATAGCTAGTTATCCCATTGCTATCGGTAAAAAAGGCTGGGAAACACCAACAGGCAATTTTAAAATCATCCACAAGGAACACGACCCCATTTGGCGACATCCCATTACAAATGCTGTTTTCGAGGGCGGTTCTGACAGTCCTTTAGGGGATAGATGGATTGGTTTTTGGTCTGATGGTCGGAATCAACTCGGCTTTCATGGCACACCAGATGTTGATTTACTAGGGGCGGCTGTTTCTCACGGTTGTCTAAGAATGCGTAATTCTGATGTCAGAATGTTGTATAGCCAAGTAAGTATAGGTACACAAGTATTAGTACGTGAATAAAAATATGAAAGCAGTAAGAATTAAGGAATAAAAGTCTTTTAGAGACTTCCAAGAAATAAATTATCCTAAGAAACGAACCACAGAGGCACAGAGTACACAGAGAGAGAATTTCTGCATCAGTTTTGGGACATTTTTTTATTTGGAAGTCTCTTACTGTATGCCCAACTCCTGCCTCCATTGTCGGTGTTATACCAGTCATTGCGAGGGAAGGGAAGCAATCACAACCCTTGGAATTGCTTCATTTCACTTCGTTCCATATGGCTAACGCCACGCAACGCTTACGCAATAACACTGTGTAATTAATTCTGTCTCACTACTTAACTTGGGTTTTTACATCCATATATTACCTTGAAGCAAAAGCTCAATTTATTCCCTTGCGGAG
Organism: Anabaena sp. WA102; assembly: GCF_001277295.1. NCBI lineage: Bacteria > Bacillati > Cyanobacteriota > Cyanophyceae > Nostocales > Nostocaceae > Anabaena > Anabaena sp. WA102. The sequence continues at coordinate 5,265,864 of NZ_CP011456.1, read as the reverse complement.
TATAAGTGACCATCTTCAAGAGCTTTTTCTACTATTTTTTCAATACTCTCATTTTTACAGACTCGGCTGATTAAACACCTCTAAAATTTGCCGACAAACCTGTTTCAGTTTTTCCCGAACTTCAGCAGAGGGTGTGGAGTCACCGACAAAACTCCAGGTTTCAATAGTGGAAAGTCGCCAAACTTCCCCACTGTGATCAAATCCAGCGGCTTCGACACCAATGGCGCGACGGTGATTATTAATCGGATCTTGATAAAATCGGATTTGAATTAAAATACTGCGACAGCGCCAAGATTTGCTAATGCCAGGAAAGTGAAAACCAATGTCTATAGAATCTGGATCTACTAGTTCTCTGGTTTCTGGGTCATTGTGCCAGGGTTTAAGATCGGATTTGACATCAGGAAATTCATATTTAAATAAATTTACTACCGTAGCAATTTTGCTGGCAAATTCTAGGTTTGTGGCTTGTTCGGCTGCGTTCACTCAATAATACTCCTCTATGCGGTTGGTCTGCGGGGAAGATCAAGACAGAAAAACCTGAGTTAATTGTAACGGTTCATTACATAGCGATCTAAAATAACACTGTTAATCTGTAAACAAACAAAAAATTAATTTCCATTTATGGTGCGTCAACGTTCTATTTTTTCACTGATTTTTGTACTATTAGCCACATTTTTGATTAGTTGTGGTAGTCCTACTGTTGCTACTGTACCACCATCTTATACGGCGGCGGAAGTTGCGAAAATTCAGGAATATGTTCCCGGAATTCAGATGGTGCGCGATCGCTCTTCCGAACTCCAAAACCTGATTAAAGCAGGTGAATGGGTGAAAGTGGGTAATTTTATTCACGGACCGATGACAGAAGCTAGATTAAATATGACTTATATCATTCCCAACCTAGCCAAGCAAAACCAAGCTAAAGCTCGACAAATTAGCAAAGATTTGTTGAATGACCTAGTAAGAATTGATCAAGCTGCCGCTGCGGGTAATACTAGCCTAGCTGCGAGTAAATACCAAGAAGTGTTTGCGGATATTGACAAATTCTTAGAACTAGTTCCCGAAAAGAGTAGCTAAAAGAGGAGCGTAGGGGCGCAGGGCCTGCGCCCAGGAGTCAGGAGGAAGAAGAAAGAAGAAGAAAGAAAGAAATTTCTCCCCTGCTTGCTTCCCCTCTCCCTACCTCTTGCTCCCCTGCCTCCTTTCGAGTCTTGAATCACAAAATGCTAGGGTAATGGAGTGATAGGGTGGAGAGGAAGACTTTTCATGCTTCACCCCTAACTCAAGCGCAAAAACCATGAATGTAGTAATTATCGGCTGTGGCGTGGTTGGGGCGGCGATCGCCTATGAACTCAGCCAAGTTAAAGGTTTAAACATCACCGTTTTCGAGCAAAAACAACCAGCACAAGGTTCTACCAGCGCCGCTCTCGGTGTGTTAATGGGTGTAATTAGCCATAAAACCAAGGGTATTGCTTGGCGAATGCGACAAAGTAGCATCCAACGCTATGAAAGTTTGATTCCTGAATTAGAAGGAATTACAGGGCGGAAAATCCCTTGTAATCGGCAAGGAATCGTAATGCTATTATCAGAAAACTTAGAGCGTCCCTTAGAAAGTGGCGTTGAAGTCCTTTCCGAATGGGAACAACTGCGAGAAATTCGCCAATCCCAAGGTTGGGAATTACAAGTTTGGGATCAAGAACAACTGCAAAAATATTGTCCCCAAATCAGTCATCCGCAAATTATTGGTGCTGTCTATTCTCCCCAAGACTTACAACTAAATGCCACAGCTTTAACTTTAGCTTTAGTAGATGCAGCCCAACGTAATGGCGTAAATTTCAAGTTTGGTGTGTCTGTGACCGGCACAGAAACGCCTCCTCCTCCTCCCCCAACACCTTTACACATCAAAAAAGGATTGGGAGAAGCGCGTAAATGTAATTTTATTGAAACTACAGAGGGCAAAGTTACCGCTGATTGGTTTATTATGTCTGCGGGTTTGGGTTCAACAGCCTTAACTGCACAATTAGATCAAATGGTAAATATCCGTCCAGTGCTGGGACAAGCTTTATATTTGAGCTTAGGACGCAGTTTAGGAAATCCCGATTTTCAACCTGTAATTACTGGTAATGATGTGCATATTGTACCAATGGGAAATGGTGATTATTGGGTGGGAGCAACCGTAGAATTTCCCAATCATGAAAATCAAATATCTGCAAGTCAGGAATTATTGGATATTGTCAGACAACAGGCGATCGCCTTCGCCCCAGAGTTAGCCGCAGCCAAGGTTCTCCGCACTTGGTCAGGGTTGCGCCCCCGTCCCGAAGGCAGACCAGCGCCAGTAATTGATAAACTACCGGGTTTTACAAATATACTCCTGGCTACGGGACACTACCGCAATGGGGTTTTACTCGCCCCAGCCACAGCCACAGCCATTCGGGAAATGATTTTACCTCAAGATTCTCGTTCCAATTGAAAAAAGTCTTGATTTGTAGGTTGAATTGAGGTTGAGGGACGTATCCCTGACGGGAGGCTCACCCAACAAATACCTTGGGTTGCGCTGTCGCTTAATCCAACCTACAAAAAATGGAGAAGGTATTGTTGTTAGGACTTATGTAATACGACTATAATAATGATTATCATTTTTACAGAGCTATTATGTCGTCTGAGAACTCGTCTACCAATCAAGCCTTACATCTGACTCAACGTCCCCGTCGTCTCCGTCGCACTGCAACCCTCCGAAAAATGGTGCGGGAAACGATTTTAACTGTAGATGATCTGATCTATCCGATGTTTGTCATGGAAGGTGAAAGCACAAAAATAGAAATTGTTTCCATGCCAGGATGTTATCGTTATTCTTTAGATTTACTCCTGGAAGAAATAGCCGCAGTGTCACAATTGGGTATTAATGCGATCGCACTATTCCCAGTTATTCCCGAAGAACAAAAAGACGACACAGCTACAGAAAGCTACAACCCAGAGGGATTGGTGCAGGAAACCGTCAAAGCCATTAAAAACGCAGTTCCAGAAATCATCATTATTACTGATGTTGCTCTAGACCCCTTCACAACTCATGGCCATGATGGTTTAGTTGATGAAAATGGCAAAATTCTCAATGATCAAACCATAGAAGTGTTAGTAAAAATGGCACTTTCCCAAGCAGAAGCCGGCGCGGATTTTGTTGCTCCTTCGGATATGATGGATGGTAGAATCGGCGCAATCCGTCAAGCTTTAGACGCTGAAGGTTATATCAATGTCGGGATTTTGGCATACTCAGCAAAATACGCCTCAGCCTACTATGGACCATTCCGGGACGCTTTAGATTCAGCCCCCAAATTTGGCGACAAAAAAACCTATCAAATGGACGCAGCTAACGCTAAAGAAGCTTTAAAAGAAATTGAACTGGATATTGCTGAAGGTGCAGATATCATTATGGTGAAACCAGCTTTAGCATATCTAGACATAATATGTCAAGTGAAATCAGCGACAAATTTACCAGTCGCCGCATATAACGTTAGTGGCGAATACGCAATGATTAAAGCTGCGGCTCAACATGGTTGGATTGACGAGAAAAAGGTGATTTTAGAAACTTTAACCAGCATGAAGCGGGCTGGTGCTGATTTAATCTTGACTTATTTTGCTAAAGAAGTGGCACTGATGTTGATGTAATAGTTGCCAGTCCTTATCTCCCTATTATAGGAACAGCCGGTAAGCGTAAAACTCAGCGGCTTTAGCCCTGAGATATAAGCGGCTCGTGTGACTTTAGTCACAGTCATCTTTCTTGATATTGCCATACATATTTCTACCCACTCTTTCAATTAACTCACTGACGCTGATCTCCAGTGAATTAGAAGCCTTGATTAAATTTTCCCAAGCAGTAGTAGTCACCATTATATTTCGGTGCTTCTTCAGTTCTTCATAAAAGACTGGCTGATTTTTTGTTCTTTTAATTCCTTTACCTGTTGACTTCATTAGAATATATGTATATACTAAGTTAAGTCTAGCATATCAAGGTGGTGATTGTAAATTGCTAACAAATTATGTATATAAAATCCGCCCCAATATTAGCCAGTCCAATAAAATGGATAACTGGCTAGATATGCTCCGGTCTACTTACAATTGGAGTTTGGCTGACAGAATAGCTCAATACAACCAGCAGTTTATTCAAGGTGACTATTGCGATATTAGGACTAAAGCAGAAGCTTGTCCATTAACTTGCTTTGTTAGTAAAAATGGAGCAAGTGGAGAGCCGTGGAAAGATGCTAAAACTGACAAGGATGGCAAACTCAAAAACCCTCGACGCAGTGCTGGTGATATTCAAATAACGGCATTACCATATCTAAAAAAAGCTAGACCTTGGTTTGCTGAGATTGATTCTACAGTCCTACAGCAAAACGTCAAACGCCTTGACACTGCCTATAAAAACTTCTTTGAAGGGAGAGGTTTTCCCAAGTTTAAAAACCGTAGTAATTTTACCTCTTTTACTTACCAGATGGGCGTAAAAGTTCAAGGTAATAAAATTTATCTCCCTAAATTGGGATGGATGCGGTTTTTTAATTCTCGCCTAATACCAACAGGTTTTACTATCAAAGCTGCCACATTAAGAAAGCGTGTGCGATTCGTTGTTAGCTGAATCACGGTATCCAGCCCGTACATAAGCTAACCAACCCCATCCAATCATGGAAAAAGGTTGAACTCTCGGTCTGATATGGGTGCAAGTCCCATCTACCAGACTCAGGTATGACTCCCCATCTGCCCACGATAACCCGACTCGGTTTCGGGAGGTCGAAGCTGGGAACAGGGCATAATCAGACATCCGTTGTGGGGTGACACTGGTGCTAAAGGGGAGTTCCCACGGTGAAACAGAGCCTTAAAAAGCGACCTACTTAGAGGCAGGGCGCAACATCAAAAACCCTGACCACACTGGAGTTAATTCCCGCCGCATCCTGCGCTTGATAGCGGTAAGAGTCCAGGGAATCCAGCGGTTGAAGTGGCTACACCTAACGGAACTAACAATCATCCGAGGGAACGAATAAAAACGGATTGAAGGTCTAGGGGCGGTCGAACCCCATAAGTAGGCTGGACGAGCAGCGGAATCCCTTCAATCCGGGTAGGACAGACCGTAATTGGTCTGAGGTGTTCAGAATACACAGATTGGAGCAGAGCATGATTGGACACAGAGACAACTCTAGTGAATCTTGGAAGAAGTTACCTTGGAAGAAATTCCGCCGTAACCTATTCCGCCTACAAAAACGAGTGTACAAAGCGGTTCAAGTTGGAGACAAGCGTAAAGCTAAGTCCCTACAAAAGCTGATTCTGAAATCCTCCGCAGCGAGATTACTGGCTATCCGTCAAGTATCACAGCTAAACGCTGGGAAAAAGACCGCAGGAATTGACGGCAAAAAGTCCCTTACCTTTAAGGAACGCTTTGAGCTTAATGAACTGCTAAAAGCATCCGCCAACAACTGGAAACACCAGGGGCTAAGAGAAATACCCATCCCCAAAAAGGACGGTACTACCAGGATGCTGAAAATCCCTACTATTGCAGATAGGGCGTATCAATGCCTTGTCAAATACGCATTAGAACCAGCACACGAAGCAACCTTCCACGCCAGGAGCTACGGGTTTAGGACAGGACGCTCGGCACATGATGCCCAGAAATACCTGTACAACAACCTATGTTCTACACGAAATGGAATAGATAAACGAGTTATAGAACTCGATATTGAAAAATGCTTTGACAGGATAAACCACACCGCCATCATGGACAGACTCATCGCTCCTTACAGCATAAGACAAGGAATCTTCCTTTGTCTCAAAGCCGGAGTTAATCCAGAGTTCCCCGAACAAGGAACACCTCAAGGTGGCGTGGTAAGTCCACTATTAGCTAACATCGCCTTAAATGGAATTGAAAGTATTCATAGACACCACACGGTTTCTAAAAATCGAATCACAGACAAGACCCCAAAGGAACATATTATCGAACCTTCAATCCGTTATGCGGACGACATGGTGATAATACTCCGACCCCAAGACGATGCCACAGAAATACTTGAAAAAATCAGTCAGTTTTTAGCAGTGCGGGGAATGAAAGTCAGTGAGAAAAAGACGAAGCTAACCGCCGCGACAGATGGGTTCGATTTCCTAGGCTGGCACTTTAAAGTTCAGAAAAACGGGAAGTTTAGATGCGTTCCATCAGCGGACAACTTTAAATCTTTTCGCAAGAAAGTAAAACATATCGTCAACAACTCGAATTATGGTTCTACCACAAAGGCTGAGAAATTAGCCCCTGTAGTTAGAGGTTGGAGGAATTACCACCGCTTCTGCAAGATGGACGGGTCAAGAAACTCGTTATTCCATATCCAAAACAGAGCATTTAGGGTATTCAACAAGGAAACTAAGCTAAACCGCTACTCTAGCAAGAAATTACTAGATAAGGCGTTCCCAGCAGTTCCTTACTCCGAACACAAACATATCATGGTCAAAGGAGAGAAATCACCTTACGACGGAGATTTAAGTTATTGGAGCGAACGTAATAGCAAGCTCTATAACAACAATACCTCTAAAGCCCTCAAACGGCAAAGCCATAAATGTGGTCATTGTGGTCTTAAAATGCTCAGTGATGAGAAGGTACATCTACATCATGTTGATGCCAATCATAACAATTGGAAACCAAAAAACCTTCTAGCAATTCATGAAAGCTGCCACGATTATATTCACATGAGCAAAAGCGAAAGCTAAGAACATCGGAAGCTGGGTGCAGTGAAAGCTGCACGCCCAGATTTAACAGAGAGGGGCGCGGGATAATACCCGCCCTCGACTCTACCCAAGATGGTTGGTATGTTTCAATTAGGATTGAAGATAAAACCATACCAGACTATGTAAAAAAACCGCTAAACGAAGTTAATTCTATTCTTGGTTGTGACTTAGGAATAACTAAACTTGTCCATCTCTCTGACAGACATCAAATTGATAATCCTAGATTCTCAACTAATAAAAAAGCTAGACGCACTTTAAAAATCAGACAGCGACGGATTAATCGTAAAGTCAAGGGGAGTAAAAATCGTAAAAAAGAAGCTAATAAAGTAGGACGGTTTCACAAAAAGATTACAGATAAAAGGACTGCTTATCAATGGAATGTTGCTAAAACAATAGTTTCTAGAAAGGTTGATGCTATTGCCTTAGAAGATTTAAACATCTCTGGAATGTTAACACGTTGCCAGGTGAAAACTGATGAAAAAACTGGGAGATTTTTAAAGAATGGGCAATCAAGAAAGAAGGGGTTAAACCGTTCTATCTCTGACGCAAGTTGGAGTGATTTGATTTTAAAAATTGAGTATCTCGCTGTGAAGCAAGGAAAAGTTGTCATTAAAATCAATCCTAAATACTCCAGTCAAGAATGCAGAAATTGTGGGCATACTGATAAATCAAACCGTGATGGTGAGAAATTCATTTGTACTGAATGTGGGTATCACGAACACGCCGATATTGGTGCTGCCAAAACAATTAGAGATAGAGCTTTCAAAACTTGTATTGAGCGAAGTCGAAATATAGTACGTGGGGACTCCGCGAAACTTGCTGTTTAACAGCTAAACGCCCAAAAGATGAGCCAGTGCGGTATTGGGGTCTCTCCAAGTAAAGCAACTAGCAGTATCAGCACGCACTTTTGTGCAAACGTGTTGAGTTTGGGAACCTGTGCAAACAGGATATTAGGATTGCAAAATTTTAAGAATCTCAGTGGCTTCAGCCCTGAGAGTGTCAATTATTATGACTACAGTTCCTGCAAAAATTGACTTAGGAATGTGAATTAAATAAGGTGCAAAAGTAGGGTGTGTTAGCGACAGCGTAACGCACCATTCCAGGTTACATCAGAATTGCAGGTTATTAAATTTGCGTTCCTTAGCAATTATTGGTGCTGGTCCTCATGCTCTTACCTTAGTTGCCCATTTGCTGCAAAAACGGCAAACAATGAAGGGTAAAATTGTAGTGTTTGATCCCAGTGGTACATGGATAAGTAACTGGAAACAGCAATTTGCGGCTTTGGAAATTCCTCATTTGCGCTCTCCTGCTGTTCATCATCCCCACCCCAACCCCTTCGCTTTAAGGAAATTTTCTGAATCTCGGTCTGAGGAACTATTTCCCCCCTATGATTTACCTGGAACGCGCCTATTTGAAGATTTTTGTGAGGATGTGATTACATCCTATCAGTTGCAGGAGCAGGTTATCCCTTTGGCTGTAAGTAGTGTTAAACCGTCATTTGATCATTTTCGTCCTCAATTCCAGCTATGGTTAGAAGATGGACAAATGGTAACTGCCCGGCGAGTTGTGTTGGCAACTGGTAGTGGTAAGATACATATCCCTGATTGGGTAAGTCAGATTCCTTCACCCTATCCAGAACATAAACTTTGCCATTCTCAAACTGTAGATTTACGTAAATTACAGTTAAAGTCTCAAAGAGTCTTAATTGTTGGTGGTGGTTTGACAAGTGGACATTTGGCTGTAGGTGCGATCGCTCGTGGTGCAAAAGTTAATTTAATGATGCGAACACAGTTATCAGAAAAGCTATTTGATGCTGAACCGGGTTGGTTGGGACCAAAATATCTGAAAGGATTTTTTGAAGGAGATTGGGAACAACGGTGGATGATGATCCAGCAAGCTAGAAACGGTGGTTCTATGACACCAGCAATCGCCACCCAATTACGCAAAGAACATCATCGTGGTAATATTAGAATTGATGAAAACTGTCAAATAGTTAAAGCTGAATGGTTAAGTCATAATTGGCAGGTAGAATGTAGCGATGGTCATATATTCGAGTGTGATTATATTTGGTTAGCCACAGGTACTAAATTCGATGTCACCACTGAACCATTATTGCAGGATATCTTAACCGCTTATCCCATCCAAATTGTTAAAGGTTTGCCAGTTTTAGACAGCTATCTGCGTTGGCCTGGTTGTGAATTATTTATCATGGGTGGTTTAGCAGCTTTACAAGTTGGTCCGACAGCCAGAAATTTATCCGGTGCAAGAATGGCTTGTGAAAAAATTGTCCCAGCGATCGTTAAGCCCAGTGTATCTTTTTCTCATAGTATCACTGAAGTCAAAGCCAGCTAACAGCACTTCAAAATATTTTCCCCAAAATCAACTCCAGAATTAGTAACATTCACACCTTTTTGCGCTAGACTGATAACGATTCTCATTTTTGTTTGATATGGTCAGTTCAATAACCCAGTCTCAAGACAGCTTGAACCTGCACGAAGACGACAAACTTACACGAATTCGGCACACCAGCGCCCATATCATGGCTATGGCGGTACAAAGACTATTTCCAGGGACTAAGGTAGCAATTGGCCCCGTCACAGAAATTGGATTCTACTACGATTTTGATTGTCCAGTCAGCATCACCCCTGATGACTTAGGCAAAATTGAAATCGAAATGCAACGGATAATCAAAGTTAACCTACCTATTATCCGGGAAGAGGTGGAACGAGCCGAAATTCGCGCCGAAATTGCCGAATTAAACGAGCCTTACAAGCTAGAAATCTTAGAACGTATACCCGAATCAGAAATTATCACCCGCTACTTCATTGGTACTCCTGAAACTGGTAATTCAGAAACTTCATTGTTTGTCACAGATATTCAACCAGCGAATAACTATTGGTGGGATTTGTGTGCAGGTCCTCACATTAACTTTACTGGTGAAATTGATCCTCATGCCTTTAAATTATTAAATGTTGCTGGTGCTTATTGGCAAGGTGATGAAACTAAACCTCAGCTACAAAGGATTTACGGGACAGCTTGGCAAACAAAAGCAGAATTAGAAAATTACCTCCAACTAAGAGAAGAAGCCCTCCGTCGAGATCATCGCAAGTTAGGTCAAGAACTTAACTTATTTAGTATTCAAGAAGAAGCCGGTGGTGGTTTAGTATTTTGGCATCCCAATGGCGCAATTATTCGCTACATAATTGAAGATTATTGGCGCGAAGCTCATCTAGAATCTGGTTATCAATTACTGTATACACCTCATATAGCCAATCTCAACCTATGGAAAACATCGGGTCATTTTGACTTTTATCAAGAAAGTATGTTTGACTCGATGGATGTGGAAAATCAGGCTTATCAAATTAAGCCCATGAATTGCCCTTTTCATGTTCTAACTTATAAACATCAACTTCATTCCTATCGAGAATTACCATTAAGATGGGCAGAATTAGGAACTGTTTATCGTTATGAACGATCTGGAGCATTACATGGTTTAATGCGAGTCAGAGGATTTACTCAAGATGATGCTCATATCTTTTGTTTACCTGACCAAATTGCTGATGAAATACTAGGAGTTTTAAATCTCACTGAGCAAATTTTATCAGATTTTGGTTTTAAACAATATGAGATCAATCTTTCTACCCGTCCTGATAAATCAGTTGGAACTGATGATGTTTGGGAATTAGCCACAACGGCACTAGAACAAGCTTTAAATACTAAGGGCTGGAATTATGTTGTTGATCAAGGTGGTGGGGCTTTTTATGGGCCAAAGATAGACATTAAAATTAAAGATGCTATTGGTCGTTTGTGGCAATGTTCAACTATTCAGGTAGATTTTAATTTGCCAGAAAGGTTTGATATGGAATATATTGCTGCTGATGGTAGTCGGCAAAGACCAATTATGATTCATCGGGCTATTTTTGGTTCTTTGGAACGCTTTTTTGGGATTTTAATTGAGAATTATGCAGGAGACTTCCCCTTGTGGTTAGCACCTGTACAATTGCGGTTGTTACCTGTAAGTGATGACTTTCGAGAATATGCAAAATCAGTAGCAGCAGATTTTAAAAAAGTTGGATTTAGGGTAGAAGTAGATAGCAGTGGTGAACGTTTAGGGAAACAAATTCGGACAGCACAATTGGAAAAAATTCCCGTTGTTGCCGTTGTTGGTAAGAAAGAAGTAGAAAGCAAAACTTTGAGTGTCAGAAGTAGACAAGCTGGAGATTTAGGAGTTTTGACTTTAAGTGAACTTGTAGATCATTTACAAGTGATAAAACATTAAGATCAAAGAAGTCAGTAATCTTTTAAGAACCTTAACGGGTGACAAGGCGGTTGAAGATGAGATGTGGCAATAATTTGAGAAAATAAGGGAGTAAAAAAATAGGGACAAAGAAGCCCCCGAAGCAAAAAATGTTACCACAATCATATCAAACAATTTTCCGAAAGCATTTGAGTGAACAGCAGTATTTGACACTAGAGATATTGTTGTTATTAATACAGGCTCATCGCCAAGTAAAACTGTCAAAATTGGCCAGCTTGTTTCCCCAACCAATTAAATATGAAAGCAGGAAACGTAATCTACAAAGATTTTTAGGAATAGGTAAACTCTGCGTAAAATTATTATGGTTTCCATTGATAAAATATTGGATTAGACAATCGTTAACACCAAAACAACTGAATCGAGAACAGCGCCGTTATTTTCATAAAAAACAGTATCAAAAATATGGTTATTGGATGGTAGCACTGGATAGAACACAGTGGAAGGGGCGAAATATATTTATGGTGACATTGGTATGGGGTACTCATGCCCTACCACTATATTGGGAAACATTAAATCATGTCGGAAATAGTAATTTACAAACACAGAAAAGATTAATAAAGACAGCAATAAAGTTGTTAAAAAAATGTCGAATTGTGGTGTTAGCAGACAGAGAATTTCATAGTCCAAAACTGGCTAAATGGCTTGATGAGCAAGGAGTTTACTTCGCTTTACGCCAGAAGAAAAACCTTTATTTTCAAGAAAAACCTGAACAAGAATATCAAGTTCTTAAAAATCAAGGATTTAAGCCAGGAATGTCGAGATTTTATGAAAAAGTTAAATGTGGTAAAGGGGATGAATTAGGCTTATTTAATATCGCTGTTTATTGGAAGAGAAAATATCGGAACTCTGGACCAAAAGAACCTTGGTATATCTTGACGAATCTACCAACTCTCCAACAAACTTTATGCCTCTATAGATGTCGATGGGGAATTGAGCAATTCTTTAAGGATTGTAAAACTGGTGGTTATAATTTAGAGGATACTAAAGTAAATGAAACTCGCTTTTTAGCTTTAGTATTATTGATTGTCATTGCTTATAGTTTAGCCACTATGCACGGTCAACGGATGAAAAAATTAGGTATAGAGACTTATGCCGGACGTATTCAACAACATCAGGACAAGTACCCACGTCAAAGTGATTTTAGCTTTGCTCTCTACGGACAACTATGGATTTATGGTATGGAATTATGGGCTGATTTAGCTCTGAATTTAATCAATCTCAAGCCTCATAAACGCCTCTTTTTTCAACGGGGCTTTCAGGCTCTATCCCTTATGAAACAAGCTCTTTAGCCGCCTTGTCACCCGTTAAGTTTAAGAACACTGATTTAAACAGTCAACAAATAAAACCACTAGATTTTGATATGAATACCATCACTCTCGACACAACAAACATCATTCCTGAAATTCCCAAACAAGGAATGCCCGTAACTATTATTACCGGATTTTTAGGAAGTGGAAAAACCACACTTTTAAATCAAATTCTTCAGAACAAACAAGATTTAAAAGTCGCTGTCCTCGTTAATGAGTTTGGCGATATTAACATTGATAGTCAATTACTAATTTCTGTAGACCAAGATATGGTAGAACTTAGTAATGGCTGTATATGTTGTACAATTAATGATGGTTTAGTTGATGCTGTTTATCGAGTTTTAGAACGAGAAGAACGGATTGATTATCTAGTTATTGAAACCACAGGTGTAGCTGACCCTTTACCAATTATCCTAACTTTTTTTAGCACAGAACTGAGAGATTTAACTAACATAGATTCGATTCTCACAGTGGTAGATGCTGAAGCATTTGACGAAGAACACTTCCAGAGTGAAGCAGCTTTAAAACAGATTACTTATGGGGATATTATTCTCCTCAATAAAACAGACCTTGTTACCCCAGAGAAAATTCAAGAAGTAGAAAATTTCATCCATGATATCAAGCATGGAGCGAAGATTTTACATACTCAATATGGTGAAGTTGCTTTACCTCTAATTTTAGATGTGGGTTTAACACCAAAAGATAAGTACATTGCTATTGATGACGAAGATACTCATAAACATGAACATCATCATGAACATGAGCATCATCATCATCACTCTGATCATTTAGACAATGATGGGTTTGTTTCCATTTCTTTCCAAAGTTATAAACCATTCGATGTGCATAAATTTGAGAATTTCCTAACCGAAGAAATGCCAGACAATGTATTTCGAGCTAAGGGTATTTTATGGTTTAGTGATAGTGAGTTACGTCATATCTTCCAACTGAGTGGACCTCGTTACACATTGAACGCTGACGAATGGCCTAATCAACCTAAAAACCAGGTAGTTTTTGTTGGCAGAAAACTGGATAATAATGAGATTTACACAAAACTTAACAAATGTTTGTTATAATTTAAAAGTGTTGATAAATTCTCTTTTTTTAGTTAGTAGTTATTCATAGATATTTAACTATTAACTTCCGTCATAACTCATTCTATTAAATTCAAATAATGACTTTATCCATTCGTCCAGAACTAACTGCTGCTGATGTAATTTCATCTTTATCTCATCAGCAACAACCAACCGTAACAGAAGCAGAGATGATGCAAGCTGTACGCACTTTACTGATTGGATTAGGAGAAAATCCAGACCGTGAGGGATTAAAGGATACTCCTAAAAGAGTTGTTAAAGCCTTAAAATTTCTGACCAATGGATATGATCAATCTGTAGATGAATTGCTAAATGGAGCAGTATTTACAGAAGATGCAAATGAAATGGTGTTAGTCAGGGATATTGATATTTTTAGTTCCTGCGAACACCACATATTACCAATCATTGGTCGCGCTCATGTTGCTTATATTCCTAATGGTAAGGTGATAGGTTTATCAAAAATTGCCCGCATTTGTGAAATGTATGCTCGACGTTTACAAGTGCAAGAAAGGCTGACTTTACAAATTGCTAATGCACTGCAAGGTTTACTCAAGCCTCAAGGAGTTGCAGTGGTAATTGAAGCAACTCATATGTGTATGGTGATGAGAGGAGTCCAAAAACCAGGTTCTTGGACTGTTACCAGCGCCATGCGTGGGGTGTTTTCTGAAGACGCACGGACTCGTGAAGAATTTATGAATTTGATTCGACACAATGCTAATTTTAAATAACAGGGTTTGACTGATGGAAATTTAAATTGGCTGAGTGTGATGTAGAGATAAGCTATTTTTTATCTCTACATTATGATTAGTTACACGAAATGATAATATTTGACCGCAGATAAACGCAGATAAACGCAGATGAGAAGGGATAAGTTATCAATTTGGTAAATATGGTTTTAGCTACTGAAATGATTGGGAATCTGAAATTTAATGAGCAAGGTTTAATTCCAGCTATAGCTCAAGATTACTATGATGGTACTGTTTTAATGATGGCTTGGATGAATGCAGAATCAATTCAAAAAACTCTGGCTACAGGTGAAGTTCATTATTGGAGTCGTTCTCGTTCTCAGTTATGGCATAAGGGGGCAACATCTGCACATATTCAAAAGGTAAAAGAGCTTTTTTATGATTGTGATGGTGATACAATTCTCATTAAAATTGAGCAAGTTGGTGGTATTGCCTGTCATACTGGGGTTAGAAGTTGCTTTTTTAATTCTGTGGAAATTTTCCCTCGTAAATTATAATTTATATTGATTATGTCTTTACCCATGATTACTGTTGTTGCTGGATTATCCGGTGCGGGCAAAACTACCTGGATTTGTCAACAAATTCGAGATGTTCGATCTGTTAAAAAAGTCATTTATTTTTGTCCAGGAACTGGGAATGTTCCTATTGATCAAACTAAAATAGCTACTGAATTTCCTGAGTTGAGAATTTTTAGTGATGGTCAAGAAATTGAATTTCTTTATCAAATACCCACAGCAGATAGTGTTTATGTGGAATTGGGTGCTTATTTGGAATTAGACAGTGTATCAAAAATATTAGATCATCGCACTTACCACGCTATAGCAGTTATTCCTCCGGAGTTAAAAAATTCGGAGTATGATAGTTGGGCAAATGAAATTATATATGGCGCACCTGCACCCATGATAATTGGAGAAAATTTATGGAGGGTAGCAACTACAGGTCAAGTTATTGATGAAAATAGTTTGGATGAATTTTGGCATGAAATAACTCATGGTGCTTATGGGATTGTTACTCGTGCTAAGGCAATTTTCGATGTTAATGATGGACGTTCTCTTTACTGTGATTTTGTCTCTGGTGTTCCCCAAATAGATTTTTTAGAATTAGACTTACCACGACATTTACAAGGTAGACCTCAGCGGTTTAGTGGCATAGAAATAGTAGGCAAGAATTTAGATAAAACAGCCTTAAAAGCAACATTATCGGATTGCTGTTTATCGGAATCCTTAATTTTTCAATATCAACAACAAGTACAACAAATTTTATTAGAAGGTCAACAAGTATGAAAATAGCTGTTATGTCATGTATTCATGGTAATTATGAAGCCTTAAATGCTGTATTATTAGATATTAACCAACAAAAAGCCGAGAAGATATTTTGTGTTGGTGATTTGGTAGGATATGGACCCCATCCTAATGCGGTAATTAACCAAATTCGCTCTTTAGATATTCCTACCTGTGCTGGTTGTTGGGATGAAGATATTGTGGAAGGATTGAATGCTTGCGATTGTAGTTATCCTTCATTATTAGCAGAAAAAAGAGGTTTTCAAGCTCATGAATGGACAAATAAGGAAATTCATCCAGAAAACCGCGAATTTTTAGCCAGTTTACCCTATAGTCTCCAGTGGCAAAATTTAGCTTTTGTTCATGGTAGTCCCCATAGTAATCATGAATATTTGTTACCTGAACTTGATGCTTTTGTGGCCTTAGAACGGGTACTTTCCACAGGTGCAGATGTGCTGTTTTGTGGACATACTCATGTTCCCTATAGTCGTAATCTTGATGCTGGTGAGTTACAAGTTCAAGTTGCTAATCAAGCAGCATCACGGAAAATTAGCTTTTCATCTGCGCTGAAGAAGATTGTTAATGTTGGTTCTGTTGGAGAACCTCGACATGGACGACCAAATGCAACTTATGTAATTTATGAAACTGATACTCAAGGGGTGACTTTGCGGGAAGTGACCTATGATTATCAAAAAACCTGTGCAGCAATTATAGAGAAGGGATTACCAGAAATCTTTGCTTGGCGTTTAGCGCATGGTTTGGAGTATGCTGAACGCGCAGATGATCCAACTCATGTTTGTACTAGATAAAATAACTAGGATTTAGGCAATGTAAAACCTGCCATCATATGAATAAACGAAATTGCGTCGTTTTCAGTTTTGGGAATAACTGATTGAGTAGGTGCGTCAGATAGAGAAAATCTGTTTTTTGTGAAATTATCGGGTCTGACGCACCCTACAACAGATAAAATCCACATTTCATATTTGGTGAACTTCCTCAATGCGTAAGTCCTAATAACTAATCTAAAATCTAAAATCTAAAATCTAAAATTGATTATGTGGGCAATTTTAAGTGGAATTGAAGGAAATTTAGCAGCTTATGAGGCTGTGAT
Source organism: Anabaena sp. WA102 (assembly GCF_001277295.1). Lineage (NCBI taxonomy): Bacteria > Bacillati > Cyanobacteriota > Cyanophyceae > Nostocales > Nostocaceae > Anabaena > Anabaena sp. WA102. Next base: position 5,249,261 of record NZ_CP011456.1, on the reverse strand, counting down.
AGCTGATATTAAGCTGAAAAATCGTTATGTAGAGGCATTGTATATCATCGGTGATTTAGTTGGACCAAGGCGAGAATGTGAACAGCTAGTGGAAAGGGTGAAATCACCTCGTCGGGGTGAATTAGAACCAATGATTTGCAAGGGATGGTGGGAAGAACAGTGTTTGATTTTACATGGTTTGGGTCCGACTGGAGACGCACCGGAATTGCTGGCAAAATATGGGGGTGATACGGTGCAGATGTTGTGGGATTGTGTTTCCCGTCAGACTGTACAATGGTTGCGATCGCTCGATTTTGGTTTTTTTGAATTAGATTGTTTATTAATACATGGTTCGACAATGGGGGTAAATGATGAACTGACCCCGGATACTCCTCCTATTCAAATGTTAGATAGATTATCAAGAATGCAAGCAAATAATCTATTTTGCGGTCGTTCTGGGTTAACTTTTCAGTATCAGTTACAAGCAGGATCTATTACCAGTGAAATCATTACTCTTGATCATCAATTTTCCCCACAAACAGTCACAGTTACCCCTCGTCAAGTGATTGGGGTCGGAAATGTGGGACGGATACCAGGACAAGCAACCTATACTCTCTACAATCCTGGTACAAATCAGGTACAGTTTAAAACTGTATTTTATGGACAGAGTAAGGGTTTTCAAATACACCCGCAGAGTAAAACCTGATAAGCTGTTACCAAGGTAATTTTAAGTAGGTGGGCGGGGGAGAATCAAAATATATTTCGTTTTGTGAAATGGCTAAAACTCAACCACAATAACGCATTGAGGTGAATTTACATATCGTTACACATTTTGGTTATTTTACATCCACTTACTTAACTGCTGTTTTGGGGGATTCGTTAGCAAATTTGTCTATATTATCAGCAGTTAAGTAGGTTGGCGTTGAAAATTGTCGTTATGGCAAGGCAAAAGGCAAGAGGCAAGAGGCAAGAGTGAAGAGGGTTTGGGCGATTTTACGTTTCTTTACACAGTTTGGTTTTATTGTGTTCACCTACTTACACAAAATAATAATATTTGACCACAGATAAATTAGTGTTGTTTCACCAAAAATTATAATTAATCCCCTAGAAATGCAACAGATTAATTGTCTTGAATAAGTTAAAAAAATGTATTCATGGTCACAAAATTCCCAGAATTGTGAGGGGATCATGATATAAATTCCTGACTATTCATAAAAACTTATATCAATCACGACTGCCATATATATATCTTACGAAAATGACTGATCAGGAATTCTGATTAAAAAATATTGCAATAACTTGATTTAGTTGCTAGTGTGTGTGGGTACGACAGCACTGGTGAATGCTCGGATTATTTAAAAGAGGTGAAATCAATGAGCTTTATCCATCCTGCCAAAAGTCTTTTATGTTGATTATTCCCATGCTGACAACCAGGAATTTCTACTTTCGAGAAGCAATAAAGGGGTATTGCAAATGAGCATAAAAAGTAGCTTCCATCTTGTCACTGCATGGAGATTTGATTTTTGTGTACTGTTCATTAATTGTCTTACCTATTGATTGCCAAGAACGCAACAGGAAGACGAAGAATGAAGAATTTAGAGGTGAAACCCGATGAAGATTCAAGGAAAAGTTGCACTCATTACCGGGGCTTCTCGTGGCATTGGTAAAGCGATCGCCCTAGAATTAGCCAAACAAGGCATGAAAAGGTTAATATTGGTAGCACGCGATCGCCAAAAGTTAGCCGAAGTAGCCGCCGAAATTGAAGCTTTAGGCGTAGAAGCTACAATCATGGCCTTAGACTTAACCCACTCCATCAACGTCAACATAGCCGTAGCCCAACTTTGGCGCAGTTATGGACCAATTCATCTCCTCGTAAATTGTGCCGGAGTCGCACATCAAAACTCGTTTCTGCAATCAAAACTTCCCCAACTGCAAGAAGAACTCTCCGTCAATTTGTTGGGAATGTACACCCTCACCAGCTTGATAGCCAAACGCATGGTTAGTCAAAAAAAGGGAATCATTGTCAATGTCTCCAGTTTAATGGGGAAAGTTGCCGCACCGACAATGGCCACATATTCCGCCACTAAATTTGCCATTGTCGGATTTACCCAAGCCTTACGTCAAGAACTCGCCCAACACAATATTCGCGTTATCGCCCTACTCCCTTCCCTCACCGAAACAGACATGGTGCGTGACTTGCAATCATTTCGGGGAGTAATTCCCATGACACCCGAACAAGTCGCTCAAGCGCTCGTCATCGGCATAGAAAACGATACCGCAGAAATCCTAGTCGGCTGGCAATCTCACTTAGCCGTATTATGCCAACGTCTCGCCCCTTGGTTACTAGAAATCATCCTGCAACTAGCAACACCCAAAAAACCATTACCTGACGCTGCGGGATAACATTCAACCCATTTGAGTTTTGTTTCGCACCATCTCTTTTAGAGATCCTGAAAGGTAGAGGCTAATCAGCAAAGACACAAAGAGTTTTTTGTGTCTTTGCGTAAAGTAAAGTTAAAAAATGGTAGGTTGGGTTAAGCAAAAGCGCAACCCAACTAAAAATTTGATAATGTTGATTTTTAGGCTTAACTAAACTTTATTACCCCATAAATGACTATTGCACAAGAAATACGCTACTACTCACCTGAAGAATACCTAGAATTTGAGGTAAATTCAGAATTACGTCACGAATATATTGATGGATTAATTATCCCCATGACAGGCGGAACACCAAATCATAATAAAATAGCTGGTAATTTATATGTTGCCATACATTTTGCCCTCAAGCGTCAGCCTTACGAAGTCTATTATACTGACCAACGGCTTTGGATTCCTAAACGACGGATTCATACTTATCCTGATGTAATGATTGTTCAAACTCCCCTAGTATTTGAAGAAGGAAGAAATGACACTATTACTAACCCGGTTATGATTGCTGAAGTGTTATCAAAATCTACCAAAGGTTATGATAGAGATGAAAAGTTTGCAGCTTATCGGACTATTGCTAGTTTTCAAGAATATATTTTAATTGACCAATACACAATTCACGTTGAACAATATGTAAAAACTGATAATAGAAAATGGATGTTTTTAGAATATGAAGATATTAATGATACTTTAAATTTAACTTCTGTTTCTTGTCAAATTTCTCTGGCTGATATTTATGAAAAAATAGACTTTACCAGTACAGAATCTTAACTATTTGTCTGAATCAGGATGTCCAGGATTTTGATTTGATTTGTGGTGTACTAATATTTTAATTTGTCTGAATCAGGATATCCAGGATTTAAGGATTTACAGGATGTTGTTTGAAAGTATCATGTTTTGATTTTTGGGCGTTGCTGATTAAGGGTATGAATTTTAGTCTCACGCAAAGGCGCAAAGACGCAAAGGTAAGATTTTTAAAGGTTCAATTTGGAAATTTCATACCTCGATTCAGCAACGCCGATTTTTGATTGTCCATCTTTATCTGTGTTCATCTGCGTTTATCTGCGTACCCTTCGGGAAGCAAGCTACAATTATTCTTGATATTACTGTTAGATTACTAATTTTTTTAAACGTTCGCGGAGCGTGGCGTTAGCCATACCACAGAGACACAGAGGACACAGAGAAAAAATATCAGTTATCTTTGTGTGGGAAGGGAGTAATTTTCTCGTTCATCTAATTAATTATCTCAGAATTGGGAAAGATTTCATCAGAAAATAAAATCCTGTAAATCCTCAAATCCTGGATATCCTGATTCTGACTTAATAATTTTGGCGTTGCTGATTTGAGGTATGAAGTTCTACATACAACGAAAGCGATTGATCTGATACTTGAATAAATATGGATTCTAAGCCATAATAAATTCATGACATGGGAAATTTTATTTCATGACGAATTTCTACCTGAATTTTCTGAACTAACAACAGAAGTACAGGAAGAACTTCTTGCACACACAAAATTACTAGAATTCGCCGGTCCACTCCTACGTAGACCTCATGCTGATACACTTAAAGGTTCTCGACATAAAAATATGAAAGAACTGCGTTTTTATGCGGACGATGGTGTGTGGCGAATAGCTTTTGCTTTTGATCCAAAAAAGAAAGCAATATTACTTGTAGCTGGTAATAAAGCTGGAACAAGTGAAAAAAGATTTTACAAACAATTAATTACAAAAGCAGATAAAAGATTTGACTCCCATCTTCAGGAATTAAAAGACAAAGGAGAATAAAAATATGGCGACAAAATTAAGTGATATTATGGCACAATTACCACCGGAACAGCGGGCAAAAATTGAAGCCCGCGCCCAAGAACTGATTTTGGAAAATATGACTCTTCAAGATATGAGAAAAGCCAGAAAATTAACTCAAGAATCTATGGCAGAATTATTAGGAATCCGTCAAGATAGTGTTTCTAGATTAGAAAAACGGGCGGATCTTTTACTTTCTACATTACGTAGTTATGTAAAAGCAATGGGAGGAGATTTAAAACTTGTGGCAGAATTTCCTGATAGACCTTCTGTGATTATTTCCGCATTAGGAGAATTAGAAGATGAAGATTCCATACCGGAATAATCGTCTTGTCAAGTCTTAAAATATAAAATTCCTCAAAACAAATAGAGAGATTCAGATCCCCGACTTCTTTGATTAATCTTTTCATTTACGCAATTAATTATGTTTAGAAGTTGAGTATCTTTGACCACAAACTAAAATCCTGTAAATCCTTTAATCCTGGATATCCTGATTCTGACAAAATTCAGATCCCCGACTTCTGTTGTTAATCTTCTCATTTAATACAAATGGTGCTTTTATGTCAACTCAACTTACTAATTATTAACAGAATACTCAAACAAACATGGGTTATCTATACGTTTAGAAGCGTCTATTATTTCAATTCCTACAATATTTCCAGCGTCGTCATAATCTAAAATGATTCCTGGTTTTTCTTCATCACTTTCTTCAATTGGTATATTGCTGAATATAATTCTTAAAACATCAACTTCTGCGTCGTAGGTGATTTTCATGATTCTCTCCAGTATTTCTCAATTTTGCATTTGTCTGAATCAGGATGTCCAGGATTTTAGGATTAACAGGATGTTGTTTGAAAATCTCGTGTTTTGAATTTTGATTGTCCATTTTTATCTGTGTTTATCTGCGTTTATCTGCGTACCCTTCGGGAAGCAAGCTACAATTATTCTTGATATTACTGTTAGATTACCATTATTTATTTAACCATTGATTTATTTGAATTAGCAAGATGATAGATAGTTTACTAATTCTAGGAACTCTTCGGTTCTTTCAATCAGTAGTTTTGCATCTTCAGCAGTTAAACGTTCAGAACGATCATAATCTCCCTTTAAACGTATCTGTTCTGCATCAATTAGATAACGGTGAAATTTGGGATCAATTTTACTAGTTCTGGCAAAAAGTTCGCCAAACTTACTAATTACAGCAGAGTGTTTGCTAAAACTAAGATTTTCACTTACTAGGAATGCTTCAGCTATATAAAACATGGCATAATAAGCACGAGAAGCAGCAAAATCACCTGAGTTCGATGTAAATAAAAAGTCTAAAAGTACGTAACAGCAACAGTTCTGTCAATAAGTATTGGTTATTGAGAATTAAAGCCCACGCCAAAAAGTTCTCAAAAAATTAATTTTTTGAAATGTATTTACTATTAGGTAATATTGATATTTAATTGGTAATTAAGCTAATAAAACTGGTAAGGTTTCAATTTCATTTTCATCAAATCTTAAAGAAGGTTTTTTAGGTTGCCAAGTATAAGCTATTATTGCAGCAACAACATTAACCATGAAATTAGTAACACTTCGATGTCGAGAATGAGCAAGTTGTGAAATATTTTTGAGTTGGTCATTAACAGTTTCAATTAAAGAGCGTTTTCGGAGCATTAATTTCTCCTCCAGGGACAAGAGCTTATTCCGCATATTTTTCTTGAAAGGAGTGATTAATTTGAGTCCATTAGACCAAAGTTCAAGCCAGAGTTTTTGAGAAATATATCCTTTGTCTCCAAATATTTTCCCAAATAAGTTCTTAGTCAAAGTGGGAACAGGTTTTCGGTCATCTGTATTTCCAGGAGTAATTTGAAACGCAAGTAACTCTCCTTGATCATTAATAATCAAATGAAGTTTAAACCCAAAATACCAACAAATAGAACTTTTCCCCCAGCCAGCTAAATCTTTAAAGACCTTATTTGTCTTGGCTCTTTTAGAATGACAAATGGGAATAGAGGTACTATCAATAAAACTTATACCTGTATTGAGTCCTTTTCGTGTATTCAGATAATACATCAAGGGAATTAAAGCATTTGGCATTAATTCAACAAATCTTTGATAACTCACTAAATTGGGAAATTCACCTTGGCAATATTTGAAGATATGTTTCAGGTAATAATCTTTAAAATTGCGGTAACTAGAGCGATGAAAATACACAATTATTGTCATAATTTCACTTAGACATAATCGGCTGGGTCTAATTCTTTTTTTTATTTGGGATGGGATAAGTTGAGCTTGAAACATTGGCTCAAAATAGGTACAAAAATCATCAATTTCACAGAAAATAGTTTCTAATTCCATGAGTTATAATCATTAATTTTCTTTAATTAAACCTCTTCTATTGTCCCTAATCTGAGGTACTTTGAGTTTGTATTCAAATAGTATTCGTAATATAAATTTAGATTTTGTTATGAAAATTTACTTAAATCTAGGCTGGTTTCCTATTAATTCTCAATAATTAAGGCTTATTGAGAATATAGGCTCTTTCCAGAAAAGCCTCTAACCCTTTTGAATACTCATTTTTAGCTGGTTTTCTTACATCGAACTCAGGTGTTTTTCTACAACCAGATGCTGACTGAGATAAAACTGATCCAGCTAATTGTTTAGCTAGATAGTGAATATAATTAGGGTCACGATGAAAATTCTTCATTTTCTTACTTTTTTATAAATTACGATAACAATTATAGCAAATTAGTTTTTAAAAATGATAATATTCCAAAATATCAAGATTTTATTTATATTTTGATACTTGGATATCATTTCTAGTAGGAGTTTACTTATAAAAAGACTTATATTTTATAGATTACAAGTCTCGACGCGATAGAAGAGACTCCTCCTTCCTCTATCCTTCTTTTCACTTCCTATAGGGAGGTGTCCTTTTGGTGCTTTTATATCAAAAGTAATATTTGTGTAGTACAACCAACTGCCAAAGTTTCGCCATCCTACCTTGTCCCCAAAGTTTCGCCAAACTTCCTCATTGTAGTTTTTAGTTCCCCCAAAACTTTTATAAATCCTTTGTTGAACAGAGAAACCAAACTTACCATTGCTGTATTTTACCCATAGCTGGTCAATGGTGCGAAGATCCTCACAGCGAAAATTATCAATATCTTCTATTCTTAACCAACCTTCCTTTTCCCGTTTCATAACGGCTAACATTACCCTTTCTGTTTCCTCATCCGCTTCTTTCCATTTTCCTTGTGCAAGGTAGTCACGCAGTTTTCTGTAATCTTGTCCTACTGCTGATATTAAATCAGTATTATCTAATTCTGGTAATGTTGAATTTTGGATTTGAGACTTTTGATCGTTGGTAATATTACAAGTTTCAACACGAGAGAAGATATGAAAAGAACATACTAAAAATCCATTAGATTCTTCCACTAATATTTGTCTTGGGAGATGGCCTTTTGGTGCATTTATATCAAAAGTAATATCGCCGTAATAAAACCACTCTGTTGCTGTTTTCCATCCCACAGCATAGCCAAAAGCTTGCGTAATTATGCTGTTATGTTTCTTTGTTCCCCCCACATTTTCATAAATACGCTTTTGGATAGAAAAACCAAAACGTTCATTACTGTATCTTACCCACAATTTATCAATCGTATGGAGGTCTTCACATGGGAAATTATTAATGCTGTTAAAATCTAGCGAGCCTAGCTGCTCCCTTTTTGCAACTGCTAACATAACTCGCGTTGTTTCTTCATCAGCCTCTTTCCATTTCCCTGCTGCGAGTAAGTCACGAAGACGGGTATAATTCATACTTACTGCTGATTTTAGCTCAACATCAACACACTGAATATATTCAAGTCGTTTAAGAGTCTCATTGTAATCATTAATATTATTTTCTTGTTTGTAAATATAGGCTGCTTTTTTAAAATCATCTATTGCGGCCTGCTTATTTTTTAAAGATAAAAGAGTTAAGCCACGATTGTAATAGGTGTTAGCACAATTAGGAAGAATTTTTATTGCCTGATTATAGTCTCTAATTGCATCTTGATATAGTCCCAAATTATAATAAATTAATCCGCGATTGAAATAAGCTTGAGCATCATTAGAATTGATTGCAATAATAGTTGATAAATCTTGAATAGCACCTCGATTATCTCCTGCATTGAAACGAGCTAACCCACGATAGTAATAGTTATTAGCATCACGTGGTGAAAGTTGAATAAGGTATGTAAAATCTTCAATAGCACCTTGATTATCTCCTAAATTATAACAAGCTACTCCCCTATTATAGTAAGCATAATTATGAGTAGGTATATTTTTAATAATCTGTGTATAGTTCCATATAGCATCTTGATATAGCCCCAAATTATAATAAATATCTCCTAGCTTAAAATAAGCGCCAACTTCATTAGGATCAATGTTAATAATTGTGGTTAAATCTTCAATAACAGCTAATTTGTATCCTAATTTAGAGTAAATTTCTGCTCGTTCATAGTAGGCATCAATATAATTATTATCAAGCTTAATTGCCTGAGTATAGTCTGAAATAGCAGCTTGCTTATCTCCTAAATAAGAATGAGCCAAACCCCGCTTATAGTATAATTCAGTATCGGCAGGATTAATAAGAAGTGCTTGAGTATAATCATCAATTGCACCCTGCGTATCTCTCAAGTTGTTACGGATGTTTCCTCTATTATAATAAGCTTCAGTAAGGCTAGGATTAATAAGGAGTGCTTGAGTATAATCGTCAATTGCACTCTGCGTGTTTCCTAATGCCTCATGTATAAGTCCTCTATTATTGTATATTGCAGAAATATTAGGATTGCTAAGTATAGCCTTATTATAATTAGATAATGCTCCTAAATAATCTGTTGATTCTCGACAAGCCATTGCTTGTTGATCATAAATCAGAGCTAAATCATAACTTGAATTAATATAATCATTTGGTTGATGAAATATAAAACTCTCTAAATAACCACGTAAACCACCAGGATAAAGTAATTCATCTATTCCTACTATAGCTTCATTGGCAGCAGATTTAATCATATTAGTTGGTAAAAACCCAGCTATAATAAGACCATATTCTTTTTCCATGTCACTAAATTTTTCTTGACATAAAATACATACTAAAACAGAATTTTTTTCAATTTCTTCTCTATCAATTGTCCATTGAACTTGATCACAATTCCCATAGCGGGTTTTCACCTGAATACCAATTGATGAATTAGCAGTTAAGGTAAAATCAACCTTTCCATCTCCACCACTGTATTTTTCATAATCAATTTCAGTTACAAAATCACCTAAACGGATTTTAACAACTTCCTCACCCAGCTTTCCCTTCATATTATTGAAGAAGATGTTCTTAACATCGTATTTTTGCTTAAATTTATTAGCCATCTCCCAGCAAAAATCCCGTAATTGCTTTAACCTCTCTCCAGAGATAACCGTCAACTCACTATGCTGGCCTTCCTTCTCACAATGGAGTAAGTCACCAGATTTCAGTCTTTGAATAAAATCAGTTTGCTGTGCTTTGAGTATTGTTGTCCAGTCCATTTGTCAAAACTCACCTTTATCTGACAAGGAGTATTTATTCTATTATTCCCTATTAAGCAACAAAAAGCACTAATCTAGATTACATTGCAGTTTTTTGAGTCTAACCGAGAAGTATAGAATCCTCAAACCCTAAAAATGCAAATTAAACAAACATCCTGTAAATCCTTAAATCCTGGATATCCTGATTCAGACAGTTAACCCTAAAAACATACCTCAGACGGATAAACAGGTATAGACTCAGCATCTAAAATATCAAAGCCCGATTGATACCGAGAGTATGAATTCAAACTTTCATATTTGGACGCTGACAATAGTATTAAGTGAAATTTGAAACCGCCAATCTATCTTTTTGTCTCTGGTAAATTACGAGGAGGGATCATTCTCCCCTCATAAAACTCCCTTTCCAACTGACTTAATTTCCACCAAGCTGCACCCAATAAAAGAGGAATAAATGTTTCTGTGATCACAAATAGAATTGATTTTGTTTCCACCAAAAAAGCCAATAAAGGACTACTAGCTAAAGCCAGAATAGTAAAAACACCACACCAGAATTTTAACTTTTGAATTCTCCTTAAAGCCTGACGACAACTAGCACATTTTTCTGTATGGGAATGATATCTTTCTAGCAATCCTTCCTTATTCAATAAAAGTGGTGGTAAAGATTCCCCTGGAAATGTTTCCCCATGATATTGATTTACCCATTTACGTAACTCAGCCACAAAAGTATCTGCTTTCGTCGCCAGATAAAAGGCTTTATTGAAATTAGCACTACCACCTTTATCCGCTAAATAACGTTCTTGATAATGGAGAAAAATTTGATCATCTTCTAAAACGCCATTTTGTCCAATATGAACATACCAACGAGGGCGAATTTTAATAAAAAATCCTGGTAGTTTAGACTTGAACTTAAAAGGAAAACGGGCAATGATCCGACATTCACCTTTGCGAATGGGGACAGCATAAACAACGGTTAAAATTCTGCCTTTTTCAGCATTAATATCATGCCACATTAAACCAGGGGCAATAAATGTTGTGGAAAGTTTTCCCGATTGTCCCGCTTTTAATCCTTGTTTCCAAATCCCTTCAAAACCATGTTTTCCTGATTCAACTATTTCTAATTCTAAAGGTGCAGCATTGGCACGATTTCCCACTGTCAGATGATGCGTAAAGGCAATATGACTAGGATCAAGGATATTTTCTAATAATGTTAAAGCATCATAAGGAACATCTCGAAAAGTGTTCATAATTACCCATCCTTCCGGTGCTGCTTCTATGGGTTCAACTACAGGAACTTTCGTATTTGCAGCATTTTCTGGATTACCAGCATAGACAAATAATAATCCTTGTTTTTCTGTTGTTGGTAAAGATGGTACGCAAGCCCTGGGAGAGGTTTCTGCTTTTGCACCTGCAACCTGTTGGGGAATTTTTTGACAACTTCCATCTCCAGCAAATGACCAACCATGATAAGGACATTCTAACAATCCATCTTCATTAATTCTGCCTTCAGAAAGAGGTGCAAGACGGTGAGGACATTGATCTATAAATACTTGCCAAGATGAGTTTTTTTGATCCCACCAAATGACAATATCTTTACCTAAAAGAGTGAAAGGTGTGGGTTTGGATTTATCTAAATCTTGAAGGTAGTGAACTGGATACCATGCTTCTGCTAATTCAAAAGCATCTGGGTTACTCCCTCCAGGTAATATTTCTGTTAAAGAATTCTCGTTGATAATAGATTGTGTTTGCACCATTTTCTGTATTGATTAATTTTCAATAACTTTTAATTGAACATTCTAGCAAGAACCATCCCTAATTGCACACTGATAATTCCCAAGATTGTACTACCTGAAAAATAACCAGCAGCGGCTAACCAATTACCACGTTGTAACAAGCCAACTGTATCTAAACCAAAAGTAGAAAAAGTAGTATATGCACCTAAAAATCCTGTAGCGACAATTAACTTAATTTCTGGGGAAATCAGCGCTGTTTTTTCCATAGCTAAAGTTGCGAAAAACCCCATTACTAAACAACCGCTAATATTAATAAAAAAAGTTCCATAGGGAAAACTGAAACCAAAGCGGTTCGTAAACCACAAAGTTAAATAATAGCGACTTAAAGCCCCAGCTATTGCCCCTAAACTAATAGCAATGGGAACACGAATTTCTGCCTGTTGTAACATTATTAAGTAGTCGGACAAAATTAAATTCACTCGTTGAGAGAGGGAACAGGGAACAGGGAACAGAAAAATCAGTTGTGTAATTAATTCTGTCCCATTACTTAATCTTTTATTCAATTAACCTCAAACGGAAAACCGTACTCTAGTGAGAGGTTTTCATCACTGTACCCCAAATTTGAACTCGATACAATCAAGGGGTGGGTAAAAAGATGCTGTTGTCCAGATAAAGTTACAAAAATTAATACAGCATAAGTAGGAGAGTTATCAAGATGGGAAATCAACTGAAAACTGCTATTTTACTAGCTACCCTAAGTGGCTTATTAATAGCAATTAGTTACTGGGTAATTGGTGGTACGGGGGGCTTAGTCATCGGAGTTGGGTTAGCAGCAGCGACTAACCTCTTCTCTTGGTATCAATCAGATAAGATTGCTTTAGCAGTATATAACGCCCAACCTGTCACCGCAGCAGAAGCACCAGCACTGTATCGTATCGTCCAAAAATTATCTACCCGTGCCAATATTCCCATGCCGGGAGTGTACATTGTTCCTAGTCCCACTGCCAATGCTTTTGCGACAGGACGAGATCCTGAACACGCGGCTGTGGCCGTCACCGCCGGGATTTTAGACATCCTCCCACAGGATGAATTAGAAGGCGTAATTGCCCACGAACTTACCCATATTATTAATCGTGATACCTTAACTCAAGCGATCGCCGCCACTGTCGCCGGTGCTATTTCTTTCCTGGCGCAGATGCTCAGTTATAGTATGTGGTTTGGTGGCGGTTCACGGGATAATGAAAGAGGTGGCAATCCTTTAGGTGTATTAGCTACAGTCATATTTGCGCCCATTGCTGCTACTGTGATTCAGTTGGCAATTTCCCGCACAAGAGAATTTTCGGCTGATGCTGGAGCAGCAAAATTAACAGGTAATCCTCGCGCATTAGCTAGAGCGTTACAACGGTTAGAATCCACAGCTAGACAAATGCCTTTGAATGCTAACCCAGCCTTTGAACCATTATTAATTATTCATCCCATTTCCGGTCAGTTTTTGGGAAATCTTTTCTCTAGTCACCCAGCAACTGAAGCAAGAGTAGAAGCTTTACTACAATTAGAACGGCAACTTATTAGTCGTTAATAATCTATCTTTGGTCATAAGTATATTGATAAATCCCCAATTAACTGATGACCAAATTATGATGATTACAGGTGCAATTTTCATCCACAAGTAAACTTTACCAACAGGATGTGGCAACCATGACTACTAACAATATTGAATCTATAGAAATCGTCGAAATTACCCTGCAAACTAGCCAAAATGGTGAAACAGACGAAGTTAAGCAGGAAACTACAGCACTATTGGAAGCAATTAAAAAACGCGCCCAAGCTGAAGCTGAATCTGCCGGTACTATTACCCGTGAAACCTATTTGAATGCTGTGCGTCAGGTGCGGGAAGCTATTGAAAGAGATAAACTCATTGAACGCGATCGCTTAGAATATTCTTGGGCAAGAATTCAAGAAGAATTAGACCATAATTGGAACTTACTGCATAAAGATATCACAGATTTAGGTGAGAGATTCCAAAATGCTGCTAAAGCAGCTTGGGAAGCTTTCAATGCCCCTCGTGATCAAAATTAATATAGGGAGGGGTACGCACTCTTTGTGAAATCCAGTCAGCAAATCGTAAAGTAGGGGCGGGGTTTCCCCGCCCTCACAGACAACTTTTTCAGCAAACCCTATATAAGTAATTGGACAAAAATATTTACAGTCATTGCGAGCGAAGGGAAGCAATCACAACTCTTGGAATTGCTTCATTTCACTTCGTTCCATATGGCTAACGCCACGCTGCGCTAACGCAATGACATTGTGTAATTAATTCTGTCTCACTACTTAGCACTTGATTAATAAATCTAAACCGTTCTATAAAACTTACCCAAAATTACCAAAGTCTAGACACATCTGGACAGCGATAATCTTAGTGTTTATTTCCTGCTTCATCGCGGTCTTAGAATGACTTCCAATCTTGTTTGCCCGCTCCACAGACAATCTCGGTAGAACTTACCGTTTCTGACCGTAGTTCCTAAAAAGAACCCTTGACAAATAAATATTTTCAGAGAAGTTCAAAATTAATAATCGGCAAAAATAAACAATAAAAAATCAGGCACTTTAGATAATTCTTTCTTCTTCCTTCTAACTCCTGACTCCTGACGCAATTGGGGAAGAGGAAATTACAAAAATTGCTTTTCTTATTCCCTCTTCCCTATTCTTATTTGAAAGCAACTTTCACATTAGCAACAGCAACTTCCTTAGCAGATGCTTCAATATTCACCGTTGCAGGTGCATTAGAACCCTTAAACCACAGTAGTACAGCAGGAGCTACACCTAGCGCCACACCTAGCAATACCGGGATAGAAAACCCAGCCGCCAAACTCATCACTGTCGCAAAACCAAAATTACCCAAATAAACTAATAAAGGGACATTCAATTGGTAATTGTCCAATTTAATCGGGTTTTTGCTCCATAACAAAGCCGCTACAGTCATAAATAACGACCCAGTACCCATCCAACCTGCAAAGTTCTGGTAAGGCATTCCAAAGAAAGCCCCAGGTTGTTGCCAATACCAGAAGGGAAGAGAAGTTTGACTCATAGCTGGGTCAAGCACAAAATCCCAAGAAGTGAGCAGTAAAGCCCCCAAAACAATTGCTCCAACGTGACGGAACAAAGTGGGTTTTTTATCTACGTCTAAACCCGCCCGCGCCAACACATAAGAAACACATCCCACATAAAACCATGAAAGGGGAATTGTGAAAGGTACCAAACCAGAAATTTTATACCCCAAACCACTCAGATAGCTGTAGTGACCAAAAGGAAAGCCAGTGCTAGTTCCTAATAATTCACTAGCCAAAGAAATTAATACAGATGGGATTAAAAATCCTAAAACGCGTCCCAAACCTAAAGTCCGGTAAGCATAGAGGAACACTCCCACCGCCCCCAAAATCATATATACCACACCGCCGCCCGCCATGCTCCACTGCATGACGCTTTGTCCAAACTCTGATAAGCTGATAATTTGTTCAGCATTGGGAATAACAATCAGTATTCCCACCAGTCCAAATACCATAGAAACGATATGACCAATTAGGCATACGCGCTCGACGATAACAAGTTGTCTCATGATCAATCCTTAATGATGTGCCAGATGGCTACTCAACTGTTAACAGTTTACAAATATTTATGAACGATTTAACTAAATGTTGATATTTATTCTCTCGACATGGGAATCAGGAGTGAAGTTCAACTTTTAGAAACCTTATAGGTTCAGTAAATCTGTGAAATAATGAATGCAACTGATATTGAAAATACCAGTATATAACGATTTGTAACTGAGTGGGGTACAGAACTTTTAAAGTCATAGCAACCGCCAAGTTTATACGAACTAGGGGAGAAATTTCCTTTTTCCGTCCTCCTGACTTCTAACTGGGCGCAGGACCTGCGCCCCTACCTCCTGACTTTTGCTATATGTCAATGTTGAAAAAGATTCCTTGGTTTTCTCTAACACTTGTATTGCTGAGTTACAGTACATTAGGCTGGGTGATATTTGAAGAAAAAGCCCCTTGGTATGTACGGCTGATAACTGTGCTAACCATCCTGCTGTCACTAATTTCTGTCACCAACCCTTGGTTAAAACTCGATGATTATTCTCATATTTTCTTCAAGTCAAACGCTAGGACTTTTTTGGTGGCTATCTTAGCAGCTTTCCTATTTTTTCTAATGATTGCCTGGTTTCGGGTATTTCTTGATACTTTACTTATTATCTGCGCCACTATTTTAGCTAAAATAGACTTTCAATCAGTTGGTTTAAAACCAGCACTAGCTTTTGGCTATATATCTTTTTGCTCACTGCTGGGTTTAGGATTGGGCGCACTTATCAATTACTACATTTAGAATTAGTCATTAGTCACTAATTAATATACTCAAAACGGTTGGGACATGGACTTTTGCGAAATCACGAAAACCCTAGATTTGTAGGGGTAAAGCAAGAGCTTCATGGGTGTCAACTTAAGATCAAATCCCTACCACATCTCGTTCCTAGTCTCTGACTAGGAATGCAGTTGATGAGGCTCTGCCTCTAATATTATTGAAGGCAGAGCCTTCTAGAATTCATTCCCAGTCTCTGACTGGGAATGAGATGACTTGAGTTCTTTGCGGGATAGAGGTTTTACGTTAAGTTGACACATATCAGCTTTTGCTTTACCCCTACCCGGAGAATCAAATAATTAAGCCGTTTTGGATATAACTAATGGCCAATAACTAATAAATAACTAGCTGGCTACAGCTTCTACAAGTTCTACCGCTACTGGATAAACGCTGACTTTCTTCTGGCTTTTACCTCTTCTTTCAAAGGTAACTACACCATCAACTAAAGCGAACAAAGTATCATCACTACCGATACCAACATTATTACCAGGGTGAACCTTAGTACCACGTTGACGGACGAGAATATTACCTGCGCGTACAGTTTGTCCACCGTAACGCTTTACACCTAGTCGTTGAGCATTAGAGTCACGACCGTTTCGCGTACTACCCGTTCCCTTCTTATGAGCCATGATTTCCTCTTTTCTATTTACTTTATTTATCCCAGCTAGTTATCTAGTTTAGGCTAGGAAAAAGATGATTAATGATTGGCAATTAAATTACTCTTGCTCACCTCTTGCCTATTCCTTAACTAGCAACTTAACCTTATTTATGATTCTTCTGCGGTTTCTTCCACGAAATCAGCATTAATGACGGGACTTTCCGCCATCGTTGGGGCTTCTTCGTAAGCTAAAACTTCACCGTTAAGATTGATAGAATTAATCAAAAATCTGGTAATTTCCTGGCGATGTCCCCGTTTTTTGCGGGTTTTCTTTTTAGGTTTCATCTTATACACCAGGACTTTGCGACCTCTGAAATGTCGCATAATTGTCCCTTCCACTGTCGCACCTTCTACTAAAGGTTGTCCAATGGAAACTGCGCCTTCGTGGTGTACAAGTAATACTGCGTTGATGGTAACTTTTTCATCTGGTTCAGCGGTTAGTAATTCAATGTCGTAAAAGCGACCTGCTTCTACTTTCATTTGCTTACCGCCAGTTTCAATAATCGCGTAGGTCATTAAATTGTCCTTGAGGTTGCCGTACAGGTAGCTGGCTATAATCTCCCGTAGAGACGCTATTTATAGCTTTTGCCAGCCTTTGAAGTATGTCTACCTGATCCGAGCAGGAGTTAGACAGACAATCTAATATATTACCTGATTGATAGCTAATCAGTCAACCTTTTATAAAATATAATTTTATAAGACCTCGCGGTAAGCGTAAAACTCAGCGGCTTGGTTCCCTGAGATATAAGCGACACGAGGGATTTTAATCCCTGTGGTATGTTACAATTAAATTCTGAGTAAGAACAAGAAAACATTTATGTGTTGAAGCATCCTAGTACGGAGAAATCCCGGCTCATAAGAAACAACGGTATTTTTGGCGTTGCTGAATTGGCGTATGATTTTTGGAGGTAGAGACGTTCCATGGAACGTCTCTACAAAAGTCTTGAACCTATGCAAAATTATTTTCATCCCTAAAATCAGCAACGCCTAATTTTTATTAGATAAAGGTCAACCACCCATCACTTCCCTTCGGGTAAGTGAGGGCTTGTAAAGGCCTAGTTGGACTCAGTTCTTAACTGAACTACGTTAGAGGTAAGAGTTAAAGACCTACCAGGGGATGCGTAGCTAGTTCCCTGCTCTAGAACTTCAAAGTTAAACAGGCTTAAGGGTTAAACCAGTGCTTTTAAGATAGTTACCGACCTCTAACATTGTCAAAGCTAACATTACCCCAGAAATGGGAGGCTCTTCGGAGCAAAATATTCTGTCCAAAGTATTTGTTTTAGACACTGAAAAAAGACCACTAGTACCGCAAGGCGGAAGTCAAAAGTCAAAAGTCAAAATGAAGACAGTATAGGCTTTTGGAGGATTTAGAATGGTTGGTTTATTTACGCCGTTTTGTACTAGACCTAATTAATCCAGTAAATCAATTCACAAAGACAGTTACGAATATGGAAAATCAAAGATTTGTTAATTGCTCAACTGTCCCCTTCGTTGTTTGTGCTGGCGCACAAAATTACTCAAGGGACGTTTCACAGTTAACCCTCCATTCCTCCCATCACAAAACTGAGTACAGTTTTGGTGGGGGTCTCCTGGAGGTTTAGATGAAAAGGATAGAAGTTGAACAAAGAACTATTTTTGTGGGTTTAGCTGGTAGTCATGGTTATGGTTTAAATCGTCCTGAATCAGATTATGATTATCGTGGTGTATTTATTGCTCCTAAACGCTATTATTTAGGTTTTGATAGTATTGAGCAAAAGGATTCAGGATGGGATGAACCAGGGATATTCCCGTTTATAGATGGTAATAAAGATACAGTTATTTATGAATTAAGGAAAGTTCTACATTTATTGGCTGGTGCAAATCCCAATGTTTTAGAATTGCTGTGGTTAACGAATTATCCTTTTTTAACAAATGTTGGACAACATTTAATTAATCATCGCAGGTTGTTTTTGAGTAAAAAGGTAAAACACACTTATTCTGGTTATGCTTTTGCTCAAATCAAGAAGATGGAAACTCATCGTAAATGGTTATTAAATCCACCCACGAAAAAACCTATTCCTGCTGATTTTAATATTATGGATGAAGTTCCTTTAAGCAAAGATGAGTTAAATGCTTTTTTGGAGTATCTTTATCTTTTAATTAGGGGGAAAATTGAATTTTTGGAAGAATCTGAACAGTTATATAAATTGCTGACTGCGGATATTGATTTTAAAGGTGTTTTAAAACAATACACTTTAGCTGATGAAACTTTAACATATACTCAAAATTTAACTCATGGACGTAAGGATTTTATTCGCCTTTTACAAAAAAGTCAAAGTTATCAAATTGCGTTGCGAGAATGGAAGGCTTATATATCTTGGCAGGAAAATAGAAACCCTGCAAGAGCCGAAATGGAAAAAAAATCAGGTTATGATTTAAAACATGGAATGCACTGTATTAGATTACTACGCAGTGGATTGGAAATTTTGCAGCGGGGAGAAGTAACTGTAGATAGAAATTTAGCTGGTGATATTGATGATTTAAAGGCTATTCTGCGGGGTAATTATAGTTATGAAGAGTTGATGAAAATGGCGGAAGATTTGGTTGCTCAAATGGATGCTTTTTATGAGCAATCTAGTTTACCACATCGTCCTGATTTGGAGCAAATTAATGATTTGTGTATGGAGTTGGTGGAAATGCAAGGTTGGGACTCTCAGGGCTAAAGCCACTGAGTTTCCCACTTACCGCGAGGTTTTATGAAAACAATTGCTACTAATGTTAAAACCCCACTAATTGGATTCTGATGTTTGGTTTTTACTTTCTCAATGTCTGAACTATTCAGCACAACGGTTTAGTGCATTTCGTCGTATTCTGCGGTTTCGATCCTTCTAGATTCCATGGGAGAAGATGGTAAAAACTCAGCACGACGCACAGGATTTAAAGATTGTGTTGATCCATTGTAGGGATGAATCACCTGAACAGTACGAGTAGGACGCTGTTTTGGTGCAAATAAAGATAAGACACCGGCGACAACAACACCACCACCAATAGTCAAGGTAGCACCACCCACAGCCCAAAGCATAGGTGAAGACCACCAATTATTTTGCTCAGGTTGTTGTAAAGTGGCCATTTTTTGTTGATTAGCTTGTTGTGCTAATTGCCACTGCTGTTGCGTAAAACTTTGAGCTTGTACCTGGAATTGTTGGTTTTGTAACTTTAGTTGTTCATTGTCAGTTTTCAATTTCTCTATTTGCATATTCATTTTCAGCTTTTCCATTTCTAGCCGCTGATCAGAATTAGGAGCGGTTGGGGGCTGATTAGAATAGACAGGTTGCCCGTAATTAGGGGGATACTGCATTACCTGGGGTGCCATGACTGTCCCAGGCATTTGGGGACTGACAGCAAAGTTCGATGATATCGGGGTATTTGTCCCTTTCAGCAAGACTAAAGCCGCTAACCCAGCTACTGCGACTCCGCCAATAAATGCCATACTTTCGCTCATTGCTGTTACCCCCCAAATATTACTGAATAGTAACTCAGTTGTGACTGATGCACTCTCACACGCATAATTTTTTGCCTACTTTGATATTATAAGAAAATTCAAGATTAACCAGTGTATCAGTTAGTTTTGTGTCTATCCTAAGATATGCTGTTATTATTTAAGACGATTACAGTCAAATTGTCCACTAAAAAATAACAAAAAAATACACTGTTTGGCAATTGCTCTCTTTGATTAAGAGGGGTTTCTGATGGCTGTTTTGAGACTTTGGCAAAATTGAGCGATCGCATCTAATCCCTGCTCTGGTGTGCCTTCTGCCAGTCGCTTCACCATAGCACTACCGACAATTGCCGCATCCGCCCCCCATGCTTTTATCTGTCCTGCTTGCTCAGGCTCAGAAATTCCAAACCCCACACCAATAGGTTTATCTGTAACATGACGGATTTGTTGCAGCAGTTCACCAACCCGCGTTTGCAGTTGGGTTCGCATTCCCGTGACACCAGTAACACTGACTAAATAGATAAATCCTTGAGACGCACGGGCGATCGCCTCTATTCTTTCGGGAGAACTCGTAGGAGCTACCAATAAGGTTAAATCTATCCCCATCTCTGCTGCTGGTTTGATTAGCCCTGCGGACTCTTCTAATGGCAAATCCGGCACAACTAAACCTGCTACCCCAGCATCTTTAATTTGCCTCAAAAACTTATCAACGCCTCGATGTAAAATCGGATTGTAATAGGTAAATAAAATAATAGGCGATCGCAAACTCGGACTAATCCCCTTGAGCATCTCCAATACCTGCTCTAAAGTCGTTCCCCTCTCCAAAGCGCGAGTAGCCGCAGCCTGAATCACCGGACCATCAGCCAAAGGATCAGAATAGGGTACACCCAACTCAATAATATCCGCCCCAGAATTATCCAGAACCTGCAAAGCCTGAGCAGTAGTTTCTAAATCCGGATCACCAGCCGTAATAAAAGGAATCAACGCACACTCTTGATTCCGTCTTAAATTTTCAAAGCAATGAGAAATAGCAGTCATTTTGCCTAGTCAGTAGTCAGTGGTCAGTAGTCAGTAGTTACAATCAACAACTGACAACTGAACAATCATAACTCTAAACCTGAGATTCTTTTTCCTCTTCAATCTTCGCTTGCAGTTTAGCTAACTCTTCAGGAGAGAGTTCATCAAGCCGCTTTTGCAAAAAAGCCGTTTCATAAGCTTCCCGTTGTTGATGGTAGGTCATTTTATTCCCTATCGCTCGGAAAATATAGGTGCATAACCAGCCAATTAAGCCAGCCATCAAGAAAACTTGACTCCAGATACCAGCATTCTGACTATCTAAACCCACCCCTTGCAAACCCACATAAGCCAAGCCACCAGCCACAAAAACGCCGAAGCCAATACCAATTGCGTCAATACGTCGCATGAGAATTATGACCTACCAATTTTAATTTAAGCAATTTTTCGAGGACGGGGGTTCAAATTCACAAACGGGGAGAGAACTAGCAACCCCGGAAAGAAAAAGAACACTAAAAAGTACATAAACACCCGTTCCACAGAACCACAGGTATACCATCTTAAACTCAAGTAGAAAAATACAGCAATGGGTATTACCAGCAAATAAGCGCCCGCCAAACTCAGATACAGTAGTGCTACAACCATATTTCTTACCGCAATTTGAACTATATTTGGTGCATTCACTTCTTATGATATGCCCAATGGCTGGTTTGAGGAAGTCGGTAATTCTGTTATTTTCCATCTTCTTTGAAAACCAATTGCCCAAAAATCGAAACTTATGATATGATCGTCTTCAGCCATTAAGCGTAAACTAACTGGCTAGTTTAATATTTTGTTTCGGTGCTAAATGTCAAATATTAGCGTTAGCAAATAAAATTTTAAAATCTACTTGCCAAAAAAAAGCAATTAGTGGTATAACAGACAAGAGGGTAAATACTGCCTCAAAACAGTAAACAACCTTACGGGAGTGTGGCGGAATGGTAGACGCTACGGACTTAAAGGAATTGAGCCTTGATAGAGAAATCTTTCAAGTGGCAGCTCTCAAACTCAGGGAAACCTAAATCTATTTATAGATATGGCAATCCTGAGCCAAGCCCAGAAAAATATTTGACTGGGAAGGTGCAGAGACTCGACGGGAGCTACCCTAACGTAAAGCCGAGGGTAAAGGGAGAGTCCAATTCTCAAAACTTATGATTGCTTTAGCACCTAAGTAGTAGTGAAAACTACAAGAGAATGAAAATCCGTTGACCGTAAAAGGTCGTGGGGGTTCGAGCCCCCCCACTCCCATCTAAAAACCAACTAAAGATGTGCTAAAACCTTTAGCCCGCCTGGGAATGAATTCCCAGTCTAATAGCAAAAGTCATCTGAAGATGACTAAGAGAACTCCGCAAAAAAAATGATCCAATTTTGTGGGATGGGCATCCTTGCCCGTCCTTGATGATTAGCGGGCAATTCGTCCCGCACCACAAGAAATTTTGGGATATTTTTTTGATTGGAAGTCTCTAATAAACCTGTGCCGCATGAGTTGTCATTGCGAGTGAAAGGAAGCAATCTCTTGACAACCGATAAACCACCTAACGCAAAAATCTCTCAAACCCTTATTCCTCTGTGTCCTCTGCGCCTCCGTGGTTCGTTAATCAGGATAATTTATTTCTTGGAAGTCCCTCACTAAATTATTGGGTCTGACGCACCCTACAAGAGATAAAATCCACATTACATATTTAGAAAACTTTGTCAATGCGTAAGCACTAGGATCATCTTTTTTGTGGATTTCTCTAAATAACCCGGAAATTTTTCATCTCATTCCCAGTCTCTGACTGGGAATGAATTCTAAAAGGCTCTGCCTTCAATAATATTAGAGGCAGAGCCTCATCAACTGCATTCCTAGTCAGAGACTAGGAACGAGATGTGGTAGGGATTTGAGCTTAAGTTGACACCAATGCACCTTCATCAACTCAGTTGGTAATGTTGTACTGGACATTCACGATATCTCAGATGTCAGGGAGTGTCGCGGTTAAAAGTATTCAGTATGTCACAGTTCGAGAGAAACCGAAAAACATCTTTTGTTGTCTCCTTTTTGTGCTTACTCATTGAATTTATGACAAATTTCTTGACAAAAGATATGAAATCTGCTAATAATTGTAATTTGTGGAAACTTTACCCTTTAATATAATCTCTTGGCTAACGTCATTGTCATAGGTGCCCAGTGGGGCGATGAAGGAAAAGGTAAAATAACTGACTTACTCAGCCGCTCCGCAGACGTGGTGGTACGTTATCAAGGGGGAGTTAACGCTGGGCATACAATCGTAGTCCAAGGTCAGACGTTTAAGCTGCACTTAATCCCCTCTGGTATTTTGTATCCAAAAACCGAATGTATCATTGGCTGTGGCACAGTCATAGATCCACAGGTTTTGATCAAAGAACTCGAACAACTAGAACAATTAAATATTTCTACGGCTAATCTGTTGATATCTCAGACGGCTCATGTCACCATGCCCTATCATCGCATGATTGACAAGGCATCCGAGGAAGTCCGGGGAAATCATAAAATCGGGACAACAGGTAGAGGCATTGGTCCCACCTACGCGGATAAATCGGAACGTACAGGCATCAGGATGTTAGACCTCATGGACACCGATGGACTGCCTGAGCAGTTAGAACGGACGATAAACTATAAAAATACCATTTTAGAAAAGCTGTATAATCTACCACCCTTGAATCCACAAGCAGTGATTGAGGAGTATTTAGGTTATGCAGAACGCTTGCGTCCTTTTGTCGTTGATACATCATTGAAAATCTACGATGCAGTTTTACGGCGACGAAATATTTTGTTTGAAGGCGCACAAGGGACATTGCTTGATCTGGATCATGGAACTTATCCCTACGTCACATCCTCCAACCCAGTCGCTGGTGGGGCTTGCGTTGGTAGTGGATTAGGTCCGACAATGATAGATCGGGTAATTGGTGTATCCAAAGCCTATACTACAAGAGTGGGAGAAGGTCCATTCCCCACAGAACTAAATGGCGAAATTGGGGACTTGCTAGGCGATCGCGGTGCAGAATTTGGCACAACTACAGGGCGTAAACGTCGCTGTGGTTGGTTTGATGCGGTTATCGGGCGTTATGCAGTCCGTATTAACGGCATGGATTGCATGGCACTCACTAAACTGGATGTTCTCGATGAACTAGAGGAAATCAATGTTTGTGTGGCTTATGAAATTGATGGTGAACGCTGCGAAGACTTCCCCACCAGCGCTCGTCAGTTCGCTCGTTGTCGTCCCATCTACAAAACTGTACCGGGGTGGCAAGTTTCAACAAGTCACTGTCGTACCCTGGAAGAGTTACCACAAAAAGCACTGGACTATCTGAAATTCTTAGCAGAATTAATGAAAGTGCCGATCGCAATTGTTTCCTTGGGAGCAAGTCGTGATCAAACTATCATTGTCGAAGACCCGATTCACGGTCCCAAACGCGCACTGTTACAACCCAACGGTACACCTATTTAGTCATTGGTCATTGGTCATTGGTCATTGGTCATTGGTCATTGGTTAATAGCAAAATAACTGACAACAGACAACAGACAACGAATAACTAACAATTAACAAATTAACAAATTATATGGCGATCGCACTCGAATCTAAACCCCGTCCCGAAGGTAGCAAACCCAGAGCTTTGCGCCGTTCAGGCTTAATTCCCGCCAACTTGTATGGTCACAAAGGAATTGAATCAATTGCTCTAGTTCTTGACGCTAAAGTTGTAGAACGCCTGCTCAAGCAAGTTACCCCCAACAAAACCGAAATCGAACTCAGCATTCCTGAATTGGAGTGGACTGGTACAACCGTAATCCGCGAACTTCAGATCCACCCAGCCAAAGGCACACCTTATCACCTAAGTTTTTTTGCTGGCGCTAAAGGCTAAAATTCAGGTAATACAGCAGGAGTCAGGAAGTAGGGGCGCAGGGCCTGCGCCCAGTCAAGAGTCAGGGGTAAAACTGGCTTTGTGTATAGGTTTCAATTTAGATTGTGTACGCAATCTGCTGTAATAAAGAAGAGAACCAGGGTTAGCCCTGGTTTTTTTGTGGAAAAATTATTTATAGTAGGGAACGGGGAACAGGGAACAGGGAACAGGGAACAGTCCAGAAATTTTCCCATTACCAATCACCAATTACCAATCACCAATTACCAATTACCAATTACCAATAAAAATGACAGAAACCAATCTCCCGAATTTAATCTTACAAATGTTACAACCAGGATTTTATCCTCATCCCGTAACAGAACCAATTCAACTAATTCAAACTCATATTTCCTATGTCCTCCTCACCGGGGATTATGCTTACAAACTCAAAAAACCAGCCAACTTTGGTTTTTTAGACTTTTCCACCTTAGAAAAACGGCATTATTTTTGTCAAGAAGAACTGCGACTAAATCAAAGAGGTGCAGGTGAATTATATTTAGAAGTTCTCCCCGCAACCTTAGTAGGTGAACAATACCATTTAGGTGGCACAGGAGAAGCCGTAGAATATGCAGTAAAGATGCGTCAATTTCCCCAAGAAACCCTATTTAGTGAACTTTTTGCCAGTGGAAATTTGTCAGAAAGTCACTTAGAAGAATTGGGACGAGTTGTAGCTCAATATCATGCAAACACCGAGACCAACGATTATATTCGCAGTTTTGGAGAAGTCTCCCAAGTCCGATTAGCAATTGATGAGAATTATCAACAAGCTGAAAAATATATTGGTGGACCACAAACAAAAGAACAATTTGAAGAAACAAAACAATATACAGACAACTTCTTTCTCCAACATCCAGAACTATTTAAAAGCAGAATTGACAATAACTATATTCGTGAATGTCACGGCGATTTGCACCTCAGAAATATCGCTCTTTGGCATGACAGAATTATGCTATTTGATTGTATAGAATTCAATGAGCCTTTCCGCTTTGTGGATGTCATGTATGACGTGGCATTTACAGTCATGGATATTGAAGCCAGAGGACGGAAAGACTTAGGAAATGCCTTTTTAAATACCTACGTAGAGCAAACTGGAGATTGGGAAGGTTTACAGCTATTACCTTTATATTTAAGCCGTCAAGCCTATGTGCGAGCTAAGGTAAGTTCTTTCTTATTAGATGATCCTAACATCCCGGCTGCGGTAAAAGAAGAATCTGCAAAAACCGCATCTGCATATTATCGTCAAGCCTGGGAATATACCAAACCCCAACAGGGAAGACTGATTTTAATGTCAGGATTATCTGGTGCTGGTAAAAGTACCACAGCTAAATATTTGGCGCGGAAACTCAACGCAGTTCATCTCCGTTCTGATGCTGTGCGTAAGCATTTAGCAGGAATTCCCCTCCTAGAAAAAGGTGGTGATGAAATCTACACACCAGAAATGACCCAAAAAACCTATAGCCGATTATTAGCATTAGGAATTATACTGGCTAATCAAGGTTGGTCTGTGATTTTAGATGCCAAATATGATCGCCAGGATTTACGGGAGACAGTTATTTCCCAAGCTACACAGCATCAATTACCTGTGCATATTATCAACTGTACCGCACCCCTAGAAGTTATCAAAGAACGACTCCTGAACCGTACTGGTGATATTGCTGACGCAACCGCTGATTTATTAGCATCGCAAATCAAGCAGTCTGAACCATTTACAAATCTCGAACAACCTTATATAACAGTTGTGGATACAACTCAACCGCTAGACACGCAATTATCAAAACTGATTTAATTTTTGTCTAGTTAACTTAGGGTTTAGCATTGCGCTTTCCTCGTTCCCATACTCTGTATGGGAATGAACTCTAAAGGCTCTGCCTTCAATAATAGTAAAGGCAAGATGTCTATGATAGGATTCTCATTCAAATAGTAGAGGCAGAGCCTCTGTGATAGCATTCCCAGTCAGAGACTGGGAACGAGATAACCGAGATATAATTATTCTTTCTCCTGATTTCTAGCATTATGGCACCAAAAAATAATCTACTAGGCAATATTTTCTCTTCTTCTCCTAACTTTCTTTCTCAATTGTTATTTGGATTATTTTTATTTATTATCTCCAGAATTGCTAATGCTTCAGTTCCTCTCAGTCTATTTATAGCCATTATGGGTGGTGTCACCTTGGGGTGGTTCACATTTGCCAATGATAATAATCCTGAACCTGCTACTGTCGCCTCTAATGATGGCATTGATGCTGGATTAAAATATTGGTTGTTTTTTATGATGGGCTGCCTTTTCCTCGGTTATTCAGCCCCTATGAGTATTATATTCGGTGCGATCGCTGGAGTTGGTGGTGGTTGGATTATTGGTTGGTGGAGAAGTGAGGAGGCGTTACAAACACAATTATCAGAGGAGATTGTGGAAGAAATAAATCCAGAACAGCCGAGTGAAAGAAATGCAAAGAGACGCAAAAGAAAACCTACTCGGCGCTTCCGTCGGGACTCTGCAACTTTCAATTTTCGCTTTTGGGAAAAGTAATTAACAATTGATAATTAGGATTATAACCTATCTTCCGCACCCTCAACTGTCACAATCGGTTTTTACTGTTTTTTATGATGAAATGAGGATGTATTATATACAGAATCTCAATGAATTAACGGATACATGATGCCGACAAGGCATAATTTATATCCAGAAATCAAGAGAAAATCAAGTGATAATACTATGTGACACCCCAGGGTGCGGAATGTGGGTTATAAAATTAAATTGTCAGAATCAGGATATCCAAGATTAAAGGATTTACAGGATTTTATTTGCTGATGAAAGCTGCCCCAATTCTGACATAATTAATTAGATGAACGAGAAAAATACTCCCTTCCCACACAAAGATAACTGATATTTTTTCTCTGTGTCCTCTGTGTCCTCTGTGGTTAGTTGTTGGTAACACTTCTTGGGGAGAACGGGGCGGATCAGTTTGATACATAGTAATATTCTTGGAAAATATAATTTATTGTGTGTTCACAGTGTCTTTATTCCTATTATCTCATAAAACATCCTGGACATCCTGATAGCGAAGCGTGGCGTTAGCCACTTCTGACAATTTCACCATCTATTTTCCCTTTTCCCGATGATTAGCAGCTTGTAATAATAAAGATTCAGCAAAAGAAATTGCTTCATTTGCTGATTTACCACCGGCTAACTGTGCTAATTCTTCCCGTCGGGTAGTTAAATTATCCAAACTTGTCACTCTCACCACAGTCCGCTGTTCATCATTACTATTTCTAGCTTTATTAATCACTAATTTATCAACGCGAAAATGACGATCTGCCATTGCTGCAACTAGAGGCTGATGAGTTACACATAATACTTGATGTCCTTGACTAAGTTGGTGCAATTTCTCTGCTATGGCTTGGGCAACCCTACCAGAAACCCCCACATCAATTTCATCAAATATCATTGTTCCTACTTCATTTCCTTGATTAAAACAAGCTTTTAAAGCTAGTAAGAAACGGCTCATTTCTCCACCAGAAGCAATTTCTGTTAATGGTTGGATAGGTTCACCGGGGTTAGGACTAAACATAAAGGTAATTTTATCTGCACCTGTAGCTGCGGGAGAAATGGGGACGATTTCTACTTGAAATTTCACCTTATCCATTGCTAACGGCTTGAGTTCAGCTAATAACCGAGATTCTAAATTAGCCGCAGTTTGACGACGTAATTGGGTTAATTGGTGGCTAACTTGCTGGAGTGCTTGTAAAGATAATTGTTCTTGTTGTTCTAAAGTTTCGATAGATTGTTCGCTATTATTTAATTCAGCTAATTCAGTTTGAATACGTTCATAATAAGCGATCGCTTCCGTTAAAGTAGGTCCATATTTGCGACAAATTTGTTTTAATTCCCGTATCCGTTCATCCACCTCTTCCAACCGTTGCGGATCTGCTTCTAACCCTTCTCCATAAATACTAATTTGTCTCCCCACTTCCATTACCGCTGCCACTGCATCTCGCACCAATTCCAAGAGAGATTGTAATTGAGGATCATACTCCACCATGTGAGTTAATGTCATCTCTCCATCGGCTAATAAATCAGCAGCAGTGCGAGTTTCCTGATCATCTTGATACAAAGCCTGATAAACTTTGTAACTCATTTGTTGTAAATCCACAACATGATTGAGGCGGTCCCGTTCTTGATTTAATTGTTCCATTTCCTGGGCATCATCAAGATTAGCCGCACCCAATTCTTGCACTTGATAGGTGAGTAAATCCAATTGTTGCAGCCGTTCCCGTTCTGATGTCCGGCGTTTTTCCAGTGCTTGCCGGGCTTGTTGATATAGAATAAAAGCAGCGGCAACATTTTGGCGTTTGTGCAATAAAGCATCACCACCATATAAATCTAACCAATCTCGAACTTGGGCAGATTGTCCCACCTGTACCGTTTGTCCTTGTGCTGTAATTTCTACTAAACTGTCTCGTAATCCTGCCATTAAGGGGCGATTTACCAGCACTCCATTTACTCTTGATCTACTGCGGATATTACTAGTAGTGGTGGCAATTTCCCGACTAATAATCACAGCATGATCATCGGTTAAATCAATTTCTTGTTCACTCAACCAAGCTGCTAGGGGCGGAGTAACGCTAAAAGTCGCCTCCACGATAGCGCGATTTGTGCCAGTTCTAATCACCCGACTAGAGACTTTACCACCCAAAACGGCATCAATGGCATCTAATATGATTGATTTTCCTGCGCCGGTTTCCCCTGTTAATACATTTAAACCTACACCAAAATCCAATTCCAGATGATCAATTAAGGCAAAATTTTCAATTCTTAAATATAGCAGCATTTAAATAATCCTTACTATTGCAGATTTCCCCGGTTTTATTGATTATGGCGTTGGTGAATGAATGTATGAATTAGTCTCACGCAAAGGCGCAAAGGCGCAAAGGTGAAGATTTTTAATTTTCCTTTTTTCTACTTCAATATGGCTATTAGCAACGCTCAAAACCTAGAGGTGTAAGGGTTTAGCTCAGGCTTTACCCTACCTGTAGAATCAAATTTATGCTATGGGAAACAGAGTAATGGTTGTATCTCCACTTCCAGCAGCTAATATTTTACCATCTGGACTGAAAGCAATTGAGTAAATTACAGAATCAGTACATTTGACACTAGAAATTTCTTCTCCACTAGCGACTGACCATAATTTCACTGTTTTATCTTTACTAGCGCTCGCAAAATTTTGTCCATTGGGACTATATGCAACGGAACAAATATGATCAGAATGTCCTGATAAAGTTTTAACTTCTTGACTAGTTTCTAGATTCCAAAGTTTAATAGTTTTGTCTTGACTACCACTAATTAAAGTTTTTCCGTCGGGACTAAATGCTAGAGAAGTAATCCCTCCAAACCAATCAGAATGTCCTGTTAATGTTTTCACTTTATTTTCAGCTAATTGTAAAATCTTGATACTTTTATCATTACCACCTGCACTACTAGCTAATAGTTTACCGTCGGGACTAAAAGTTACAGATAAAACATCATCGGTATGACTTTTGAAAGAGTAAATTTCTTTTCCTGTTTTTAATGACCACATTTTAACTGTTTTGTCCTTACTCCCACTTGCTAAAATTTTTCCCAAGGGACTAAATGAGACAGCATTAACTCTTTCTTCATGTCCTGTAAAAGTGAAAACTTCTATTCCTAGATTTACATCCCATAATTTAATTATTGTATCATCACTGCCACTTACTAAAAATTTACCATCTGGACTAAAAGCTAGAGAATTAATCCCTCTAGACCAAGAATATTCCCCATGTCCTTCAAAGGTGCGATGTTGCTGAGTTGCTAAATCCCACAATTTAATTATTGTATCATCACTACCACTTGCTAAAAATCTCCCATCTGGACTAAAAGCGACAGAGAGAACTTTATTTTTATGTCCTTTAAGAGTACCAATAAATACTAATTTTTCGGTATTGTCATTTGATGAAGATGTGGTAGGAATTACTTCTAGTGTTTCTTGATAATTATCTGATTCTTTTATACTTGATTCATTTGCTAACTGTGACGGGTTAAACCAAGTATTTAATTCCGTCAATACATCTAATGTTTTCAACGATTTGTTAATAGAATTGCTAATAGAATCTAATTTATTAATTGTGGGAATTCCTTCTCTTTCTTGACTTGCTGTTTCCGGTATTGAATTTGTTTGCGAATTTGATTTATTTTCAACCTGTAACGGTTGTACCAAAGCTGTGAATAAACTATCTAATTCTGTTAATCCATCTGTCAACCGTTGGTTAATAGAATCAAGGATGTCATTATTTTTGGAAATTTCACTTTTTTGAGTTTCTTTAATCTCACCTATTGATTGGTTTTGTTCTAAAATTGTCTGATGCAATTTCTGGGTTGAATTATCAATTTCTGCAAATCGAGAATTAACAACTTCGATTTGTTGATGAATCTGAGTAAATTCCTGACTTTGATTTTCTTGACTGTCACGTAATTCTGCTAATTGCTGTTGATTGCTTTCATTGCCATTTTTGATAGAAGTTTCAATTTCTGCAAATCGAGAATTAAAGACTTGTAGCTGTTGATTAATTTGTGATAATTCAGTTTTCAATTCTGCAATATTTCTCAAATATTCATCTTTATCAACAGTAGAATTTAAACTTTCTAGAGAAATATCTAATTGCTGTAACCGATTATTGACAATTTGCATTGATATTTGAACTTCCTGGTCAATAACTTGACTAATTTCCTGTTTGTAAACTTCAAGTTTTCCCAAACGTTCATTAATAGCACTTTCAATAGTTTGGTCAATAATTTGGCTGAGTTGTTGTCTCCAATCTTCGATTTGTTCTAAACGTTGATTAGAGGTATTCATGGTTTTTTCAACTTGGTAAAATTCTTCAGGGATATTTTGCAAACTTGTTTGTAATTGCTCAATTTGTGATTGGGAATAATTAAACTTAGGACGATTAACTAAATTTAAAGCTACACTTAAACTCAGGGGAATAACCGCATAAACCACCTGTTGCGTCACTGTCGCTACTATTCCAATACTGATAATCCCAAACAAACATACATACTCGCTAACTTCTAGCAACTGACGATTATTCATAAGAATACCCGGTAAGTGGGAAACGAGCGTGGCTTGGCTCCCTGAGAGGGAAACGACACGAGCGGTTTTAACCGCTGTGGATATTAAAATTGAAACCAGATTTTTGATTGGAATCTGGAAACCAACTCCCATTTCTGGGGTAATGTTAGCCTCGACCTGTTATAAGAGCTTGTTAAGCTTGCAACACTGTTCCAGTGACCTTAGAACTGTTTAATCACAAGCGACAGAGCAGGGAACTGGCTTCGCATTCCAGGGTGTCGTGACTCAAATAACGGCTACCATGAGAGTAAACTCAGGGTGGTCTGGTCAGTACGGCTTGCTTGATTACTCTTGCAAGCCCAGTCCCTTTAAGGCTGGGTTACTGACGTTAACTGGTATTACTTGTCAAGTCGTGATTACTATATCACAAAACATAGTCAATAAAATTCAGAAAATAAAACTTTATACTCTTTGCGCCTCTGCGTCTCTGCGTGCAAAAAATTCTTTCCTTCCGCAACGCTAATTTTTAGATATGAAAACTTCCAGATTGTATATCTTGACAATAGCATAAAATTTCCAGATGTCAATACCCTAGTAAAATCCTTAGCTTATTAATACATGAGATTCTCAGTAGAAAAAAGACACAAGAGCCGCTATGAATTACCAAAAATGGTATTAAAATCCATTGTCAGCAACAAGCGGAAGGTGGGTTCTATTAAGATAGCATTAGTATTATAATGTATCAGTTACACTAAGACATAAGACCAAGTTCTCATTAAGAGGGAACTAGGATGCTTGCGGAGTTTGATTTTTACGATATTGAACCATTTATGTATACATATCAATGGACAAGTAGTAATAGAGCGGGGAGCAATTCTTCAAGTAACTTGTTAACAGATTTTCAGCGACAAATGCTGTTAAAATCATTACAAGAGAATTGCTCTCAATGCCAGCGGCAACGGATTCAAATTATGTTGTTAGCGGACCAAGGGACTTAACGGGTGACAAGGCGGTTGAAGATGAGATGTGGCAATAATTTGAGAAAATAAGGGAGTAAAAAAATAGGGACAAAGAAGCCCCCGAAGCAAAAAATGTTACCACAATCATATCAAACAATTTTCCGAAAGCATTTGAGTGAACAGCAGTATTTGACACTAGAGATATTGTTGTTATTAATACAGGCTCATCGCCAAGTAAAACTGTCAAAATTGGCCAGCTTGTTTCCCCAACCAATTAAATATGAAAGCAGGAAACGTAATCTACAAAGATTTTTAGGAATAGGTAAACTCTGCGTAAAATTATTATGGTTTCCATTGATAAAATATTGGATTAGACAATCGTTAACACCAAAACAACTGAATCGAGAACAGCGCCGTTATTTTCATAAAAAACAGTATCAAAAATATGGTTATTGGATGGTAGCACTGGATAGAACACAGTGGAAGGGGCGAAATATATTTATGGTGACATTGGTATGGGGTACTCATGCCCTACCACTATATTGGGAAACATTAAATCATGTCGGAAATAGTAATTTACAAACACAGAAAAGATTAATAAAGACAGCAATAAAGTTGTTAAAAAAATGTCGAATTGTGGTGTTAGCAGACAGAGAATTTCATAGTCCAAAACTGGCTAAATGGCTTGATGAGCAAGGAGTTTACTTCGCTTTACGCCAGAAGAAAAACCTTTATTTTCAAGAAAAACCTGAACAAGAATATCAAGTTCTTAAAAATCAAGGATTTAAGCCAGGAATGTCGAGATTTTATGAAAAAGTTAAATGTGGTAAAGGGGATGAATTAGGCTTATTTAATATCGCTGTTTATTGGAAGAGAAAATATCGGAACTCTGGACCAAAAGAACCTTGGTATATCTTGACGAATCTACCAACTCTCCAACAAACTTTATGCCTCTATAGATGTCGATGGGGAATTGAGCAATTCTTTAAGGATTGTAAAACTGGTGGTTATAATTTAGAGGATACTAAAGTAAATGAAACTCGCTTTTTAGCTTTAGTATTATTGATTGTCATTGCTTATAGTTTAGCCACTATGCACGGTCAACGGATGAAAAAATTAGGTATAGAGACTTATGCCGGACGTATTCAACAACATCAGGACAAGTACCCACGTCAAAGTGATTTTAGCTTTGCTCTCTACGGACAACTATGGATTTATGGTATGGAATTATGGGCTGATTTAGCTCTGAATTTAATCAATCTCAAGCCTCATAAACGCCTCTTTTTTCAACGGGGCTTTCAGGCTCTATCCCTTATGAAACAAGCTCTTTAGCCGCCTTGTCACCCGTTAAGGTTGTTAGCGGACCAAGGGATAACTCAAGCAGAAATTTGTGAAATTTTGGGGTGTTGTCCCGCAACCGCTAGACATTGGATACACATAGCTCGTCAGGGAATAGCGCATCAATGGCAAGATTGTCCGATTGGTCGCCCTAAATTAGTTAGTAATGAATATTTACAACGATTAAAAGAATTATTATGCAGTAATCCTCGTAATTATGGTCATGGTTCTCAACACTGGACATTAAATTGGTTACAGAAACATCTATGCGAAGAATTTGGCTTTGAAGTGAGCGATCGCCACTTTAAGCGACTTCTCAAACAAATGGGCTTATCCACTCGACCGAAACCCAGTCATGATGGACAAAATAGCCCAAAATCAGCTACAGAACCCAAAATATCAATTGCTGACCTCAAAAAAGCAAATACCACCGATTCCTCGGAAATTATACCTATTAATTTTCACAAAGCAGTAAAGGATTCAGACATTTATGGCGCACAATATATCCGCTCAATTAGTATCTCTGCAACAAATCAACAATACATTGGGGTATTCACTAACCGCAGAAGAATTTTATCACTATCTTCCCGAACTTCAATCTATCAACCCTAAAGTCGGCAAATTCTGGACAGGAAAGAATGTTGAACCGGGCATTTACATTATCATTACGGGCAAAGTCAGACTATTAGATGATAACGAGGAATTAATTACTACTCTAGAATCTGGAGAATCTTTCAGTGAATTTACTTTGTTTCCCCAATCTAAATTTGAGCCTTATGCAGCCAGAGCTTCAGCAAATTTACAGTTATGCTTCTTGCCAGAAAAGTTACTATTGCCATTAATAGCCAAGTATCCCCAAATTCGAGAACATTTATGGGAGAAAGCATACTCACTCCTGAGAAACACAGATTATACACCCATAAAACCAAGCTCTCCAGAGAACGACAATTCAGATTCAACCCCCTATTTGACCTCAGAATCAAAAATTAGTAAAGCCTATTTTCCCAGTCCCAGACAACGGGTGGGGCATTTATGGCAAAAGGTAATGGGGCGCTATCCATTCTTTGCTCAACAAAGTGGTTCTGACTGCGGGGCAGCTTGTCTAGTCATGGTGTCCCGGTATTGGGGGAAACGTTTTAGTGTAAATCGCTTGCGTGATATTGCCAATGTAGACCGCAATGGTGCATCCTTGCGGGGGTTATTAACAGCAGCAGAAAGTCTAGGTTTTGCCACTAGACCTGTCAAAGCTAGTTTAAAGCAGTTAGGAAAGCAAAAATTACCTGCTATTGTTCACTGGGAAGGCAAACATTACATAGTGGTCTACGAAATTACCGCTAAATATGTAATTGTGGCGGACCCTGCTATTGGTCAACGCACCCTCACTCATGAGGAATTTAACAACGACTGGACTGGTTATACATTGTTGTTACAACCGACAGCAATGCTCAAAGAAACGAAAGAGACATCTACACCTTTTTGGCAATTTTTTGAGTTAATAAAACCCCATTCTGTAGTCATGTTGGAAGTATTTATCGCTTCCATATTCATCCAGATATTTGGCTTAATTACCCCCTTATTTACCCAATTAATTTTAGATCGGGTAGTGGTACAACGGTCAGAACTGACCCTGACAGCAGTAGGAATAGGATTGTTGATTTTTAGCCTTTTTCGGGTGGCTATGACTGGTTTAAGGCAATATCTTTTAGATCATATAGCTAATCGGATAGATTTAGCATTAATTGTCGGTTTTATTCGTCATACATTGCGTTTACCCCTGAGTTTTTTCGAGACTCGTTATGTGGGGGATATTATTTCTCGCGTGCAGGAAAACCGCAAAATTCAACGCTTTTTATCGGGTGAAGCATTATCAATTCTCCTAGATTTATTCACTGTCTTTATCTATGTAGGCTTGATGTTTTGGTACAGTTGGAAAATGGCATTATTAGCTTTAATAATTGTCCCACCCTTTGCCTTATTAGCCTTAATTGCCACACCCTTTTTACAAAGGATTTCCAGAGAAATATTCAATGCAGTTGCCAAGGAAAGTAGTTATTTAATAGAAGCTTTAACTGGTGTGAGAACTGTCAAAGCTACAGCAGTAGAACAAACAGTAAGATGGCATTGGGAAGAGTTATTAAATAAAGAGATAAAAACCAACTTTTCCGGGCAAGTTATCGGCAATAATTTACAAATTTTCAGTAACACAATTGAAGCAGTAGCTACCACAGCTTTATTATGGTTTGGGGCATATTTGGTAATTCATAATCAGTTAACTGTGGGACAACTAGTAGCATTTAATATGCTGCTGGGTAATATTATTCGCCCCTTCCAACGGTTAATTGTCTTATGGAATCAATTGCAAGAAGTTGTGATTGCAGTCGAAAGAATTAACGATGTTTTAGACACAGAACCAGAAGAGGATTTACAAAATCAATCACGGCAGAATTTACCAGCAATTCAGGGGCATATTCGCTTTGAAAACGTCACATTTCGCTATCATCCAGAAAGCGATATTAATATATTAGAAAACCTCAGTTTTGAAATCAAACCCGGACAAATGGTAGCTTTAGTGGGACGCAGTGGCTCAGGAAAAACCACCATTTCTAAATTAGTTTTCGGCTTGTATCCCCCCACAGATGGTAAAGTTTTAATTGATGGACAAGATATTACTAGTCTTTCCTTGCGTTCTTTTCGACAACAAATTGGTGTAGTTGACCAAGACACATTTTTATTTGGTGGAACAATTCGAGAAAATATCAGTTTAGGACATCCAGGAATACCTTTATCAGAAGTAATTGCCGCAGCAAAAATGGCTGGTGCTGATGAATTTATCAAAAAATTACCCATGGGTTATGAAAGCCAAATTGGTGAAGGTGGAGGTTTATTATCTGGTGGACAAAGACAGAGAATAGCCATTGCTAGAGCATTATTAGGTAATCCGAAATTATTGGTTTTAGATGAGGCAACTTCTCACCTAGATACCGAATCAGAAAGGATAATTCAACAGAATTTTAACACAATTCTCAAAGGAAAAACTACTTTAGTAATTGCTCATCGTCTTTCCACTGTGCGAAATGCTGATTTAATTTTGGTACTAGATAGAGGTGTGTTAATTGAAAGTGGTACTCATGAGGAATTAATGGCTAAAAAAGGACATTATTTCTATCTAAATCAACAGCAATTGCAAACAATAACGTAGGTTGGGTTGAGCCATAGCGAAACCCAACAATAATTTAATAATGATTATAGTTGGGTTTCGTTCCTCAACCCAACCTACCATAAATTCATACTAAGAAAAAGGTGCATTATGACAAATTCATGAGAATCTAAATCAACAGCAATTACAAACAATAACGTAGGTTGGGTTGAGCCATAGCGAAACCCAACAATGATTTAATAATGATTATAGTTGGGTTTCGTTCCTCAACCCAACCTACCATAAATTCATACTAAGAAAAAGGTGCATTATGACAAGTACATTAAATGGGAATATCACAAAATCTGATGATATCTTATCACCAGAATTACCAGAAATTACCAATGAAGATTGGTCGGAAATTACTAAAGAATCACTTGATAGTTTACCCCAGGTTTGGACGCGGGGACTATTATATCTTTTAGTCTTCATTGTCTCCATAGTTTTACCTTGGTCTTTACTATCTAAAGTAGATGAAACTGGTACAGGAAGAGGACGTATTGAACCTAAAGATAAAACCGTGAAATTAGATGCCGCTGTAGGGGGAACAGTTGCAGAAATTCAAGTTAAAGAAGGTGAAACAGTCAAAGCCGGACAAACTCTATTATTATTAGAATCGGCATTAGTCAAATCAGAATTACGTCAAGTTCAAGATAAATTAGAAGGACAATTAAACCGACTTTCTCAGTTAAAATCCTCTAAAAATCAGTTAATTGTCTCCTTAGCAACCCAACAACAACAAAATCAATCTCAACAATTAGAGAAACAAGCACAAATTGATCAAGCGCAACAGAATATTAATACCCTAAAAAATGCCTATCAATTCCAGAAAGAAGAAAGATTATCTCAACTTAATCAAGCGCGACAAACCCTAACTAATAGTCAAACTACTAATCAATTAGCAGAGAGTAGTTTATTAAGTAGTCAGCGAGAAGTAAAACGCTATAGTCAACTCAGACAACAGGGAGTAATTCCAGAAATTAATTTAGTAGACAAGCAAGATATCGCTAAGGAAAAGCAAAAATTATATGCACAAAGTCAGTCAGATATTCAACAAGCTAAGTTACGTTTAGCAGAACAACAAAGTAGTTATGAGCGAAATTTGCGCCAAGCTCATGCCGATATTGAACAGGCTAAATTGCGACTGGGAGAACAGCAAAGAAGCTATCAAACTTTAACCCTTTCTGGTCAGTCAGCGGTGTTAAAAATTGCTGAACAGCAGAAAAGTTTAGACACAGATATTAGTTCTCTCAAATCAGATATTTCTCAAACTAAACGCCAAATTGATGCCTTAAAATTTCAGTTGGGACAGCGAGAAATTAAAGCTTCTGTGAATGGGATATTATTTCAACTACCAATTCAAAAACCCGGTTCAGTTGTGCAAGTAGGGACAATGGTTGCCGAAATTGCTCAAGATAATTCACCCTTAATAATTCGAGCGCAAATGGCAACTACAGATAGTGGTTTTTTGCGGTTAGGATTACCAGTAAAGCTCAAATTTGATGCTTATCCGTTTCAGGATTATGGTATTATCTCAGGAGAGTTAATTAAAATTTCTCCTAATACGATAGAGATAGATACAGCTAATGGCAAAGTAGCCGCTTATAACTTAGAAATTTCTCTCAAAAAAAGTTGTATTCCCTCTGCTAATAAATGTATTCCTTTGCGTCCAGGGGATACAGCAACCGCTGAGGTAATTGTCCGTCAGCGACGAATTATTGATTTTCTACTTGACCCGTTTAAAAAATTGCAACAAGGAGGAGTGAAATTGTAGAAAATTTATCGAATTACCCCCCTTAGTCCTCCCTTGTTAAGCTACGGTGTACACAGATCTCTAGACAGGATGCTAAACGTTATCCGATCCCCCTAAATCCCCCTTAAAAAGGGGGACTTTGAAGAATTTAGCCCCCCTTTTTAAGGGGGGTTGGGGGGATCTAAACGTTGTGGGGCAACTCTAGAAGACTTGTGTGTACACCGTAGCCTTGTTAAGAGGGGAAACAATTAATTCAGTCCCCTCCCTTTAGTCTTTCCCCTCGTTCCCATACTCTGTATGGGAATGAATTACGGAAGGCTCTGCCTTCATTAATACTAAATCATGGAGGCAGAGCCTCTAAGTAGCATTCCCAGTCAGAGACTGGGAACGAGAAAAAATTCATCGAATTGTCCCCTCCCCTTAGCAAGGGGAGGGTTAGGGTGGGGTATAATTTATGTATTTAAGGAGCAAATCATGTCCGAACCTATCACCATTACCCAATCAGATATTTTACAACAAATTAAATTATCCTGTAAAATACCTGAGTTAGTTGAGCAAATTGTCAGCCGAAAAGTGATTATAAATGCTGCGGAAGAAGCGGGGATAAAAGTAGAAGTTGAAGAATTACAAAAAGCAGCGGATTTTCTGCGATTAACTAATGATATGACCAGTGCTAATGACACTTGGAAATGGTTAGAAAAACATAGTTTATCTATAGATGATTTTGAAGATATAGTCTATACTAGTGTGGTTACTGGTAAGTTAAGCAAGCATTTATTTTCTGATCAAATCGAACCTTTCTTCTTTGAAAATCAGCTAAATTATGCTGGTGTGGTCATGTATGAAGTTGTATTTAATGATGAAGATCTAGCAATAGAACTTTTTTATGCAGTCAAAGAAGGAGAAATGAGTTTTTATGATGTAGCTCACCAATATATTCAAGATGTAGAATTACGTCGTAAAGGGGGATATTTAGGAGTATTAAATCGTCGGGATTTAAAGCCAGAAATATCTGCTGCTGTCTTTGGTGCGAAACCCCCACAGGTAATTAAACCGATAATTACTTCTAAAGGGGTACATTTAATTTTTGTTGAGGAGATTATTCAGCCGGAATTGAATGATAAATTGCGACAGCAAATTGTCAGCGATTTACTATTAAGTTGGATTAAAAAACAGGTTAATCAAACAGAGATTAATGTGAATTTCGAGTGATTTCATCACAAAAATTAAAAATGTTCTCGTTCCCATACTCTGTATGGGAATGAATTACAGAAGGCTCTGCCTTTATTGATACTAAGTCATAGAGGCAGAGCCTCTAGGTAGCATTCCCAGTCGGAGACTGGGAACGAGGAAATAGCGTTGGTTTGATGCAGTTGGTGTGTTACGGACTCGTCCTAACGCACCCTACAAATTAACACTTTGAGCCAGAGCCAAATTCAATTAAACCCCAGAATAAACTTACATACCAACCTCCAATAATAGCCTCCAAATCTAAATCAGATAATTCATCAAACTGGTTTTCAACTTGTGCTAAATCAGCAATTTGAATATTAGCCATTTTGGTATTCTCCTTGGTTTTAAAAAGTCAAAAAATCTAAAAAACCGGAAATGTTGTACTTTTTTCATTTCCCGACTACATCTTATTAAAAATAAAAACCTCTGTCTAGAGACTTAGACAAAATAAAAGTGACATAATTGTTTCAGTTTTGTCACCTTCAATAGCTTGATGATAACAGCATTTCACGCACAAAAATCCGTAAATTTGCCTTTTTAGGTTGAAAATATCACTAAAAAACAGACAATTACGGACTAAAAATAGCCAAAAAAAGGGACATAATTGCTGCAATTTTGTCACTTTTGCCTATTAACTTAAATACAAACAAATGCCCGACTTATTTAAGAAGTCAGGCATCTATCTTAATCAAGACTTATTTCATGTACTTTATTGCTAATCTACCTTACATATATTTGAAGATTTCAACAAGAGGATTAATTTAATTGCAACCAATTAAGTAAATCCGCCATACTGCTAAAATCTAGTAAAGCCTCGCTTAAATTTTCCAACTGATTAACAGAAAGAGATTGAATCCGCTGTGTTGTTTCCGGTGATAATTCACCCAATCGCCTTTTAAGCAGTTTTAAAATAACCAACCGTTCTCCTTCCTGTCTACCTTCCTGTCTACCTTCCTGTCTACCTTCCTGTCTACCTTCTTCTATTCCCCGCTCGTAACCTATGCGCTCACCAGTGGTAATATATCTCATAGTTCGCTCCTGCTCGAATTTTTTATACTCCGACCACAATTGATTTTCCAATGGTTTTGGTAAAATCATCACCCAGTCTATAAAGCGATACAGGTTACGAATATCTTGCTCTTGTAAGCCTAAATCGTATAACCTGCGAATTAAACTGAATTTCCAGATTTTGCGTTTTTGGGGATATGAGCGCGTTTGCTGGGTTTTCAAATGCGCCATAACCACTGTAGCAAAAGGATTCTTACTATTTTCTAACTCTTGCCACCGTTGTTCATAATCTAACAGTTTAATGCTACCAAATTCAAAATTTAACTTTGTCTGGGGATAATTGTAACCGTAATTACTCGGTCGCCATTCACGGTTTGTGTCACATAAAATCGCCAAGCTGATTGCGGGTTGACCAAAACTGTCAAAAATGCGATAATTGTAGGTAAATATCCGTTGACCGAAATTATCTTCTTTTTTTCCCTGAATTTCTACATGGACTAATAACCACAATTGTTCACCCTGAATTTGCCAAACTTTGACTAATTGATCAGCATATCTCTTTCCTTGTTCGGCTTCACGGGTAATTTGTTGAAATTCTTTATCCAGAAATTCATAAGGACGTTCCCAGTTAATTAATGCGTAGGTTTCGGGAAAAAAGAATTGCATTGCTTGGGGAAAATATGCGGTGAGAATTTCTTTCCATGGACTATCAAAATCAGCCCGTTTATTAATAATATTGGTCATGAATTAATGGCAGATGATTATTTATCTTACCTCAAATTAAGTAGGTGAACTGAAAAATTTAAAGGTATGTGAAGAAAAGTAAAATCGCCCAAAACTCTCTTCCTGTTCCCTGTTCCCTGTTCCCTGTTCCCTTGCCCCAACGACAATTTTTAACGCCAACCTACTTATTAGTTACTGAATAAAAGTTATATAATCTGAATTATAGATATAGCTATTCTCCCTGGTTTGTGAAGGGATTTTTTGGAACGAACCACAGAGGACACAGAGGACTCAGAGGTAGAGAAAAGGAGGTATTCATGTCTTGTTTAGGATGGTTATAGAAATAAACCTGAAAATCTCAAGATTCAGGTTTGTGGTAAAATTAAGGTGCTGTAAATTTAATCAGTTTTCACTCCTGACAATACCCGCTTCTTTCTCAATTCGGTCTAAGGCTCTTTTAGCCCTAAAAATAAGTCGCAAATAAGTAATCTGATTATCCCAACTCAAACGAGGTAATAAAGGTTGTAAAATATCTGAATCAGTTTCAGATTTTACGAAGGTATTTGAATCTTCTAAAGTGATAGAATCGGCGGAAATATTGTTCATGATTCTCAACAGAATTTTAGTGGGAATTAACTAAAGATTTGCCTAACTCTGCTTCTTTTTCCCACTCTTTTGGCCATTGAATTAACTCAGCAGTAAAATGGAGTGGGTCATTTTCTATCCAAGGGGTATTAATAGATTCCTCAATTAGTGCAAATTCGCCATTATCAAAGGGATTTCCATTAGCTTGACGTTGGATAAAAACACGCTCTCTGATACCATTTTTTTCTTGAGTTAATGCACGATGATGACAGTAAGGATTATTACCTCTTTTATCAAAGAAAACATGGGCTGTCCAACTACAACCACCACGACAAAGTTCCGCAAATTCACAAGTTTTGCAGAAACCCCATAGGTGTTCTGTTCCCTTGGGAGTACCAGCACCAAGATTAAATCTCAGTTCCTCTGTTTCTTCAATAATTGTTCGCAGTGAATGGTCGCGGATATTACCTCCTGTATAAGCTGTTGTCGGTAAAGATGGGCAACCTTTGATAGCACCGTCCGCTTCAATACCTAAAGCCGAGAGTCCGGCGCTACATCCCTGCCAAAATGACCACGCATCCCCCCCGCGCAATAATCGCTCATAGGGTCCGTAGTAGCCAATATTATTTCCCGGTTGCACCTGTACACCTTCCTGCTTGGCTCGTTTTGCAACACGAGCAATCATTGGATATACATCCAAAAGTTCATAAGGTTGTAATAAAATCTCGCTATTATCCGCTGCATTCCCCATAGGTACGGTTAATTGAATTTGCCAAGCGAAAATACCCGCGTCGCGGAGATGTTCGTAAATTTGGGGAAATTCTGGGGCTGAGAGCCGATTAATTTG
Organism: Anabaena sp. WA102; assembly: GCF_001277295.1. Lineage (NCBI taxonomy): Bacteria > Bacillati > Cyanobacteriota > Cyanophyceae > Nostocales > Nostocaceae > Anabaena > Anabaena sp. WA102. The sequence goes on along the minus strand of NZ_CP011456.1, from coordinate 5,205,528 downwards.
AGTATTACAACCAAAGGGAATACCCGCTTCTTTGAGGTTACTCATGGTCTGAAATGCCCATTTCCATGAGCCTTGTTTACCCCGAATTCGGTCATGGGTAGCTTCTAAACCATCAACGGACACAGAAACTACTTGAATCCCTGCTGCTTTCATGCGGTGGGCTGTCTCTAAGGTGATACCATAACCCCCGGTGGTCATACCACAAATCATACCAGCTTTAGTGATTGCTTGGGCAATTTCTAACCAATCGGGACGAAGAAATGCTTCACCTCCAATAATAGTAACTTCTGTAATTCCTACTTCGGCCATTTGCTGGACTAAGTTAAGAGCTTCTGCTGTAGAAAGTTCATTTGTCCTGGTATGTCCAGCGCGAGAACCACAATGTTGACAAGCTAGATTACATTTAAGGGTAGTTTCCCACACTGCATAGCTAATTCGGCGATAAGTCATGGAAATATCCTCAATCAATTTTGTGAGTAAAGGATGGATAAATTGGCTTTTTATCCATCCCTAAAAACTTAATTTTTCAGTTCAAAAATGTCACCTATAACAACTCCATATATCTGATGTACAGGTGGCCATACAACTCCATATAATGGTCGAATTCTTGAAGTTATTCCAGTTATTCCACCAAAAACGGCTGCTAATTCTTTTTCACCTAAATCTTGAATTTCATCTTCAGAATTAGCTGATTCTAAAAGTTGATAAGTATATTCTTCGTATTCTTCTAAAGTGAAATCAAAGCCCGCTTCTTTAACTATTCGGCTACACTCTTCTTTATTCTCAGCAGCTTTGATTTGATCACGGAAAGCTTCATTATCTGCCAGATGTTTGTAGAAAGATTTGACATTTTCTAAAGACATATTTTTCTCCTTTCAGATATTGGTAAAATTCCCTAATTCAGATATTAAATTCATATCTTACACCTGCTCAAAAAGGGTAGGCAGAAAATCCCCATACTAGCTAATAATCAGCTTTTTAGGATCTTATTTTTCCCATCAGATTATGGTGCAAAATATTAAGTTAACAAGCGGTTGGTGTGGCTACTTGAATTGACAATTCAGAAGCATTGTAATTATCCGTAATTACTTGCGGACAACGCATACAAGCCGCCTTCCCTTCCTGTTGCCACCAACGACAATCACGACGTATAGAACAGGGAGGTAATTCCTCTCCTACTGTCGGTAAATTTTCGACAATTCGTGTAGCTAAACCACAATTTTTCCCATCAAAATGTTGACAACCATTTGTGGCACAAGTTGAAGCTGTACGAAACACTTCCGCTGGTGTCACAGGACTAACTTTAGCTATTAGTTCATCTGTGATAGGTTGAGGCTGTTTCAGATAAGCTACACGAGGTTCTGCTACTGTTCCACCAATGATACCGAAAACAAAACTTTCCCCTGGTTCTGGTCTAGCACTAGGGCAGAGTGTAGTTTTTTCAGCAATTTCCTTCATCCATTTAGCCTCCAAATAAGAGGATTTTTATACCAAACGAACATCAACATCAGTTAGACGTGGGATTTTTCCTGTTATAATAGGATCACGGATGATTATTCCGAACCAAATGGGTTTGATGAGTCTCGCACCGCTTGTGGTAAGAGCTATACCACCAGAAACGTTTTTAGCTTCTTCGTTAGATACAGATGCTAAAGCTTCGTCACGACGCGCTACTGCATTATTAACAGCACTATCAATTAGGTCATTGATTTCAAGACGATGATTATTCATGTTAATTTGCCTCAGAGGTCTGTAGGTGAATTAATTTATTAGGGTTGTTATTCTTTATTGCCCCATTACATCCTATTCAAAATAAAAACCTCTGTCTAGAGATTTAGACAAAATAAAAGTGACATAATTGAAACAATTATGTCACTTTCAATAGCTTGATTATAACAGCATTTTCCGCACAAATATCCGTAAATTTGCCCTTTTAGGTTGAAAATATCACTAAAAAACAGACAATTACGGACTAAAAATAGCCAAAAAAAGGGACATAATTGCTGCAATTTTGTCACTTTTGCCTATTAACTTAAATACAAACAGATCCCCGACTTCTTTAAGAAGTCGGGGATCTATATTAATCGAGGCTGATTTAATGTATTCTTTTGCCAACCCACCTACGTATATTTTAAAATTTCAAAAAGGCGATTAATTTAATTGCAACCAATTTAAGAATGACGCACTGTAAAAATTAGCGTTGCGGAAGGAAGGTTAATTTTTAGATATAGAAACTTGCAAATTATATATCTTGACAATAACATAAAATTTCCAGATGTCAATACCCTAGTAAAATCGTTAGCTCATTGATTCTATTCTCAATAATCTTGAGAATTAACCGAGCATATTCTCAATAAACATAGAAATGTGATTTTTTTGCAAAAGAGAGATTTAAAAAACTTATCTGTCTGACTGCATTGCTAGAAAATTAGCAGCTATGACTTAAAAATTGCTAGATTAACAGAAGATGTAACTATCTCCTTAAATATGGTATCTACTCCCATAACATTCTCCGATATTCAAAATCATTGGTCCCGACCATTTATAGAAGCTTTAGCAGCACGGCGAATTATCAGCGGTTATCCTGATGGAACTTGTCGCCCCAATAACCCTGTAACTCGCGCTGAATTTGCTGCCATTATCGCTTCAGTTTTTTCCCAACCAGTTAAACGTGCATATATCCCTTTTGGAGATGTTCCTGATACACATTGGGCGATAAATGCGATTAAGAAAGTTTATGAAAGTGGATTTTTAACAGGTTATCCGAACAAGCTGTTTGGGGTAGATGAAAGTATTGCTAAGGGTGATGCTTTAGTCGCAATGGTCAATGGTTTGGGAATTGCTGGTCAAGTTGACCTGGATTTAGTGAGTAAACTGGCAGAAATTTATCAAGATGGATCTTTAATTCCTTACTATGGAATTAATCAAATAGGTTTGGCGACCCGTGCTGGTTGGGTGGTGAATTATCCCAACGTCAAAATACTAAATTATAAAACAGCCGCTACTCGTGCAGATGTGGCAGTGATGGTTTATCAGGCTTTAGTGTATTTGGGAAAAGCGGAAAAAATTCCTTCTGATTATATTGTTGTTCCCCCAACCATACCTAAACCGACAACCTCCAATACTGTTAAAGTAAATCATCGGCGAGAATTTCGAGGTGCTTGGGTTGCGACTGTGTGGAATAGTGATTGGCCTTCTAAGCCAGGACTGTCTGTGGAACAGCAAAAAGCGGAATTGGTGGCGATTATTAAACAGTTACAAGCTTTGAATTTCAACGCTTTAGTTTTGCAAGTCAGACCGGAAGGTGATGCTGTATATGCTTCTGAGTTAGAACCTTGGAGTGCTTGGATTACGGGAACCCAGGGAAAAGCACCAAGTCCATTTTATGATCCTTTGGAATTTGCGATCGCCCAATGTCATCAACGCAATATTGAATTACACGCCTGGTTTAACCCTTACCGCGCTAGAGCTAACAGTCAAGTTCCTAACGTTCGTCCCCACATTGCCGTGACAAATCCCGAAGTTGTTTATCAATGGGGTAGTCAACTATGGATGGACCCCGGTGCAAAAATCGTTCAAGACAGAGCATACAACGTCATTATTGATGTTGTCCGCCGTTATGATTTAGATGCGATTCATTTAGATGATTATTTTTACCCCTACCCCATATCTGGTAAACCTTTTCCCGATGATAAAACCTACGGAGCTTATAAAGCCAGTGGCGGTAAACTGAGTTTAGAAGATTGGCGACGGGAAAACGTCAATCAAATGGTATTGCGACTTTCCCAAGGAATCAAAGCCACCAAACCTCATGTGAAATTTGGAATTAGTCCTTTTGGTATTTATCGTTCTGGAGAACCTGCGGGAATTGTCGGGTTAGATGCCTATAATGTTCTCTATGCAGATTCTAAAAAATGGTTACAGCAAGGCTGGATAGATTATATTGCTCCTCAACTTTACTGGCGGACTGACCAAACTAAACAAGGTTATCAAACTTTGCTGAAATGGTGGACAGAAATTAATACCAAACAGCGTCATGTCTATGCAGGTAACAATCTCGGACAATTAGATGGGAAGGAATGGAAAAACAGCGAAATTGCCAAGCAGATTCAGATTTCTCGGAATTTAGCAGGTAATTTATCCTTGGGTAATATCTTTTTCAGCATGACTGGCATTCAAGAAAATCGTCAAGGCATTGCTGACCAATTTAAAACCGATTATCCCACACCTGCCTTAGTTCCCACTATGTCATGGCAAAGTTCCATCACGCCACCACCTCCCAAAAACCTCAAGTTTATGGATGGAAAATTAAATTGGGAAGCAGGAGGTAATCAACCTGTGCGTTCTTGGACTCTATATTCGCAAAATAACAATAATTGGATAATTCAACGCATTTTATCCGCTGGTACTACCTTTGCGACAGTTCCACCGGGAACTTATGCAGTCTGTGCTGTGGATAGATTAGGGAATGAAAGTGCAGGTGTGATGATTACTGTAACTTGACTCCTAACCCTAACGAAAAGACTTTTATGTCAATCAAATTTATTTTGACAGGTAAATGAGCGATCGCTCACAAAAATCTCAATTAGATTGTTTGTAGTGGTAACATTATCGTGGTCTCAAAAGGAACTTAACCCTTTGAATACCTCATAACTTATACTCAACACGGCTTAATTACTTGATTTTATGGGTAGGGGTTTAGCAGTGCTAAACCCCTACAAATCTGCGGTTTTCGTGATTTTACAAAAGTCCATGTCTCAACCGTTTTTAGTATAAAAACTAAACTGAACAACTAAATTTATCACCTATGTCAGAAGAGCAACGTCGTCAGCTACAGCAGCAACTTTGGAAGATAGCCGATGATTTACGCGGTATTGCCTCATGGGGTGTTATTTCGGGGCGCTGCGGAGGGACATATTCGCCAATATGTGATTGAGCAGATGAATTATTTGGATGCGGTGATTGGTTTACCTGCAAATATTTTTTATGGTACGAGTATTCCCACTTGCGTTTTAGTGTTGAAGAAATGTCGAAGAAGTCCTGACGATATTTTGTTTATTGATGGGAGTCAGCATTTTGATAAGGTAAAGACGCAAAATATTCTCCGTCCTGAGCATATTCAGAAGATTGTCGCAACTTATCAGGCTCGCAATCATGAGGATAAATATAGCTATGTGGCGACTATTGAGGAGATTAAAAACAATGATTACAACTTAAATATTCCCCGTTATGTTGATACTTTTGAAGCTGAGGACGCGATTGATTTAGATGCTATTTCTGGTCAACTCCAAGCCATTGAGGAACAAAGTCAAGTCACGGATGCTAAAATTAAATTATTCTGTGCGGAATTAGGGATTAAACCGCCGTTTTAAGGGAGGATTTTATGCAAGTTAAAATTGAGTTACCTGATGAGTTGGGTAAACAACTTTTGGAAATGCCTGATATGCAGCTATTAGTACAGAAAGCTGTGGAAAAAATCTTGTTGGAGGAGCAAAGAAAACGAGCCACCCATGATTTATTAGTTAAACAGAGAGAATTGTTACCAGAAACTAGCAATGATGAAATTTTGCCAATTACGCGATAGCGAAGCGCTGCTGCAAGCAGTTCGCTAATTGGTATATTGAAAGGTTCTAATGTTGATGTAGACAACTATAGCAATCTGATTTGATTTATGTAGGGGTTTCATTGGTGTGAACTTAACGTAAAACCTTTAACCCGTCTGGGAATGAATTCCCAGTCTCATAGCAAAAGTCATCTAAAGATGACTAAATAACCTGAAAATTTTTTAGTAAACTTTAGTTTACTTTGGTTATTAGCCCTGAAATTCATTTCTGGGCGGATATCGCAGGTGTTACAATCTAAATTTGGTAGTTTAATTAATAATTTCCAAGAATTTTTATTAGAACTTGAGCTTTATTACAGTTTGGGGTGGAGAATAGATATGAGTGTGCCTAAGTTGAGATTTAAAGAGTTTAAAGGGGAATGGGAAGTCAAAAAGTTGGAGGAATTATTATTATTTAAAAACGGAATTAACGCCACCAAAGAACAATATGGAAAAGGCGTAAAATTTATTAATGTCATGGATATTATCAATAATGATTTTATTACTTATAAAGTTGTATTTGTAGTTGACCGTAAAGACCTAGATTACCAAACTGCCAAAGAATTTAATGAATTTGCCAAAGGTAGCGTAGACAGTACCACTAATACCAAGAACCTGATTAAACAACTAAATGACAGGATATTTCCCAGCGTGTGAAAAACGGCGAAATTGACATTCTGCTGGTGGTGAATATGTTCTTAACAGGGTTTGATAGTCCTAGATTAAATACCCTATATGTTGATAAAAATCTCCAGTTTCACGGACTGATTCAAGCCTTTTCTCGCACTAATCGGATTCTCAACGATAAAAAATCTCAGGGCAATATTGTTTGTTTTCGGAATCTTAAAAAAGCCACTGATGAAGCGATCGCCCTATTCTCAAATAAGGATGCTCAAGACACAGTAATAGTCCAGCCTTATGAGGACTATGTAACCCAATTCAACCAAGCCGCCAGCGAGCTATTAGCCATCACTCCGACGATCAAAAGTGTAGATACCTTACCCGATGAAGAAGCCCAATTAACCTTCGTTACTAAATTTCGGGAACTACTCCGCCTTAAAAATGTTCTGACTACCTTCGCTGACTTTGAAGAAACCGATCTAAGTCTGGAAGCGCAAAACTTTGAAGACTATAAAAGTAAATATCTCGATATCCATGAAAAAGTAAAAAGAGAACGCACCAGCGAAAGAACTTCGATTCTTGATGATGTAGACTTTGAACTGAGTTTAATTCATCGAGATGAGATTAATGTGGCGTATATTCTCGATTTGTTGAGAAGGATGAGCAAAACAGATCCAGCCGCAACTCAAAAACTCCAAAAAGAAATCCTTGATATTATGGCAGGTGAAGTCCAATTACGCAACAAACGCGCCTTAATTGAAGTATTCATCGCCAATAATCTGTCGCAACTCCAGCCCGATGAAAATGTGATGAATGCCTTTGAAGAATACTGGATAACCGAAAAAGCAAAAGCCTTTACCGAACTTTGTACCACCGAAAATATTGAACATGAAGAGTTATCAAAGCTAATAAATAACTATGCCTTTGCTAACCGTTTACCAAGAGAACAAGAAATAGTCAGTTCACTAAATTTTAAGCCCAAAATTTTAGAACGGAAAAAAACTATTGAGCGCGTTTCCGAAAAAATCCAGTTATTTATTGATACATTTATCGAAGGTATGGGTGGAACTGTTTAGATTTTGAGATTCTCTACCTTTTAGAGGATGTTTGTGGAAGTGACAGTATTAATTCATTCCATAAACGTAAAATTTCCCCCTTGAGTGCGATCTCTTTTGACTCTGCGTTCCTACATCATGACTCCTGCTATATCATCAGTAATATTGTTATCAATTCCCAATTATGGAACAATCTAACCAGAAACCAGGGAAAACATCCCGACGTGGGTTTCTCGGACAAGCATTCACCGCAGCCGGGGCGGCTATTACTGTTCCTGCATTGCTGAATCAAGAAAGTGCAGCCAAAGAAACTACTCTAGGAGGCAACGGCGAGATGAATATAACACTCAATGTTAATGGTGAGCAACGCCCCCTCAGTATTGAGCCGCGTGTGACTCTCCTGGATGCCCTGCGGGAACGTTTAGGATTAGTTGGTAGTAAAAAAGGCTGTGATCATGGACAGTGCGGCGCGTGTACTGTGCTGATTGATGGTGAACGAGTATATTCTTGTCTTTCTTTGGCAGTCATGCAGGAAGGCAAAAAAATTGTCACCATTGAAGGACTAGCCAGCGGTGATAGTCTCCACCCCATGCAAATAGCCTTTATTGACAACGATGGCTTTCAGTGTGGTTACTGTACACCAGGGCAAATTTGCGCTTCTGTGGCACTACTGGAGGAAGTTAAACGCGGTTGTGCTAGTGCAGTCACCTCCGATTTACAAGCTCCTCCCCAATTAGCTCAACTCTCGACAGCGGAAATTAAAGAACGATTAAGTGGGAATCTTTGTCGGTGCAGTGCTTATAACGGAATTGTCGCCGCAGTTCAACAAGCAATTGGCCAAAAACCTCCTTCGCCAATGGCGAATATCATTACCAGTGAATCCCAGGGAGTGCCAGTATAATGAATAACTTTACTTATATTCGCGCTACCACGGTAAAAGATGCCGTCAACCGAGCCGTTGCTGACCAAAATGCTATGTTTATTGGTGGCGGTACAAATTTAGTTGATCGTCTCAAAGCCTTTGTGGACGAGCCATCACAACTAATTGACATCTCCCGCCTACAGATGCAGAAGATCGAAAAAATGGCTAATGGTAGTCTGCGGTTAGGGGCGTTGGTGACAAATACGGCTGTAGCTGATCATACTGATATTCGCCGTGATTACCCGATGTTAACTAGGGCAATTCTGTCTGGTGCATCTCAACAAATTCGCAATATGGCCACAGTCGGTGGTAATCTCTTACAAAAAACTCGTTGCCCTTATTATTACGATACTGCTTTTGCTTGTAATAAACGTGAGCCAGGAACTGGATGCCCAGCAGCAACGGGGATAAATCGAATGCACGCAATACTCGCTGCAAGTGATCAATGTGTCGCAGTTCATCCTTCTGATATGTGTGTGGCATTGGCGGCTTTAGATGCGGTGGTAGAAGTCGAAGGACCTCAAGGTAAAAGACAAATTCCCTTTGGAGATTTCCATCGCTTGCCAGGAAATACACCAGAAAAAGATAGTAATTTACAGCCAGGAGAATTAATTACTTCTGTGATTTTACCACCTTTAGCTTTTGCGAAATCAGGAGTTTATTTAAAACTGCGCGATCGCACTTCCTATTCTTTTGCTTTAATATCTGTAGCGGCTGCTTTAGAAATTGCTGGGGAAAAAATCAAAGATGCTCGTTTAGCAATGGGTGGAGTTGCCCATAAACCTTGGCAAGCAGTAGAGGCAGAAAAGTTTTTAATTGGTAAACCAGCAGATATTTCCACATTTACCCAAGCGGCAAATATCGCTTTACAGGGAGCAAAACCTTTAGCTCATAACGGTTATAAAATTGAACTAACAAAACGGGCAATTCGTCGCGCTCTCACGGTTTCGGCTCAAGGAGGAGGTATAGCATGAATAAAATAACTACAACCAATATTAACCGTAAAGATGGACAGGCAAAAGTAACAGGTACAGCCACCTATGCCGCCGAACATCAAATACCAAATTTAGTTCATGGTTATTTAATAACTGCTAGTATTGCCAGTGGAAAAATAAAAAGTGTCAACACCCAAACAGCAGCAAAATATCCCGGTGTAATTGCCATTTTCACCCATAAAAATGCCCCCAAAATTTCTAAGCCTAGCAATAATTTTGTCAATTCTAAAATTTACGAAGCGCGACTACCTTTAGCAGATGACACAATTCATTATGCCGGGCAAATTATCGGTTTAGTAGTAGCAGAAACCTTTGAACAAGCAAAGGCAGCAGCACATTTAGTTAAAGTTGAATATACTAGCCAAAAACCAATTTTAGATCCCCAAAAAGTTACCTTAAAAAATGCTCCCTCCATGTTTGGGGAAGACTTGAAATTTGCCAAGGGTAGTTTTGCTACTGGTAATTCAACGGATGCAATGGCAGGTGCAGCAGCGAAAATTACCGCTACCTACAAAACAGCGACGGAACTCCACGCACCCATGGAACCTCATGCCATTATCGCCCAGTGGCAAAATTCCAACTCCCTGACAGTCTATGAACCGACTCAGTGGGTAGGGGGTAGCCAACGCACATATTCAGAATTATTTGGACTTGCTCCAGAACAGGTAAGAATTATTACGCCATTTTTAGGCGGAGGATTTGGTTCTAAAGCCTTTCCCTGGCCACACGCTATTCTCTGTGCAGCAGCAGCGCGAAAACTTCAGCGTCCGGTGAAAGTGGTTCTCAGTCGGCGACAAATGACAGCAAATGCGGGACACCGTTCGCAAACTGAGCAAACTATTAGTTTAGCTGCTAAAACTGATGGTAGTTTGCAGGGAATTGAACATACAGCAAAATCTTATACTTCCCCTGTAGATGTTTTTGCTGAACCCTGTACAGGTATTACCCCGGCAATGTATGCTACTCCGAATCTGCGAACTTTGCAACAAATGGGAGTCATGAATATTGGTACACCTACCTTTATGCGAGCGCCTGGAGAAAATCCCGGTTTGTATGCTTTAGAGTCCGCAATGGATGAATTAGCCTGGGAATTGGGCATAGACCCCGTAGAATTACGGTTAAAGAACGAAACAAAAGAACATCAAAGCCGGGGTTTACCTTTCTCTGCAAAACATTTTGCGGAATGCTTACAGGTGGGTGCAAAACAATTTGGTTGGGAAAATCGAACTCAAAAACCCCGTTCCCTAACCCGCGACGGTAAACTCATCGGTTGGGGTATGGCTGCTTCCACTTTTCCCGGTTTAAGAAGTTCAGCTTCGGTAAAAGTCAGGTTATTAGCAGATGGTACTGTTCATGTTCTCACCAGTGGTAATGATATGGGTACGGGTGCTTATACCATTGTTGCCAGTACGGCGGCCAATGCTTTAAGGCTACCAGTGGAAAAGGTGCGGGTGGAATTGGGTGATTCTTTATTCCCTAACGGTGGTATGGCTGGTGGTTCGCAAATGACGGCAAGTCTTATACCAGCAGTGATGACGGCCTGTGAGGAAGTGCTGAAAACTGCCCAAGCGAAAACTGCCCAAGAGGCGTTTACAAGTCTGCGTCAGTCCCAACGGGCTGCTTTTGAAGCGACGGGTTCTTCTGCACCAGGTGAGGAAGGTAAAAAATGGGCTTTCCAGTCCTGGGGCGCACATTTTTGCGAAATCAGCCTAGATGAAGAAATCGGCCGCTTACAGGTGACGCGGTGGGTGTCTGTGATGAATATTGGCAAGGTGATGAATGCTAAAACTGCCGCTTCTCAAGTGCGGGGGGCTGTAATTATGGGGATTGGTCACGCTTTAATGGAGGATTGCCAGTTTGATCCGAATATCGGTTATCCGGTGGTTTATGATTTGGCTACCTATCATTACCCAACTCATGCAGATATTCCCCGCATTGAAGTTTCTTTTGTGGGTGAACCTGATCTGAATTTTAATTCTGCTGGGGTGCGTGGTGTGGGTGAAATTGGCATTACGGGTGTTTCACCAGCGATCGCTAATGCTGTTTATCATGCTACGGGTAAACGGATTCGTGAGTTACCAATTACGCCGGATAAGTTGATTTAGCTGTGTGTTTTGCCTCTGTGTGGGAATCAATTTCTTTTTTTCTCACGCAGAGGCGCAGAGTCGCAGAGAGAGCTTTAGGATTTTTGGCGTTGCTGATTAAGGGTATGAATTTTAGTCTCACGCAAAGGCGCAAAGACGCAAAGGTAAGATTTTTAAAGGTTCAATTTGGAAATTTCATACCTCGATTCAGCAACGCCGGATTTTTGTTTGATTTGTGGTTTTGAGGATGAGGTGATTACGAAGGTCAACTAGGCTTTTACAAGCCCTCACTTACCCGAAGGGAAGTGATGGGTGGTTGACGTAATTTATTAAACCAGGTTCCCAAATGAGGATACTGCAAAAATATGAAAGAGATAAATTCTATTATTACAGCATTTTTAGACAGTCAAGACAATAGTGAACCAGTTTTTCTCGCAACTGTTGTCAATGTTCAAGGTTCTAGCTATCGTCAACCGGGAGCGCGAATGTTGATCACGTCAACAGGTAAAATGGTGGGAACTATCAGTGGTGGTTGTCTGGAAAATGATGTATTTCAACATACTCGCTTAATCACAGATGGTCAGCCAAAACTGGTTACTTATGACACCAATGCTGATGAAGATATTATTTGGGGATTTGGTTTGGGTTGTAATGGTGTGGTAGATGTTTTGATTGAGTGTCTTTATCAAGATGATTCACTTAATCCATTAACTTTTATTCATCAATGTTTTAACAATCAAAAACCAGGAATTATTGCCACTATTTTTAGTGTTGAGGGTAATATTAATGTCCAGTTAGGAGCGCGATTAATTCTCAATTCTGACGGGAATATAAATACTAACATTGCTGAATCTAGTTTAACTCAATCCTTAATTAAAGATGTTAAATCGGCATTAAAAAATCAATATTCAAGTTTTCATAAATATCAACTTTTATCAGGTGAAGTTAATGTTTTTATTGAATTCATTCAGCCTCCCCCACACCTAATTATTTTTGGTGCAGGTCGTGATGCTGTACCAGTTGCAGAGTTTGCTAAAGCTTTAGGTTGGCAAGTTACTATTATTGATTGTCGGGCTATTGAAGCAACCAAAGAACGTTTTATGATGGCTAATAACGTGATTCTAACTCATCGGGAAATTGTTCATCAACATATATCTATCAAAGAAAATACTATTGCTGTGGTCATGAATCATAATTATTTTGATGATTTAGAAATTTTGAAATTGCTAATACCATCTAATTTGAAATATTTAGGTTGTTTAGGATCAAAACAGCGAACTGCAAGATTATTAAATGATTTACTAACTGAAGGAATAGAACAAACACCAGAACTATTACAAAAGTTATATACTCCTGTGGGTTTAGATATTGGTGCAGATACACCAGAAACAATAGCATTATCTATAATTACAGAAATTCAAGCTATACTTAAAAGTCGTAATGGTGGTTTTTTAAAAGATCGCAATGAACCAATTTACTCTCGAAATCAGATGCAAGAAATTAAAATTGAACAATGACTAAATCAAATATTGCTATAATTATTTTAGCCGCAGGGGCATCAACTCGCATGGGTAGACCGAAACAACTCTTACCCTATCAAGGAAGTAGCTTACTAAGGCATACAATTGAAAATGCAGTTGCTTCGGTGTGCAAACCTATAGTAGTAGTATTGGGAGCAAATGCAGAAAATATCCGTTCTCAAATTAGCGAATCTGATATTAAAATAGTTGAAAATCCAGATTGGCATTTAGGAATGAGTTCTTCAATTCGTCGAGGAATTTCATCAATTATCACTGATTATAAAAATATAAATGCAGTAGTTATTACTGTTTGTGACCAGCCGTTTCTTTCGGCTGAAATTATCAATAATTTAGTCTCAAAATACCATAATACAAAGAAACCTATTATTGCTTGTGAATATGCAAATACATTAGGTGTACCCGTTTTATTTAATCAGAGTTTTTTTTCAGAATTAGCAAATTTAAGTGAAGATATAGGCGCAAAGAAATTAATTAGAAACCACCATAATGAAGTTTTTAGTATTCCCTTTCCTTTGGGGGCAATTGATATTGATACACCTAATGATTATCAACAAATTGAGCATAATTCATGCCTACATCACCCGCAAACCCAAAATCATTAAATCCCGTTCCACTCCGTCTAAATCAGCAATTTTCGGTAAATTTCCCCAAGCTTGAAAACCAAACCAAGCAAATAACTTTAAACTGGGTTGATTGTGCGCGAAAATAAAACTCACTAAAGTCTTTAAACCTAAGTTAGGACTTTCCTGAATGGCTTTTTCTAAAAGTTGTTTTCCTAAACCACGTCCTTGAAAATCTGGGGAAATATAAATACTAATTTCCGCTGTGGCATAGTAAGCTGGTCTACCGTAGAATGATTGAAAACTCAACCATCCAGCAATTACACCCTCCGTTTCCATTACCCACAGGGGGAACTTTGAGGGGACTCGTCCTTGAAACCAAGCCAAACGACTTTCCACAGACACAGGTACTAAATCAGCAGTAGCCATGCGGCTAGGAACAGCAGCGTTGTAAATGGCGACAATGGCGGGTAAATCAGATTCTAGGGCATGGCGGATCATCATTGCGGCTATTTGGGCAAAATTCTTGATAAAATCTTTCCAAATAATACAGCGTTAAGAGGCCATTTATTCGATAATTTTATCTTAAAACCGGACTTTGTACAACTCGAATAATTCTCCTAATTGTCTTTTAGCTATTTTAGCACCTCCAGCTTTTATGGTTTTTTCCCACTCTGTAGCAGTTTCGAGAAACACCTCTGCACCCAAATAAGTTTCTAACACAGCCCAATCTTCTGCTAAAGGCTGTTCTGAATTAAGAATATCAAATACAAAGTGTCCCCCTGGTTTTAATACTCGTTTGACTTCGACTAAAACGGCTTGCCAATATTCTAGGGGAAAATAACAACTAAAGCCTGTGGCAATTATTAAATCAAATTGATCTTCAGGATAATTTAAATGGTGGGATGGTCCTAGTTCTACACCTTTGAATAATTTTGAATTTAATTGTGAACCACGAGAGTTCAGACCATCTCTTGCGATATTACTAATTTCTTGCCCATAAAAGAATGCTTGCCAATCTCTCCAAGGATAGATTAAAAAGCTGACACCACAACCAATATCTAAACAATGTTCGTTTTTTTGAGGTTGAGCAATTTCCCAAAATGGTGAAACTATTCTTTCACTTAATCTACCATTTTTCCATTCTTTATATATTGGCATTTCTTGAACTTCGTCGGGTAATTCAAATTTCTGATTTTGATATTGACGATTAAAGCGATATGCTATTTGTGCTATTCTCTCTTGCCATTTGTCTGTGGAATAGGTTTTATTTTTATAAGAATTAGCGGGTGGATTTTTAGACATTAATTACTTTGGTAATGGGTAATGGGTAATGGGTAATTGGTGATTGGTAATTGGTAATTTTATTGCTTCTTTCCTCTTTCTTTCCTCTTTCTTTCTCCTGACTCCTGACTCCTGACTCCTTGACACTAAGCTTTTGCGAGGAGAGGTGCAGCAGCGAGGAGGGTTTGGGTGTAGGGATGTTGGGGGTGGGCAAAGATTTGTTTAGTCTGTCCTAGTTCTACTATTTTACCACCATTCATGACGGCGATGCGATCGCACAAAAATCTTGCTAACCACAAATCATGGGTAATAAACAAATAGGTTAAATCAAATTCTGCTTTGAGTTCTAACATCAAATCAAGAACTTGTGTTTGCACGCTGGCATCTAACATACTCACTGGTTCATCACATATTATCAGTTTGGGACGAGTAATTAAAGCTCTAGCTATGGCTACCCGTTGTTGTTGTCCTCCAGATAAATCGGCGGGATAACGGTGATAATATAATTCTGCTGGGGTTAATCCCACTTTTTCCAACATCCATAAAACCTGTTCTTTGGCTTTTTGGGTATTAGCTAAATTATGAATTAATAAAGGATCTGCTATACTTTGTCCTACCGTCATGGCTGGATTTAAACAAGCATGAGGATCTTGAAAGATCATTTGGATTTGTCTTCGGGAAGAACGGATTTCTTGACGGGACAAACTGGTTAATTCTTGTCCTAAAAATTCGACTTTTCCCGATGTGGGACTAATCAATTGTAAGATGGTTCTCGAAAGTGTACTTTTTCCACAACCAGATTCTCCCACTAAGCCTAAAATTTCCCCAGCATACAATTCTAAATTAATTCCATCTACGGCTTTAATTGTTTGTCCTTCTCCTTTAAATATCCGTTCAATAAAATTCGGTTCTATGGTGTAATGTTGCTTGAGTTCTGTAATTTTTAAAATGGGTGATTGACTTTCTTTCCCATTACCAATTACCAATTCCCCATTACCTTCTACCGCTTGAATATATAAAGCTGCTTTTAATAAAGATTGAGTATATTCATGTTGGGGATTTGCAAATACAGTTGCCGTTTTCCCCATTTCCACCATTTTACCTTGATACATAACTCCGATGCGATCGCAATATTCCCCCACCATTGCTAAATCATGGGAAATCAATAATAATCCCATGTTTTCTTCCCCACACAATCGCGTTAATTCTTGGAGAATTTGAGCAGAAACAGTCACATCTAAACTTGTAGTTGGTTCATCCGCCACAATTAACTTAGGACTCAACAGCAAAGCCAAAGCAATAGCTACCCGTTGACGCATTCCCCCACTAAACTCATGGGGATATTGACTCCAACGACTAGCAGGAATTTTCACCTTTTCCAAAGTCGCTAAAGCCTTTTCTTTCGCTTGCTGTTTGGATAACTCCGGTGCATGAGCTTGTAAAGTTTCAATACAATGATTGCCAATTGTCATCAACGGGTCAAGGCGAGTCATGGGATCTTGAAAAATCAAAGCCACTGCTTCACCACGAAACTTTTGCATTTGCAATGGTGTCAAATCCAATACAGATTGTCCCTGAAATTTCACCAATCCTTCTGTACGACTGGAATTAGGCAATAATCGCATAATTGCCCGTCCGATGGTGGATTTTCCACAACCAGACTCTCCCACCAATCCCATTTTCTCTCCAGGTTGAATAATAAAAGATACATCATCAACCGCCCAGCTTGCCACCTCTTCACCACGTTGAGGATAAGCTACACGGAGATTTTCAACACTAAATAAAGCTTCATTCATAATTAATTAAATGTAATAATTTCAGGCGGGGTTTCCCCGCCCTCTTGATTGTATTGCTCAAAATTAGGATTTTTATTCCTTCTTCATCCTGACTCCTAACTCCTGCCTCCTGACTCCGAACTCCGAACTCCTGACTCCGAACTCCGAACTCCGAACTCCGAACTCCTACCTATTGATGTACTTGAATTAAGCGCTGTTTGAGACGTTCCGCTTCACCGGAATCAACTAAACAACCCTTTTCCAATAAAAAAGCACCATCACAGTAATTTAACTCTTCTAAGCGATGAGTTACCCATAATGCCGTAATGCCACGACTTTTAACGAGATTACGGACACTAGCTACTAAATCGAGTTGACTATCTGGATCTAGTAAAGCAGTAGGTTCATCTAATAATAAAACATCACAATGACGAGCGATCGCTCCAGCAATAGCCACCCGTTGTTTTTGTCCACCAGAAAGCGCGTAAATAGGTCGTCGCTGTAGAGACAATAAATTTACCGCCCCCAAAGCTTCCTTAACCCTAGCCTTCACCATCGCCGGTTGTAACTTTTCCGCCACCAACCCAAAAGCCACATCAGCACCAACCGTTGGCATTACCAATTGATGATCAGGATTTTGGAATACAAAACCAACAGCAGGTGAGATATTAACTTCCCCAGATTGAGGAGCTAATAAACCCGCTATTAATCTCAGAAGCGTAGATTTACCACTGCCATTTGTCCCCAGAAGCATCCAAAACTCACCTTTAGGTACTTGAAGAGAGCAAGATTTGATCACTTGCTCCCCATTAGGCCAAAAGAAGTTTAAATCATTAACTTCAATGCCTACTGCTGTCATGTTTATACCTTGTGTTATTCAGCAGTAAAAGCAGCAAAGCCAGGTGGTTTACCACTGCTAGTAGCCGCACTATCTTTTTGGATAATCTGGACTCCCGAAATTTCACTAGCACGGACAGCAATTTTTTTCTCTGTTTTGCCTTCGCACTTGAGTTCCACAATATCAGGATTTCCAGAACGCATTGCCGCCAAAATTAGCTGGTAAACAGCCTCGGCATCTTCAGTAGACTTACGTTGTACTGATATGGGGAAAGCAGTATTTCTGATGCTTAAGTCAATGGTAAACATTTAGAATTAATGAATTTTCACTTTAAGACCTATTCTAGCGTCATTAGTCATTAGTTATTGGTCATTGGTCATTGGTCATTGGTCATTGGTCATTGGGAAGAAATATTCCCCCTACTCCCCCTACTCCCCCTACTCCCCCCACTCCCCCCACTCCCCCCACTCCCCCCACTCCCCCCACTCCCCCCACTCCCCCACTCCCCCCACTCCCCCCACTCCCCCCACTCCCCCCACTCCCCCAACTCCCCCAACTCCCTATTTAGCTGCTGGTAATGGTACACCTAATAAACTCAAATTCAACGCATGACCACCCGTCACCAAATAAACAGGTTCACAAATTGTCCCTAATTGTCTCACTAAAGCGCCCAGGCGATCGCGGAATTTGCGCCCTAGAGGATAAGCTGGAACTACACCCCAACCTGTTTCTTCCCCCACAAATATGACATCAGCCGCCACTAACGGCAGAATTGCCAGAAACTCCCCCACAATATTTTCCCAAACTAAATCCTCCTCCTCCAGAAAATTAGCCACCCAAGTTCCTAAAGAATCCACCAACAGGCAAGTATGCGGCTGAGATTGAGCCAAAGCAGCAGTTAGTTCCCCAGGGACAGCAAGAGTTATCCAATCTTGAGGACGGCGTTGTTGATGTTTTTGAATGCGTTCTTGCCATTCTAGATCATCAGGATTTTGTGTAGCTGTGGCAATGTAGACAACATTTTTTTCCGACTTTATCGCCAAATCTTCCGCCCATTCACTTTTACCAGAGCGGGCTGCACCTGTCACCAAAATTATTTTCCCCATTATTTGATAATATAATGTTTCATCAGGAAGAATACACGAGTTAAATCAAGTATCCCCAAAATCAACACCTTTCTGTACTCCTGAATTCTTTCTTGCCAAAGACCATAAATTTTAGGATATTGTTATGAAACCAGGGTTAAAACGGATAGAGGCTACGCTGCATGATTTAAAAACTCGCAATGATGATGTCACCACAGAACCAGGTGAAGAAAGCAAACGTTCCTTTTCCTTTCGCATTAGTATCCGTCCCCAGGAATCTCCAGAAAATTCCCAAAATACAACACAAACCTATAATAGTAACTTAGAAGCAGATTCAGTTATTCATGAAACTCCAGAGGCAAATTTATTTCCTCAGCATAGTTCCGTCTCAGCCTTTCCAGCCCAAGAAAATGGAGAAAAAACGCCAACTCTCCCGAAATTTAAAACTCCATCCTTCAGCAATCATCGTCACGGTGCTAACCCAGCACTGGCCATGAATATGCTCCAAGAAATTCAAGACAAAGTAGCTGATTGGCAACTAGAACTACAAAAAATAATACAGCAAATTCAGGATATTTATTTAGAAGGGCCAATTATTAACGGTTGGTTGGAATCTAATGTCCAAGAACCAGAAACAGTGGGAACAGCCGCATTACGCCATGCAGAAATAGAGCGTCTCATGAACTATGTCGAAGAAATCTGTGCTAGTAGTGAAAAAGAATCTCATAAACCACTACACACTGACTACCGATTATGTGGAGTAGATACAGCCGGTCAAGTGTGGTCTCGTCCCTGTCCAGTTGAACAAGTTCCTAGTGTTAGTATAGCGATCGCACGTCACCAAAGATTAAGGCAACTCTTAGGACGCAAACAAGACCTAGAAAATCGCTTGAGTCAATTAGCGGAAACCTTGGTGATGTTACATAGTCATATTCAACAAAATTAAAACAATTACTTGCAGATTGAAATATTTTCTCACTGAATCCAAAATACAGTAGCTATAGAGCAAAAATCATGCTACTGTAGAACTACATGATGAAACTTTAGCAATCAAAACTATGCAACTTAAACGCTGGGAATCCCCACGTCGAGAAGGCAGAAACGATAAAGGCCGAGGTGGTGCTGCGAGAAAACGGCAACTAAAAAAACAAAGACAGATGCTCAGACAGAAACTCAAAGAAAATCAAAAGCCAAATGATCATCACAATAATAACCAGGGGGAAAGTTCAACTTCCCCCTATTTTTTGGCCTTTTTTTTCCCCAATAGCCTGATTAGGTATATTGCTTGAGAATGATTAAGTTTTTTGGAAAAAGTTAAATTTTTAACTTTTTTGAGTATATTCTCAAGTAAGGAGTTAAATTGACACTCTCATGTCTAAAGACACTGAGATTCTTTAATCAACGAGCCAACTTACAATTACTGGATTACTCCAACAAAAACAGAGGTTGATTCTCCTAAAGCTTTAATTCCGATATGCCCTACCGTACTCGATTTTTGCATTTCATTTTTCACCAAATTTAGCTTTCCTAAACTGCAATACCGTTAGGTATGACTACGCACTCAACCACATAAGTTAAGTTTTTACGTTGTTTAGTTATACTTAAATTCTGGAATTGATGAAATACTATCACATCCATTGTTACCAGTCAATGAATTAAGCGAATAAATTCGTGGTCAGTGAGCGAAGTCGAACTGCTCGTGCGGTCACTGAGCTTGTCGAAGTGTCGCTTGTATCTCAGCACTGAAGTGATGGTTCCTGAGCTTGTCGAAGGACTGGGCTTTACTCTTACCGGATATTTCTGTAAAGTTGATTTTGTCATTGATGAAAATGGCATAGTTAAACTTATTCCTCTCAATATACCTATTCAAAAATTATCTGGAATTTTGCACAGAAAAGGCATGAAACCTAAAACTTTGGAAGAAATAGAAGAAATAATTGGTGAGGCTGCAAGTGATTGGACTTGATACAAATATTATAGAAGATATATGAAAATACACAATGAACATGAACTAAATTTGGGTTTAGCTAATGACAATTAGACTAATTGAACGAAAAATAAAAATTAAATTTCCTCCTGACTAAGCAGCGTGATTATAAAATCAGAATTAATGACATCTAAAGGCAGAAAAGGAGAGTCAACAGGAAACATCTGAATAGATAATTTAGTTTCCGTACTAGCAGCGCGAACAGCTTTTAAATAACAATCAGAAAATAGTTCTAAATAATAAGGTTTGAGACTAGGACTATCCTCCAATAAAGATTCAATTTGATAAAACTGTTCCCAAATTGTACTTACCCAACTAGAAGAACGTTTTTCAGGTTGAAATTGATATTTAAGCAAGTGCATCAGTAAAACTATGAGTCGGTTTTTTAATTCACGCCGTTTTTCTTTCCCCATATCCTCTATTTCTGCAATCAAATGCTCAAAATCAACTTGTTCTAGTTGGCGATTACGTAATAACTTAGCTGTAGTTTCTATCCACAAATAATAATCCTGATCATAAAGATAACTACTCAAGAATGTAGATTGTAAATTGGTAGTCATAACAGATAGCCTTATTTATGCCATTATTTTACTATATCATATTAATCACAAAGATGTTATTCTCAAGTGAATTTGTAAATAATTACAATTAATATAAAAAACCGGGAAACAGTAACGTCTCCCAGTTTATTTCTGTAAAGGTATAGCCTAGCTATACCCTAATTTATTGCTGAAAAAGATTGAGAAAATTAAACTTTAGCAGCCGCTCTCATTACCAATTCACCCTTAGCATACTTAGCAGCAAAATCTTCTAAAGAAACTTGCTTAATCTTGCTTGCGTTACCAGCAGTACCAAACTGTTGATAACGGTCAGCACAAACCTTTTGCATATATTTAATAGAAGGCTTGAGGAAGTGACGAGGATCAAATTCCTTGGGATTAGAAGCCAAAGCTTCACGGACAGCCGCAGTAATAGCCAAACGGTTATCGGTGTCAATATTTACCTTACGAACACCACTCTTAATACCTTTTTGGATTTCTTCCACAGGTACACCGTAGGTTTCAGGAATAGCGCCACCATATTGGTTAATAATTGCCAACAAATCTTCAGGTACAGAAGAAGAACCGTGCATTACCAAATGGGTGTTAGGTAAACGGCGGTGAATTTCTTCAATGCGGCTAATAGCCAAAATTTCACCAGTAGGCTTACGGGTAAACTTGTAAGCACCATGACTTGTACCGATAGCCACAGCCAAAGCATCAACTTGAGTTGCTTCTACAAAGCTAACAGCTTCATCGGGGTCTGTTAACAATTGAGAATGGTCAAGAGTACCTTCAAAACCGTGACCATCTTCAGCTTCACCCGCGCCGGTTTCTAAAGAACCCAAACAACCCAATTCACCCTCAACACTGACACCCAAAGAGTGAGCAACGTTGACAACTTCACTGGTAACTCTCACGTTATATTCAAAGCTGGCAGGGGTTTTAGCGTCAGCTTCCAAAGAACCATCCATCATGACGCTGGTGAAGTTGTTCTTGATAGCTGAATAGCAGGTAGAAGGAGCATTACCATGATCTTGGTGCATGACAATGGGAATCTCAGGATAGGTTTCTACCGCAGCCAAAATCAGGTGACGGAGGAAGTTTTCTCCGGCATAGTTACGAGCGCCGCGAGAAGCTTGTAAGATTACGGGGCTATCTGTTTCCACCGCAGCCTTCATGATTGCTTGAATCTGCTCTAAGTTGTTGACGTTAAAAGCGGGGATACCATAACCGTGTTCAGCAGCGTGATCCAAAAGCAACCGCATTGGTACGAGAGCCATATATATTCCTCCTAATTTGGGTATTTAGCTAGTCAGTTTAATAGAAGCGTAATCTTTATTTTAATGTAATTTTTACGCTAATCTTAATGTTTTTTTCAACTTACAGAAAATTATATCTAGTAGTGGGTGCTTTTGTTGAGAAAATTTATAGGCTGATATTCTCCAGCTATGTAATCTTTTTGTAAAGCTAGAAACTAAGTGTTAGCCTGTGCATTTACCTGGCGATCGCAATTTGCAGTTCAAACGTATACAACAAACCAGTCATTTAAAGTTTCTTGTCAATGCGTAACTCCTAGTCTTAATTAATCAGTAATAAATCGTTAATTGGCTTTATATTTAACATAGCCACTATAGCCAGTTTTGACTACAGTGGATATATAGACAATTCTTATATTTTATTGGCTAAATGGTAATAAAATGCTATGTAGCCACTAATGCTATTTTGGAAATTAGTGGCTATAGTGGCTATATAGGAAAATACTTAGAGACTTCCAAATAAAAAAATACTCAACAACCTAATGCAAAAATCTCTCAAACCCTTATTCCTCTGTGTCCTCTGCGCCTCTGTGGTTCGTTAATCAGGATAATTTATTTCTTGGAAGTCCCTTATGGATAAAAACAACGAGAAAGTCAATAAAACAGATATGGTACAAGTCCGCGTTAGCTTACCAGAAGATTACCGTAGGCTGTTTAAGGCATATTGCACCGAACAAAATACGGATATGAGTAAGCGTATAACTGAGTTAGTTGAAACTGAATTAAAAAGAGCAGGGAAAATTTAGCGATCGCCAACCTTAAATGACTAGACCAGGATATACAGAAGCTTTTCTCAGAGCGAGAAAGGCGTTAAGACGGGGTAAATGTCCTAGTGAGCAAGACATTGAGCATATTTACCAGCAAGGTTGGGAAACTCACTTGGGGGAAACTGAGAAGGGGTTACTAGAAAAATGTCGAAAGGAGTATGACAGCGATGACAGTAGCAACCAGCATTGAAACTGTACAACAATGGCTAAACCAGACTGATGGATTGAGACTTGTACAGGCAACGAGTAATGAAGGTAAACTTATTACCTCAAATGAAATCTTGGCACTAGCAGAACGCTGTGAATGGGTAGAAACTGACGATATTTCTGATACACCCTATGCCAAAGACGGCTATTTATACCCTATTAGTTTAGAACTTGGTTGGGGTAATCCAGATGATGCCTACACAACTTCCAATAACGCCAAAGTCTTATTTTTCAACGCTTATTATCAAAAAGCTAGTTAGATTCTAGTTATGGGGATCACCTATTGATCCCTAGCATAGTATATATCCCACATTCTCCACCCTCAACTGTTAGGTGACAGTTCTCAAACCATTTCACTGTCTAACTTTTAGCTTAAACAGTAGAGCTTTTGTTAAGAAACTTTATCGGCTGATATTCTTAGACCAAGTAATATCCTTGTGTATTTAATAACTCATTATTTTAAATAAAGGTAGCACCTCCGTGCCTACCCCAGTATTAGGGGCAACCACAGGGGGTTTGCCCCTACTGGCGATCACATCTATGATTCAATAATTACCCATAATTTTCTGACCTGATTTTACTTTGTTTCATTAACTAGCCGTAAGACACTTTTATACAAGGGTTCAGTAACCCAAAATCCTGCTTTATTAATAAGATCATCTAACAGAGGTTTAACAGTAGAAATGAAACCTTGACTTTTGGCTTCTACTAAAACTCCTAAAATTCCGGTATAATGGAGATTAAGTCTAGCAGCAATCATGCGGCCACGACGTTCATCAATTAAAACTTGTTCTGCTTTCATTTCTAAGGCTAAAACTATAGCCTCTGCTTCTCCAGGATCAAGTTCACTGCTAAGTGCTTTAAGCATCGTCCTATCTTCAATTGCACGGATTTGAATCCAAGTAAAAGTTTGTACTTCCTTTGCACCCGCTACGGGAAAATCAGGATCAGTTAATTCTTGATAAACGGCTTCAGGAATTAGAACTGTTCCGTAAAGCTGTTGTAATAAGTGAAGCTGGTTAATAGCTGCAAGATTATTAATGGGTGAAGTATCGCTGACAACAATCACAATCTACCCATCTCCCGCAAATTCTTGATATCTTGTTCAAAATCCTCTACTCCGTAATGAATAGGGATTTGATAACTTGCGAGTAGATGTTGAAATGCTATACGATTCATACCAGCAAAGCGACTAGCTTGAGCAAGAGTTAACTTTTCTTTTTGAAACAGCATAATCGCAATTTCTCGTTTCATTTCCTCTTCATTCATGCGAGTTGTGGTTAGTATTTCATTGGGAATAACTACACTCATATTTATAATCCTCTGAACCATTATTATTATAATTCATTGCAATCATTATAGCGGTATGCACTCGCATAAGATACAGTCATAAGCCCCCTCCTCGCTTGCGGGGAGGGTTTTGGTTTCTTGTATTTCACTCAACCAATAACCGCTATAGTATAAGCAGTGGCATTTTATGTAATATCGCATTTTGCCGTAAATTAACTTTAAGCGATCGCATCTATGACTCAATACTTGTATTGATTTGTCATTAATGATGCTATATTAATTTCCTGAGATAATTCGCGCTTTATTTAGCATAATTTACCCGTAACGACAAGAAACAATAAGAAATATGTAAAGGCGTTGCTTCCGTATTTTCACTGTTTGTATAATCTTTGGTGTCAAGGGAAAATCTACGGTAGTGGATTTATTAGGGTGGGGAGTAACAGGCGATGGATTCTCAAACGCTGAAGCCGAATGTCCAAGACTTGCAAAATAAAGATATGATCTCAATTTTTAAATTTGAGCGACCCCCTTTTCGGAATTCCTAAAACTTACAATCCTTACCTTTCATGAACTTTACGCTTTATATCAGGATGAAAATTGTCTTCTCAAAAGAGCCGCGCCCTATTAATTTGGTGTTATCATTACGGCAGAATTGAACATGAGTTACTGGGGTTGACACTCAAGAATGCGAGCTAAAATACGGGATACAGAAATCTATTTTGATGTTGACGGCTGTAGTTTGGTAGTTGAAGAACAAGGAATACGTCAGAAACCTGTTGCTTTCATAATTCACGGCGGACCTGGAGTTGACCACACGAGTTATAAACCGTGCTTTTCTCCCCTCGTCCATCACCTTCAGCTAGTCTATTTTGACCATCGGGGACAGGGAAGGTCAGCCCGTGGACCGAAAGAAACCTATACCCTAGATAATAATGTTGACGATATGGAAGCCTTACGCCAATATCTAGGACTGGAGAAAATCGTTTTAATCGGTTCTTCCTATGGAGGTATGGTTGCTCTTTCTTATGCTGTGAAGTATCCCCAAAATGTTTCACACCTGATTGTCATTGCCACAGCAGCTAATTCCCGGTTTCTAGAACGCGCTCAGGAAATTCTGGCAGAACGGGGAAACGAAGAACAAAAAGCAATTGCTCTTCAACTTTGGTCAGGTAATTTTGAAAATGAAGAACAGCTACGCCAATTTTTTCGGGTGATGGGTTCAATGTACTCCCAAAACAATGACCGGAAATTAAATTCCCCAGACTCAGACGAAACAATTCTCTCTGTTGATGCCATTAATGTTGCCTTTAGTGGCTTCTTAAATGACTATAATATCCTCAACGAATTACATAAGATTACCTCACCAACTCTTGTGATTGCAGGGCGGCATGACTGGATCTGCGCCCCAGAGTTTTCTGAAGAAATTGCTCAAGCTATTCCTAATGCCTACTTGAAAATATTTGAGAACAGCGGACATTTAATTCGTGTTGATGAACCGCAATCACTGTTGGATGAAATTGCTAGGTTTTTAAATCTTGGTAGTTTGGTGTTCTAGGTCATCTAGCATTTATGTAACACGACAATTATCTGTTGAAAACAAACCCATAGCTCAAATTCATGATCATCCAGTTCTAATTTTGACAGAGATTGCGACAAATAACGTCTTGCTAAGTAGAACGACGTAAAAAAACCAAAGTATGTAACGACAAACTCACTAAGAAAAACATAGGGTGAGCAATGCCCACCCTACAGGATTATTCCATTACCTGTGCAGATTTCTGTTTATCCAACTTAAGCATCAATACACCCAAAGGAGGTAAACATAAATCCAAGGAATAAGGACGATTATGCAAAGACCAATCATCAGTCCACTTACCACCTAAATTGCCCATATTACTACCGCCATACTGACGAGCATCACTATTGAACAACTCAGTGTAGAAACCCTTTTCTGGCACACCAATACGATAATGAGAATGGGGTTGAGGGGTAAAGTTACAAACCACAATCATAAAATCGTCAGAATTCTTGTCACGACGGACAAAGGAAACCACACTATGGCGGTTATCGGTACAATCAATCCACTCAAACCCGGCTTGATCAAAATCTTGAGTATATAAAGCTGGTTCAGAACGGTAAAAATGATTAAGAGACTGGAAAAAATCCTTTAACTGTCGGTGTGGTTCAAACTGTAATAGATGCCATTCCAAATCAGCCCAAGCATTCCACTCACTCCACTGACCAAATTCCATGCTCATAAACATGGTTTTCTTGCCGGGGTGAGCGAACATATAAGTAAACAAACAGCGGATATTAGCTAACTTCTGCCATTCATCACCGGGCATTTTGCCGATCATATTACTCTTACCATGCACGATTTCATCATGGGACAGAGCTAACATGAAGTTCTCGCTGTGGTTATACCACATACTAAAGGTAATATTGTTTTGATGGAACTGACGAAACCACGGGTCCATGCTGAAGTAATCCAGCATATCGTGCATCCAGCCCATATTCCATTTTAAATTAAAGCCCAATCCGCCCGTATAGGTAGGCCAAGATACCATTGGCCAAGATGTGGACTCCTCCGCAATGGAAAGCACACCAGGATAATAACTAAACAACAAGCTATTAACTTGACGTAGAAAATCTGCCGCTTCTAAATTTTCTCGACCACCATATTCGTTAGTCAACCATTCTCCTGGTTTTCGGCAGTAGTCAAGGTAAAGCATGGAAGCGACCGCATCAACACGAATTCCGTCAATGTGGTATTTATCAAACCAGAACAGGGCATTAGCCACTAGGAAATTACGGACTTCATGGCGATTGTAGTTAAATACTAAAGTCCCCCATTCCTTATGTTCACCTTTGCGGGAATCAGAATGTTCATACAAGTGACTACCATCAAAGAATGCTAAACCATGTCCATCTTTGGGGAAGTGGCCAGGAACCCAGTCTACAATGACACCAATACCATTGTTATGGCATTCATCCACAAAGTACATGAAGTCTTCAGGTGTACCAAAACGGGAAGTAGGCGCAAAATAACCAGTTACTTGATAACCCCAAGAACCATCAAAGGGATGTTCGGCAATTGGGAGGAGTTCTAAATGGGTATATCCTAATTTCTTGACGTAGGGAATGAGTTTGTCTGCTAGTTCCCGATAAGTCAGAAACCGAGCGCCGGGTTTTAGTTCAGAAACGACAACTACGGCTTCAGTTTCTCCATTGGGTAATTTGGCAGGTTCTGCACTAGCAGCGTGTAACCAAGAACCTAAATGGACTTCGTAAACGGAAATGGGTTGACTCAAGGGGTCACTGTGTCGCCGCTTTTCCAGCCAGTCTTCGTCTTTCCAGGTGTAGGAATTTAAGTCAGTAACAATAGATGCTGTTTTTGGACGGGGTTCTTGCTGGAAACCGTAAGGATCAGATTTTTCGTAAATATGTCCTTCAAAATTTTTGATTTCGTATTTGTAATGTTCTCCTACACCTATTTCGGGAATAAATAATTCCCAAATGCCTGTGTGTCCTTTCCGCATCTGGTGTTTGCGTCCATCCCACAGGTTAAAATCTCCCAATAAGGAAACGTTGCGGGCATTGGGGGCCCAAACGGCAAAATAAACGCCTTTGACACCATCTACTTCTGTGGTGTGCGCTCCCAATTTCTCGTAAATGCGGTGATGGTTGCCTTCACTAAATAAATGTAGATCGAATTCTGTTAATTTAGCAGAACGGAAAGCGTAGGGATCATTAACCACCCGCTCATGTTCCCCTTCTTTAATGCGTAACTGATAATTTTTTAGTTCTGGGGTTTCAATGGTGCATTCAAAAAAGTGTGGATTATGCACTGTATCCATGGGGTATTCTTTCCGTTCTTCTGGAACTACTACCCACGCAGCGCTGGCATTTGGGAGATAGGCTCGCACAGCCCAGACAGTTTTACCATTTTGCTCGATGAGATGAGAACCCAGAATTTCAAAGGGATCGTGATGTTGATTGCCAACAATGCGATTAACCTGTTCAGGGGCGACTGTGGTTGTGGACATGAAGCTACCTATGTGATATATGGTGATTAACTAAATCTACTTTTTAACTATTCATATTCTTGCATCTTTGTCGCCACTGTCAGTTGTCAGTTGTCAGTTGTCAGTGGTCATTGGTCATTGGTCAGTGGTCATTGGTCATTGGTCAGTGGTCATTGGTCATTGGTCAGTGGTCATTGGTCATTGGGAAAATTCTTTCTCCCCCTGCCTCCCCCACCTCCCCTACCTCCCCTACCTCCCCTACCTCCCCTACCTCCCCTACCTCCCCTACCTCCCCTACCTCCCCTACCTCCCCCACCTCCCCTACCCCCTATTCCCTAATTAAATACTTAAAAATGGGAAAAGTTGTAATAATGTTTTGCGTAGTTGCAGCAAAAATACTTTATCGCGGATACCGGAGGCTAAACGTGGTGGTGGACTTATTTGCATTTGTGCTTGCAATTCGGCATATTCTGCGGGCGTGAGGATTCTGCCATCAATGGGCGATCGCGCTGCTAGAATAATCTCTGTTCGCAATATCTCCTCTGGTATATCTGCTTGTGGTGGTAATGCCATCACGACTTTACTACTATGACCACTAAACCCGATTAAAATACTAGTAGTAACACTCAAAATAACTAGCAGTATCCGTTTCATCTTAACTCCTGATTGGGCGCAGTCCCTGCGCCCCTACGTCCTCAAGTCCTGGTGGCAATGGTTCACCACATAACTGGTGGATATTGATAATTCGTGCAAAAATCTGTGGATATGCCTGACGATAATCGGGAATTAGTGCTAAAGGACTCAACAAAGCCGCCGCTGCAATATCAGCTATACTCAAGCGGCTACCCACTAAATAATCACCTTTTTGCCAATACATAGACAATAATGACAAGGCATTAGCGAGTCTTTTTTTAGCTAATTCAACGGTAGTATCATTAATACCATATTGTTGTCTAACTACTTTAATCACCATTTGACTAAATAGTGATGGGTCAATGTCCTTACCTTCACCAGCGCGAAATTGATAATATACAAATCTAGTAGCCGTGCCTATACTTTCATCTAACCAGTCTTCTAACATCGCAGCTTGAGTTTGCTGTTCTAAATTGGGTAGAAACAAGGTAGGTTCGGGTTGATAGCTTTCTAAAAATTTAAAAATTTCCGTAGAGTCGCCAATAGCTTGGGGTTGTCCGACAATTTGGGGTAACAGGACGGGTAATGTTGTCAATCCAGTTAAGGACTTTAGCCTCAAGATGTGCAGCCCTGGAGTGAGATTTTCGGTTTGATAATTAATTCCTTTATAACCCAATGCCAATCTGGCTTTGCGACAATAATGAGATGTACTAAATTGCAGTAACAGCATATATTGAGATTACTTTGGTTACTGGCAAAACAAATATTAAAAAATCAGACTGGGCGAGAACTGAATCTAGCCCAGAAGCAAAACCTGATGAATGTTGCTCTTTTTTACCCAACTTAACGCCCTTAGGCAGTTGAATCTTTATTCCTTAATCTACAAACTATCTTAACTTTCTCAGTAGAGGTTTGTAGAAAATAATTTTTAAAGATATCAACTACCCAGGAGAGGTTAATACTCTACCCTATACTAAGGTTTTTTGGGAGTAGCCTCAGGAGATGTGGTCGCAGCAGGGGATGTAGTAGCTGCGGGAGATGTGGTTGCAGCAGGAGATGTTGCCGCATCAGGAGATGTGGTCGCCGCGGGGGTAGCACCAGTATCTGCTGGTTCGCCACCTGTTGTTGCTGCTGGAGAACTGGTAGTACCTGCTGGTTGACTACCACCGTCACAAGCTCCAAGCATGGTAGCCAGACTTAACATTAGAGCCAAACCAAAAATTTTTGTCTTCATAACTCCTCTTTCACCAATTGTGGCAATAAAATCTTTCGCCTGTTGAATAAGATACCTTATTTATTGATTTTTTTTAAGGACTTTCTGATTACATATTTCAACCCATTCTTTTTTGTAACATACTTGTAGATTATATGTAACACAAATAGGATGTAATTAACGGTTAGAATGGTCTCAATTCTTGTCCTGAAAATTTGCTAAAGAGAAGGGTGAAATCCCCCTGAAAAGAGAGAGATTGAAAACTTGGATATTTCCTGTTCCCTTTTTTTGTAACTTTGGGCAAAATCTAATTAAGTCAAAAATAAAGTATTTATTATCAGAAAAATCATGGGTTTTGAACGTAAATCAGCAGTTTCCGCAAAAAATACCTGGTTCTGGGGCAATTCTCCTGCGTCATTGAATAAGCGACGTTCTCGAAATTTGAATAAAAAAAGCCAGAGTTCCTCCCGATTAGATAGTGAAGCGATCGCAGTTAAATCGTCTAGTCCCCGAAATGCTTGGCTGAATTTCTTAGGTTCTCGCCGAAATAAAACAGCAATTCGCACCTCAAGTTTAGACGCGGGTAAACAACAAACTACTGATATTAATAGACAATCAAATACTGCTGCTTATAGGATGAGTCACACTCCAGCCATGCCTGAATGGTTACTACGTATATATATGGTCAATCGCTATTCGTCAATTTTAGCATTTTTATTAGTGGTAGCAACATTAATAGTTTATGGTTGGACTGTATATTCACAAGAGATTTGGAGTGATTCTTACCGTAAGCTACAAAGCTTACAACGTCATGAGCGACAGTTAAATACTGCTAATGCGACACTAACTAGCAAAATGGCACAGGAAGCGGAACAGCCCGGTACGGAACTGGTATCACCAACTTCTAAGGGGACAATTTTCTTACCACCAACATCTAATAATTATCCCCGGTCGTCATTCTCAACTTCTCAACCAGAACCGCAACCTGAACCCCCTTCTCCATTAGGATATTAATTGGTCATTGGTCATCGGTCATCGGTTATTAAGTAATTGGACAAAAATATTTACAGTCATTGCGAGCGAAGGGAAGCAATCACAACCCTTGGAATTGCTTCATTTGACTTCGTTCCATATGGCTAACGCCACGCTAACGCAATGACATTGTGTAATTAATTCTGTCTCACTACTTAGTCATTGGTCATTGGTCATTCGTCGTTAGTTAATCTTTTTCTTCTTTCTTCTTTCTCCTGAAATCCTGATAGCGCAGCGTGGCGTTAGCCATACTCTTGAATGGGCGCAGGCCCTGCGCCCCTACCTCCTGAACTCCTGACTCATGCTAAAGTCATCACTTAAAACACAACTTAGAAATCTACGTAATTTAGAATTCAGACGCAAACGAAAGTTTTCTAGACAGACTCAATCAGAAAATATTGAGCCAAAAACACCGGAAACTCCACCTAACATTCAATTACGACTGTTTGCTGTATGGGGTATGTTAATGATTGCTATGGTAGGTTTGGTATTTAATTTATATCAATTACAAATTGTTCAGGGAAAAAAGCTGACTAAGAAGGCGCGAAATCAGCAAATGGTGAATGTGCGCCCTTATATGCCTCGTCGTCCGGTAGTGGATCGGGGTAATAATGTGTTGGCTATTGATCGTCCCGTTTATACTGTATATAGTCATCCTAAGTTATTCGAGCTATCCCAGGAAGAAATCGCGGAGAAAATCGCGCCAATTATCGGCAAAGAAAAGGCCGATTTGGTGAAAACATTCCAAAGTAAACGAAGTGGAATTTTACTAGCTTCTGGGGTCTCTGAAGATATTACTGATAAGTTAATATCACTGCGTTTGAATGGGTTTGAGTTTATTCAAAAATACTCCCGATTTTATCCCCAAGATGATTTAGTGGCGGATGTCGTGGGCTATGTTAATCTTGACCGTCGTGGTCAAGCTGGTGTGGAATATAGTCAGGAGAAGTTACTAGAACGTTCTGGACAAACAGTGCGGATGAGTAAGTCGGGAAATGGGTCGTTGATGCCAGATTATGTGACCGAGGGATTTCTGAATTCTGATGATTTAAAAATGCAATTGACTATTGATAGTCGTGTGCAACGGGTAGCCCGTGCAGCCTTAAAAGAACAGATGACTAAATTTAGTGCCAAACGGGGTGCAGTGATTGTCATGGATGCAGTGGATGGTTCTTTATTGGCTTTGGTTTCTCAGCCTACCTATAATCCGAATCAATATGCTAAGTCTGATATTTCTCTGTTCAAAAATTGGACTGTGGCTGATCTTTATGAACCGGGATCAACTTTTAAGCCGGTGAATGTGGCGATCGCTCTCGAAAATGGTGCAATCAAACCAGATGACACTTTTGAAGATCCTGGTTCTATTAAAATCGGCACACATACAATCAAAAATGCCGAAAAAACTGGTTATCGCCGATTAACTATTCCTGAAATTTTACAAACTTCTAGTAACATTGGTATGGTGAGAATGATTCAACGAATAAAACCATCCATATACTACAACTGGCTAGAACGTTTAGGGTTAGGACAAAAAGTTGAAACAGATTTACCCTTTGAAGTTAGTGGTCAATTAAAAAGTCAAGAACAATTTATTTCTTCAGCCATTGAACCAGCTACCACATCTTTTGGACAAGGCTTTTCTCTGACTCCATTACAACTGGTACAACTACACGGTGCATTAGCTAATGGGGGCAAATTAGTCACACCTCATGTAGTCCGAGGACTGATTGATACCAAGGGCGGAATGCACTATTCACGTACTCTTCCAGAACCAAGACAAATTTTCTCACCTACAACCACCCAAAAGGTTGTGGAAATGATGGAAACAGTAGTCAATTCCGGTACTGGTAAAGCAGCGAGAATTTCAGGATATCGGATTGGTGGCAAAACAGGAACAGCGCAAAAAGCTAGTCCTAATGGTGGATATATTAAAGGTGCAAGAATTACCAGTTTTGTCGCTATTTTGCCTGTGGAATCTCCCCGTTATGTGGTGTTTGCAGTTGTGGATGAACCAAAGGGAGAAAATGCCTATGGTTCTACTGTAGCTGCACCAATTGTTAAAACTGTAATGGAATCACTAATTCCTATTGAACAAATTCCACCTAGTAGTCTGTCAACCCGAAAATGACGGGTGAAGGCAAGTAGGGGAGGTAGGGGGGGTAGGGAGGTAGGGGAGGTAGGGGAGGTAGGGGAGGTAGGGGAGGTAGGGGAGGTAGGGGAGGTAGGGGAGGTAGGGGAGGTAGGGGAGGTAGGGAGGTAGGGGAGGGAAGAACAGAAGTTTTTTCCGATTTAAAGTAAACTAAACGAGTTTAAAAATTTTCTAGTTCTTTTAGTCATCTGAAGATGACTTCTGCTATGAGACTGGGAATGAATTCCCAGTCGGGTTATCGGTTTTACGTTAAGTTGACACCAATGCCCCCGTGTTGCCCCGTGTTTGCCCTACTACCGAATATATAAGTAGGTGAACACAATAAAACCAAACTGTGTAAAGAAATGTAAAATCGCCCAAACCCTCTTCACTCTTGCCTCTTGCCTCTTGCCTTTTGCCTTGCCATAACGACAATTTTCAACGCTCACCTACTTAGAGGAAATTGGTCATCTAGAATCCAAAATCTAAAATCCAAAATTGCCATAAGTTTGGTTGAGAGTGGCTTCAATTGAACCTGAATTTTGGAATAACTTAATTAATTCATGAGATTTTGTTTTTTTCTCAGATAAAATTACTTTCAGTGAGGTTAAAAATTCTAGATCAGGATCATCTTTAAGGGCGATTTCAGCAACTTGTAAAAGTTTCTGAGAATTGGCAAAAACATCTTCATTTTCAAAGCCTGATTTTGCAGAAATTTGGTGTAAATTAGCATCAGGTATAATTGCTCTACCTGGTAAAGTTTCATCTAGTATTAAACCTTTTAATAAAGCTAATAAACCTGCATAAATAGCGAAATTATCACAACTATCACAAGCTTTAAATTCTATCCGTCCTACTTCTGAAGGAATGCGGGCAATTTTTGTTAAGGAAGGCACACTTTTGATTAATTCTTCCGTTTTATCCAAAAAAACTAATGTTGCGGATCTTTTTCCCGTTCTGATAAATGTCCTCACTGATAAACCTCCCCATAAACCACCATTATAAAAAGGAGAACTATAACTAAAAGGAATGATATAAGGACTGTAATAAGTTAACTTCTTCCCAATATCAATTAACCTTTCCATAGATAAATTTGCTAGGGAAATATTTAAATCTGGTCCATAAGAAACCATATAAATATGAGCAGTTTGTTCATCTGGATAAGCTTGTAATTGCCTAATTTCAAAATCATTTAATGGAGGTTGTGGCTCAAACACGCAAGTGTAGGGATTAAAGCTGGCTAAAACAGGTGAAAAACCAAAATTAGCAGCAACATCACTTAATAAAATAAAACTTGCGTTTAATTCATCAATTGCTCCTTGAATAGTAGGGTGGATAGTTGTTCTAATTTCGATGCCTTTAGCTACACAGTCAATTACCTCTTCAGAGTCATTAAATCTTTCAAAGCCCTCAATATACCAACGCTTTTTCTTAATCCCAGCATCACCAACTCTTAATTGTGGGTAATCAGTAGTATAGATAGGTAATTTGTCAACAATTTGCTGAAAATCTCCAAATTTTGTATTATGGAAATCTGCAAACTTTCCTTGATCATTGAGAAAAGCAACTTCATGTTCAATACCAAAGCAGAACATACTTTATACCTAATTAATGACAAATATAATCAATTATATCTATATTTTATGCCGTTGTGAATCAATACTGTTGAGTTCAGGCTAAAAAGTATTTATATCGTAGGTTGAGTTAACGCGAGGAAACTCAAAAAAATTCCTGCTCATGTTGGGTTAAGAGTCGCTCAACTCAAACTAAATTCCCTTTATTTTTGCCAATTAAATGTACAGAAATGTAGTTCTTTTCAAGGTAGTTTAAGATTATCTAATAAAAATTACAAGGCGTGAGTTTTTATGACAACTACTGCTCAAACTGCTTACAGTAGCGAACAAATTATTGCGTGGTTACGGGGATTACTGACCATTGCTTGGGCTGATGGTAACTTTGATACCCAAGAACAGGAATTAATTACTAATCTTACCAAAGATGAATTAGCCCCTGCTATTAACTGGGATTCTTTAGAGATAATTGAACCAGATGAATTAGCGGCTATATTAGGTAAAGGTACACCTGTAGCGGAAAATTTCTTGCGGACAGCGGTAATGGTAGCGATCGCTGATGGTATATACTCACCTAGTGAAGATGACCTACTTCAGCAATTGTGTCAAAAATTAGAACTGCAAGAGAGTTTACTCACAGCCTTACGTCATACCCTAGAAGATACCGCACAAACAACTGATTTTCCCCCTACTGGACTTCAAGCCCCCCACCCAGACGCTTTAACTCCCTTGCGTCAATGGTTAGACGGGTTAGATATTCAAGACCCCAGAGTGGCGAAATTTTTGTGTAAGATGATTCCTTCCCAATGTCCCTTTGAAAGAGATGTAACCTTATTTGGCCGGAAAATAGTTCATATTCCGCCCCTGTGTAAAATTAACCCCCTTTATGAACAAATGGTAGGGTTACGCTTTCGCGCCCTTTCCTACCTAGCAGATGACTGTGGGGAAGATGTTACACCTTATATTTAAATTAGTTGTTAGTAGTCAATTGTTAGCGTGATTGACAACTGACAACTAACAACTGACAACTGACAACTGACTAATTATGCAATTTATAGACCAATCAGTAATTGAAGTAGAAGCAGGTAACGGAGGTGATGGTATTGTCGCTTTTCGTAGAGAAAAATATGTCCCAGCAGGTGGTCCATCTGGTGGGAATGGCGGAAAAGGCGGTTCAGTAATTTTTGTAGGTAATACTAATCTGCAAACCTTGTTAGATTTTCGATACAAGCATTTATTTAAGGCACAAAATGGAGAACGTGGCGGTCCAAATAATTGCACTGGTGCAGGTGGGAAAGATCTAATTGTTGAAGTTCCTTGTGGTACTTCTGTATATGATGCGGTAACGAGTGTTTTACTATGTGATATAGTTGAACCCGGACAAAGTTTTCGAGTCGCAGAAGGTGGCAAAGGTGGACTGGGAAATCAACATTTTTTGAGTAACCGCAACCGGGTTCCCGAATATGCCCTCCCTGGTTTAGAAGGGGAAAAAAAGGTATTACGTTTAGAGTTAAAATTGTTAGCAGAAGTCGGGATTATTGGTTTACCAAATGCGGGAAAATCAACTTTAATTTCTTCTTTATCCGCAGCACGTCCAAAAATCGCCGATTATCCCTTTACTACCTTAATTCCTAATTTGGGTGTAGTCAAAAAACCCACAGGTGATGGTACAGTTTTCGCTGATATTCCGGGTTTAATTGAAGGTGCTTCTCATGGTGCCGGTTTAGGTCATGATTTCTTGCGTCACATTGAACGGACAAGGGTTTTATTACACTTAATTGATGCCACAAGTGAAGATGTCATCGCTGATTTCCATACTATTCAAGAAGAACTTAAAGCCTATGGACGAGGTTTAGCTAAACGTCCACAAATTTTGGCATTAAATAAAATAGATGCTGTTGATAGAGAAACTGTTGATTTGGAGGCTTTAGCTACTCAATTAAATCATCTAGCTTTAGCACCAGTGTTCATAATTTCTGCCGTAACTCGCACCGGTTTAGAGCCAATGCTGCAAGAAATTTGGCGGATTTTAGATGAAATTAATGTGTTGGAAGCACAGGAAGTTGCAGTTGAATTGATAAGTTGATTTTGTCGAATACAGTAGCAAAAATTGTGTTAAGTAATTGAACAAAAATATTTACAGTCATTGCAAGCGAAGGGAAGCAATCACAACCCTTGGAATTGCTTCATTTCACTTCGTTCCATATGGCTAACGCCACGCAACGCTTACGCAATAACATTGTGTAATTAATTCTGTCTCACTACTTGCATGATTTCAAGCATAGGGATTAGTTTGAGAGTTCCAGAAATACTGGAACTCCTCGGAGTTTATACTCAAAACGGTTGGGACATGGACTTTTGCAAAATCACGAAAAACCTAGATTTGTAGGGGTTTAGCACTGCTAAACCCCTACCCGCTTAAATCAAATAATTAAGCCGTGTTGAGTATAGTTGATAGCATTATCGTTAAAAACCGCATGGATTTTGAGAACATACTTGAGAGGGTGTTTGAAAAGTTATGGTTGGTGTATTAAATATTTTTTACCCCTCCCTAACCCTCCCCTTGTAAAGGGGAGGGAACTGGATTTTTATTGTTTCCCCCCTTTACAAGGGGAAAGGGGGTAGCAATGTGATGAAAATTACGGAATACCACTTTTAAAACATCCTCTGAGCAAATTCTCACAATTAATCCAGCTTTTCGGAGTTTTTTCTATTAATTGCCCATTCTACCTGTCGTAAAATCCCTCGTAACATTGCCACTTCTGTAGTTTGTAGATAAGCACGATTATATAAGTGGCGGAATTTTTCCATGCGACTAGCTGCGGTGTGGGGATAAAGATAACCAATAGAAAGCAACAAAGATTCTAATTGCTGATAGAATCCTTCCATAGCATCTAATGGGGCAATTTCTGAATCGGGTATATTCTGATCTGTAAATAAGTTAGTAGATTGTGATAATTCATAACAACAAATAGAAACCGCTGTAGCTAAATTCAAAGATGGATATTCGGGATTGGTAGGAATAAAAACTAATTTGTGGGCATAATTTAATTCTTCATTAGTTAATCCTCTATCTTCTCTACCAAAAATTAAAGCTACAGGCTTTTCTGCTTCTGCTAATAACCAGGGTAAAGCGGTGTGAGGGGTATCTAGGGGTAGTTCTCCACTGTATTCCCGTCCCATAGTAGCAACCGCACGGACACAGCCCTGTAAGGCTTGTGGTAATGTGTCTACTATGACCGCAGATTCTAAAATATCTTTACCATGAACTGCCATTTTTAAGGCATCATCTGATGTGCGATCGCATTGAGGATTGACTAATATTAGTTTAGATAAGCCAAAATTTTTCATAACTCTGGACACTGAACCGACATTCAATGGACCGGCTGGTTCTACTAAGACGATAATTACGTTGCTGGTACTGGTTTTTGGATCAATATTTTCTGTCATTGAAGGAGTCTTTAAACTACAGTTATCCGTGCATTATGGCTAGATTTAGGTTTTACTCTAATTTCTACATCAATTTCAAAAGCATTGAGAAATCTAAACATTCTTTCTAGAGAAAAACCTGTAAGTCCTGGAATCTTTTGAAAATTCAGACATGACTTCAAATGTTTTTTCAGAGAAGATATTCTTTTGGTTTTGTTCACCTGCCATGATATTTTATAATTTAACTATGGATGTTTTCATGAAGTATTTAAAGAATTAATGGCGTTGTAACCCAGCCTAAAGGGACTGAGCTTGCAAGAAATTGCAAGCTGTACTGACCAGACCAGCCTTAGACTACGCTTAGGGTAGCCGTTATTTGAGTCACGACACCTCGAAATACGTAGCCAGTTTCCCGCTCTGTCGCTGTAAGTTACACAGTTCTAAGGTAACAGGAACAGTGCTTTCAGCCTAACAAGCTCTTATAACAGGTCGTTCGCGCCTGAGTTTCCCACTTACTGCGAGGTTTTATGACTGTTGAAAACACTATTGTAGAAAAAGTACGGATATTGTCACCAGAAAAACAACACCAAGTATTAGCCTTTATTCATCTACTGGAAAATAATGAATGGGAATTTTTATATCAAGGAAAATTTAAAGAATTACAGCAGGAAATTAATCTAGGAATTGCAGCAGCTAATAGAGGTGAATTTGTAGATGCTGAAGAACTATTTTCAGGGTTAAGAAAAAAACTTCAA
This sequence comes from Anabaena sp. WA102, assembly GCF_001277295.1. NCBI lineage: Bacteria > Bacillati > Cyanobacteriota > Cyanophyceae > Nostocales > Nostocaceae > Anabaena > Anabaena sp. WA102. The sequence goes on along the minus strand of NZ_CP011456.1, from coordinate 5,166,271 downwards.
CAAAAACGGACTCAGGCTGGAAAATGAGCAATATTTGTAAATTTACAGTTCCAGCCAGTCGAGACATTGAGAGTATAGTTGATTATATAGCAGACAATAGTAGTTTTGATGCAGCAGAAAGCCTTCTTAGCAAAATTAATAGTAAATGTGAAAGGTTAGGAATGTGAATTAAATAAGGTGCAAAAGTAGGGTGTGTTAGCGACAGCGTAACGCACCATTCCAGGTTACATCAGAATTGCAGGTTATTAAATTTGCGTTCCTTAGCAAAATTCCCTAGTATGGGACGTAGCCGTGATGAATTAGCAACTAATGTCCGCAGTTTTCCTGTTAGAGACTTCCAAATAAAAAAATGTCCCAAAACTGATGCAGAAATTCTCTCTCTGTGTACTCTGTGCCTCTGTGGTTCGTTTCTTAGGATAATTTATTTCTTGGAAGTCTCTTAATGATTACCTAATTTTTTATCGTCCCATTGAGGAAGGTATTGAAATTTTGCGTGTTGTTAGTGGTTATCGAGATTTAGAAGGTTTATTTTTAAAAGATGATGAGGATTTTTAATTATTGGTGTAAGTAGGTGAACACAATAAAACCAAACTGTGTAAAGAAATGTAAAATCGCCCAAACCCTTTTCACTCTTGCCTCTTGCCTCTTGCCTTTTGCCTTGCCATAACGACAATTTTCAACGCTCACCTACTTAAACTAAATTCCAATTCACCAATCTAATTCTCCATTACATTCTTCTATCGGTGTTGCTAATCCTTCTTTAATTGATTCTCTCATCCCTGGAATAGAAAGAAGATAAAGAGTTTCTTGGATAGATTTCCAGTCTGCTTCAGATAATAAGACTGCGTTGCTATTGTCTCCTGAAATAACAATAGGTTGATGAGATTGATTAACTGAATCAATTAAATTCTGTAGTTGTTGTTGTGCTTGATTTATTGAAATCATACTCTTCTTTTTGAAACTGTCTTATTATCATAAATAATAGCAGATAATTTAAAACCATGCCAGAATCAGGATATACGGTTACTGAGCGATCGCCTGCGTGGCGTAGCCATAGTTGAAGTACAGGATTTAAGGATTTACAGGATGTGATAGTTTAATTAATGAAATATAAAATTATCTGCGTTTATCTGCGTTTATCTGCGTTTAATGACCACCTCTTCCATCTGAATTGTGAATAAATAGATGGGTAGGCTAAAATTGTTTACAATAAAAGTCTATTTTTCCTGCATTAAATATTATGGCTAATCCCAAATCTGACAAAGGCTTTGTCTACCAAGAATTTGGTAACGGTAGTTCACCCGCACTGGAACGCGCTGTAGAACGGGGAATCCAAGACTTACCCCCCAATCAGCAAAATGTGCGAATCCAAGCTACTCGCGCGGGAAGAAAGGGGAAAACTGTCACGGTGATTACTGGTTTTCAAACGACACCGGAAACTTTAGCTACTTTATTAAAACAGTTAAAAGCCCAATGCGGCACAGGTGGAACTGTGAAAGATAATGAAATTGAAGTTCAGGGAGACCACAAACAGAAGATTTTAGAGATTTTGGTGAAGTTGGGTTATAAAGCTAAAATCAGCGGTGGTTAAAAGGTGCGGTTGACCAAATTTTTCAGGAATCGTCACCACATTAGGTGATGTTAAGTCTAGAAACATTGAACATCTACAGGAGAATAACATGGATATGGATGTAGTCAGAATTATAGTTGCGATTTTTCTCCCACCTTTAGGAGTATTTTTGCAGGTCGGGTTTGGTAAGGATTTTTGGATTAATTTACTTTTGACTATCTTTGGTTTTTATATTCTGGGTATTGTTCACGCAGTGTGGATAATTGCGAAGAAGTAATGATGTCAGAGAGATAGAGGAAACTGGACTATCTCTCTATTTCTTTCCCTAATTTTCAGCCCTTTAAAGAAGAAGCAGGATATGAAAATAAAGTATCCCATTAATTTTCACAAAGGTCTAACATTCGTTATCGTTTTAGGACTAATGGTTTTATACTCATTTGCTGAGTTTAGAACTTCAGTCAAGAAAAAGATGTTTTTAAAAGATGCGTAGCACGAAAAAAAACAGTGTCATTATTTCAATCTCATGTTTTTAAACATGAGTTTTTTCTGTTTCCTGTTGCTTCTTCCTCTGAACCCCCTTTCCCCTTAAGGGGGAAACAATAAAAATCCAGTTCCCTCCCCTTTATAAGGCTACGGTGTACACACAAGTTATCGAATCACCATTATTCCTCAAATTACCCCACCCTAACCCTCCCCGATGCTTTGGGGAGGGAACTAATTTTTTTGGTTTTCCCCTAAAGCATCGGGGGATTAAGGGGGGTAATTTAACTTGTGTGTACACGATAGCCTTTATAAGGGGAGGGTTAGGGAGGGGTAAAATATTTGATACAGCAATCATGACTTTTCAAACACCCCCCTAAATGGTGAAATCTATATTTTTAACAATTTCTGTAGAGACGTTTTATGGAACATCTCTACATTATTTGCTTATTCCGCCCAAGCGATTAATCTGGGTTCATAAGGGCTAGAGAGGTATTGATTTCGAGGTAAGACACGCAAAGATAAACCTTGCAAACCAGAAGTTGTGTAGGTGATATTTGCGGTATAAAGACTGGAATTTTCTGGATCTTGTCCTTGATAATCCATGATTACAGGTACAGCATTGACGATATCACCGTTGGCATCAATAGAACCTTGATATAGTTCTACTTGCACATCATCATTTTTCAAAGTTGCTAAATCTACCTTAGCTTTCACCGCTACAGTTTGATTAACTTCAATGTCTGATGCTGCGGATACGTCAACATCTTTGATTTTGATGTTAAACCAGTGTTCACCTAACTTTGATCTCCAGGCGGCTAATTCCTTGGCTGGGCTGTAATTATCAACGGTGAGGGTATGATAGCGATCGCTCGCCGGGAAATAAGCTCTCATTGCATATTCTCGCACCATCCGGGCTGTATTAAAGAAAGGACAATTCAACCGAATCGCATCTTTCATTTTTGCTACCCAAGGACGAGGCAAACCATCACCATCACGATGATCATAGAATAGGGGAATAACTTCCTTTTCTAACAACTCATAGAGGGCGTTAGCTTCTATTTCATCTTGGTAATTAGGATCATCATAGTTTTCACCATGTCCTATTGCCCAACCAGTGCGAACATAGTCCGCTTCATCCCACCAACCATCAAGAACACTGAGATTTGGTAAACCATTCATAGCAGCTTTCATGCCACTTGTCCCAGAAGCTTCACGGGGACGACGGGGAGTATTTAACCAGATATCACAACCTGCTACCATTAAGCGGGCGATGTGAATATCGTAGTTAGGGACAAATACCACCTGTTTTTCTAAATGGTGTTCGCGGATAAAGCGGTTAATATCCCGAATTAATTCTTTACCAGGAATATCTTTAGGATGTGCTTTCCCAGCAATCACAAACTGCACCTTGCGGTGTTTGTTAGCGAGTAAAATCTTTTTAATTCTTTCCAAATCACGCATCCATAGAGTAGCGCGTTTGTAAGTAGCAAAACGACGGGCAAAGCCAATGGTAAAAACGTTAGGATCAAGCACCTCTTGTGCCTGAATGATATCGGAAGCAGAAGCACCGCGATCGCGCAAATGTTTGACTAAATGTTCTCGAACATACAACACCATATCCAAACGGCAGCGCTCGTGATTCCGCCATAACTCCTCATCGGGAATTGCATCCATGCGTTCCCACAATTGGCTATCAGGTGGTGCTGATGACCAATTTGGACCAAGATAGCGATCGTATAGCTCTTGCGTGGATTTACTTACACAACTGCGGGCATGGACACCGTTAGTAATAGCAGCAATTGGTACTTCTTCCACAGGAACTTTCTGCCACAAACCTTGGAACATCTGGCGGGAAACAACACCATGCAATTGTGCCACACCATTAGAGAATGTCGCCATCTTCAGTGCTAAAACTGCCATACTGAAAGGTGCAGACAAATCACCAGTATTTTCTCGTCCCAAACCTAAAAACTGCTCTTTCGGTAAACCAAAGATATCTGCATAGTAACCCAAATAATGCAACATCTTATCAGGAGCAAACAAGTCAATTCCCGCGGGAACTGGAGTGTGGGTAGTGAAAATATTACTAGAAGACACCACCTGTTTAGCTTCTCTGTAATTCAGTCCTTTTTCCTGAATCAGAATGCGAATGCGTTCTAAAGCCGAGAAAGCCGCATGACCTTCATTCATGTGGTAAGCAGTGACTTCATAGCCCAAGGCTTTGAGCATTTGCACCCCACCTATCCCCAGCATAATCTCCTGATGGATACGCATATCTATATCACCACCATACAACTGATCGGTGATATCGTGGTCATAAGCCTTATTCGGCTCAATATTAGTATCAAGCATATACAGGGGTACTGTCCCTACCTGAACACGCCACACCCGTGCATATACCTTGCGTCCAGGATAATCTACCGCAATCCGTAATTCTGTACCATCGGGGTTGCGTTCCAAATGCAAGGGCATATTATGGAAATCATTGATGAGGTAGCGTTCCTGCTGCCAACCATCAGCATTAAGATACTGGGCAAAGTAGCCTTGTTGATATAATAAGCCCACACCCACCAAAGGTAATCCCAAATCACTCGCAGATTTCAGGTGATCTCCTGCGAGTACACCCAAACCACCTGAATAGATAGGTAAGCAATCTACTAACCCAAATTCAGCAGAAAAATAGGCGTAACATTCCTTCTGGTGCTGATTTCTTTGTTTTTTATACCAAGTATATTCCTGCAAATAATCTTCTAACTGCCGCGCTGCTCGGTCTACTTGCGCTAAAAAGCCTTCATCTTCAACAACTTCTAATAGTCGGCTTTGACTGATAGTTCCCAGCATCAATACTGGATTATGGTGGGTAGATTCCCATAAATCAGGATCTAAACGACGAAACAGGTCTTTGCTCTCCACATTCCAATCAAAATGGAGATTATAGGCTAGTTTCCGCAGGGGTTCTAGTCTGGATGGTAGTGAAGGAGATACATTAAAAGTACGAATTGGCTGCATAGTTTAGAAAAACTTTAAGTTCAGCTATGGATATTGTTTACTGTTTTTACCTAATATTGCCAACTCTTTATACCGTATTTGTCAACGTTTGATGACTTTGTTAAGAATTGGCAACTATTTAATTTCTAGAGATAAACATGAAACTAAAAGGTGTCCTGAGTCTACGGGGTTTCCTGATTTATGGCTAAAGTTTTAGTAAAATTTAATTATCTGCTGTGTATATAGGCAAAATAGCGATCGCAAAGTGCTGCTACAAGCAGGTTACAAAGCACTGTTACCAGTAGATCACTTCACAGTTTTGTCCAAACTTAATTAAAACAAATTAAATTTTATTCATTGAGTAAATCTAAATCAAAGATTCCCAACTTCTTTCACAAGTCAGGGATCTAAATATATTACAGCAAATTGCAGATTAATGAAGTACACGCTCTAAATTCAAAGCCGAACAGCAATCCATTTTTACTGCTGAATTCTGCTGTATTTATTACCTTTGATAAAACTTGTTCACTCAATCAAAAATATGTTATGCTTAATAGCAATTGTTCCCAAACAATAATTCTGTAATTGAAAATGTAATTTAGTTACCCTATAAATCATTTGTGTGCAACATGATTAGAGCCGTATACTCTACAAGTTATTTACAAGAAAGCCGCCACAGCAGTCGTGGTAGTGCCTTCTTGTTTGCACCAATGGTGAATTTTAACATCATGGCAGATGTGGGAGACACTCCACCATAGTAGTTTTTATTTAAAAATAATCATCCCAATTGAATAAAAATCAAATTGTGACACAAAAGAAGTGATTCTAGCACTATTAATACCTACGGAAATTCATTGTTGTGAAAACACAAATATTTAAAGCCATTTGTGAAAAAATATGGCAAAAATCCGCTGGTAATTGATCTGCATGAATATTTCTGTATTCGTAGTTGCATTACCAACTGTCTCAACTTTCCCGATACAGTAAAAGTTGATATGTTTACCAAATTAATCTCATCAGTAGTTTGACAAAATTAACTTCAATCAGGTTATCAGAGAACAAAAAACAGGGTGTGTCATTAATTCTGTCCAATTACTTGCCCAGAGATTAACTGAGACTAACTACTGCTATGCACTGATATTAGCTAGTGAATTTATGCAACCCAGAAAAAGGTGATTAACGTTGCTGATTAATTCAATACAGGTGCATATAAAAATGAGGCTAAACTTAGATGAAATAACTTATTTAGACATCATTGCAAAACTGTTTAAATCGAGAGTTTTTCACTAATTGAGTACACAATTGACAACTGTAGGCAAACTTATGTATTGCCATAATTGGGAATTTTGCAGATATTTGGGGATTTTTAGGGATAAATTTGCTTGCTTCTAGTATCGAGGAAAATCATTTTTGATTTTCCTGAATTCCTTCTTGCCTAAAAATAATTGATTCACGAGAGATTTATCATGATTGACCAAAAATATTCTGCAAAAATTCAAAGATTTCAAGAACTATTAATAACTACTTTATTGGGAGATTTACCAACAATTGCAATGGGACCACAGCTAAGAAGATTGGTATATCAAAATATTTTTGGCAGCATGGGTAATAAAGTTTTTATTCAACATGGAGTAGAAATAACTGGAAGTTCATGTATTGAAATTGGGAACGGAGTGAATATCTTCAAGGGTGTGCGTTTAGATGCCAAAGGACATCAAAACAATAGAATGTATATTAGTAATCAAGTCACAATTGAGCGAAATGTAGATATCGGATGTATGGATAATACTTCTATATATATTGATGAAAATACTTATATAGCTCCTGGTGTGTGTATTGCTGGTCAGGGAGATATCCGCATTGGTAAAAACTGCCTGATAGCATCTCATTGTGGAATCTATGCTAATAATCATGTTTTTACAGACTTGTTGCTACCCATAAAACAGCAAGGTGTGACTCGTGACGGAATTACTATTGAAGATGACTGTTGGCTAGGACATGGTGTGACTGTATTAGATGGAGTTACCATTGGTGAAGGTAGCATTATTGGTGCAGGTGCAGTAGTCAATAAAGATATTCCCCCTTATTCCATTGCGGTAGGTGTACCAGCAAAAGTTATCAAACATCGTGTTGCCAATGTAATAGGTAATAAGTAATGGGTAATAGGTAATAGATATTTCCCCTACCTCCCCACTTCCCCTAACTCCCCTACTTCCCCTACCTCCCCCACTTCCCTTACTTCCCCTACCCCTTTTCCCTATTCCTTCGCAAAAAGAACAAGATATGGGTAAGATAAGTTAATTACTGTTTGGCAAACCCCTGGGAGTTAGTTCTATGTTGAGTTTAAAAATCGCTGTTTATATTGTTGTCGGTTTGTTTGTTAGCCTTTTCATATTCGGGTTTTTGTCTAATGACCCAGCCCGTAACCCTGGTCGTAGGGATGCAGAATAAATAGCCAATAACTTAACTCTGGTGGCTAGAAGGTAGAAACTGGCTAAGATGTGATTGAACACAAACAGCAGAAGTCCCACATCTCACTCTTAAGAGTGTGGGATGAATGCGCCTGTTGGTCAATGACAAATCAACATTTTCCGATTTAAGAGAATATATCCAATCTTCTACCAAAGATGTAATAGTTCTGTCTTTAGTGTCTAGCCCTTATGTTATCATAAAAACAGGTCGAAAGGAAACGAAAAACATGAGAACATCTTACCAATACCGATTAAAGCCAACAAAAAAACAAGCGGAAAAAATTGATAAAATACTAGATATGCTGCGTTGTCAGTACAATTATCAACTTGCTCAACGGTTTAATTGGTATGAAGCAAATCGCTCTCCTGTTGATAGATGTTCCGTTGTCGTTTGTCATTTACCAGAGTTAAAAGATAAACCTAATCGCTTTAGTCAGCAAGCATCATTAACCCAATTAAAAAAAGACCGACCTTGGTACAGAGATATTCATTCTCAAGTGCTACAAGAAGTTACTAAAAAAGTTGAATTAGATTTTGATAGATGGTTGAAAGGTGATAGCAACGGCAAAAAATCTGGTAGACCTAGATTTAAAGCTGTTGGACAATACAAAACATTTACGTTTCCTCAATTCAAGCAACATCACTTTGTTAATCACAAGATTACGCTGTCTAAAATAGGAGATGTAAAGGTAATTGTTCATCGTCAAATCCCCGACGGGTTTGAGATTAAAACTGTATCTGTCACTAAAAAAGCAGACGGATATTATGTGACTCTAAGCCTTGATGACAAAACAGTTGCAACGATTAAACCTGATTTTAATGCTAATAATATCGTTGGTATTGATGTAGGTTTAATTGATTTTATTGTCACCTCAGACGATGAAAGAATTGCCGCCCCTAAGTTTTTGCGTAAAGCTGAACGTAAATTAAAATCTGCACAGCGTCGCGTCTCTCGTAGAAAAAAAGGATCTAATCGTCGTAAAAAAGCGATTAAAAAACTGGCTATTCAACACAAGAAAGTGTCAGATACCCGCAAAGATTTTCACTTTAAAACTGCAAACAATCTACTCAAAAAGTACGATGTTATTGCTGTGGAAAAGTTGAATATAAAAGGACTCGCTAGAACAAGATTGGCTAAAAGTATTAATGATGCTGGTTGGGGACAATTTATTTCGATACTAACAGTCAAAGCCGTAAATGCTGGACTAAAAGTAATCGCTGTAAATCCAAACGGTACAAGCCAAGAATGCTCTAGTTGCGATGCCCTGGGCTTGCCGAAGGGTGGTCATAAAGTTAAAAAGCCGCTATCCCAAAGAATGCACAATTGTCCTATCTGCCATACAAGTTTGTGCAGGGATCTAAATGCGGCTATAAATATCAAGAACCGTGGGACACACGGTCTTAAAGCTCAGTCAATGTCTTCATAGAAGAGTCGCTGAGAAGCCAACACTCACCCGTTCGCGCAAGCGTGCCGCAAGGCATAAGGGAGTGTGTGGAGTATGTCACCCTTCCGGCTATTTTTTGCTTTTTGGTCAGATTGAAAATATGTTTCATCCAGTATTACCGCCTCAGCTACCTCCAAGTATTGAATCTTTAAAACCTGTTGATGATGCTGCTTCTGTTCCTATTGTCAAGGTGAAAACTGATGAGCGAAAACTGATAATTGTTGGTAAAAATCAGGATGACAAGTATCAATCAAATACCAGCCCAGTCCAGGCAGATGTTGTTGAAAAGTCTTTTTCTCTGTTATCTCCACCGAAAAATTTAGAGCCCAAGTCTTTACCTAGCTATTCTGAACAATCGGCTGTTTTAGCGGAAACATCTATCCCCCCAACTCAGCCTAGTAATGTGAATTTACAGGAATCGGGGGGGAAATTGCGGCTGTCTGTTGGTGATAAGAAACCTGCTGCACCAATCCAAAATATTATTGAATTCAAGCTTCGCAATCCCGAAAATCAAGAGTCTACACCTACGACTGTAGAATTTCCGCCGTCACCCCAACCGCCGACAGTAGAGAAGATTCCTGTGGGGAAAGGCAGAGTTGTGGAAGTAATTGCCGATCGCCAGGAGTATGATGAACAAAGGCGAGTTGTGACTGCTGATGGTAATGTTGTTGTCAGGTTTGATGGGGCAGTGATTGATGCCGATACCCTACAAATTAATTTGGATAATTTGATTGCGGTGGGGGAAGGTAATGTGGTGTTAACTAGAGGTAATCAGGTACTCCAAGGACAACGGTTTACCTATAATTTTATTCAAGATAATGGGGATTTAGAAAACGGTAAAGGTGAACTTTATATCCCCACAGCAGGTACAGATTTTGCTTTTTCACCGACTCTACCTACAGATATTACAGCAGGGGGTGTATCTAGCCAGCCGTTAAGTAATCGCATTCGCGCTAATCAGCCGCTGACGAGTGTGAATAGTTCAGGGGGTATCCAATTTGGTGCTAGTGGTCAATCAGATGCGCGAAACGTCCCTGCGCCTAAGTCTGGGGGTACGGTGAAACGATTCAGGTTTGAAGCTCAACGGATTGAATTTTATCCGCGAGGTTTTCAATCGCAAGATGTGAGAATTACTAATGATCCTTTTTCACCACCAGAATTAGAATTAAGAGCGGAGCAGGTAAATGTGACGCGGGAAGCGCCTTTGATAGATAAAGTTACTACCCAGCGTCAAAGGGTGGTTTTTGATCAAAACGTTGTTATCCCTCTGCCTGTTAATAGTCGGACAATAGATCGTCGTCCACGTAAAGTAAATCCTACTATTGTTTCTCCTGGTTTTGATAAGGGTAAACGAGATGGTTTGTATTTAGAACGGGATTTTGAACCGATTAATGTTAATCAAAAACGTTGGACGATTACGCCCCAGTTTTATCTGCAAAGGGCTTTTAAGGATAGGGAGAATGTAGCCAGTTTATTTGGGGTGAAGACTAGGCTAAATGCTGTTTTTAGTCCGAAAACTATTTTGGAAGGTGCGGGGGAGTTAACTAGTTTTGATTTCAATCAGTTAGAAAATAACTTGCGCGGAAGTTTGCGGTTACGCCAAAATTTGGGTAATGTTAATCCTTATATATTGAGTTTGGAGTCTATTTACCGCGATCGCCTATATAATGGTAGCCTTGGCTATCAAACTGTCCAAAGTAGTCTCGGTGGCATCATCAGTTCTCCTATTATTCCTTTAGGCAAAACCGGTATTAATCTTAGTTATCAAGGCGGCGCTCAATATATAGATGCAAACACTGACCGTCAAGATTTACTCTCACCAGGACGAAAAAACGATCGCATTTCTCTGGGTCGTTTACAAGGAACTGTGGCCTTGAGTGGTGGTATCAATTTGTGGCAAGGGCAACCATTGGCAGCTACAGCTAGTGAGGGATTAAAATATACCCCTACTCCTATCGTACCGTATTTGCAGGCGATCGCAGGTGTCACAGGAACTACTAGCTATTATAGTAGCAGTGATAACCAAACTACCTTAACTGGGACTATTGGCTTAGTAGGACAGATTGGTAACTTCTCTCGCCCTTACTTAGATTATACCGCCTTTAATCTCACCTACTCCCAAGGAACTAATAGCGGTTTATCACCCTTTCTTTTTGATCGTTCAGTGGATAACAGAGTCCTGAATGCAGGACTTTATCAGCAAATCTATGGACCACTTAAGTTAGGTTTGCAAACATCCATTAATCTAGATACAGGTAAAAGCACCAGCACTGATTACATAGTCGAATACAGCCGCCGCACCTACGGTATTACTCTGCGTTATAATCCGGTGCTAGAATTAGGCGGTTTTAGTATTCGCATTAGTGACTTTAATTGGACAGGTGGCACAGATCCATTTTCCAGTGGAGAAATTAAACCTGTTGTTGGTGGCGTAATCCGTCAAGATAATTAAAAATCCGTAGGGGCAACCCCCGTATTTGCCCAGCAATTCTCATTTTGAAAAAATAAGGTTAGAATTGCGGATTATATGCATTACGCAGGGAAAAAGGTCTGAATCACGGATTAGACGGATTGCGCTGATTTCACGGATTTTAGTAACTTTTATCGGACAAAAATATTTACAGTCATTGCGAGGGACGAGAAGCAATCAAGTTCACGAAGTGTGGCGTATCCCTGCGAACTGCTTGCAGCAGCGCTTCGCTATCGCCGGAGGCATCAGCCATAACCCAACATTATCAAGGATTTTGTTGGGTTTCGCTATCGCTCAACCCAACCTACATTTCCTTAACCGACAAGTATTGGAGTCTGACAGTACGCCTGTGTTAGCGAAGCGTAGGTCAAAATTGGCAAGAACATTTTCAAGGTATTTTACTAACAGAATCTATCAAACCCACACTACAAAAATACCACCCAGATGGTCAATATTGTATTGGACAGAATTTAGGTATCTATTGGAAAATGACGTACACTCCAGAATGCGGTGCAGAATTTCCAAAATGGTTTTATGTGCCTGACTCCTTTGCTTCTACCTGGGTTTTCCTAGTGTCGTAATGTAGATCACTGCTTCATCCATAGGGATACCTAAGACATTATTTACTTGGTCATCAAAAAAACCAGCGATGCCACTGACACCTAAGTTAAGACGAATGGCTGCTAAATTAAGCCTTTGTCCTAAAATACCTGCATCTAAGTGTAAATAACGGTAAACACGATCTCCATATTGAGCGATCGCATTTTTTAAATCAGCAGTATGAAATAATACTGCACCTGCATCTCTGCCTAATTCCTGTCCTAAACATAAGAAATGTAATTCTCGACGGAAATTTTTAAACCGAATTTGCCGTAATTCTTGGGCTTTAGGTGCGTAATAATAACAGCCTGGATCTAATCCTTGCACTCCAGAAACAGCTACAAATGTTTCTATTAAATTCAAATCAAAATAATCAGGGTGAGGATCTAAATTTTGGTCAATATAATTTTGGGGTTGATAAGTAAAATCAAGTAAAGCTTTCAATTCATCAAAACTTAAATCATCACCAGTATAAGCACGAGTTGAACGGCGTTTATAGATAGTATTCGATAAATCTGCTAAATCTTCTCCCCAATAAATTGGTGTAGTTCGAGTCGAAAATTTTTCACAAAAAGGGAAGTTATACTTATCTTCCAAAGACTTTTCTAGTTCCACATTTGGTAAATTTAACTTACTACTGTTATTCACTGGAATTTGAGTATTTATGTGAAAATATTTCAGCAATTCACCATCAGGAATAGATGGATAATTAGTGGCAGTTGTCGAAGGTAAAGCAGTCCGTCCTAGTGGTAAATTTTGGCGTACATCTAACAAATCTGCCAAAGCTAAAACAGCAGTTGTTCCTTCTTGTTCATGATCAATATAAAGTAATTCATTAACAGCCTCATCAGCAAAACCGCCAATTAAATGAGAGCGATAATCAGCAATATTACAAGCTAACTGAATATTACTTAAAAGATGCCCCGTGTCCAGAAAAATTCGCCGATAAGCCCTGTCTTCATAACGCCAAGCCGAACGATAAAAAACCGCAGTTGTAATTATAGCTAATTGGGTACTTTCCAGGGAAGGATGCCAAAAACAAGCAGATTGTAAACTTTGCCAAACATCACTTTCCCAAAAGTGCATTAAAGAATGAGTTCGACATTGATAGTTATAAAGTCCCGGCGGTAATAATGGTGTCCCACGAGAAACTAAATATACTTCAGCCGGATATAAGCCCCCCGCACTAGGCGCAGAACGTAAGTATACTGTATTACCCAAAGAAGGCATTTTTGCCGTGAGTCCATAACTGTGAAATAATAGTTGAGAAAGCCGCCACCACCATTTGGTATCTTGTTGATTGGCAACAGTTGCCGCTGTTTCTTGCAGATAAGGTTTGAGGTCAATGTCAGAGCCAATTTTATACTCTTTGAACGGCACTGGCTGTTTATTCCAGTCTAAATTACGACTTTTAGAAGCCAGGGTTTCAGGGTGGTACTTAGTCCGGTCGTGATAGTGTTGGGCAATGGATTGTTCTATTTCTGGCATAGTAATTTTAATATCCCATAGCAGGGAACAGGGAACAGGGAACAGGGAACAGAAAAGTTGAAAGTCTTTTGCTGTATGGCTTTGTAGATAACTTTTGTATCTTATTCAAGTGCATACCACTGTAGTGTATTCCTATTCTTGATTTTGACATTTATTAGTTCCATTAATTCGTGCTAATCAGTACAATCATCAAAATTAAAAATTAATCCCAAAAAAGTTATTTTTCTGGTAAAATTCCCTCTTCCCCTGTCCTGGAAAAGATTGACAAAATCATGCCTGTACGTCAAACTCTATCAACACCTGATATTCAACTTTCTTATTTAGAATGGAGTCAAGGTCAAGAACCATTACTGTTATTACATGGTATGGCTGATCATGCCTTGGTTTGGTCTAGTTTGGGAGATTATTTAGCAGCAAATTACCATATAGTTGCGCCAGATATGCGTGGTCATGGTGAGAGTAGTAAGCCAGAACAAGATTATAGCTTTGCCAGTGCGATCGCTGATTTGGAAGCATTAATGGACAAACTAGGATGGTCTGCGGCTCATATCGTCAGCCACTCCTGGACAGGGAAATTAGCCGCTATTTGGGCTAGAGAGAACCCAACCAGATTAAAAAGTATCACCTTAGTAGATCCCATTTTTATCTGGAAAATGCCCAGTTTCCTAAAAATCACATTTCCTCTCTTGTATCGTGTTTTACCCTTTCTGAAAAGCATGGGACCCTTTGCCAGTTACGACGAAGCTGAACAAAAAATTAAACAACTCAGTCAATATCAAAATTGGAGTTCTTTGCAACAGCAAGTTTTTCAAGCCGCAATTGAACAAAAACCCAACGGGACTTGGGGTAGCAAATTTACCATAGCCGCCCGTGACGGGATTTTTGACGCAGTTATGGAAGTACCAGGTTTTATTCACCCAATTGACACACCTGCCCTCTTTATACAACCAGAAAAAGGTGTAAACCGCCAAAATTGGCAAATTCAACCCTACAAAACCAACCTCAAGAACTTAAGTTTGTGTCAAGTTCCCGGAAATCATTGGCCATTTCTAAGCAACCCCACAGAATTTAATCAAACAGTTGCCACTTTTTTAGCATCACAAACATGAGATAATTTCAAATTAGTAATTGGTAATTGGTAATTGGTAGAAAGCAAAATTAAAGATACATATTTACCTCTTACCCCTATTCCCTATTCCCTATTCCCTATTCCCTGTTCCCTATTATGAGCCTTTGCATTAATCCAGTTTGTTCTCAACCTAATCATCCAGATAATGACGAAAACCGTTTTTGTCAAAGTTGTGGTTCTCAATTGGAATTGATAGGACGTTATCGAGTATTACGTTTATTGAGTGATAAAACTGGATTTGGCAAAATTTACGAAGCCTATCAACAAGACACCCCAAAAATCCTCAAAGTCCTCAAAGAAGAATTAACAAATGATAGTAAAGCCTTAGCACTATTTCAACAAGAAGCCAACGTTTTACAACAACTGAATCATCCTGGTATTCCGCAAACAGAAGGTTATTTTCCCTATCAAACCAGAAATAATCTCATCTTGCATTGTATGGTGATGGAAAAAATTGAAGGACCAAATTTAGAACAATGGTTAAAACAACAACAAAACCGTCCCATTTCTGAAGCCCAAGCCATAGTCTGGTTAAAACAACTATTAGAAATATTAGATTTAGTTCATAACCAACAATACCTACATAGAGATATTAAACCATCAAATATCATGATTCGTCCAGATGGACAATTAGTATTAATTGACTTTGGTACAGCCAGAGAAATTACCAGAACCTATTTAGCCAATGGTGGGGGAATGACAGCAATTTCATCATCAGGTTATAGTCCCCCAGAACAAATGCAAGGACAAGCCATACCTTCATCAGATTTCTTTGCTTTAGGACGGACATTTGTATTTTTATTAACGGGATTTCCCCCCGAACAATTGTATGATCCTCATTTAGATATTTTACAATGGCGACATCATGCCAATCATATTTCTCCATTATTATTAGATTTCATTGATTGGTTAATGTCAATGGCAGTCAATCAACGTCCTAGCAATGCTGAAGAAATTTCTAGAAGATTAGCAGAAATTGAAGATAACCTCACAAGAAATACCTCCGCAACCGTGAATATTGGCGGGTTAGGAAAAACAGAAATAATTAATAACCCAACTACCAATAATACCGTTATTACCCCGCAAAAACAACCTGAAAAATTACCATTATTATCCTGGTTTGCAGCTTTAATAGTTTCTTTATTACTACTTTGGTGGGTATCATTAGCATTTAGAAATACCAAATTTGCGGCTTTACCTCCTGACTATGGACAAGCACCAGTTAAACAAGGCAAAGTTGATTATTTTCCCTATGAAGAAGGAAAAGATAGTCAAGGGAGAGTTGCCGAATTTAATATTGCGGTTTTATCAGTGGAATATAAATGGCAATTAGGCAGTACATATCAAATTAAATATAATGATCAAACTATTACCCTTGATTCCTTAAAATCTAATTTAGAACAAGAAGGAATTCAGAAAATCATGGAAAATCCCAGCGAGATTATTTCCGTAGGAACAGCTTCTTGCGAAGGTGATATTACCGCCGAACAAAGTCGCGCCTTAGAACGTTCTAAACAAATCCAATTATTAGGAAAAAAGATATTTAGTAGTACATCCAGTGTTAAAGGTTATCGCTTATTAAATCTGGGACAATTTCAGAGAAAAGATTGTCAAGTAAGCCTTGATTCAACAGCTTATCAACGTAGTATTATTATCATTGGTGTCAAAAAACAAGCTGAAGAGGTAATATTAGATGAAGCATTAAGAGATAGATTAGAGAAAAAGCCTTTTGCTGATTTTAAATTAGAGGATTATTCTCTCGGTTCAATAGATAAATTTAAAACAGTACCTAGTAATTTATAGTAATTATCTATTGCTCACGAGGGAATAAGATAAAATTCTCTTATTTAACTCTTATTTAAATAGAGAACTCTCTGGTTCCCATGCTCCGCGTGGGAATACAGTTAAGAGGCTCTGCCTCAATTATAAGGGACTTCCAAATAAAAAAATACTCAACCACCTAACGCAAAAATCTCTCAAACCCTTATTCCTCTGTGTCCTCTGCGCCTCTGTGGTTCGTTAATCAGGATAATTTATTTCTTGGAAGTCCCTAACTGGAGGTAGAACCTCTAAAATGGCATTCCCAGTCAGAGACTGGGAACGAGGGAATAAGATAAAATTCCCTTATTTAACTCTTATTTAAATAGAGAACTCTCTAGTTCCCATGCTCCGCGTGGGAATACAGTTAAGAGGCTCTGCCTCAATTATAAGGGACTTCCAAATAAAAAAATACTCAACCACCTAACGCAAAAATCTCTCAAACCCTTATTCCTCTGTGTCCTCTGCGCCTCTGTGGTTCGTTAATCAGGATAATTTATTTCTTGGAAGTCCCTAACTGGAGGTAGAACCTCTAAAATGGCATTCCCAGTCAGAGACTGGGAACGAGAAACGAGAATTGTGGAGATTGGGAAGGGGGGACTAGCTAGAAGCCCTGACTACAATATTGTTCTAGAATTACAATTAACTTTGTTCTCTTATTTTACCCAATCCGTGACTACTACTCCTCTCTCTCCTCATTTCTCACAAACGGCTTCAGTACCTGATACTCTAGGACGTTTTGGCAGCTTTGGTGGTAAGTATGTTCCTGAAACTTTGATGCCGGCGTTGGCTGAATTAGAAGCAGCATATCAGAAGTATCGCCATGAATCGGCTTTTCAAGCTGAATTACAAGGTTTATTGAAAGATTATGTCGGACGGGCTACTCCTTTGTACTTTGCTGAAAGGCTGACTGCTAATTATGCTCGTCCTGATGGTACAGGGGCGCAAATCTACTTGAAGCGGGAAGATTTGAACCATACTGGCGCACATAAGATTAATAATGCTCTCGGTCAGGTATTATTAGCCAAGCGTATGGGTAAACGGCGGATTATTGCGGAAACTGGTGCAGGACAACATGGTGTAGCAACGGCGACTGTTTGCGCTCGGTTTGGTTTGGAATGTATTATTTACATGGGTGTTCACGACATGGAACGCCAATCTTTAAATGTGTTCAGAATGCGGCTGATGGGGGCGGAAGTTCGTCCGGTGTCTGCGGGGACGGGAACTCTCAAAGATGCCACTTCTGAAGCCATCCGGGACTGGGTAACGAATGTGGAAACGACCCATTACATCCTGGGTTCTGTGGCTGGTCCCCATCCTTACCCGATGATGGTTCGGGATTTTCATGCGGTGATTGGTGAGGAAACTCGCGCTCAAGCGATGGAAAAATGGGGTGGGTTGCCTGATATTCTGGTGGCTTGTGTGGGTGGTGGTTCTAATGCTATGGGACTATTTCACGAGTTTGTGAAAGAATCGTCTGTGCGGTTAATTGGGGTGGAGGCTGCTGGTGAGGGTGTGGATACTGGCAAACACGCAGCTACTCTGACAAAGGGACAGGTTGGTGTGTTACATGGTTCGATGAGTTATCTTTTGCAGGATGATGATGGACAGGTGATTGAACCCCATTCTATTAGTGCTGGGTTGGATTATCCTGGCGTTGGTCCTGAACACAGTTATATGAAGGATATTGGCAGGGCTGAATATTACAGTGTAACGGATGCTGAGGCTTTGGAAGCGTTCCAACGGTTGTCGAAGTTGGAGGGTATTATACCAGCTTTGGAAACTTCTCATGCGATCGCTTACCTGGAAACTCTCTGTCCTCAACTTGCTGGTAGTCCTAATCTCATTATCAACTGTTCTGGGCGCGGCGATAAGGATGTGCAAACGGCGGCTAAGTTCTTAATTCACTAATTATACCCAACACGGCTTAATTATTTGATTCACAAGGTAGGGGTTTAGCAGCCTGCCTGGGAATAAATTCCCAGTCTGATAGCAAAAGTCATCTGAAGATGACTAAATAATCCAGAAATTTTTGAGTAAACTTTAGTTTACTTTCGCTATTAGCCCGGAAATTTACTTCTGGGCGGGTGTGGAAGCCAAACAAATAAGGTATCTGTAGCTTAAGTTGACACCATTAAGCTCTTGCTTTACCCCTACTGCTATTCCTTCTTTTATCTCCTGACTCCTGCTACAAGTTTTTGTCAAAAATAATTGATTAATAAAAATAGTATCTATGACATCTATCATTGGATACTATTTATTACTAATGATTTTGATTAATAATGTAGTGTAAATAACATCTATTAGTTTTATAGTCATGAGTGAGATATGACTGCTTTGAATTGTGAAAATTTGATGATTCTTTAGTTTATATTCGGCAAATAGTATCCTGGTAAGTATTCTGATAATCAGAAGATAGGGTATATATCCAGTAAATCCATACATTACTTAGCTTAAAAATCTATGTTACGACAAACTGCTTTTGGCATCGCTTTAAGTACGCTTGTCATCGCTAGTGGCTATATGACTGCTGCGAATCCAGATAATAGTTCTGCTAAACAACCTGGCCGATATCAGCCTTCATCACTGGTGACAAGTCAAGCCAAAATATCTAATCTTGGGTTTGAAACTACTAATTTAGAGAAATCGGTTTTTACTCAAATTAATCAATATCGGGCAAAACGCGGGCTAAAACAACTAAATTTAAGCGAAAAAATCAGTCAGCAAGCCAGGATTCACAGTCAAAATATGGCGACGGGTGAAGTTCCTTTTAGCCATCAAGGATTTGAACAGCGGGTGATGGCGATTCCTCTTAAATACACTAGTGCGGCAGAAAATGTGGCTTATAATACTGGATATAGCAATCCTGCCAATGAGGCGGTTTCTGGTTGGTTAAAAAGTCCCGGTCATCTGAAGAATCTTCAGGGTAAATATAATTTAACTGGGGTTGGCGTGGCTACTAATCAGAAGGGGGAAGTGTATTTAACGCAAATATTTTTGAATGCTAATAAGTAGGGGTTGCTGATGGGGTAGGAGTCAGGGGGAAGAAAGAAATTTTGGGTCATGTTGTCTGGCAAAATAAAGATAATTTATATTTGATAAGTTCATGACATTACAAGATTTTCAGGTTAGCGATCGCGACTTAAATGATGAAATTCTGGCTGAGTATTTAAGATCTCCGGCGATCGCTGTTGATACGGAAACGATGGGACTTTTACCTGGGCGCGATCGCTTATGTCTAGTTCAACTCTGCAACCCGGAAGGACAAGTCACAGCCATTCGGATCTCTAGAGGACAAACGGTAGCACCAAATTTGAAAGTTTTAATGGAAGCAACTGATATTGTCAAGGTTTTCCACTTTGCCAGATTTGATGTTGCTACTTTACGGCAGAATTTAGATATTATTGTACAGCCCATTTTTTGTACTAAAATTGCTAGTAAGTTAGCTAGAACTTATACAAATCGTCATGGTTTAAAAGATGTGGTTTTAGAGTTGGAAAAAGTGGAATTAGACAAAAGTTCCCAATGTTCTGATTGGGGTAATGCTAGTAATTTATCTGATGCACAATTAAGTTATGCGGCTAATGATGTCCGTTATTTGTTAAGTGTACGAGAAAAGCTTACAACTATGTTAGAACGGGAAGAACGTTCGCAAGTTGCCCAAGAATGTTTTCAAGTTTTACCCACAATAGTTACTTTAGATTTATTACAATTCAAGGATTTATTTGAACATTGATAAGTAGGTTGGCGTTGAAAATTGTCGTTATAGCAAGGCAAGAGGCAAGAGGCAAGAGGCAAGAGGCAAGAGGCAAGAGTAAAGAAGTTTTCAGCGATTTTACGTTTCTTTACACAGTTTGGTTTTAGGGACTTCCAAATAAAAAAATACTCAACCACCTAACGCAAAAATCTCTCAAACCCTTATTCCTCTGTGTCCTCTGCGCCTCTGTGGTTCGTTAATCAGGATAATTTATTTCTTGGAAGTCCCTTATTGTGTTCACCTACTTACAGCAGGAGTCACCATTATTCCTCAAATTACCCCACCCTAACCCTCCCCGATGCTTTGGGGAGGGGACTGATTTTTCCGGTTTCCCCCAAAGCATCGGGGGATTAAGGGGGGTAATTTAACTTGTGTGTACACGATAGCCTTTATAAGATAAGGGGTAGAACATTTGATACAGCAATTATGACTTTTCAAACACCCTCTTAGAGTTATCCAATTTAAAAAGTATCCCAAATTTTCTTGTGGTGCGGGCATCTTGCCCGCTAACTATACAAGAACGTTTTAGAGAACTCGACAAAAAGAAATGCCCAATGTCACTCTGTTCGCGCAGCGTGCCAGAGGCATTACGAAACGAAGTGTAGTGAAGAATCTCTTGAGATGTTTCGTTTCGCTATGGCTAACGCCACGCTCCGCGAACGCTACATTCAGCATGACAAAACAGGATCATTTATTTTGTGGCTTACTCTTAGTAAAAAGCTACATCCAAAATTGATATGCGGAACCCGGGACTTGAACCCGGAAGCCCGTGAAGGCACTAGAACCTGAATCTAGCGCGTCTGCCAATTCCGCCAGTTCCGCAGGGATTGAATCTTATTAACAGTTTATCATTATTGCCTAATTTTTTTGATTTGTCAAGAAAAGATTTGCCAGAATAGAGACAGAAAAATTTTAAAATTTTGTTCACATCTAGCCAATCCCCATTTTTCCAATCAAGCTGGCATACTGCATGATAGAATCTAACGACATTTATGGCATTTGACAACTTAGAGAAGACTCTTCTTTGCTTTTAGCCAGAAGATAATCGACTTAGAATAAAAAGCAACGTCAAACCTTTATAATTACGTACTTTTGGAGGTAGGCTTATTAATTCTTCTAGCAGCTTACCAGATGCCAAGTCTTCACTGGCAACAGACTCCTCAGTCTTGCAAATCAGTGGAGGGCATCCTTTGGGGGGTCATGTAAAAATTAGCGGAGCTAAGAATTCCGCCCTGGTAATCATGGCTGGAACATTCCTCTGTTCCGGTGATTGTCGCATTCGCAACGTTCCCTTATTAGCGGACGTAGAACGGATGGGACAAGTTTTATCAGCTTTAGGATTACGTTTAAATAGAGAAGGGGACATTTTAGATGTTGATGCGCGAGAAATTACCACATCTAAAGCCCCTTATGAACTAGTTACCCAACTGCGAGCCAGTTTCTTTGCCATTGGTCCAATTTTAGCTCGACTAGGAGTAGCACAAATGCCCTTACCAGGGGGTTGTGCCATTGGTGCTAGACCGGTAGATTTGCACGTCAGAGGACTGCAAGCAATGGGCGCAGAAGTGTTAATTGAACACGGTATTTGCAATGCTCATGTTCCTGGGAATAATGGCAGATTAACAGGAGCAAAAATCTATTTAGATACTCCCAGTGTTGGTGCGACAGAAACCTTGATGATGGCTGCTACCCTAGCAGATGGAGAAACCATCATTGACAACGCTGCCAGAGAGCCAGAAGTAGTTGATTTAGCTAACTTCTGTAACTCAATGGGAGCAAAAATTCAAGGTGCAGGAACAAGTACAATTACGATAGTCGGTGTACCTAAATTACACTCTACTGATTATACTATTATTCCTGACCGCATTGAAGCAGGAACATTATTAATTGCTGGTGCAATTACCCGTTCTGAACTACTTCTATCTCCTGTTGTACCAGATCATTTAATCCCCGTTATTGCCAAGTTGCAGGAGATTGGTGTATCTATTATTGAGGAAGGGAAAGATTGCTTACGGATTTTGCCAGCGAAAACTCTCAAAGCTATAAATATTGATACCTTGCCCCATCCTGGTTTTCCTACGGATATGCAAGCACCTTTCATGGCTTTACTAACTGTAGCTGAAGGTGACAGTATCATTAACGAATCAGTCTTTGAAAATCGCTTGCGTCATGCTTCTGAGTTAAATCGTCTGGGCGCAGATATCCGTGTTAAAGGTAATACTGCTTTTGTTCGGGGAGTGCCAGTGTTATCGGGCGCACCAGTCATAGGCACGGATTTAAGAGCTTCCGCAGCTTTAGTCATAGCCGGATTAGCAGCGACGGGAACAACCATTGTTCAAGGATTACACCACTTAGATCGAGGCTATAATCGTCTGGATCTAAAGTTGCAGCAGTTAGGAGCGAAAATTCTGCGCGTAAATGAAGCATCGAAAGATGTAGATTTACTTGCTAATAACACTATTACCCCACCCTCAGTTTCTATCTAAGGTTTGAGTATTTTGTCTCTGTGAATTTAATGGCGATTATTTTTAATTATTAATAATTTTCGCCATTAACTTTCTGAAAATCCAATTAATCTGTACAATTATTAAGTAAATTTTATAAAAACTAAACATGATTGGGGTAGCAGTTGTTGGTACGGGATTTGGTCAAAAAGTTCATATTCCTACATTTCAAGCACATCATAATACTAAAACCGTCGCTGTTTATCATCGAGATATTAATAAAGCAAAAACTATTGCTGCCAGTCATAATATCCCCTATGCAAGCGATAATTTAGCAGAAATTCTAGCTTTACCCACAGTTGAAGCTGTCAGCATTTCCACACCGCCATTTTTGCATTATGAAATGGCTAAACAGGTTTTGCAAGCTGGTAAACATCTCTTGTTAGAAAAACCTCTAACTTTAAATGTCACCGAAGCTAAAGAATTGTATCAGTTAGCAAAGAGTCAAGGTGTAATTGCAACTGTAGATTTTGAATTTCGGTTTGTCCCAGAATGGCAATTTTTCGCTCAACTTCTGGCTGCAAATTATGTGGGGAACATCCGATTAATTAAAATTGATTGGTTGGGTTCTTCTCGCGCTGATACTTCTCGTCCTTGGAATTGGTATTCTAGTAAAGAAAAAGGTGGAGGTGCTTTAGGTTCTTTAGGTTCTCATGCTTTCGATTATATTAATTGGTTATTCGGTTCAGTTGGTAAATTAAATGCTCATTTAATTACTGCTATTTCTGAAAGAGTGAACCCTGCAAATGGGGAATTACAAGCAGTTGATACTGATGATACTTGTTTATTATCTTTGGAATTAGTAAATGGTACACCTTGTCAAGTTTCTATTAGTGCAGTTGTTCATGCAGAAAGAACTCATTGGATAGAAGTATATGGGGATAAGGGAACATTAGTTTTAGGTAGTAAAAATCAAAAAGACTATATTCATGGTTTTCAAATTTGGGGTTCTCAACCGGGTGAATCCTTAAAAGAAATAGCAGTTCCGCAACAATTTCTCTTTCCTCAACATTATCATGATGGGCGAATTTGTGCTTTTCTTCGGGTTGTTGATGAATGGGTAAAAGGAATTACTAATCATCAACAAACTACACCTTCTCTAAAAGAAGGGGTTTATTCGCAATTGTTAATGGATTTATCCCATGAATCTCATGAAAGAGGAAGTTGGGTAAATGTACCAAGTTTGGGAGAGTTTTTAGATTAGGTGAATGATGATGACTAATAATTACTACAGAAATCATGTAGATAATTATAAAGTTCTCGAAATAAAGGACATCTTTTTTGTAAATTTTCTGGGACTATTTTTAGTAATAGCAAAGGTGTATGTAACCATTCACCTGCAAATACCCAAACTACCACGGACATCCTCCCACAGTAGGATCTCCTACACGATATAAATCACCTAATTGCCATCCTTCTTCTAGTTTTTGATCTAAAATTTCATGAGAGAGTGTTTTCATGGAAAAATGCGTTTTATCTTGAGAATAAAAACAATAAACATTTTCTAAGCAATCTGTAAAATGATCTAAAAGATCAGGACTATGAGTAGTGATAATAATTTGAGTTTTTCTAGCAGCTTGTTTAATCCATTCTGCTAAAATTGGCATCCAAGATACGTGCAAACCTAATTCTGGTTCATCAATAACTAATAAGGAAGGTAAAATAGGAGAATATAATATAGTCGCCCAGCATAACATTCTTACCGTTCCATCTGACATTTCTGTGAGATAAAATGGTTCTTTAATATCTTCAAAATGCCATTCTAGTGTTAATGATAAGCGCCCAGAACGAATAGAACGTAGCCGACGAGTTTTAGGCAAAATAGACTTCATAGCATTATTAATACTGTCTTCAAAGTCAATATTTTCCTGGGTTAAATTCTCAAATACTAAAGGTAAATTATTTCCTGATGTAGATAAATAAATATCATTTCCTCCTA
Source organism: Anabaena sp. WA102 (assembly GCF_001277295.1). Taxonomy (NCBI): domain Bacteria; kingdom Bacillati; phylum Cyanobacteriota; class Cyanophyceae; order Nostocales; family Nostocaceae; genus Anabaena; species Anabaena sp. WA102. Next base: position 5,141,609 of record NZ_CP011456.1, on the reverse strand, counting down.
TTTTTGGTTCTGAATTTCTAATTTGATGCAAATCCATGTTATTCGCATTATAAAATTGCCATTGAGAAATAAATGCAATTAACTCTCTTCTAACTTTATAAGCAGGCGTGGTTAGTGTAGTTATCAGTTTATTTTGACTATTTTCCAATAATTCTGAAAGTGCATTTAAACCTAAAATATTTGCAGGAATATTATCTAATACTTCAAAATGTGTTCCTACTTTCTGTTCAGATTGGTTATAGACTGATATAACACCTTTACCTATATTTTGCAGTTTTGGATCATGAAATTTATAATAATAAAAAGGTGATGACTCTGGATTGGGTAAATCATCTCCACTATATAAAGATTCTTGATGAATAGTTAATTTCTGTTTTTTTCTATCTACAAATAAATCAATATCCAGAATTGGACTTTTAATTCGACTACTATATTGTAATATTTCCGAAAACCCATATTGTAATTTAATTACAGCAGGACTATCAACACTATTATCTAAAATCCTATCATTACCAAACCTACTAATTGCTTCTTCAAAACTAGTAATACCACGACTTTCATCAGGAACATTAGTTAAACAATCCTTTAAAAATTTTAGTGTGCTGATAAAATTACTTTTCCCAGAACCATTTGATCCTATAAAAATATTGAGATTTTTTAACTCTACAGATTGAGATGACGAGAGATTTTTATAATTTTGGGTAAAAATAAATTTAAGAATTGGTTGATCCATATTTTTTAATTTAAACTATATAAAAATGTTTTTTGGCCGAGAAAATTATACAATATATTTTCTGAGATTTACAATAAAAATATATTAGGATACAATAAAAATAAATCAACTAAAGGTGGCGTTTATGGCAACCCTACTCAGTGAAACCAAATCACAGACTGGACTGGTCATCTCTTGGGAAGCCTTACCCGATGATTTTCAGTTAGAGGATGAACCAGTGGAAAATACAGGACAGCCACTTTTAGCGGGGGCTTTGCGGGAAAGTTTAGAAATCAGTGGATTTATTCAACCACAAATGTTAATCGCTGCCAATTTCGGGCTGTGTGCCACATTAAATGAGCAATTTGTGGCTAAAGCACCTGATTGGGTATATGTGCCTTCTGTTAAAGAGATATTAGCAGAACGGAAAAGCTATACACCCAATTTGGAAGGGGATATACCTGCTGTAGTGATGGAGTTTTTATCAGATAAAGACGGTGGAGAATATTCAGTTAAGCGTACCTATCCGCCGGGAAAATGGTTTTTTTACGAACAAATTTTACAAGTTGCCATTTACATTATTTTTGAGCCAAATGGGGGATTATTAGAATATTATCAACTGGAAAATGGACGTTATGAATTAAAACAACCAGATGAGAATGGTCGTCATTGGATTGATGGAATGGGACTGTTTTTAGGAACTTGGCGAGGGGAAAAGGAAGGTCGTTCTGGGTATTGGTTAAGATGGTGGGATCAAACAGGTAACTTATTACCTTGGGCTGTGGAAAAAATTGAACAGGAACGCCAACGGGCGGAACAGGAACGGGAGGAAAAAGAACGGCTAATAGCTTATTTGCGATCGCAGGGAATTGACCCCAATAATTTGCCCAAAGATGCTTAACTAGATATTTGCAGCCGCACGGATAGCAGTTAAAATGGCATTGTTGATAGCTAAATCCTTTTTTGATAAAATAACATCTTCTGACATGGTACGTTGAGCAACGACAGCACAAACAGCCGCAGCAGCGAAGTTATAAACACCTGCCATTTTGAATAACATTCCTGCTTCCATTTCGTAATTCAAAATATTTAAGCGGCGATATTCTTCGGTAATTCCATTAAGAGATCGGATTAAATAAGGATTAGCTGAATCAGTCCGTTCTTGTCCTTCATAAAAGGTATCAACTGATGCTGTAATTCCTAAATAATGCTCAATTTTTAATTCTTGTGCTGCTTTGACTAAAGCCACTGTGAGAAAAGGATCTGCTGTGGCTGGATACTCTACAGGTGCAATATCATTAGCTGCACCTTGACGACACAAAGCCGCGTTACTAATAACAATACTCCCAACGGATATATGAGGTTGAATTGAGCCACAAGTACCAATGCGAATAATTTTTTGAATACCTACTTGTACTAACTCATTAACCACAATACTCAAAGAAGGCGCACCCATACCACTAGTAGCAGATAAAATCTTTTTTCCATTGGGTAAATCGCCTAAATAGCTATGCAGTCCCCGATTTTCTGATAGTAACTGCACATTTTGTAAATGAGTTTGGGCGATAAAATTAGCCCGCTGGGGATCACCTGATAATAAAGCAATTTCGGGAGGAAATTCACCTAAATCTGCTTTGCTAAAACCAATATGATATAGCATTTTATTATTCATATTTTTCTAGTTGATTAAGTAGTGAGACAGAATTAATTACACAATGTCATTGCGTAAGCGTTGCGTGGCGTTAGCCATATGGAACGAAGTGAAATGAAGCAATTCCAAGGGTTGTGATTGCTTCCCTTCGCTCGCAATGACTGTAAATATTTTTGTCCAATTACTTAGAGAACTCCACAAAAAAATGATCCAATTTTGTGGGATGGGCATACTTCGACAAGCTCAGCACAAGTCCTGCCCGTCCTTGATGATTAGCGGGCAATTCGTCCCGCACCACAAGAAATTTTGGGATATTTTTTTGATTGGAAGTCTCTAATAAACCTGTGCTGCATGAGTTGTCATTGCGAGTGAAAGGAAGCAATCTCTTGACAACCGATAAACCACCTAACGCAAAAATCTCTCAAACCCTTATTCCTCTGTGTCCTCTGCGCCTCCGTGGTTCGTTAATCAGGATAATTTATTTCTTGGAAGTCCCTCACTAAATTATTGGGTCTGACGCACCCTACAAGAGATAAAATCCACATTACATATTGAGTAGGGTGTGGTTCGGCAAGTGTTACAGTGAGCAGTTCGACAAGCTCACTGTAACACCTGTCGAACTGCTCACCAACCACGTCAGATAGAGGAAATCTGTTTTTTACCAAATTATTGGGTCTGACGCACCCTACAAGAGATAAAATCTACATTACATATTTAGAAAACTTTGTCAATGCGTAAGCACTAGGATCATCTTTTTTGTGGATTTCTCTTACTGCATTCTATCAATTGTCCGATATTGAATTGCTTCGGCTACGTGCTGGGGTTTGAGGTTTTCATCTCCTGCTAAATCTGCTATAGTTCGGGATACTTTAAGAATGCGATCGCTCGCTCTTGCAGATAAGCCTAATTTTCTAATTGCTGCTTCTAATAAACTCCGACTAGCATCATCTAATTGACACCATTTTTGTAAATGACGACTTTGCATTTGGGCATTACATTGTAAATTTTCTTCTTTTTGAAACCGAATTACAGCTTTTTCTCTAGCTTTTTCTACTCGTTCGGCTACAGATTTCGATGCTTCTCCTGTTGGTTGTTGGGTAATTTCCTCTGGTTTCAAACGATTTACTGCTACTTGTAAATCAATTCTATCCATTAATGGTCCTGACAATTTTGCCCAATATTGTTCCCGTTGTCGAGGTGAACAAGTACAGCCTTGAATTGTATCACCATAATAACCACAAGGACAGGGATTTGTACTGGCTACTAATGTAAATTGTGCCGGAAAAGTGACAGATTGTTTAGTTCGAGAAATTGTCACAAAACCATCTTCCAAAGGTTGACGTAAAAACTCCAAAACATCCCTTTTAAATTCCGTTAATTCGTCGAGAAAAAGTACACCTCTGTGAGATAATGAAATTTCACCAGGACGGGGAAAAGTGCCACCACCAACCAAAGATGGACCAGATGCGGAATGGTGGGGACTGCGAAAAGGTCTTTCTCTAACTAAAGAACCCCGATTTTTCAACAATCCAGCCACAGAATGAATGCGTGTTACTTCCAAAGATTCAGGAAAACTTAAAGGTGGTAAAATTCCCGATAATCGCCGTGCTAACATCGTTTTTCCGCTTCCTGGTGGTCCAACGAAAATCAAATTGTGTCCTCCCGCAGCCGCAATTTCTAAAGCCCTGCGGGCGTGCGCTTGTCCTTTGACATCTTGCAAATCTGCTAAGTTTAAAGATGTTTCTTGGGTAGTTTCTACTGCTTTATTTAACTGGACAGGTTGATATTTTTTAGGATTATTTAATAAGTCCACCACATCAGCAACATCTTTGCAACCATAAACCGTTAAACCTTCAACAACAGCGGCTTCTTGGGCATTATCAACAGGAACAACTAAACCTGTAATTCCCATCTTTTTTGCAGTTGCAGCAATAGGTAAAACACCAGCAACCGGACGCAAACTACCATCTAAAGAAACTTCCCCCAAAAATAAAAAATCTCCCAACAAATCGGCATTAACTTGTTCAGAAGCTGCTAAAATACCCACACTAATTGGTAAATCAAAAGCAGGTCCTTCCTTTCTTAAATCTGCGGGAGTTAGGTTAATGACAATCTTCCGTATAGGAAAGGCAAAACCCGCATTTTTCAAAGTGGCTTTTACCCGTTCTTTAGATTCTTGAATAGCCGAATCTGGTAAACCTAAAATCACAATTCCCGGTAAACCACCAGAAACATCAACTTCCACACCCACTTTTACAGCGTCAATCCCGATGATAGATGCACTCCAAACTCTAGCCAGCATTTTTTATATATCAATAAACCTTGATCATATCAAAGCAGATTTTTGGGTGCATTAACAATGAGTGAAATCACCCAAGAGGATTGTTAATATAATAATAGCAGCTAAAGATGCAGGTGACTTATGGTTCAAGCATTAACAAAATTATTAACCTTTGCACAATTCATCCTTGAATACGGTAACAACCCCCGCTATGAACTTGCAGACGCAGAATTGATTGATATGGAACCAACTGGACCCCATGCAGCCGTGGGTGGTAAACTGGCAACCAAACTGGGTATTGCGATTACTCATGCTGAACTTCCCTGGTTTATTCCTCGCACCTGTCTAATCCGTCCTTTTGCAGAAACAGCCACAGCCCGACGACCTGATATTGTAGTATTAGATGAAACTGTACTTGACGATGAACCTTTTTGGGAACACGAACCAGTGATTGCGTTAGGAAAATCAATTAAGTTAGTTGTGGAAGTTGTTAGTACCAATTGGGAAACTGATTATGCGCGTAAAGTTGAAGAATACGCTTTATTAGGAATTCCTGAATATTGGATTGTTGATTATCGGGGATTGGGTGGCGTTGTTTTTATTGGTAAACCAAAACAACCGACATTTACAGTTTGTCAACTAATTGGTGAAGATTATAGTCAGCAAAAATATCGGTTAGGAGAATTTATTAAATCTCCTCTTTTACCCTCGCTGCAACTGCGGTTAGATGATGTGATGCCACGATAATTGATTTAGAATAATTACAATTCACTTAACTCAAACGATAATGGTTCAAACTCCCACTAAACTCTTAACCTTAGATGAATTTCTCAAACAGCCAGAAACCAAACCAGCCAGCGAATTTATAGACGGTAAAATTATCCAAAAACCTATGCCTCAAGGAAAACACAGCACGGTGCAACTTGATCTCGGTGCTGATATCAATATAGCTCTCAAACCCCAGCATATCGCTCGTGCTTATTCGGAACTGCGCTGTACCTTTGGGAGTAAATCTATTGTTCCTGATATCGCAGTTTTTACTTGGGAACGTATTCCCCGTGACGAAAATGGTAAAGTATCTAATACCTTTGCACTCGCACCAGACTGGACAATTGAAATTCTTTCTCCTGATCAAAGTCAAACTAAAGTTGTTCGCAATATCCTTCATTGTCTCACTCATGGGACTCAAATGGGGTGGTTGATTGACCCAGAAGAAGAATTAGTATTTGTTTATTTTAGCAATCGTACCATTGAAGTTTTTGAAGTTGCAAGCGATCGCCTACCTGTTCCCCATTTTGCAGAGTCCTTTAAGCTAACAATTGGTCAACTTTTTAGTTGGTTAAGCGAATAGCAAAACATGACAAATTATCTCCATTTTTACCTTTTATACTCGTGATAGTTGAGATTTGAACTTGTTATGACAAATTTTGGAGTATGTGTTTTAGTTCCTCTAAACTTTCAACGGTGAGAATCGAGCGTTGAATTGTTTTTAGTGTCTCAAGATCAGATATTTCTGATATTTTCGGCATGAATTTTAATCCTTCATTACCAAATTTTACTTCTAAACATAACTCAATGCTTGAGAGTCTATCTTTCTTTTCTCCTTTTTGTTCTCCTTGCTGTTCTCCTTGTTGCAATATTTCCTGATACCAAGGTGATTCGCGTAAAACTGTCATATCCCACCTCATAATTTCTTGAACTAAGGAACTATCTAATACAAACGTAGCAAAAAAAGCAAGAACCGTTTCTAATTGATTTAATTGTTCATCAGCTTGCAATAAACGCAATGCTTCCCGAATTATAGATTCATCTTCACCACCTTTGAGAATCGGCACAAAAGGCAGTAGAGACGGTAAAGGTTGTTCTAAGGCAATTTTAACATCTACTTCCCACAGGTTAATTACACGGTAATCTTGACGAACTTGTAAGCCAGCAAGATTAGATTCAAATCGCGTGGGGATTTCAGCATCACCTGTTTTGAGAATGTTAATTAGTACGGGATATGTGGGTAATTTATATTTTTCCTCAGCTAATCCTGCATAAGCTCGCATTCTTCGTGGCAGTTCTGACTTATACCGCAATTGCAATTCATTGAGAACCATAAATTCCCCATATTCTTTACTTTCAGCACGGATAAGTACATCACTTTCCCTACTAATCCATTGAAATTCAGAATTGAGAATTTCCCCAGCAACCACATCCGGGATTTGCGTTACCCATTTTACCCAATTATTGGGTGCAAGACTAATTAAGCGTTTGGTACTAACATCCGCAGGTTTGGCCATAAAACTATAAATGCACTGACTACACAATAGCTTAACTTTTTATCGCCTGTTCCAGCGATCGCTTAAAATCTTTAACAGATGAGTAAATAAAACTGCATGAGTCCGAACACAGAAACCATTTTCAGTAAAATCATTCGTAAAGAAATTCCCGCGAATATTGTTTATGAAGACGATTTAGCCCTAGCCTTTACAGATGTTAACCCTCAAGCACCAGTTCATATTCTCGTTATTCCCAAAAAACCCATAGTTAACCTAGCTACTGCTGAACCTGAAGACGCAGCACTTCTAGGACACCTGTTATTAACAGTCCAGAAAGTTGCAGCAGCAGCGGGACTAGAAAACGGTTATCGAGTAGTTATGAATACTGGTGCTGATGGTGGTCAAACAGTCCATCATCTACATATACACATCCTTGGTCGTCGTCCTATGTCCTGGCCTCCAGGTTAATTATAGCGTTTCCCAGGTATGCACAGAAATCAGCTTTCTGTGCTATTTTTACGGAGTAAATAGACAAATAATTGTTGCTTTGTTACCTACTAACTCAAGTTGCTATCTGAAAACGGTTCATAGTTTAACCAAATATGAAACCCCTCTCCAAACCTCTCCCCGCAACGGGGAGAGGCTTTGAACTTGTTATAAAAAAGTTTGTATGATAAAAAAGTCCAGCTTCTAGCCGTTTTGAGTATAGTTATCTAGTTGAGGCTGGTAATAGGTGATAAAATTCCAGTTCTCATCCTGTACATCCTTAAATCCTGGACATCCTGATAGCGAAGCGTGGCGTTAGCCATTTCTGACAATTTCTCTAACTAGCAACTTACGTTACTATATGCAATATCGTCGGTTTGGTAAAACTAATTTATATCTTTCTGTTTTTTCTTTGGGAACAATGCGCTGTTTAATTGATAGCGAAAATGTCCAACAACTTCTGGAAAAAGCTTTATCTTTAGGAATTAATCATTTAGAAACTGCTAGAGGTTACGGTGACAGTGAAGCATATTTAGGTAACGCTATAAAAGCTGGTTTATCAGTACCTCGCAGTCAAATTCACATTACTACCAAAATTCCCCCAACACCTGATGCTGATTCTATGCGTTGGTATATTGATGAATCTTTAAATCGCTTGAATTTAGATTATCTGGATTGTTTAGGAATTCATGGATTAAATACTTGGCAGCATTTAGAATGGGTACAAGCTAAAAATGGCTGTATGCAAGCAGTAGAGGAGGCTGTAAATGATGGGAGAGTGAGACATATTGGGTTTTCTACTCACGGTTCATTAGATATAATTTTAGCAGCAATAAATACAAATCTTTTTAAATTTGTTAATCTCCATTATTACTATTTTTTTCAACATAATGCCCCCGCAATTCAGTTAGCGAAAGAGAAAGATATGGGCGTTTTTATTATTTCTCCTGCTGATAAGGGCGGAAAATTATATACTCCATCCCAAACTTTAAAGGAACTCTGTCACCCATTGACACCATTAGATTTAAATTATCGGTTTTTGCTGAGTGATAACCGCATTCATACTTTGAGTATAGGACCAGCAAAACCAGAAGAGTTAGTAATATCTCCAGAACTTTTTGATCATCAAAATGAATTAACAAAAGCCGAAATTGCCATTTTTGAAAAATTAGAAAATCAGCAAAATAATGTTTTATTAACCGATAAATGTAGTCAATGTTATGCCTGTTTACCTTGCCCGGAAAATATTCATATTCCCGAAGTTTTAAGATTACGAAATTTAGCCGTAGCTTATGATATGACAGATTATGGTAAATATCGTTATGGAATGTTTGAAAATGCCGGTCATTGGTTTCCCGGAATGAAAGCCAACCGTTGTACAGAATGTGGTGATTGTTTGCCCAAATGTCCAGAAAATTTAGATATTCCTACTTTGCTAAAAGATACCCATGAAAGATTGCAGGGAAAAGCAGGAAGAAGATTATGGGGGTAAATTGAAAATTTAACCTTGATTCTTTGCGCCTTTGCGCCTTTGCGTGTTAGCGAAGCGGGGCGAAGCCTGACATATTCATATTTGCCAAAAATCTAAGCTTCTTTAACTCTTACTTCCTCAACTTCTGCCAATGTTTCCATAGTTAGGGGTGTAGATTGACTAGCACCGGAGAGAAGTTTTAACAAATTAGGACGGGAATCATATAATAGATAGATAATGCGATCGCCTATTTCCCACTGTTGGCTTGCAGACATCACCTGTAACCGTTCTTCTCGTTCTAACAATAGTGGTACTAAAATCCCCTCTCGAATTTTTTCTTGGATATGTTCATGTTGAGAGTCAAATTCCGCCGCATTTAGTGTAGTTGTTCCTAATTTCACCTGTCCATTTATCAAATATTCATTCCAAGTTTTTACCGGGAAATCAGAGACAAAGGCTTGATCAACCTTACTATTCACCAAGGGAGAACCTTGGGGATGATGGGGAAATATAGCTAAAACCCGGGGAGGATTAAATTCCTCAGCAGCCCGTTGAGCTAAGACAAAATTCACCTCACCATTACTTGTAATAGCTAAAAAAGTCCCCATCGAACCAATACCAGCTTCTTCCAGTATTTCCCCATCTAAAGCACTACTAGCAATCACCCGCAGATTTTGGGCTTCAGCTTGGGCTAAACGTTCCGGGTCAGTATCAATCATCACCACACTTTCTCCCCGTTCTTGAAAAAAGCGGGCAATTAATAAACCCAGGGGATTACAGCCGACAATTACCGCCCCAGTTGCATCTTTAGAGGTAATTCGTAACCATTTAACCAACCAGCCAGCGGTTAAACCTTGACAAAAAACCGTCATGATAATTGTCAAAAAGACTAAGGCTTTAATCGAATCACCACCATTAATGCCCCTCTGTGTCAGTAAAATCGCAAATAAAGACGCTACAGAGGCGGAAACTATGCCTCTGGGTGCAACCCAACTTAAAAATAGTTTCTGTCGCCAATTTAGATCACTATTCCAAGTACACAAAATAATGTTAATGGGGCGAACAACAAACATTAACACCAAAACGGTGAATAAACTCCCCCAACCTAAAGCCAAGACACTGGCAATGGATAAATCAGCCGCTAGCAGGATGAATAATACAGAAACGCTGAGAATTGTCAGTTGATTTTTAAAGCTTCGCAATAACCGCTCTTCGGGAACTGAAGAGTTAGCAAACACCGCACCTGCTACTACTGTGGTCATAATTCCCGATTCAGAGCGAATCATTTGCGCTAGGGCAAACAACACCCATAAAACTGCCAGTACAACCAGATTTTTCAGTTCAAAAGAGATGAAATTGGCGCGTTTAAACATCCAACTCATTAAATATCCACCAACGCCACCAATGCCCGCACCCACAGCGAAACGTAAAATTAGACCAATAATGGCATTAATCGGGTCTGTATCACCGTTTAAAATTGTATCCAAGACAACGTAAGCCAGGATAGCTCCCACAGGATCTATTAAAATTCCTTCGCCTTCTAATAGCGTTGCGACTTGTCTATCTACGTTTATTTGTTGAATTAATGGACCAATTACGGTTGGTCCGGTGACAACAACAATGGACGCATAAAGCACTGCTATATTCCAGGGAAACTCCCCTAGCCAGTGCGCCGCAAGACTTCCCCCTAGTAGGGTGATCAGAGTTCCCAAGGTGACGAGTAACTGGAGACTGAGGGAAACTTTGCCCAACTCCTGTCGATCTAATTTGAGTCCTCCTTCAAACAAAATGATTGCTGTTGCTAGGGAAACAATCACTTCTAATCCTGTTCCTAGTAAATGGGGTTGTAATATTCCCAGCCCGTCTTTACCTAACAGGATGCCTAATAAGAGTAGTAACACGATGCTAGGTAATTTGAAATATGCAGCCATTACCTGGGCGCTAATGCCTGCAAAAACAGTGATCACCATCTGGAGGGTGATTTCAAAAGGTGCTTCCATGTTGTAGATTTTGAGCCATTGATTTCAAAATCCTCTCTAAAGAATCATAAACATTAAGTTTACAAAAATTGTAGTCTGATTATTTTTTTTGGCAAAAGGCAAGAGGTGAAGGCAAGTAGGGGGGGTAGGGGGGTAGGGGGGTGGAGGGGGTAGGGGAGGTAGGGGGGTAGGGGGGTAGGGGGTGGAGGGGGTAGGGGAGGTAGGGGGGTAGGGGGGTAGGGGAGGTAGGGGGGTAGGGGAGGTAGGGGGGGTAGGGGGTTAGGGAGGTAGGGGAGGTAGGGGGGGGTAGGGGGGTAGGGGAGGGAAGAACAGAAGTTTTTTCCGATCATTACCCGTCAAAATAAATTTGACGAACTACTAGATATTCGTCCTACCTGTTTGTACCCCTTGATCCTACAGCTAAAAAAATCTTTCCAAAACCTCTTGACATTCTCAAAAAAACCCGCTATATTGTTAAAAGTGAAGAGAAACAAGCCCCCATCGTCTAGAGGCCTAGGACACCTCCCTTTCACGGAGGTAACAGGGATTCGAATTCCCTTGGGGGTACTATCAAAGGGATAGAGAAAGAGTAAAAGTCTTTTTCTATCCCTTTTAACATTTCTGTAGTTTTTGTATAGTGATACAAATGCAGGAATAAATATTTTCAATCTTAATGAATTTATCCTCACGCAAAGGCGCAAAGGCGCAAAGGTAAGAGGTTTAAAAATTAAAGTAAGAAAATTTTATACTGAATATAGCTTTGCCACGCAGGCTGTCTGTGAAAATTAAGGATTATATTCAAATTCACTTTGCGATCGCTACTAATGTCACAATTCAATAACTATAGTTAAACTATAGGGCTTACACATTGACCAAGTTTACCAAATATGTAATGTGGATTTTATCTCTTGTAGGGTGCGTCAGACCCGATAATTTGACAAAAAACAAATTTCCTCTATCTGACGCACCCTACTTGTATAAGAATAAATTAAGTGATATGGAATAGAAGTCCGTACGGTTTAAAAAAAGTTATTATAAAAAATCAATCATGCAGACATCAATTTTCGTTTATATTTATGATGGCAAAGTCTAAAAAGTTTCGTTGGCAAAAAACTAAATATTCTACCTTAGCCCGAAAAATAGACATTTTCAGGGCTGCGGCTAAATTTATGTCATTTCTGTGGTGGGATAGCATTTTTCCTCAAGATTCTTTAGAACATAAGAAAACCCGCGCTACTTGGCTGGTGAATACTTTAATTGATTTAGGTCCTACTTTTATTAAAATTGGTCAAACTTTGTCTACTCGTGCCGATTTATTGCCCTTAGAATATATAGAAGCTTTGGGAACTTTACAGGATCAGGTTCCGGCTTTTAGTAGTCAAGAAGCAATTAAGATGATTGAATTAGAATTAGGTAAACCTGTCCAATTTATCTATAAAGAATTTGATTTTAATCCTTTGGCTGCTGCTAGTTTAGGTCAAGTTCATAAGGCGATATTATACTCTAATGAAGAGGTGGTTGTTAAAGTCCAACGTCCGGGTTTAGATGCTTTATTTAATTTAGATTTTAAAATCTTATTACAGTTAATTAAATTTTGTAATAAATATTTTGCTGGATTAAGAAAGTATAATTTACAATCAATTTATAATGAGTTTTTTGATTTGTTGTTTCAAGAAATTGATTATATTCAAGAGGGTAAAAATTCTGATAAATTTAGAGAAAATTTTCGTGGATATCCGCGAATTATTGTCCCTAAAGTCTATTGGCAATATACGACAACGAAGATATTAACTTTAGAATATAAACCAGGAATTAAAATCAATGATAAGGCGGCTTTGGAAGCTTGCGGAATCAATATTCATAAAGTAAATGAAACGGGGATTTGTTGTTATTTAAAGCAACTATTACAAGATGGGTTTTTTCAAGTTGATCCCCATCCAGGGAATATGGCAGTCAATTCAGATGGTAGTATTATCTTCTATGATTTTGGCATGATGGCAGAAGTCCGAACTTTGGACAAAGAGCAGATGATTAAAACTTTTTTTGCTATTTTAAAAAAGGATAGTAATGAGGTAGTAAATACTTTAATGAATATGGGATTACTTGAACCTATCCCAGACATGACTCCAGTAAAAAGATTAGTCACATTTTTATTAGATAAATTCACCGATAAACCTTTAGATATTAAAGCATTGAGTGAGGTAAAAATTGAACTTTATGAAATGTTTGAACAGCAACCATTTCGCTTACCTGCTCAAATGACATTTATTTTAAAATCCATAACCACATTAGATGGGATTGCCAGAACTTTAGAGCCTCAATATAATCCTACAGTATTATCCCAATCATTTATCAAAAGTCTAGCAGTCACAAAAAGTAAAGGAAATACTATCGCTCAATTAAGCCATCAAGCTAGGGATTTTATTCAATATCAATTGACAAAACCGAATAAAACTGAAGTTTTAGTGAAAAAATTAGCAGAAAGAGTTGAAAGGGGAGAGTTACAATTAAGGGTTAAAAATGTTGAAAGCGATCGCATCTTAGGACAAATTTATCTAGCCATCAAAACCTTAATTTATGCTTGTTTAACAGGATTTAGTCTATTGACGGGGTTAATCTTAATCATCTCTAAGTATCATAATTGGGCGATCGCCATTTTTTGTATATGTGCTTTCTGTCTATATTTATTAGTTAAATCCCTCATAAAATTAGCAATTATCGAAAAAATAGAAAAACTGGGCAAAAAGTGACTGAGGGGCGCAGGCCCTGCGCCCCTACGCTCCTCACATATCAGTTAATTGGTGAGGAAGATAGAGGTAGAGTGAGTGTAAAAGTAATCTCACTGAGTTGAGAATTGAGGATAGGAATGCTCTCAACAGTAATTACACCATTGAGATGTTGCACTAAAGACTTAACCAAAGCCAGTCCTAAACCAGTTCCGGGAATCCAGCGCCCTTTACCACGCCGAAATTTATCGAAGATATAAGCCGATTAAGTTAATTTCTTTAGTACATTCTGACTCTAAGATGTTTAAATATCGGTCTTGACGTTCTGGAGATATTCCTGGTAAACGTAAATTACGGATAGACGTAAGCATATTTGTCAGAGGATAGCGCAAGCGATCGCTAATATTGCTAACAAATTCATCTTTAAGTTCATTTAATTGTTGTAGTTGTTCTACGTATTGCCTAGTTCTTTCATACAATTTTGCTTGGAGACTTCCAAATAAAAAAATGTCCCAAAACTGATGCAGAAATTCTCTCTCTGTGTACTCTGTGCCTCTGTGGTTCGTTTCTTAGGATAATTTATTTCTTGGAAGTCTCTTGGACTTCTAAACTGGGCTGGAGTTGTTCAGTCCGTTCATCTACTAAAGTTTGCACTTGTTGCAATCTTTGGGATTGAATAACAGCATCACTTAATTGAGCGCAAAGCATTTCTATTAAATTTACGTCTGTTGTTTCCCCATTACGAGTAGTTGCTTGGTGTAAAACTACAAATCCTAAAACCTTACCTTGACTTTCCAATGGCATTAATATCCCATGAGGAACCTCTTTAATAGCAAATAAAGGAGCAGAATTACTAGTATTTTCATCTTCACAATTATGACTCATAATTGGTTTTCCCGGATCTGTAAATAGGAGTTGGCATAAACATAGGCAAGAGGCAAGAGGATTCGAGAATATAAAGGTGTACCGAGTTCCGTTCAAAAATCAAATAGGAGTTTTATAGATATAAACCGTAATCCCTCTATAATTAACCTAGAAATATCAACTTTTACATCCGAATTAACACGGGAAACCTGACCTAATCAGTACAATTATCTTAAATAAAGCTAAAAATTAGGATTTTACCCAGTTACTAAGGTAGTGCCTGGGTAAAATTAACTAAAACTGCCGACTAATCAACCAAACTCTCAAGACTCAGAGGAACCATATCACCATTCCTAGTCAGTCCTAATAACATTGATTGTTGCGATTCAATTAATTTACCTGTAAGTACACAGCGCTCATCTTGTTGTGCCACAGCAGCAATACTGGCGCGAATATCAGATTTAGAAAAACGCGGTTTCCATTCACCTGATTTTTGCTGGATATAATTCCAGAGAATATCTCGAATTAAAGACTGATATCCCCGATTGCCAGCGATATCTTTGAGTTTTTCCTTCAGTTCCCGTTCTAGACGAATACTAGTAACTTCCATCTCAGTTGTTGGGGTGCGTGTAATGGTCTGCATGATTTTTTCTCCTTATAGGTATAGACAGGATAGTAATACAAGTGTAGTATGTTTAAAGGAATGTTCAATAGGTGAAATTTTCTGTGAAATCCATTTATCCCATCTCCACCTTTTCACAAGCAACCAAATGTCTCGGCAGTTGGGAATTTGCCGCTGCGGACGTGGAGAATTTATTTATGGGCGAGGATAGCCAACATCAAGGGCAAAGAACAAAAGGCAATTATGATTTTAAATATCCCAGCATGAATTTGCTGAATACAAAACCACAAATAGAGATCAAACGCGGGAGGTACAAGCTAAAAAATGCTGTACCAAAATAAGACGAAAAACCATCAGGTCAATTGTTAACCCCCGCAGTGTCTCAGACAACAAGCGGGGGTTTTTTTATAAGGAGTTAGGCTGTGACAAGCGCAATCCAAGTATTAGAGCAATCTGTGGTCGTGTTTTCCCAGAATTACTTGCCACTGTGTCGAGTAAATATCAAACGGGCGATAGTGTTGCTAGTCAGCAATAAAGCCGAACCATTGGAATTTTCTACAGAAGACGGCTGGTTAATTCACTCATCTAGATTCGTCCTCTCTGTACCCAAACACATTCGCTTAAAAATTGCTGCGACGGAACGAATGTGGAAAGTTCCCCCAGTGAATCGTCGGGAGGTTTTACGACGAGATCATAGCAGTTGTCAATATTGCGGTACTAACAAACATCTCACCCTAGATCATGTCATCCCCCGATCTAAAGGTGGCCGACATACTTGGGATAACGTAGTCATAGCTTGCGAAAAATGTAATTCTCGCAAAGGCGATAAAACACCCGCTGAAGCTGGGATGCTTCTACGTAAATTACCTAAAGCACCTGTTCACCCAACTGTGACATTTGCTGAGAAGTTTTGGATGGATATGCAAGCAAACCTGGAATAACAGGAGAGCAAAAGGAATGCTGAAATTAACTTACACCGATAACAGTTTTTATTTAGAGTGTCTCACTCAATCTCTCGAAGAATGGGTCGCGCAAAGAGTGATTTTGGCACTGCGTGTCAGTCAATCTTTGCGTGTTGAACCCACCACAGCTTCCTTTTTGCTACCTCTTAATTTACCAGGAGTAGAAAGACTGAAGACGGAAGTAAATCGCCATGATAGTGAAATTATGGGCTTATGTAAGTGCGATCCTGAATACTTAGAAGTTACCCTAGATGGTTCTTGGTTATCTGATGGTAATGATGATGCTGTAGGTGTGTTTGTCACCACTATGAGCTATAGTGCGGAGTTTTTTTTGTATAAACTTTGGCAAGAGTCTCAAGTCTGTGCTTCTGTCGTCACCGAATAAGAATTACAGCGGTTTCCGCTCTTATGAGGTACATCTTAGCCCCCTCATCGCACCCCCCTCAATCCCCCCGCTGCGGGGGGAATAAAAGGATAAACTTTTGATACTGGAGGGGGTTGGGGGTGGGGTTCTTATACCTCATAACACCGGGAAGTGCTGTATCATTGCTGCATTTCTAAAAGTTCAGGAACTGTAACAAATCGGTAGCCTTGCTGTTTGAGTCCGCTGATGATTTCTGGCAGGGCTTTCACGGTTCTTTCACGATTTCCACCACCATCGTGCATTAAAACAATAGCTCCTGGTTTAGCATCTCTGATCACATTTTTCACAAATACTTGATATTTTGCACGCGGATCGGTGTCTGCTGAAGTCACCGACCACATGACAACGGAGTTTTTTTGGCTTTTAGCATAAGCAGCTAATCCGTTGTTTAAATAGCCTCCTGGGGGGCGAAAAAAAGATGTTTTTACACCTGTAGTTTGATAAATTAATTCATTTGTTTTTTCAATTTCACTTTTGGCTGTAAATTCATCCATCTTTCGATACCAGTGATGCCAAGTATGATTACCAATAGCGTGACCTTCAGCGACAACTCGTTTACCAATTTCGGGGTTTTCTTGTAAAGCACTTCCTACCCAAAAGAATGTAGCTTTTACATGATTTTGTTTGAGGATATCTAACATTTCTGCGGTGGTTTTTGGCCAGGGACCATCATCAATTGTTAAAGCAATGACTTTCTCTTTGTTGCTGGGTGCGACTTGATAAACGGTTTTTGCCTGATATTTAGCAGGAACAGTAAAATTTAGGGTTTCAACTTTAGCTGGTGGTTGTGATTTGAGATTCACTTGATTGTTAGGAATGGCAACTTTTAAAGACTCACTATTGATTTTTAATTGGGGTGTATTTGGGTTGCTGCTACAAGCATTTAGAGATAATACTATTGTGGCAATGCTAATTATTTTTATGGAATTATAATTTGGGGACATAAAGTTAAAGTTATCTACTATATTGTTTAGAGTTTCAGTCAAAAAAAGATGTTTTTCAAAGATGCGTAGACCGAAAAAACAGTGTTATTATTTATATCTCAAGTTTAAAAATATGAGTTTTTTTCTGTTCCCTGTTCCCTGTTCCCTTGTCATCACGATAATTTTTAATGTCCACCTACTTAACTTAAATTAAAAAAAATTAATATAGATTACAAATAATAACTAACATCAGATTTTATTAATTTTATCAGGCAAAATTAGCAGTATGCTTAATGATAGGCAACCTAGTTGTAACTTCACGTAATTAGGCGTAAAGAAACTTAATATTCATCACTTTTTTGCTCGTTGGTATTAGTTTGACTGCTAATCAGTTAATTTATGCCTAATTACTTAACTTGGTTGTTCAGCATATCAGAAAAACATTCTGATAGCTTGCGTGGCACAGCCATGGCTCAATACTAGCAGCAATAAACCACAGAAACCCTCACGACAAAGACGTAAATATGATCCAAAAAATTTTGTTGGCTGTCTCCGGTTTGGGACACGCGGAAGAAATGCTCAAGAACTTGAAAGAACTACCTTCATTTCGAGGCGCAAAAGTTACAGTTCTCCACGTTGTTACTCCACAAAGCACCGCGTCTGTAATGACTGATAAATGGGAAGAAGGGGGCAAAATTCTGGCTAAGGCTATTCAGTATTTAAACTTAGACCCTAGCCAAGTTTCTTCAATTTTACGTCAGGGTGATCCCAAGGATGTGGTTTGTCAAGTCGCTGACGAAATGGAAGCTGATTTGATTATTATGGGTTCACGGGGAATGAAGCGACTACAATCAATTTTCTCCAATTCCGTCAGTCAGTACGTTTTTCAATTGTCTTCTCGTCCCATGTTGCTGGTGAAAGATGACATTTATGTCAAGAACATTAAGCGCGTTATGGTGGCAATGGATAATTCTGATGCTGCTAAAAATTGCTTAAATTTAGCTTTGTTCTTACTCCGGGGTGTTACGGGTGGACAATTGGTTTTAGCTAATATTAATGCAGATTTAGGTGGTAAACTATCAGGTATTACTGACCTCAAACCCGAGAAGAATTCTGTTTTGGGAATGGCTTTAGCAGAAGCTCAAAGACAATCTGTAGCAGTCCGTTGTGTTACCAGCAGTGGTAAACCAGGAGAAGAAATTTGTCGTTTAACTAATGAGTTGAATATAGACTTATTATTGATTGGTTCTCCGGACCGTCGCCCATCTATTGCTAAGAGTTTTGTTGATATAGATCGGCTAATTGGCTCATCTTTATCTGATTATGTTCGTGTTAACTCTACCTGTCCAGTGCTTCTGGTGCGTACTACTGTGTAATGTCTTTATATTAGCGATTCATAAATAAAAACCCCTGCACTATATTTAGTTTAGGGGGGTTTTTATCTTATCTATCTTTTCCACCGATTTTAAATTGCTCACAAAAGCTAATAAGTAGGTGGGTGTTAAAAATTGTCGTTGGGGCAAGGGAACTCTTAACAGGGAACTCTTAACTGGGAACAGGAAGAGAGTTTTGAGTGATTTTACTTTTCTTCACATACCTTTAAATTTTTCTGTTCACCTACTTAGCTGTTCGCAAAGCTGTTAATTAACTTTCGCGGCTGGAAGTTTGGATGTAAAGCATGATTAAAAACACGGCGGGTACTAGTACGAACAAAATGCTCGCTACGAAACCCAAATCATTAACTTGCATAGCAAGATAGCCTTTTATGTAATTTCGAGTCAACTATTCCAGAATAGCATTATAGATGACAGAGTGAAGCCAAATTTTTTAAAAGCTCTTAAGGTTTGGTGATGACGGTAATAGGTCCGTTCACTACGGTTTGACAAGCTAGACGGTAGTTGTCAGGCTTGTTTTTGAATTTGCGGTTTTCTAAATCTGTACGTGGAGATAGGTTTTCTAGTCCTTCGATAATTTGGACAACACAAGTAGTACATTGTCCAGCACCGCCGCAATTGGTCATTTTGCCGAAAAATTTATAAATATCAATGCCATTTTCTACAGCTTTGAGTCGGAGATTAGCACCATCTGCGGCGACTATTTCTTTATTCTCTTTGACAAATTTGATGTTTCCCATAGTAGATTCCTGGTAATTGAGGATGTAATTGGATTAATTATATTGATTTATTGCAGAATATTAAGAACTATTAATTTTATGCAAAAAAATAGGACAGGTGGATGTTACCTGTCCAAAAAGTTGGAGATGGGTAATTTATCTAAAACCCACTGCTGCTTGCCAAACAAATGCAAGTAACAAGAAGAAGACGGGAATAACAGGTAATACATCTACCAATGGGTCGAAGATTTGGTAGGCTTCAGGCAATTTCGCTAGTAATAGTGCTGCTTCCATGTTTGTTTAAATCCACCTAATAATCAAATACCTTTTATATGCGATATATATTTTAACATGGTTAGGTGATCCGATTTTGGATTTTAGATTTTGGATTTTGGATTGATTGAGAATCCGGGCGACTAGAAGTCACGGCTACACAGGCGAAACCCACCTGCGTGGGTTTTAAAGGGATTGTGTTTATTCAGTTATCGGTTTTTTCTAGTAGTTCGTCAAATTTATTTTGACGGGTAATGATCAGAAAAAACTTCTGTTCTTCCCTCCCCTACCCCCCCCTACTTCCCCCACCTCCCCTACTTCCCCCACCTCCCCTACTTCCCCCACCTCCCCCACCTCCCCTACCCCCCTGCTTACCTTCACCCGTCATTTTCGGGTTGACAGACTACTAGTTCAATTTCTGATGGTTCTAACCAATGACCAAAATCTGTGACAAAGCGATCGCTCAAAATAGAGGCGCGAATTTTTTGGGTAAAGCGAATCAGTTCGGTGATGTTATGAATAGTCAACAAAGTATAAGCTAGTATTTCCTGCGATCGCACTAAATGAGATAAATAAGCCCGACTGAAATTTTCACAGGTATAACAAGGGCAAGTTGTATCCAATGGTGTAAAATCTTCACGAAACTTAGCATTTTTGATGTTCCAGCGTTCACCGGAGACAATAGCCGTTCCATGTCTAGCCCAGCGGGTGGGAATAACGCAATCAAATAAATCTACACCAGAAGCGATGGCGATCGCCATTTCTCGATAAGTCCCCACACCCATCAAATAGCGGGGTTTATTCACTGGTAACAGCGGGGCTGTAGTTTGGACAATTTGCGCCATTAAATCCGTTGGTTCACCCACACTCACCCCACCAATGGCATATCCCGGCATATCTAACTGCGCCAATTCTTGAGCAGCACGGGCGCGTAAATCTAAATATACTCCCCCCTGGACAATGGGAAACAATGCCTGATCCTGGCGTTGATGGGCGGATATAGAGCGTTTTAACCAGCGATAGGTTCGGTCTGTTGCGGCTTCAACTTCCTGACGAGTGGCAGGATAGGGAGGACATTCATCAAAAGCCATGATCACATCCGCCCCTAAAATATTCTGAATTTCAATAGAGCGTTCTGGCGTTAATTTAATGATTTGCCCATCATGAGGAGAACGGAAAGTTACACCTTCTTCAGTAATTTTCCGCATTTCGCTCAGACTGAAAACCTGAAATCCACCGGAATCTGTGAGCATGGGACCAGACCAACCCATGAATTTATGTAATCCACCACCACCAGCCACAATGGCTTCTCCCGGTTGGAGATGTAAATGATAGGTATTAGCTAAAACCATCTGCGCTCCTGTTGCTCCCAGTTGGGCAGGGGTGATAGTTTTGACATTAGCTAATGTTCCCACAGGCATAAACCTGGGTGTTTCTACAATTCCGTGGGGAGTAGAAAATATTCCGGCTCTAGCTTTGGTCTGGCTACAGGTAGCGAGACTTTCAAAGGAAAAATTGGCACTCAAGGCAAAAATACTAGTTAGCTAAATTTATCCATCAACTTAACATTTTTGGTGTTACTTAGGGCGTTCGTGGGGGTTTTTGTCTTGTGAGGGTCATACCCCGCAATCCACTATGACCCCAAAGAGGATATGATTTCTTTAGTTAAGGTTTTGTGATACCTCCTTTCTTCTCAGGAATTACGCAAAATATCCCTCAAACCCTCATTTCTCTGTGTTCTCTGTGCCTCTGTGGTTCGTTATTCCATGAATTATGCGTAAGTCCTACTTCTACTTCATTCTTTCTCCTGACGGTCACTGAGCGAAGTCGATAGCGTAGCGTGGCGTTAGCCATAGTGCTGACTCCTTTAAAAAGAATCACAGCAGTCGTCATCAATTTCCGCATCCCATCTAGCGGCTAGGACTTGATCCATCATCGCTTCTATAACCGTAACGTTAAATTGGCGATCGCGTCTTGCTTGCAAAGGAGTAGAAAGAGGAATCAACCGTAAACACATTTCCTCTTGAACTAAGTCGAAGTAGGTTTCTTTTTGTGGAGATAGTTTTAACTCCAGATAATCAAAACTATCCACATTCACATATAGTGCATTATTGGTGACTAAGGTAGACCGATGGGAATTAGCGAATACTTCCATTACATCCCCGTCACCCTCACTCAGTAGCTTATTTTCTTGGGTGTAAATGTAGTGGACTCTACCTAAATCATTCAGCAATCGGCGGATATCGAGTTTGTTAACAACTATGCCCATGTTGACTATGCACGGGGCTGGTATTTTGGTGTGGGGTAGATGATGACTCATAGAGAAATAGCGGGTTATGGAAGGTGAGTGACAACGCAGCCAGACAATCAATGAGATGGATTGTTAATTTCCCATAGTTCCAAAATATCAAGTTTAGGAGGCGATCGTCTCATCTTTTGAGGTAGATTGTCAGTCTGGGAGTGATTTATGATGAGAACATTTATATTCATGAATACTGGAAGTATTTGACTAATGGAACTCTATATAAAGTATGGCTAATGTTTTGCGCTGGTGGCAACAGCAATTGCTAAATTTAGTTGCGGCTGTGATTTTCTATACAGCAATTCCCTTACCCTATCTGCAAAATTTGGACTTCCAGAAGGTTGCTTGTTTTGCACCGGTGATTGGGTTGATGATTGGGGGGATTTTAGGTGGATTAGATACGGGAATGAATTATTTGGGTGTCCCCGTGCTAACTCGTAATGCTTTGGTAGTAGGTGCGTGGATAGCAATTACGGGAGGGTTACATTTAGATGGTGCGATGGATACGGCTGATGGTTTAGCGGTGGGTGATCCGAAACGCAGGTTACAGGTAATGATGGATAGTGCTACTGGTGCTTTTGGGGCAATGTCTGCTATTGTGATTATTATTTTGAAAATAACAGCTTTAACAGAAATAGCTGAAAACCATTATTTTGTATTAATGGCTGCTTGTGGGTGGGGACGTTGGGGACAACAAATGGCTATTTGTCAATATCCTTATCTGAAACCGACTGGTAAGGGTGCATTTCATAAACAAGCGATTCGTTCTTATTTGGATTTGTTGCCAAGCTTCTTTTTGTTAGTGGGTTTGAGTGGTTTTGTTTGGGTAATTAATCCCCATAAGTTAGTTTTATCTGTGGGGATGGTTTTGACTGGAAGTGTGATTTCTGTTGTTACCGCAGCTTGGTTTGATTATAAGTTGGGTGGACATACGGGAGATACTTATGGGGCTGTGGTGGAGTGGACTGAAGCGTTGTTTTTGTGTGTGGTTAGCAGTATTTAGGGTTTACCAGATTTTTTAAATTTGGCAGATTATAATAAACATTATTACGGAAAAAAAGTGTTTATGGCAACATCAGAAGATGTATGGCAACTGTTAGCAGAATTAGCTACTGCTCAAAAAGAAACTGACCTACTATTGAAAGAAGTTAGTCAGCAACAGAAAGAGAATGCCGAACAACAGAAGGCAACTGACCGCCAACTCAAAGAATTAGGTAAACAAATTGGGGGACTCGGTGCAAAATTTGGCAGTTTTACCGAAGGTCTTGCCCTGCCTTCAATGGAAACTATTTTGGGACAACAATTTGGGATGGAAGTTATCAGTCCCAGTGTGCGAGTTAGTAAGGGAGGACAACACATGGAAATTGATGTTCTTGCTTATGCTAATGGTGAGCTAAATACTGCCTATATTGTTGAGGTTAAAAGTCATGCAAGGGAAGATTCTATTACTCAATTAAAAAGTATTTTACAACGGTTTCGTAACTTTTTTCCTGAACACAAAAACAAACGACTTTATGGCATATTAGCCTCTGTTGATTTGTCTAACGAATTACGCGAGAAAATTCTGCAAGAAGGGCTTTATGTGGCTCGTATTCATGATCAAGTTTTTGAGTTGGATATTCCCAATAATTTTCAGGCTCAAAGTTATTAGTGCGATCGCCAATTATTGCAGTGTAATATAAAGATCACCATTATTCCATTATTCCTATAGATTATGTTAAGGAAGACAACGAATTATTAAGCTAACCGACAAGAATGGCGATCGCTATAGGCTGGACTAAAGCGTTGTTTTTGTGTATAATTACCAGTATTTAGGGTTTACCAGATTTTTTGAATTTGGCGGATGATACTGTAATTTAGTAACTAAAGGGTCAATAAGATGGACGCATTAAATCATGGGGAAATCGTCGGTACTCATCATTTCCCCGATGCGGTTACTGATCATGCGGCGCAAAACTTCAGTGATCTTAATCACGATTTAAACTCAAGTTATTCCAGTCATGTTGAATCAATCTCTCAGGGACTTGACCAACATTCTCACGGGTTTTTAAACGATTTGCATCCAAACACAATTTTACATTCTGATTGTGTTTCCTTTTCCAGTGGTGATTTCCACTCTAATTTTGATCACTTGCACAATTCTAGTTATATTGAAACCCCTAGTTTTGAGAGTCATTTATCCACAAGCAATTTTCATGCTGAAGTGATACCTCGTGAGGCGACACCCGATTATGCGGAAGCCTCTAGGAATGAAGGCTGGGCAAAGCATTACGAGGAAAGAGCCGCAGGTTGGGCAAGTGAGGGGTCTTTTAGTCAGGCGGATTACTTGCAAAAAGAGGCTGATTATTATCATCAAAAAGCGGCTGAAAATCTTAATCAATAATTACACGCAACACGGCTTAATTATTTGATTTTGCGGGTAGGGTTAAAGCAAAAGCTCACCCGCCTGGGAATGATAGCGTAGCGTGGCGTAAGCCATATTCCCAGTCTAATAGCAAAAGTCATCTAAAGATGACTAAACATTAGGAAAATTTATTAGTCCGTTTTAACGGACTTAAGCTATGAGACAGGGAATTTATTCCCTGGCTGGCGGGTGTGGAAAGTATAGCAGGGGCGAAGGTTTATTCGCCCTTATTAGTAAATCAACTGTCAACAATAATCATTAATAATTAAAAATTATGCCATTTCCATTAATTGCTCTTGGTATAGGTTCATTAATCACTGCGGCAGTAGGAATTACCAATACTGCTTTGAACAAAAAAAATACCGAAAAAGCACAAAAACTTCAAGTTGAGCAACATCAAGCAATCGTTGTCCGAGAAAAAGAGAGAATAGACACTCAAGAAAGGATAGAATACGCCAGATTAGTCTGTCAAACTAAACAACAACAAGATGGTTTGGCGGCTCAGGCACAATTAGCTGAATTGAGTCGTGATTTTCAAACTTATGAAAATGCTCTAAATCGTGAGTTGCAAAGAACTCAACAACAAGAGGCTTTATCATTTCAAAAAGAACAGAAAGATTTAGATCGAGATTTGCAAGTCAGATTAGTAGAATTAAATCAAGAATTTCAATCTCAACAGGGTGAACTTAGTCGCGCCTTCACTGAAAAGATTGAAGTTTTTAAAGCAGATATGCAAAAGTATTTTTTTGAAAAACAAAAAGAACTGCAAATCCAACTCAAAGCGCAAGATATTGATCTGGCAAGGGAATTAAGACAATTTGATCGCCAAACTGCCATTGATGTCATCCATGAACAAAAACGGGAAAAAAATTCGGCGATTTGGTTAGTAGCAGAGGATTTATTAAAAAGAGGAATGTATGGGGATATTTTGCCCTTAAATGTCTTCGTTTCGCCTCCTGTTTTAGATTACGATGACAGTCGGAAACCTACCAATGCTAAAGGCTTTCCAGAAATGGAACAGTATTTGAAAGAAGAGTTACGGCAATTCTTTCAGCAATACCAAACTCATCATCGTCACATTGATTATTTAGCTGGTGCATGGACGAGTAAACAATTTAATAGTGAAGCTGCTGCAAGGCAAATCTTTCTCGGCTTACAGAGCGAACCGACACTGATTTTAGAATCTACTTTAGAAGGGGAAAATTTATCTATTAGCTATGCCTATTGGGGTTTAGGAGATGTTAAGCAACGCTATGACACCTGTATGCGTTTTTCTTGGTTAGAAGTTTTGTATGGTTTTGTGAAAGAGCGGACTGAGAATTGGTTTCGTAATCGGGCTGAGGAGGGGACTAGCGAAGCTGAATGGATTGCTGATTATGGTGAGGAGTTTGTGGCTAAATACCAAGCTAATCAAGCGGTAATTAAACGGGAACAGATGTGGCTAAATCGCGGTGATGATATTCGTGAATTAGCTCGAAATTATCATATTGCGCCTAAAGATTGGGATCAACTTAAACGTTTTGTGGCTCTCTGTCACATTATGATTGCTGGGTGGGTGACGGATGAATATTTTTTACTGAATACGAGTCCAGATCGTCATCTGTTACCTTTATTACCTGAATTGTTGCCGGGGTTGCTTTCAGGCATGAGTGAGGAAATAAAGAGACAGTTTATTGATGGAAGTGTGCAGATTTATCAGGCACTATATGAGGCACTAATCAGACAAGTTCCTGATTGGGAGTCTGAATTACGGTTGGAGTTGGCGGCTAGTTTAATCAAACTTCCTAGCCATGAGGCTGGTATTGCCCAGGTTAATGCTTCTCTCAAGGTTTGGTTGTCCTATCGAGGGATAGATTGGCAGTTGTCTACGCCTGTTATGCCTTTGTTGGTGGAGGTGGCAAAACCAGAGGATGAGTCATATTTTAATTCTCTTTATCAGGTTTGGGAGTTGCTGGGAATTACTGACAGGGTGGATATGGGGAATGCCTATTATCGCCGGGGTGAGGATTTCTATAAGCGGCGTGATTTTGAGGCGGCTTGTCAAGATTTTGAGCGGGCTATTGGTTTGGGTTATGTTAAGGCTGCTGCACGGCGGGAGATTGTTGTTCAGGTGCAGGAATCTATCAAAGATGAGAAACTTAAACTGCTTCGAGAACAAGCGAAAGAACAGGCTTTTCCACAAATTTCTCAGTTTATTTCTCCACCAACAAACCTACCTAAACCACCAACAAATACCAACTTAAATATCAATCCCACATCATCATTTACCGAAGACTTAGGAAATGGGATTAAATTGGAAATGATAGCCATACCCGGAGGAACTTTTCTCATGGGTTCACCGGAAAATGAAGCGGAAAGAAGTAGTAATGAAAGTCCTCAACATCAAGTCACAGTTCCCAGCTTCTTTATGGGAAAATATCAATTGACACAGGCACAATATCAAGCTATCATGGGTGTTAATCTCTCTGCTTTCAAAGGCGATAACCGCCCAGTTGAAAATGTTAATTGGGATGATGCAGTCGCATTCTGTCAAAAGTTAACTCAAAAGACAGGAAAAAACTACAGATTGCCCAGTGAAGCCGAGTGGGAGTATGCTTGTAGAGCCGGGACAAAAACGCCATTTTCTTTTGGTGACAACATCACCACAGATTTAGTTAATTATGATGGTAATTACCCCTACAACTCCGCACCAAAAGGCAAATATCGACAAGAAACCACAGATGTAGGAACTTTTCCCCCTAACGCTTTTGGTTTGTACGATATGCACGGGAATGTCTGTGAATGGTGCGAAGATGACTGGCATGAAAATTATATAAATGCGCCTAAAGATGGCAGTGCTTGGAACAGTCAGAGCGGTAGCGTTACGAGACTCTTGCGCGGCGGTTCTTGGGACAGCGGCGCTGGGGATTGTCGGTCTGCGGGTCGCAATAGGCATTTGCGTGCCCATCGCTACTACTGCTGCGGTTTTCGGGTCGTGTCTTCGTTCAGGACTTTGTAGCCCTTTATACTTTTATTCTTTTACCCTCTGCCCTTCTTTCTCTTTTCCCTTCTTAACCCCTCCGCCTCTGGCGGAAAGTTTTTTTCCAGAAAGATATAGAGGCATTGGTCTAAACATATCACACAAATTGGGAAAATGTCAATAAGAGAAAGATCCCCGACTTCTTTGAGAAGTCGGGGATCTGAAGATTTAAGGGGTTTCATTACCTGCTGGTCGGGTTTGGTAGTGCGATTGTAGGGACATAATGTTATTATGTCCTTAAGTTATCTGATTTTAAGAAAGGATTTTACCAATGTTAGAAAAGCTAATTTCACTTTCAGAAACAGAAGACCAAATTTTGCAAAAAATATCTGATAATCTTAGCATTTCCGAAGAAAATTTAATTCGTCAGGTTTTAACTGATTTTTTGGCAAGACAAGCAGATGAACTTAATGAACAAACTTGGTTAGATCCTGTTACAAATAACCCTAGCCTTGCTTTTCTTCATGATCCAGAAGAAGATATTTATACCCTGAAAGATGGACAACCTGTAGCTCATGAAGGGTAAAATCGTTATCAAACAGCGAATAGCGATATGATAAGAATAGTTATGAGGCATATAGATTATGAATACAACTCAAATGCGTAATCAAGTCAAACAAAATATTGATAAATTATCTCCAGAAAAACTAATAGTTATTGCTGAATTTTTACGTGATTTACTTAATGATGAAAATGAAGATGCAACAGAAGAATTATTAAAAATTTCTGGGTTTGAATCTGCTTTTGAACAAGCAAAACAACAAGTTCAAGAAGGGAAGGTAAAAGATTGGCGGATGATTAGAGATGACGTATAAAGTTCAATTATCATTAGAGGCAGAAAAAGTTTTTGCTAAAAGCAATAAAACCTTAGCGAAAAAATTAGCAAGATGTTTTCAAACACTTGAAGAAAATCCTAGTTTTCATCCTAATATTAAGCCATTAAAAGGTAATTATTCAGGTTATTATCGTTATCGAGTTGGAGATTATCGAGTTGTTTATTCCATTGATGATGAAGTAGTTTTGGTTAATATTATTCTGATCGCTCATCGTAGTAAGATTTATGAGTAACATTTAGTTTTTGGGTAATAACAAGCGATTTCTTGTGGCACAATTGATAGTAATGATGATCACCCAATTGATAGAGGTTAATCCATGCTAAAAACTGTTCAGGGAATTTATAAAGATGGAAAAATCCAACTTGCTGAAATACCAAAGGACATTCACGAAGGCACTGTATTAGTTACATTTCTAGAAAACAAAACTAGAACTTGGTCGAATCTAATTTTGCAACACCAAGGTTTTGCAGATAGTATTACCTTTGAGTCCTATCGAGACGAATTGCTGCCACCTGATGAAACCATATTTTCAGTTTAATATTTTTAATTGAATTTATGCAATATTTACTTGATACTTGTGTAGTCAGTGATTTTGTTAAAGGTGATCCAAATACATTACAACGACTAAAGCTGATTTCCCCTGACGATATTTCTATTTCCGCAGTAACATCAATCGAATTGAAGTATGGATTAGCAATAAATCCCCAACGAGCCATCAAAATTCAACCACTGATTATATCGTTTCTTAATTCTGTGACAATTTTACCTTTTGCAGAAGCAGAAGCAGAACAAACTGCTCAAATCAGGAGCTTTCTAAAACAGGCAGGAACTCCGATAGGTGCTTACGATGTCCTCATTGCCGCAACTGCAATCACCCATAAACTAATTATTGTAACTGCTAACGTTCGGGAATTTGAAAGAATCCCAAACCTGCAAATTGAGAACTGGCGAGATTAACAAGGGATTTCTTGTGGCACAATTGATAGTAATGATGATCACCGAAGTGGTTGAAATTAATCCATACTAAAAACTATTCAGAGTATTACAGAGATGAATAAACTCAGAAACAAGGTAGTACAACGTTTGGAAGTTTGGAAGTCATCCCTGATGATAAATTACAAGAGGTTCTTAGCTTTTTAAATTATCTAGTTTGGCAAAGCGAAAATCCTCAAACCCAAGAAGATTAAGTGGCTTCTGTGCCGTTGGTTATCTCTTGTGAGACAATTTCTTTGTTGAATTAAAAATAATTCTTAAATCTATGAGCAATCAAACTTCTATTCCGGTTATTGTCAACGGTGCGGCTGGTAAAATGGGACGAGAGGTAATTAAAGCGGTAGCAGCAGCATCTGATTTGACTTTAATGGGTGCAATTGACACAACTCCTGAACATCAAGGTAAAGATGCGGGGGAATTGGCGGGTTTAAGTGAACCCTTGGAAGTACCAATTACGAATCAATTAGAGCCAATGTTGGCGTATGTGGCTGGGGAGAGACAGATGCAGCCGGGGGTATTAGTTGATTTTACTCATCCTGATGCAGTTTATAATAATATTCGCAGTGCGATCGCCTATGGAATTCGTCCAGTTGTGGGAACTACGGGTTTAAGTCCGGCAAAACTCGAAGAATTAGCTGATTTTGCCGAAAAAGCCAGTACGGGTTGTTTAGTTATTCCTAACTTTTCCATTGGTATGGTACTACTCCAAGAAGCCGCCCTCAGAGCTTCCCAGTATTTTGATCATGTAGAAATTATCGAACTCCATCATAACCAAAAAGCTGATGCTCCTAGCGGTACAGCCATTCAAACTGCTCAACTATTAGCGGAAATGGGCAAAACTTTTAATACTGCTATTGTGGAAGAAACGGAGAAAATACCCGGAGCTAGAGGCAGTTTAGCAGACGAAGGGATTAGAATTCATAGTATCCGCTTACCAGGACTAATTGCCCACCAAGAAGTAATTTTTGGCGCAGCAGGACAAATTTATACCTTACGTCATGATACCAGCGATCGCGCCTGTTATATGCCAGGAGTAATATTAGCCATTCGCAAAGTTAATCAGCTAAAGTCATTAGTATATGGGCTAGAAAAAATACTTTAACTGTTAGCAATTTTCGATTGGTGATTTTCCAATCCAAAATCCAAAAGCCAAAATCCAAAATGTAAAATATGCTCGTTCCCTTAACTCGCCAAAAATTTGAACAAATTATCCCCCTAATTGCCTCTGGACCACAATATAAATACTATTGGGGGAAAGTAAGCAGTTTTGTGCAACGGATACTAATTTCTGTGGTGATCTTAGCTGTACTACTGCTGATACAATTCTTGTTTAGATTAGAATTTGGATTAATATTCTTCTTTGGGGTATTTGGCGCTTTCTTTTGGCTTTGGTATCCCATATTCCAAGCAAGTATACGCAATAGAAAATGCCGCCGTTACAAATACAGTGGCTTTTTTCGGGGACGAGTGTTAGACTGGTGGATTACGGATCGGTTAATGGGTAAACAGGAAACCGTGAATAGTAAAGGTGAGTTAGTCATCATCGAAAACCGCGAAAAGCGGATTAACTTAGAAATAGGCGACGATACAGGATTTACTGTGGAGTTTGAAGCTCCACTACGTAACGCTCATAAAGTCATTGCTCGTGGACAAATAGCTGAAATGGTGGTTATGTCCAATAGTTCTGATTTAAGCACTATTGAAGAATTCAGCGATATATATATTCCTAGTCGTGATTTATGGGTAAGTGATTACCCCTATGTCCGCAGAGACTTTTTCAACGAGGTTAGTGTGCGCTTGCGTGCGAACCAGGAGAGAAAACCCCGCCGTCGTTCGGGAAATAGGAAGTAGGGGCGCAGGGCCTGCGCCCTTCATCAGGAGTCAGGAGTCAGGAGTCAGGAGTTAGAAAGAAGAAAGAAGGAAAAAAGAAAAATTGCTCCCTACTCCCCCTACTCCCCTTACTCCCCCTACTCCCCCTACTCCCCTTACTCCCCCTACTCCCCTTACTCCCCCTACCCCCTGCCCTACATCATCCGCCTACATTTCTATCCTGTCCATAGGCTTGCCAAGCCAAATCCACTAAACCATCAACAATAGCAGCAGCTACGACAGCGTTACCCTTGCGACCTTCAACAGTAATATAAGGAACTAAGGATTCTTGTAATCGTTCTTTTACAGTTTTTGAATTGATAAAACCTGCTGGGGTAGCAACTATTAAAGCGGGTCTAATTTCTTCCGCTTCAATTAATTCCACCAGTGCAGTTAAGGCTGTTTGTGCTTGACCAACTACAAATATCCCTTCTGGATAACGCCTAGCCAGAGTTTCAATGCCCCAAGCTGCACGGGTTTTTTCCTTTTGGGGTCGTGTTAGTGCTTCCATACTGCAATACACTGGATTAGCAAACGTATTTTGAATATCGTGGGATATACCCACCTGCACCATTGGCGCATCTACCACAATAGTAGTTCGCGTAGCTAAGGCGGCTGCTCCAGCTTGTAATGCTTGTTCTGAAAACCGAATCAAGGATTTATACTCAAGATCGGCTGTAGCGTAAACTACGCGACGGACGATTTCATACTCTGCTGGTGAAAAAATATGATCACCAATTTCATTATCAATAATTGCCAAACTCTGAGCATCAGTTACGTGCCATTCCATTGCTATTTAGCTTCTTATATATTAGCCTTTAGCTTATCAGTATTTTGGAGTTTGAACTGTAAAATTGCAAATTTCCCTTCCTAATCCCTATTCCCCAGTCATTTTTCAGGATTCAGCATCGGGAGAAATCCGATTCAGCATGGGAGATAAATAAGCTACTAAAGCACCAATGGCAAAAGCGGAAATATTGCGGACTAGAGGCAACCAATCGGTTGTCCGGGTAATAACTGGAGCAATACCGAAGGCAATAAATAACATTCCCCATAAAGGTGAGAAAATTAATGCCCATTGCCAAGCAACTATTTTTTTATCGCCACGGGGTTGGCCAGCAAAACCACAAATAATCCCGCCAACAGCGGAGGTAACAAGGGTGAGTATCCATTGTTCTCTAGGTAGTCCTGGAACGACGTTACAACCACCTTTGAGTAAACAACCTTTAACTGAATTTAGAGCCTGGAGAATGGCTTGATCTTCTCCTTCTTCACGAACAAAATATAAGTTACCAAAGCGGGTTTGTAGTTCAATCCAGAACGTGCGAGGTAAGAATTCATAAACTGCATCACCCACACTAAAGCTGAGGATGTTACCACCACGGGCATCTGCTACCAAAAGAATACTTTTATCATCTAAACCCCAATATTTAATCACTGCTCTACCTGGGGTACGGTCGTACTGAGTTAAAACGCGCAGTTTCCAACCGGTGTCAGTTTCAAACTGTTCTAATTCTTTAACTAGCTTTTCTTCTTGGGGGTCAGGGAGAGTTTTTGCTAAATCTACTACTGGTGTTACAAAGCTGGGTAGTAAATCGGGATTTTCATAAGCTAGGGCTGATGGGGAATCAATTGCTAAAATTGAGCCAACAAAGCAAAATACGGCAATTGATACTAAAATTCGTCGCCAAAAACACAGGTGCATGAACGTTTTTATACTATAAAATCAAGAGGATAATGTAACAAGTGCTTTTTAAAGCGTAATGTAAAAGTGATATTTCTTTACACTTCTTTACTTTACTCTAATATTTAGGTATCTTAACAAAATCTGATCAAGAAATTGGAATAAACTCCATAAAAATGCTTGATTTTTGATGGTATCAATACTTAAATATGCAGATAGTTAAATTTGATACAGCAAATTGAAACGGTTCATAGTTTAACCAAATATGAAACCCCTCTGGTAAACCTCTCCTTTGCACCTCTCCCTAACCCTCTCCTAAGAGGAGAGGGAAAAGGAATAATATTTAATACTGGAGAGGCTTTGAACCTTGTTCTTTGTATGATAAAAAAGTCCAGCTTCTAGCCGTTTTGAGTATAACTGCAAAGCCAATTTTACTCCTGAGTCCTGACTTCTGCTGTATGTTTCGGTAGTTTCTCATTCGGTTTTCGGATTGGCAAGTGTTTTTGTATTTTTCCTGGGATTTTTTTGGCGTGTGAAACTTTTCCACGCGGCTTTAAAGCCAATGAAGACGCTACGAGTGCCGATTTGCATACTTTCTGCTTGTTTCTTGGCATTATCCAGGCTTTGATCAAATTGTTTAACAACTTGACCGGCGCTTTTGACACCTTCACTAACATCCTCAGTTAAGTCTGTTATTTCTATACTGGTGTCGCGGATAGCGTTGAGAGTAGGCGGTAACTCCCGTGAAAGGGTGTCAAAGAATTTTTCGGCACTACGAGCAGCACGGGCTAATTCCTGCAAAGCGGGGATGGCTGCCACTAAAACGGTTGTTAGACTGACAGTAACTAGGAGGATGGATAGTCCCAGCCAAAATAAAGGATCAATCACGGTTAAGTAGGTTGGCGTTGAAAATTGTCGTTATAGCAAGGGCAAGGGCAAGGGCAAGAGTAAAGAAGTTTTCAGCGATTTTATGTTTCTTTACACAGGTTGGTTTTATTGTGTTCACCTACTTATGGCATTTATGAACGTTCTAGTTTTTCAGTCAGGGAATCGGTCTCGTCTAGGGTGCTGCTGATATCAACAGTATTTTGTTTGTGGAAACTTTGGCTTTCGCGCTGGGTAGCATCTATGCCAACAGCGATCGCTTCCCGCAATCTATCTACAGTTTCTTCCCAGTTGTCTAGGGTGCTACTAGAAAGACGATCTGCCTGAATTTGGACACTGGTAGAAATATCTTCCGCTAATTCGGGGATAGCATTGGCAGATTTTTTAATTAGTTTACGGGTTTCGCGGCCTGTGCGCGGAGCAACTAATAAACCGACTAAAGTGCCGATAGCTGTTCCCAACATCAAACCACCAATAAAGATTCCAGAACGGTTATTAGACATTTTTTTATTTTTCTACTCCATAAAATTTAATTTTATACAGGAGTCTAGTACCCCAGGGCGGAAGTCAAAAGTCAAAAGTCAAAAGTCAAAACGAAGACAGTATAGGCTTTTTAACGATTTAGAATGGTTGGTTTATTTATGCCGTGTTGTACTATAGCAATCCTAAATGAAATGTGAACATCTCTTATTTTCCTACCTCTGTGTCCTCTGTGTCTCTGTGGTTCGTTAAAAAAACTAGTTCATAACTCAAATAGGAGTCCTATAGTTTTCTTTTAAGTATATACTTAAGCTTCTTCTTGACTCCTGCCATATTTTAACTATAAGTTGCCACTTTCTTCCCTACCAGCCAAAGATTAGATATAGCATATTTCAAACATACTGTTTCTTTGGCAGCATGACAAGAAACCTTAACTGTTTGTGTTTTCACATCATCTTTTATAAGTTTGGCGTGATAAGTGTAGAGAGTACCGGGAGGTTGTTCAAAACTCAACTCACCAATAATTGTATGATTATCTAAGCTTTTTTCGATGATTTTACCTGTTACTTGATAGTTAAACCAATCCCAACCTAAACGCAGCATGAGTTCTCTTTCCAAGATTTGGAGGGGATTTGGCAATATTCCCCAACCACGATAAACTTTATGTAAACATTGTATATCCCCAGTGTGGGTAAGAATTGATTTAAAGGTATCTTGATCGAGGATGCCATAATATCTTCCTTGGGGAAAATCTATGGCTGTAGGAGCAAATCTATGTCCTCCAAAGTGACTTGACTTCCAAATTCTGATGTGATTTAACTGTAAATCAGCAATTGTATTTTGAGAGTAAAAGTAAAAAGGATTGCCATATCTAGCACAACATTGATCATGGCTACCATGAGTACATATTAAGATATCTCTGGTAATACTGGATTCTATTTCATAATCAACACTCATCCCTGCTAACCATTTACTGACAACTCCGGCGACTTGTTCAATATTTGGTAATTTAAATTCTTGTTTTCGGTATCCTTGACTTAATCCCTGTTGCTGTTGATAAATTAATAGGGTTGTTTCTTGTCGTCTATGGGATTCATCATTGGCAATTAATAGAAACCGAATTGGTAGTTGATCGCGGGTTATATTTTCTACTAAACTGCGTAAGTTATCTGGTACCCATTTAGATTCAAAGGCTTCATAAACCCAAGGGGTAGGACATTCTATTAAAATGTAGGTTTGGTAGTTGGTAGCGCTACCAATGATATCTTCTTGGATTTCTCGTGAATTATCTGCACAAAAAAGTTTATTCATTTAGACTTACTCAAGTAGAAAGTTAATGGTCAATGTTTAGATAAAATCCTGATTTTTTAAATTGCTTTTGCTTAAATAAATCCTATTGAAAAAATTATCTCAAAAACTATTCAAAAATATACAATAATTAAAAATACAGCATTATTTTATAATTTACAGGAGTTATTTTAAAAATGGTTACGGCTAATTTATCGAACAGAATTCAGGAGTCACCGAGTCAGAATTCAGAATGAATTCTGTGCGAGTGGCGGATGAATAACTGGGTTTAAGACCCCCACCAAATCTACGATTTGGTGGTCTTTAATCAGTCGCAGGTTTGAATCCTCGACTGATTGATTCTGACTCCTGGCTACTGACTCCTGACTCCTTCTTCAAGACTTATTTGATGGATACCGAATGAAATACATTCGCTAGTTAGTAAATTATATCTTAATTTATCTATATTGCGAAATATTCTCAATTGTCTGATAAAAAAATATAAAGATGTAAATCTTTATCTTGAACTAATCATAGGGCTTACGCATTGACAAAGTTTTATAAATATGTAATGTGGATTTTATCTCTTGTAGGGTGCGTCAGGGTGCGTCAGACCCAATAATTTGGTAAAAAACAGATTTCCTCTATCTGACGTGGTTGGTGAGCTTGCCGAACCACACCCTACTCAATAAGTTATTCCCAAAGCCGAAAACGACGCAATTTCGTTCATTCATATGATGGTAAGTTAGTGAGCGTGCGTAAGTCCTAGTAATGAATTAGGTTACATATAGGACATAAGTATGATCAATATAGAAATATTTTATATCCAAATAGTGAAGACGGTTTCATAATGAACTACAGCAAAATTGTTATTCAGTAATAATGGTGAATGCTTGATAGTTGTTTCGTAAATTCCCTATTTTTAATTATATGACATTAATTTTAGCTCTAGACTTTGGCGGGACAAAATTGGCAGCAGCAACAGTTAAGGCTGGTGGCAAGGAGTGGTTGGATCATGAATCACGATTTTCTCCTACAAATGGTGATGCTTTAACTGATTTGGAAATCATGCGATCGCTCATTGATTCCGTGCTAAAAGGAAGAAAGCCGGATGCCATTGGTGTCAGCTTTGGTGGTCCAGTGGATGCCACCACAGGGTTAGTCCGCTTATCTCATCACGTTCCTGGCTGGGAAAATGTTCCCCTTAAACAAATACTTGAAGAAGATTATCACGCACCTTCCAGTATAGATAATGATGCTAACGTTGCTGCTGTTGGTGAACATCGCTTTGGGGCTGGTCAAGGATATGATAGCCTATTTTACATTACCATTAGTACAGGTGTAGGTGGAGGCTGGATACTTGATGGTAAGCCCTGGCGAGGTGCATTAGGCATGGCGGGAGAAATTGGACATATTGTGGTAGATCCTAGAGGTCCCTTATGCTTATGTGGAAAACGGGGATGTGTAGAACGTTTAGCTTCTGGTCCCTACATGGCGCAAAATGCACGGGAAATGTTGGAGAAAGAACCACCTAGCACTAACGGTAAAATCAGAGGAGACGTACTCAGGTATTTGACTGGTAATAATCTCAACTTACTTACAGGCAAAGTCGTCAGCACCGCAGCAGCCAACGGAGATGAAATAGCACAAGAAGTATTATACAGGGGTGCATGGGCTTTGGGGGTCGGTATTGGTAATGTCGCCAACCTCATGAATCCTCAACGGTTTGTTTTAGGTGGTGGTGTTACCAAATCTGGGGATAATTTCTGGACTGTGGTGCGAAAGGTGGCTAGGGAAACCGCACTCCCAGAGGTGAATTTTGAGGTTGTGCGGGCATTATTGGGTGATGATGCACCTTTATGGGGGGCTGTGGCTTTGGGTTTGAATGTTTTGGATTAAACTTCTTTCTCACGCAAAGGCGCAAAGGCGCAAAGAAGAATTAAGAGTCTGTCTCAAATATTCGCTTGTTGTCTTTGATAAAGTGACCAGTACAACCCTTTTTGTTTTAATAGTTCTAAATGTGTTCCTCTTTCGGCTATTACTCCTTTTTCCATGACTAAGATTAAATCAGCACGTTTGAGGGGGGCAAAACGGTGGGCAATTAAGAATACTGTGCGGTTAGAGGAAACATTTTTGAGGTTTTGTAATACTTGTTGTTCGGTTTCACTATCTAAGGCGCTGGTGGCTTCATCTAAGATGAGAATTGGTGCAGATGCTAGGAATAATCTGGCTAATGCTATGCGTTGTCTTTGCCCTCCAGATAATGCTGTTCCTCTTTCTCCTACGTTGTTTTCATAGCCGTAAGGTAGTTGACTAATGAAGTCATGGGCTACTGCTAATCTGGCGGCTTCGACAACTTGTTCGGAGGTAATATCTGGATTGCCTAATGTAATGTTTTCCAAGATTGAACCATTAAATAAAAAGTCTTCTTGGAGAACTACGCCTATTTGTTGTCTTAAAGATGCTAAGTCAGCACTTTTGATATCAAATCCATCAATTAGAATTCGTCCTGACTCAATTTGATAGAGTCTTTGGAGAAGTTTAGAAAGGGTACTTTTTCCTGAGCCACTTCTGCCGACAATGCCTACAAATTGTCCTGGTTTAATGTTAAAAGAGATGCCTTTTAATACTGGTTCGGTGTTGGCATGATAACGAAAGAAAACTTGGTCAAAATCAACTTCACCTTTGAGGGGTGGTAATACTAATCCTGTGCCGGCTTCTGTTTCTGGGGCAGCGTTGAGAATATCACCGATTCTATCTACTGATAATAGCACTTGTTGGAGGTTTTGCCACAACTGGACTAACCGTAATAGGGGACTTGTCACTCTTCCTGATAACATTTGGAAGGCAATTAATTGACCAATGGTTAGTTGATGATCAATTACTAATTTTGCCCCAAACCACAGGATAATTAAGGTAGAAAAGTTAGTGAGAAAGTCACCAATATTACTACTAATATTAGATGTGGTGGAAGCTTTAAAACTGGTACGAATGAAGCGGGCAAATAAACCTTCCCACCGTTCTCTCGCTACTGGTTCTGCGGCATGGGCTTTAACAGAATGAATGCCGGTGATTG
The DNA here is from genome assembly GCF_001277295.1 of Anabaena sp. WA102. Taxonomy (NCBI): domain Bacteria; kingdom Bacillati; phylum Cyanobacteriota; class Cyanophyceae; order Nostocales; family Nostocaceae; genus Anabaena; species Anabaena sp. WA102. The sequence goes on along the minus strand of NZ_CP011456.1, from coordinate 5,103,023 downwards.
TCTCAACTAAAAATGATTGACTGTCCGCACTCCGGTTAAAGGTTTCATTTAGCCAATTTCTCAAAATCGGTGTGGCGATAATAGTTAATGTGGCAAATAATGGTAAGACGGCTAAGGCTACAAATGTTAGAGGAATGTTGTAATAAAACATTAATCCCAGGTAAACTACAGCGAAGATACTGTCAAGAATGACGGTTAAAGCTGTACCTGTGAGAAATTGGCGAATTTGTTCTAATTCTTGGACTCTAGCAACTGTATCACCCACTCTCCGCGACTCAAAATAAGCCAAGGGTAAACGCATTAAATGGCGAAAAAGTTGAGCCGATAAACTCAAGTCTAAACGCCGGGCTGTGTGGGTAAAGATGAATAGCCGCAGCATACCCAGGATAGATTCAAATGTCGCCACAAACAAGAGGGCGATCGCCATCACATCCAAAGTAGCTAAACTCTCTTGTACCATCACTTTGTCAATGATGACTTGAGTAATTAATGGAGAAGCTAAACCCAATAATTGCAAGGTAAAGGAAGCTAATAAAACTTCACCTAATAAACCCCGATATTTCCAAACTGCGGGAGTAAACCAAGCTAAATTAAATTTCTCTTGCTGGGAAATTAGTTCAGTTTGCCATAATGTACCATCCCAACAATTATCCACCACAGATTGAGGTAAATGTTCACAAATATAATCAGGATTTTGAGGATTAGCAATAATTAAAAAATTGCCTTTTATGCCATAAGCTACAACCCAATTAAATTGGGGATTTTTATCTTCCTGATTACCTTGATTCCACAACAATACGGCGGGAAAAGTTAATTGGCGTAATTCATACCAATTAACCTGTAATTTCCGCAATACTAACCCTAATTTCTCCCCTGCTTCTACCAGATTTTTCGGCTTTTGTCCTCGCAACTGACGTTGTACCCATTCTAATTGCACAGGATTTTGTAAATATTGCGCCACCATTGTTAAACAAGCTGCACCTGTATTTCCACTTCCTACAAAGGGATAATTAGAAATTGTGGGTTGTTCCCATTTAGCAGGATGTGAAGGTGAAGAAATGGGAGAATTAGGAACTGGTAAAATAGTTTCAATTTCTTCTACCTCTGTTGAATTATTCCAAAATTCATTAACTTGAGGATTTAAAACCTTTTTCCACAAAGCCGAATTCCAACACACAACTATAACTTCCTTACTAGCAGCTACAGCTTTACAATCAGCAAATAATGGTTGACAGTTGCCAAACCAATCTCCTGCTTGTAAAGTAGCTACGGTTTTATTTTCTTCTTCCTCTCGTAAACGCACTTTACCAGCGACAATCAAAAATTGATAGTTTCGCTTGCCAAAAGCATCACTACCTAATTTTTGTGACCAAATTTTTTCGCCAAGTTTGTAGTTATGTATTTCTGCTTGCTGTTTTAATTCGTTTTGTTCTTCAGCATTTAGCCAGGATAGTGGCGGTTCATTCCAGGGTAAATTGTTTAACACATTTATTCGTTAAAATTGATTATTTAGAAGTTTTAATCCAATTGAATTTTGACTGTCAGATTTTGAATCTTATCCCCTAGCCATTTCTCAAATAACTCATTTTTTAGTGATTGTTGTAATTGAGTATCTTCTAAAGATGCTGGAAGAATTTGTTCTAATCTAAATAAAGCAAAACGTCCTTCTATTTCTATGGGATTGATCAATTTTCCAGGGGTGGTTGAGTCTACAGCCGCACGTAATATGTCTGGTATCGTCCCCCGACTAATTGGTCCCATCATGCCATTAAATACTCTTTCATCGGCTAATGAATACTCTTTTGCCAGTTGTTCAAAACTACTTCCTTCTTCAACTTGAGTTTGTAGTTCTTCTGCTAATTCCCGACTGTCAACTAGAATCCGCGACAGGATAACTCTATCCAAGTAAATTTTCTTTTCAATAAAGTATTCTGGTAATTTTGATTCTGTGACTAATTCTTTGAGTTTCTCTAACTGAAAGCTAAAGGTAATAGATGTATGAAAAGTTGTATAATCTGTACCATTGCCTGTTAGCCATTCTTGAAATTTTTGGGCATCAGTTAGTTGATTTTTTAGACGAAAATCAATAATTGTCTGTTCAATTAAGGTGGAACTAATCTCAATATCTGTTCTAGCACTAATTTCTTTTTCAATTACGTGCTGACGCAGTACGTCACTCATGAAATTTCCTAGTCTACCAGATATTTGTAAGTATTTGACTACTTCAGATAGGGTAATTTCCTGATCATTTACAGTTAAAAAAGATGAAGATTCCATGAAGTGATTCTAAGGATAATGCTAAAACATCTATAAGACTTTCCATTAAATAATGGGGAAAACAGTAGAAAACCATATCTAGCAATAATAAAGATTCGATAAATTAAATATGTAATTAATAAGTAGTTACCAGATCCCCGACTTCTTTGAGAAGTCGGGGATCTATTTCTTAAAATGAACTCAATAATTTTATATTATAAATATTTTCAAATCTGTAAGCAGTATAACAAAAATAATAATGTTGGGTTTCCTTGTGTCAACCCAACCTACGAAAATTGTAATTTTAGTCAACAATTAAACAAAGACACTTTGGTAAATTAATGCCAATATTATCGCCGCAGTTGCACCAATCAGGGTATTAAAGATATTGACAACCTCATTGGTCAGCCAAGTATATTTAGATTGCAAAGTCGCACCAATGACACTTTCTAAATTCGTAGCGATAAATGCGGCTATGACACTCCATAAGATGCCAAGGGGATTAATTAAATTTACTCCCCAACCAATGAGTGCGATCGCTATTGATGCTACCATACCAGCTAAAGTTCCTTCTAAACTGACTGCCCCTTCTGTCCCTCTCGGAACTGGTTGCAGTGTTGTAATTAAAAAGGTGCTTTTACCATAAGCTTTACCAACTTCACTGGCTGTAGTATCAGAAAGTTTAGTGCTAAAACTGGCAACATAACCCAAACATAACAAATATTTAAAATCAGGTAAAAACAATACTCCCAACGCACATAAAGCCGCTATTAATGCTGAACCCCAAACGTTTTCTGGTCCTCTTGCACCGGCACGTTTTTCCGCAATTCCGGCGGCTTCTTTTTCTGCCATACCAATGCGTGTTACCCCAGAACCGACAATAAAATAAAACACTACCACTAGATATCCTTGCCAACCTAGTGTTCCCCAAATGATTACTCCTAATAATCCAGCATTAAGTATACCTGCCGGGGTGAGCAATTTTTTGGGAATAATTGCGACTATTCCTAGCAAAATTGCATTTAAGCCTAATCCCATTAACCAGGGATTAACAGAATCTATTAAAGATAACATCTGTGATAAATTATGAGTATTTTCAGATTTTTATGCTAATAAAATGATTTTATCCTCTTTTACCACATTCATATTAAGATTCCTTTCTCCCTTGCTTTTCTATTGCTTGTTGTACTACTTCAATTTTTAATTCCAGTGCTTCGGCAATTTGTTCTATACTCAAACCCATTTTCAAAAGACGAGGAATTGCTTCTAACTTAGTTTCTTCCTTAACTTCTTGATAAAATCGAGTTTGTCGCCATTCTGTTAATCCAAACATCGCTTCTAACTCCTGACGGGTATAGGTGGAAAACTTATAAATTAGCATCCTTTCTACTAATTCTAAAAGATAAAGACTGTTTGCTGCATCTGCTTGTTGTACTAAATTAATTAAACTTCTTGCTGTTTGTATTGCTTCATCTTCAGGCGCAACTACTAATTGAATTATTTCTAAACCAATTGAAGATGATGTATCAGTTAATTCATCTAAATAAACTACATGAATTTGTCCCGCAGCTAGTGAACTTTGATATGCCAAGGGTATTCCAGGATCGTTTTGTTTCCGACAATGTATTTCTAACATAGTTTTTCTATAAAAATCTCTTTTTGTCTCATTTCTGACTTCTTTAGTTACCGTTATTTCCTGTTTTTGATATGTCCAAATTATTTCTTTTACTCCTTTTACTCGATTACAAGCTGATTCAGCTTTACCATTTATAAATGCTATATGGCTTGTGAACAAATTTATTTAAATCATCTAGTTTTAAACTATCAGTATGGAGATTATAATGGCCGTAGTCTCCAGCAATTTTTCTAAGAAATTTAGCCTGGTTTGACTCAGATTTAGTTTTTGTAACTAGATAACCTACTGCTGAATCAACTAAGCAGAGATAAGGATTAATTGTTCCTAGTTCTTTCCGAAAATCTCTTTCAATCTTGCTAGGGGTTTCTTTTTCTTCAGTTTCGTGAGGGATTTCGATTTTTTTATGCTTTTCAGGTTTTTGAGTTTTTTTTGATTGTTTAACCATTGCTTATTCCATTGGACGGATGCATCGCACCATTCTTTAGTTACCTATTTTAACCAAGATTGATACTTTTCTATCTGCCGATTTAAATAATTAGCAGGAAGTCTCACCGTAGAATCATTCTTGAAACGCAAGAGCGCAGAATAAAGCTGATTAACAGTAGCAACATTCCTGGTATACTTTTCATAGATTTGCTCAGAGAATTCTTAGTTTAACCCGGTTTACTACCAAAATTTATAAAATAGTTATATTCTCTCACCCATCCCCACCATGAACCAACCCATATTTCACCTCGCCTTCCCCGTCACCAATATCCCCGACACCAAAGCCTATTATGTTGACGGTTTAGGCTGCATTCCCGGACGCGAAAACCCCCACGCTTTGATTCTCAACCTTTATGGACATCAATTGGTAGCCCACGTTACCAAGGATATTCTAATACCTCAAAAAGCAATTTATCCTCGACATTTTGGACTAATTTTCACCCAAGAAGCAGATTGGCAAGAATTATTAGAAAGGGCAAAAAATAAAGATTTAAAATTTAGAGAAGAACCCAAATACCGCTTTACCGATTCCCTTCTAGAACATCAGACTTTTTTCTTAGAAGATCCATTTTATAACTTAATGGAATTTAAGTATTATCGTCATCCAGACGCGATTTTTGGCAATGCTGAACATACACTCATTGGGGATACGCATTAATCGGTTCTACTAAAGCTGCGGCTACTTTTTCTAAAGTCCGATCATCTGTTAACATCCAAGGGTGAAGTGCAACTCGTAAAATAACTTCTTTACCTAAAGGTATTTGCGAACTTGTAGCAGGTAAAATCATCAAATCATAAGGTGTCCAAATAGATGTAAAATTCAACTGCTTTAACATCTCGACATCAGCATTTAAATCATTGAGAAAATCACTATGAGGACGCATTTGCAAAGCACCAGCCAGCCAAGTACCATAAGCAACTATAGTTCCATAATGAGGTGAAGAAATCGTAATAAATCGCTGGACTCTATTTATTCCCCCCAACCGCTGAATATAATAACGGCTGACAATTCCTCCCATACTAAAACCCACTATATCCAGTGGTTGCGCTGTTGCAAAGGTATCATTTACATAATTAGCTACCTGCTGGGCTAATTTCTCCAAAACCTCAGAACCATTATTAGGGATTAAATCCACCGTATGCACAGACAACCCTTGTTGTCGCAGATAAAACGCCATTTTATTGAAAACCGCCCCGGTATCGTTAATACCATGCACTAATAAAACGGGATTTTGCTGTTTTGTTGCCATAATCTTAATTAGTTATTATTGTTAATAATTTAACTCAGTATTGTAATCCTAAATATACAATTATGTGACAGTTTTGCAACTGAATAGAAATTATTAAGATTTATTAAAAAAGCTCTCATAATCTTATAGTTATAATAAAATTTAATAATTAATTTGCGTTATTTACCGAATACTGTTTTAGACAAAAAGAACCTACAAATAATTGCCAGTAGTAATTATGGGCTTTTAATCAGCAGATAGTAGGTCTAATGATTGACCGTAGATAACGCAATCAAATGTAATATTACACCGTAATTTTTAACAATTTCGGTAACGTTCCAAACTATTCAAACCAGGAGCATTTTTTATGGGCTTTATCAAAAATATCATTGCGGGTATTGTGGGTTTTATTACTGGATTGTTTAACAAAAAGGGTGATAGCTACTACCTAGAACTCAAGGAAGAAGCTAACGTTAGTCCATCTCCAGCAACAGTAGCAGCACAACCTACACCAAAAGTTGAACCAAAAGCTACACCGGCAGCAGTAAAAGTTACTAAGCCTGAACCAGTTAAAATATCAGTCCCCACTGAAGCCAATTTTGCCACCAAATATCTCATTCCTACTAATAGTCCTCGTCGTCGTCCTGGCGTAAATATGAATGTCTTTTTAGATATGGCACGTCAAGTTAAAACTCCCGGATAAGTATCAAAAAGATTATAAATCGTCGCTATATTAGTCCACTCAGGTGGACTTTGTTTGTGTAGTAGCGATTTATAATCGCCGATACTTTCAAAACACCCTACAAAGCATTTTTAGTAAAGATAATCCCACTATATAAATGAAAAGCTGTATCCCAATTACTTTGTTCTGGGCGAAATAGATTAATGTGAGATGGGATTTGTTTGAGGATGTCTGTTTGGTCTATAACTATTTGTGCAAAGGGTTTAAAATCTGACCACACCTTAACTTCAGGTAACTGGTTCTCAACCCATGCCATTAAATTATTCCAGTTTATTCTTATAGTATTATGGTTAGCTTGAGATTGAGAGTCTAAACCTTGCTGAAACTCATAGCCTTGATCATAAATTCGCAAAATACTCCGTCTATTTGGTAGATGTAAATCACAAAATTGAGCATAATCTTGAGTTTTAGTTTTTCGTTCTATTTTCCCCTTAGCATTAACATCTACAACTTGTTCAAAAATGGGTAAAAGTCCCATTACTCTATCAGTAACTTCTGATAAATCAAATTTCATCGAACCAGTTTGATTTGCTTCATTTTGACAAACTACTTTGATTTGAGATTTATTTATTGATAAATGTTTAACTTGAAATACTTGAATTTGTTGAATTTGAGGAATTTTTACCCAAAAACAGGGAATACCAGCCTGTTGTAATTGTGTTCCATAGAATGCTAATTCTCCAACTTGAGCAATGCGATAAACCCGCCAATTTTGGCTAGGTAATATCATTCTTGCTGTGTAAGCATCTACCTGCATGATTTGGGCAAAATTGCTGGCTGCGATGGTTTTCAGTTCGTTATTAATCGGTTCTAAAACTAATATTCCCAATTCCTTGTTATCAGGTGCGGTTGTTGCTTTAACTATAGCTCTTTGTTTTTCTTCTTGTTTAACTTCTTCTAATCGCTGTAAACCTTGACGGGCTTGAGAAATAATTTTACTATGCGTCGTCGTGCGAAGTAATTGACGATATACTTTTTCAGCTTCTAGGAATTGATGAGAAACTTCTTTTAACTTACCAAAATACAATTGTACCCAAGGATTATCCGGGGACTCTACCAACATTTGTTGGATTAATTTGGCTGCTGTTTGATAATCTTTACATTCAAAAGCTTTAATAACTTGCTCTATCATATAGTGTTTTTCTAATGAAGTGTCATAGCTACCCAACTTCTTTAATAAGTCCGGTATCTGAGTATTATTCCTAAATCAATAGCAATATTTACTACCTTCAGGTTTACTATTTTCCTTCGCGGTTCGCATTGCGCCTAATAAAGTGGATACAAAAACACAGCGCTTTGCTTGGCCGCCAGACTTACTAGATAGAGTGATTCGGCCTAATTGGCTGAGGGGAACACTACCTATGTAATCAAACTGGACTCGTCTTACACCATTAGACAATTTGTCTAATGTGGATTCATTTTCATCTAACTTCACACTAGCATCTAAGTCGTTCCATTGAGCATTAGATGGGTTAATTGTAGCCGGATGAATTGCCCATTGTACAATATTATTTTGTTCTCGAAAACTAACGTGGTAAGTTAACTTTTCCTTTCTGGCTTGGCTTTGGGCTTCACGCATGGCTCGATAAACTTGATCTTGGGCAACATTTAAGTTGCGAGTTTTTATAAACGCTAACCAGCTTGGTGCAACTATCGCTGATAATATCCCTATCATTAACACCACTGCAATCATTTCTATTAAAGTAAAACCGTCGTTATATCGCTTATTTAATAAATAAATCATCCCTAATTATTTGCCAATAAGATAATTATACAGCAGGAGTCAGCACTTCGGCTTCGCTCAGTGATCAGTCAGGAGTAAAACTGGCTTGCTGTCCGGTTTGGAATTTAGAGCCTGTACCGTTCGGCTGACGCTCACGGAAGCCTCATTAGTCTGCAATCTGCTGTATATATGTTGCTATATATAATGCCTTTTTATATAGCGGTTTTTTACTGATATTTGATTTTTTATAGATACTAATTAGTTGATATCTCTATTTATATAAAAATCCCCGTCCTTGCACTCTCACACTGGTTGTAGGAAAAAAATTTTTTTTAATCTCTGTATATTTAATTGCATTTGCATTGTTATAAATACGAGCTAGGGCATTACCTCGAATAAATACCTGCGCTGTTGTATTAGCTCTATCTACACAGGCATAAAAACCATTCATACTCGTTGGTTTAATTGCTGACCAAGTAATTCCCTGTGTTGTAGTTGTAGCTGCCATATCACTAGGACAAGTAGCTGCTAGTGGTGAATCTGTAGTTTGATCTACATAATCAATCAACACTATAGCATCAGCAGTATAAGTAGTTCCAGAATTCTTCCATTTGTTCATTCCTATTTCTAAACTATCAGAGTCTTGAAAATAATCATGAAATGGAGCAAAACCGGGACTCGGACAATTTTTGTCATTAACATACTTTTTAGTATATCCAGAACAAGTTACACCGCTAGGAAGTTCCACACCGTCTTTAATTTGCCATCTAGCAATACGAGCCGCTTTTGACCAAGTTGTATTACTATCTTTGATTAAATAATAAACAACTAAGGAATAGACAAAAGTATCATCATTGCCTGATACAGTGGGAACTACACCACTAACTAATTCCCGGTTCCAAAAAACCAATATAGGAGTTTTAGTATTATCACTTTGGTAAGCCATTTGAGCTTTTATAGCATTAATACCAGCAGCATCATAAATATAAACAGCCTGTTGTAAATCACGAGAAATATAATTAAGTGCAGTTTGAATTTCTAACTCAGAATTTGCCTTAGCTTGTTCATCTCTCTCTGCGGTCATGACACTAATCATAAAGTTGAATAATGGTGCAATAATTAAAAATGCAATCACCAAAGCTACTAATAATTCAATGAGCGTAAAACCGCCAGATTTATTAATAAATCTGGAAACTTTTATTTGATTTACAAGGATCAATTTCAGCGTTTTCATCATCGAATTTTACCTGTTAATTTAATGTAGGTTGGGTAAACGCAAGGAAACCCAACATGATGCACCCACTACAAACTAGATAATAAGCAATCTATCCCACATTCCGCAGGTGTTTTTTGAATTTTCGGAATTATCCATAACCCAATGATAACAAGGCTTTCAGACAATGACACGCAATTCTATATTAGAGCGATCGCCGATATATTTAAAGCTCGAATCAAGTTTATTGAGAATAATGTCAATAAATTAGTTGGTTTGAGATTAAATTCATTGAATACCGACCTAGATAGCAAAAAGCATGAACTGGTTATTATGATTGGGTTTTAGCTGTTTTATGAAATTCTTTTTTTGACAAAATAACCTGCTGGGAAAAATATTTTGAGTATATTTACTCATGCTGAATGTGGGATCTATTGACAAGATTGATTATTACCATCCTGATCTTTTGCTAGTCCAAGACGGTAACATAGAGCCTGAAATGTAGTATTACTGTGGGCAATATCAACAGTTCTTTCTATTAATGGTGTTTGCTGATTACCTATACCAGATACAACAGATGAAGCTACTTTTTTGGCATTACTTGTACTCGCTAAAAGAGGCTTACTAAAATCAACATCTGAGCGATAAACCCGAACTGCTAGACGATAACCACTGGTTTTTGGATGAATACCACTAACGATTATGGGCATAGCTTGAATATAAAACTCGTTGAATAGATTTGTATGGTTTGGTTGACAAGCTGAATCACTGGCTATACAAGTCTTTCCATCTTCTTTGAAGAGATACAAGTTTACATCTACATCGCTTTTGCTTTTAGGAACTGGCATTTGTGTGATACCAATTAAATAATCTGCGGAAGTTCTGACCGTTGTCGGGTCTAAAGTAATTTTTTTACTTGGTGCTGTACTTGAACCCGTAACAATTGAACCAGTTTTAATACCATCAATAAAAGTATTTGCAGCATGAGTTGCTTTTTCTACGCGCCGGGATTGAACACGAATAGCTGTCGACAGGACTAAGATAGGAGTGATAGATACTAGGAGAATACTAACTACAACCATAGCTATGAGTGATTCAATAATTGTAAAGCCGGAATCACGGTAAAATAATGTTTTGGATTGTGATTTGGGTTTCATCATTTACAGGTAGAAGGGCGCTGATTTTGAGCTAGGGCGTAGGGAGTACCGGAATTGGTCGTTTTAGCACATAACAAAGTCTCTACCCATTTATCATCTTTGCCAACTTCCCGGAAATACTCATCTGGTAAATCCGGTGATGTGAGTACCAATTTACTAGCGAATCTGTCGGGAGATTGTGATAAAAGCGCGACATCATAATTCCAATTTCTTGTGGGCGGAAGATAACCTGTAGCCGCACCACTATCATTTACAATAGGATATACAATGCTACTAGCTCCCACATTAACGTTATATGTCCCCGTAGCATAAGCACTTTTTTTCAATTGGATAAAAGAACCAGAAATCTTTGCTGTTTTTTGACCATGAGAAGATGCCCAATTCTCCATAAACCGGGTAAAGTTTTGTAAACCACCATTATCTTCTGTTGGCCGGGCGGGACTATCTCCTGCGGCGACATTCAAGTTAAAAGTAGTGTCTGCTAATACTGGTTGCAACCAGTTCTTACTATCTTGACTCTCTTTTGGTGTTTTTGATGTATCATTTACACTACTTATTACTGTAGTGTTAGTAAAGTCAGTTTCAGTGGCAAAGGGTTTTTGAATTTGTAAAACTGGTTCAAATACATTACTACTATTGGGTAGTAACCAAGGAACAAGAAATTGATTACCACTGGAGTCTAGGGCTAGTGCTGGTGAGGTTGTGCCACCTACTGGATATTCTGCTAGTTTATTGCCACTGGCAGGAATTCCGTAGATAGTTAGAGGAGTAGTTAGCAAAGTGGTAGTTAAATCACGTTTCAAAGCCAGCCGCTTAAATGGTAATGCTTCCCAACCATTTGAATTTCCGCTAGAACTGTTATATCCATTGAAAGCAACATTATTTATTGTCCAGCGTTTAGTTTTGACAGCACATTGAGCAGTGGTATCCGTTGCACTACAAAAACATTCGTCTTTCACTGCTGAACTACAAATTTCATAAGCATACTGTCTAGCTGGTATCATCCTCACCAATGGTGTGACAAAGTTATTTACATAGGAACTACCTTGGTATCCTGTTGTGGCTGTATCAAAGTCTTTAGGAAAACCAGAATTATTTATATCAGCCCATTTACCATTTGCACCAAAGAAATTAACTGCGGAAAACCCTGGCGCTGGTGTACCAACTAGACTATTATTCCAGTCATAATCTCCTTCATCACGAAAACCTTCTCTAAAGTTGCCAGAAAGCAAGGTAACAGCATCACCTAAGACTGTTGCGGGTCGCCATTCATCCCCAGTAGGACAATTGGGTAGTTGAGGATTACCAGAACGACAAGCAAAGTTAGGATTAAGGTTGGTGCTAGTACGAGTGTAAAAATTATTCCAGTCATTTGCTAGAGTTTGTGTAAATTCCTCTTGAGTATGGAGATTAAAGTTACCTTTAATGTATACGGGCAAATTACTGGCTAAAATTAAACCTTTTTCTTCTTCTCGGTAAGTATTTGTTGTTCCCCGTCCTAGTTTGCTTCCATTGATGAGCATAATTGCATTGGGACGACGAGTAGAATCAAGAATATGGTCAACAGGACTTACTAATTTTTGCGCGTCTGTTTGTATGCCTGATGTACCAGACGCATCTAGTAAAGCATCATTACGAGTTGCGTAGATAATACCACTACTAGGTAATAAGTATTCTTGCGATGGTGAGGAAGTACCAATGGTTTTTGTTCGCAGTTGGTTAAGGTCCAACACAGTAGCCCGAATTTCTAAAGGTTGTCTGTCTATGATGGGATAATCATAGGTTGTATTATTAGATGAACTATTACGGACAATTTCCCTGGAGTCCAATAATGATGTTTCATAAATTGCACCATGAGGAATGACGGAATTACTGGGACTAATAGTACCATCGAGAATTTGTAGGGCGCAGATTTGAGCATCAATAGTAGACTGTTCAGAAATAGTCCGGTTTGCTGTTTTTGCTAATGCTTTGACCAGTAAGCCATCATCTATTAATCGCCCATTGGGATAAGTTAATTGAGATAGATAGCTTAAGACTTTAGCATAATGACTCTCACCTTTAGTAGATGTAGGTGCAGGATAAACTATGCCATTATTGGATAGTCCACCCGTGGCAACATTCCAAGGTAGTCCTGTGAGATTTTTGGCAGTAGTGCTGTTGGTAGGAACATAAAAACTACTCACACAAGCTATAGGAGTGGGTATTTTAGCGTTATAGTTAGCAGATTTGTAATGATATACTGCTGTAGCCCGCATTTTCAAATATGGTGTATTAGCATTGGTGATCTCACGCCATTTATATGTAATGGAAGAATCATATAGATAGTATGGGGCAATGGTTTTTGTCGTTGGTGCAGTCCCAGGAACTGGCATAGTATCTGACCATATTTCTTTAACTGTGCTGTTGACGGTAGTTGTAGTATCGGCTGCACTCAGATATACTCCTGCACCTGTAACAACTCGCAAACCACCCACCGGTTCTGTAATATCTTTGGGAATTTTAGCTGCGTCTAATTCCCATGCACCATCTCTACCTGTATCTGCTAAATTTGCTAATGGTTCTGTTTGGACAAAAGATTGTCTTGTCCGAGTTTTAGTTGTATCCCCTGCATTCCATTTAATCCCACTAATTTCTTGTGCATGGGTAATACTATTCCCTAAAAATCCCTTGGGGTTGTTACTTGTATTCCACCATTGTTCAGGAACATTATTTCCTGAAGATGTTGCTGCGGTTGTATCCCACCAGATTTCCGATAAGTTATTGCTAACTATAACTCTGTCACCTAACGTAGTTTCTATACCACCAGCATTTTTAAGTGCCTGTGGTTCTGTAGCTTGTGGTTGTAGAGATTTACCCGTAGCATTTAAAGTTAATGTACTGTAGCCTGTCCCTGTTTTACCATCACTGGGATCTGTGGCATACATCCATTTATCAATAGGACGCAATTTATCACCACTACCTTGAAGTACATTAGCAGGAAATGTCTCTGTACTGGCAAAATTAACCTCTTGATAAGGTACGCGACGAGTCCGTTTTTGGAAATAAAGCTGTAATTGTTGACGACGAATTGCATCAAATTCCGCTGTTGTGAAACTGGATAAACCTAAATCTTGTTTTTTATTTTCAATACCTGTTTTCACTTCGGATGGATCACTACTAATAGCATTAGCAAATTGACTAGAAATCAGTTTATTAATCCGATTTATATAAGCGAGGTTATTGTACATGAGGTTACTAGAACTGTTAGTAACAGATGCCTCCCATGTAGAAGCAGCAGGATTAGTAGTAGTACCTTTGAATAAATCAACTTTAGTTGTGGTAGTTCCTGCACTTTTAAAACCACCTGCTCCTAAATTTCCACCGACGATAATTTTAGAATTTTTAGATTTGTAATAACAGGATTCTTTACTACTGATTTGATATAATTGAACTTGACCAGAACCACCTGTTAAAAAATTACTATTAGTAAATATTCCACCATTAAGATTTAGGGCTGTATCGGGATTAATTTCTAGATCATCGTTATAAATAGCAATGTTACTGGGTGGTATTTGGATGCGGTCTTGTTGATATTCTAGGGCGGCAAAACCTTTACTGCCTTGATATTTCTCATAATTGGTAGTATCACTAGGCAAAGTTATAATTGGTACTGTAACTGTATAAACAAAAAAGGATTTTTTTAGCTCATTATTTTGTTTAATCCAACCTGTATTACCGACCAATATTGGGTTGTTATTTGTGGTGCAATTAGTATCTAAAATTCCTTTGATCATTGGTGAAGTTCTGGCTTCTAAGCGGTTTCTCGCGCGGGCATATTTACCACTAATATTTCTGGGAGTTCTAAATAAAATGCCATAGAGAGTGTAACTATCAAATTTCCCATTATTGTCAGTATCAACAGGAAATTTCCAGGCTGTATTTACTGTTTCGTTATCATATAATGATGTATTTATAGTAGGTTGCTCAATTACACTATTGCCACTAATATCAAAACTTATTTGCAGTTTGGTTTCGTCTGCAAAGGTGTATTTATTAATGTTGTCTATATTGTTTATGTCATCAAGAACTTTATATAATTCTGCGTCTGTGGGGGTGATTTTTGGTAATGATATATCTTCAAAGAGTTTGTTGATTTTAGCTCGACTACGATCAATTGCTGGAATAGCAGCACTAAGTACAATTTCGTTAATGCGGACATTACTAGCATTTTTGGCTCGGTCAAAGGAACGTAACATAATAGTAGTGGTCAATAATACTACTACCATTGAGACCATTGCCACTGTCGGTAATACGAAACCTGCGGTTGTTACTTTCCATTGTTTCCGAGTACCGAAAGTAGTCCACAGTAACCAAATAATTTGTTTTTTTGAGTGGGTCAAAAACCGCCGAATCAATTTGGTGAAGATTTTTGATAACTGACGTTTGCGATACATACCTGATAACTGTCTTAACACCTACATGATGGGCATAAACTTTCTGACCCTTACTATATTAATGATCCCTTGCTTATATATCTATCTAAGGTATGAGAAAATCTAGGATACTGGTTCGTGAATGTGATAATAAATAACAACGTGAAAATCCTTGAATTAAGAGACTTCCAATTAACAAAATTCCTAAAAGTTTCTTGTGGTACGGGTACTTCCCACCAAAACCCTCCAACGGTGATACTTACTACAAAACGGTCTTTTCTGACTGAGGTTGGGACTGTCTAAGTAGGTGAACACAATAAAACCAAACTGTGTAAAGAAACGTAAAATCGCCCAAACCCTCTTGCCTCTTGCCTCTTGCCTTTTGCCTCTTGCCTTGCCATAACGACAATTTTCAACGCCAACCTACTTATCACTCTAGGTAGAGTCGAGGACGGGTATTATCCCGCGCCCCTCTCTGTTAAATCTGGGCGTGCGACTTTCACCGCACCCAGCTTCCGATGTTCTTAGCTTTCGCTTTTGCTCATGTGAATATAATCGTGGCAGCTTTCGTGAATGGCTAAAAGGTTCTTTATTTTCCAGTTTTCGTGGTTTCCATCAACATGATGCAGATGTACCTTTTCATCACTAAGCATTTTTAATCCACAATGTCCACATTTATGGTTTTGCCGTTTGAGGGCTTTAGAGGTATGACTGTCATAGAGCTTACTGTTACGTTCGCTCCAATAAGTTAAATCTCCGTCATAAGGCGATTTTTCACCTTTAACATTGATGTGTTTGTTTTCGGAGTAGGGAACTGATGGGAATGCCTTATCTAGTAATTTCTTGCTAGTGTAGCGATTCTGTTTCGTTTCCCTGTTGAATACCCTAAATGCTCTTGTTTCGATGTGGAATAATGAGTTACGTGAACCGTCCATCTTGCAAAAGCGGTGATAATTCCTCCAACCTCTAACTACTGGGGCTAATTTCTCAGCCTTTGTGGTAGCACCATAATTCGAGTTGTTGACGATGTGTTTTACTTTCTTGCGAAAAGCTTTGTAGTTATCCACTGAAGGGACACATCTAAACTTTCCGTTATTCTGGACTTTGAAATGCCAGCCGAGGAAATCAAACCCATCTGTCGCGGCGGTTAGCTTTGTCTTTTTCTCGCTGACTTTCATTCCCCGCTCTGCTAGGAACTGACTGATTTTGTCAAGTATATCTGTGGCATCGTCCTGGGGTCGGAGTATTATTACCATGTCATCCGCATAGCGAATTGTTGGCTCGGTAATATCTTTCCTGGGGGTTTTGTCGGTGATTCTTCTGTTAGATACCCCATGATATCTATGAATACTTTCAATCCCGTTTAAGGCGATGTTAGCTAATAGTGGACTCACTACCCCGCCCTGCGGTGTTCCCTGTTCGGGAAACTCTGGATTAACTCCGGCTTTGAGACATCGGAAAATTCCCTGTCTTATGCTATAAGGAGCGATGAGTCTATCCATTATGGCGGTGTGGTTTATCCTGTCGAAGCATTTTTCAATATCGAGTTCTATAACTCGTTTATCTTTTCCATTGCAAAATGAGCGTAGGTTGTCAAACAAGTATTTTTGCGCGTCATGTGCCGAGCGTCCCGTTCTGAAACCGTAGCTCCTAGCGTGGAAGGTTGCTTCGTGTGCTGGTTCTAGTGCGTATTTGACAAGGCATTGATACGCCCTATCCGCAATAGTGGGGACTTTGAGAATCCGGGTTTTTCCATCCTTTTTAGGGATGGGTATTTCACGCAACCCCTGGTGTTTCCAGCCGTTACATTCGGTTCTGAGCTTTTCACTCAGTTGAAACCTTTGCTCGAATGTGAGCGCGGTTTTCCCGTCTATTCCCGCTGTCTTTTTTCCAGTATTTAGCTGTGTTACTTGACGGATAGCCAGTAATCTCGCTGCGGTTGATTTCAGAATCAGCTTTTGTAGTGACTTTGCTTTGCGCTTGTCGCCAACTTGAACCGCTTTATACACGCGTTTTTGTAGGCGGAATAGGTTACGGCGGAATTTCTTCCACGGTAACGTCTTCCAGGATTCACTAGAGTTGTCTCTGTGTCTAATCATGCTCTGTTCCAATCTGTGTATTCTGAACACCTCAGACCAATTACGGTCTGTCCTACCCGAATTGAGGGGATTCCGCTGCTCGTCTAGCCTACTTATGGGGTTCGACCTCCCCTAGACCCTCAATCCGTTTTTATTCGTTCCCTCGGTTGATTGATCGTTCCGTTAGGTGTAGCCACTTCAACCACTGGAATCCCTAGACTCTTGCCGCTATCAAGCGGAGATGCGGCGGGAATTAATTCCAGTTAAGTCAAGGATTTTGAGTTGTGTCCTGCTTTAGAGTAGGTTGCTTTTCTAGGCTCTGTTTCACCGTAGGAACTCCCCGTTAACGCCAAGTGTCACCCCACAACTGATGTCTGATTGCGTCTTCCAGCTTCGACCTCCCGATACCGAGTCGGGTCATCGTGGGCAGATAGGGAGTCATACCTGAGTCTGGTAGATGGGACTTACACCCATATCCGACCGAGAGTTCAACCTCTTTCCATGATTGGATTAGGTTGGTTGGCTTATGTACGGACTGATTACCGTGATTCAGCTAACAACGAATCGCACCCGCTTCCTCCATGATATCCACACCATAGAGATTGTCAGTAATTACCCGCTTTTTGATATAATAATCCAAAGAAGGATGATCTTGTTGAATCTTACTTAATCTAGCTTGATTTGACTCATTTCCCGAAACTTGAATAAAGTCAAAAATGGCAGTATAAATCTTAATTAAATGTTGTAAAGCAGCCACCAAAAAAGCCCCACTACCACAAGCAGGATCTAAAATTGAAAGCTGAGGTAATATCTCATCTAATAATTGCTGACACAATTGATTATTTTCTCGTTCCCAGTCTCCAGACTGGGAATGCCCTCTTAGAGGTTCTACCTCCTCTATTTTCGAGGCAGAGCCTCTGGGTTCACATTCCCACGCAGAGCATGGGAACGAGGGTACATTACCAATCTTCTCACGAATAAACTTATTAATAGTCCGTTCACAAAGATAATTAGTAATTTCCGGTTTAGTATAATAAGCGCCAAACTCCTTTTGGTTAATATACTTCTCAAAAATATACCCTAAAACATCAGGATTAATTTCATCATCTTTACCACTGGGAGTATCATCTAAATGCCAAGTATAACCAGAAAATAACTTAAATATATCCTCAAAACCACCATCACTAATTCTAATTTTTCCGCGATATTTCTCTTCAATAATATGGGGTAAAAATAACCCACCATTAATATATTTAATTCTACCAATTAAAGCCGCAGTTCCATCTTTACGGAACTTTTCAGCTTTACCAAAACCATCAAAAAACAAAGTTTGTAAAAACTCTTGATAATATAAATCTTTACCTTTGGTTTGACTAACCTTCAACTTATCTTGTAAATAATCAGTATTTCCATGATCTAAAAACCCCTTTTTCTGGAGAAAATAAATAAACATCAACCGATTCAAAATCACCGAAGCATACCAATTAGCATCCTTGATATTATCTATACCTTTAATAAAGGTAACAAATTTCCGATGTTCTAACTGGAAATCATCAAAAAACTTTTTAGTAATCTTTTCAATATCAAAAGCCTTTTGAGTGCGTTGAGTAACATCAGTTAAAGTTAAATTTTCTTCTTCAGCAAAATCAATAAATAAAGATTCCAACTTTTGAGTTAATAACTCTCCAGATTGAGTAATATTAAAAGTAGTTTCCTTGGCTTTAGTTTTATTTGCAGATTCTCTTTTTACCCATTGCCAAACCTGCTTTTCTTGCTTTTTATCAGTATAAATAATTAAATGTTCTTGACTATAACTTGTAACTTCCGTATCAATCTTTTTTCTAACTTTAGAATTGGGTAAAATGCCATTTTCAGATACACAATGATAAACCATCATCCCGCGTTTTTGGGCAGCAGCTTCTATAGTATAATTTTCCTCATCTACAGTTAAATAAATGGGAGAACCATCAGCATAATCCCAACCCAACTCTTCAATAAATAAAGATGTAAAATCAGATGATTGGAGATATGTTTTAACTTGATTGCGATTGAACTTCATAAAATGCACTCCTGGTATATGTACTCAAAGATCCCACTCAAAGATCCCCGACTTCTTAGAGAAGTCGGGGATCTGAATATTAACCTAAATAATTAATATCTAACAATTGTTCAAGAGTATAAGGACATTCTGCGGGAAAATCAACTTTAAACTTAGTTTTTATCTGCACATATTTCAAAGCCCGATTATAAATATTATCCATCTCTTCAGCTAGATAATTACGTAAATTCGTTGTTAATCTATCCTCAAGTTGATAACGAAAACCTAAAATTTCTGATTGCCAATGATAATAATTTCTTTCAGATTCCTCCGTCCAAAATTGTAGTAATAAAAGATGTCTAATTACTTGTTCTAATAGACTTTTAACTGCATTTTTCTTTTCACTTCCCAAATCTTCCAACTCCTCAATTAAATTCTCTAAATCCACCTCATCAAAACGACCTTGTTTCAATAAATCAATAGTTGCTAATAACCATAAATAATCATCTGTTTCATAGAGTTGCTGTAAATTAGTCAAAACATTCATATTTTTACCTCCTAACTTCTTTAATTGTTTCTTTAACTCAATTAGGTAAATAATCAATATCTAACAATTGTTCCAGCGAATAAGGACATTCTGCGGGAAAATTAACTTTAAATTTAGTTTTGATCTGCACATATTTCAAAGCATCAGCATAAAGATTTAGCATTTCTTTAGCTAAATGATTACGCAAATTACCAGTTAAACGTCGTTTAAGTTGATTTCTAAAACTGACGATTTCAGCTTGCCAATGATAAGGATTTGTTTCATTTTCTTCTATCCAATATTGCAATAATAATAAATGTCTAATAACTTGTTCTAAAAGACTTTCAACCGCATTTTTCTTTTCACTTCCCAAATCTTCCAACTCCTCAATTAAATTCTCTAAATCCACCTCATCAAAACGACCTTGTTTCAATAAATTAATAGTTTCTAATAACCATAAATAATCATCTGTTTCATAGAGTTGTTGTAAATTAGTCAAAACATTCATATTTTTACCTCCTAATTTAATTAATTAATTCTGGTTTTTCGGTTATTTTTATGGAAAACCTGGTTCAAAATCATTCAAAGCCCTATTGTGTAGGCATTTCATTGAAAATATGGAAATAATTGTTTATAACCCTTGTCCCGTAAGGGTTTTGTTATCATCAATCCTCAATCACCATAAAAGAGACGCAAGAGCCTTAATTCTCTAACTCAATTAGGTAAATAGTCAATATCTAACAATTGTTCAGGAGAATAAGGACATTGTTCAGGAAAATCAACCTGAAAATTAGTTTTTCTTTTCACATATCCTAATGCCCTTTGGTAAATTTTTGATTTTTCTTCAACTAAATGATTGCGTAAATTTGTGGTTAATTTAGCATTAAGTTGATCTCGAAAACTATAAATCTCAGCTTGCCAATGACCAGAATTTCTCTCAACTTCAATAGTCCAATACTGATACAGTAATAAATGTCTAATAATTTGCTGTAATAAACTTTCTACAGCATTTTTCTTTTCACTTCCCAAGTCTTCCAACTCCTCAATTAAATTCTCTAAATCCACCTCATCAAAACGACCTTGTTTCAATAAATTAATAGTTTCTAATAACCATAAATAATCATCAGTTTCATAGAGTCCTTGTAACTTAGTAGTAAAATTACTGGTAATTGTCATAAATTTACCCCCTATTTACCTCTAAAATAACACACATATAAATAAAGATCCCCGACTTCTCTAAGAAGTCGGGGATCTGATTCTACCAATTATGAACAACTTAAAAACTCTTTGACTATTGCTAAATAAGTTTCTGCGTCTTCCAACATCGGAAAATGCGCCGTATTGGGAATAATATTTAATTGAACCTTATCACTTAAAGCCGCCGCCGTTTTCCCCAATTTAGCCGGAATAATAATGTCATGTTCCCCAGCAATCAGCAAAGTCGGGATAGTTAATTTTGCAAATTCTTCCGGCATTGTTTCCGCTTGTTCTTTACTCACAGAAGTATAGATAGTCCCTAAAGCCGCTTCATAATGGGCATTAACAAAATCTTCTAAAAAAGCCTGACTTTCCGCTTTAGGAATAGAACGATGTAAAAATCTAGCCATAAACATTTTATCAGCCAAAGGAATTTTACTTAACCACTGCGGGCGGAATTTCACCACATAACCACCAAATTTATGAAAAGCAGAAAAAGCTTTTTCATCATATTCAAAAATGCCGCTACAAGTTAAAATTCCCTTAGCAACTCTTTCGGGATAACGATTAAAAAATAAAGTTGCAATAGAAGCGCCCATAGAATGGGCATTAACATAAACACGATCAAGATTTAACTCATTTAATAAAACCGCCAAATCTTCCGCGTATTCTGTTAATTCATAACTTAAATTCCCATTATTTTGGGGTTGACATTGAGAACGACCAAAACCCCGTAAATCATATAATAAACAATCAAAATTATCTAATAAAGCCTCAGCCGTACTTTGCCAATATCTCGCTGAACCAGCCCAACCATGCAAAAAAACCATCACCGGTTTCATAACATTTGATGGTTTTTTCATCCACTCGTAATAATGGTCTACACCCCGAACATTTATATAAGTCATTGCAAGAATTAAAAACTAAGAATTAAAAATTAAAAAATCAAGAGTCAAGAGTCAAAATCCAAATGACTAATGACTAGTGACTAATGACTTTTAAGCCGACTCTGGTTTAGGTAAAGAAGAAGGATGTACTATTAGTTCAGCAGTAGAACGTTTTTCCACCATTTCCTTAGTAATTGTACAGCGAGTCACATCCTTGCGAGAGGGTAACTCATACATTACATCCAGCATCAACTCTTCCACAATACCGCGTAAAGCCCGCGCTCCAGTTTTGCGCCGATAAGCCTCTTGAGCGATCGCCTTTAACGCCTCTGGTTTAAAATCCAACTGGACATTATCCATATTCAGCAGTTTTTGGTACTGTTTCACCAAAGCACTCTGTGGTTCAGTTAGAATTGCCATCAGCGCATCCTCATCCAAAGGATCAACCACAGCCACCATGGGAATCCGACCAATAAACTCAGGAATCATGCCAAATTTCACCAAATCATCTGGTTGCAGATGACGTAATGTATCAGCAGCCCGTTTTTCCTTAGTTTGCAAATCTCCAGGTTGCACAAAGCCAATTGACTTTTTCCCAACCCTCTGATCTACAACTTTTTCTAAACCGACAAAAGCGCCACCACAGACAAACAAAATATTGCTCGTATCAATTTGGATACAATCTTGATATGGGTGCTTACGTCCGCCCTGGGGTGGAACATTAGCAATAGTCCCCTCCAACATTTTCAATAAAGCTTGCTGTACCCCTTCCCCAGAAACATCTCTGGTAATTGAGGGATTTTCACTCTTCCGGGCGATTTTATCAATTTCATCAATGTAGATAATACCCCGTTGAGCCTCCTCCACATCCAAATCTGCCACCTGCAACAGACGCAACAGGATATTTTCCACATCCTCACCCACATACCCAGCTTCCGTCAGGGTTGTAGCATCAGCAACAGCAAAGGGAACATCGAGAATTTTCGCCAGAGTTTGTGCCAAGAGAGTCTTACCGCAACCAGTCGGTCCAATCAGTAAAATATTGGACTTTTGTAGTTCGATCGCATCATCTGTCCCAGCATTGGCATTACCCTTAGACTGAAGAATAGCCAATCGCTTATAATGATTGTAAACAGCCACAGATAGCACCTTTTTGGCTTCATCTTGGCCGATAACGTGTTCGTCTAAATAATTTTTAATCTCTCTCGGTTTAGGGATTTGATTAAACGAGAGATTAGACGAACTGGTACGACGTTTTTCAGTTGGTTCTGACTTTTGCGCCGGTGGTGATGCAGCCGCAGCACTGGTATCCAGCAATTCCTCATCGAGGATTTCATTACACAAGTCAACGCATTCATCGCAGATGTAGACTCCCGGACCTGCGATTAATTTACGTACCTGCTCTTGAGACTTGCCACAAAATGAACATTTTAAATGGGAGTCGTACTTAGACATATCAGCCTCTTATTTCAGAATGACGACGATTTACCCTGCTGTGGGAAGATTTTGTCTAGAAATGACCTGATCGATCAAACCATAATTCTTCGCCTCTTCTGCTGACATGAAAAAGTCGCGCTCGGTATCAGCCTCAATTCTCTCCAAGGGTTGACCAGTATGCTTGGCCATTAATTGATTTAATTCGCCCTTAATGTAAAGAATTTCTCGCGCTTGAATTTCAATGTCAATAGCTTGTCCTTGAGCGCCACCCAGGGGTTGGTGAATCATAATCCGGGAGTCAGGTAAAGACATCCGCTTTCCGGCAGTTCCAGATGTTAATAAAAAAGCCCCCATCCTCGCTGCCAGCCCAAAACAGATAGTTACAACATCGGGACGTATTTGTTGAATTGTATCATAGATTGCCATACCCGCGTAGACAGAGCCACCAGGAGAATTAATGTACAATTGAATATCTTTTTCCGCGTCTTCAGAATCGAGGAAAAGCAATTGGGCAACAATGGAATTAGCTACAACATCATCTATGGGAGTTCCCAAAAAAATAATCCGCTCGCGGAGTAAGCGGGAGTAGATATCAAATGCCCTTTCTCCCATCCCAGACTGTTCTACCACCATTGGCACAATATTACTAGGGCTGCTAGAACTGCCACTAGTACCAATAGGACTCAAGCTGTTGATTGGGTAATTTCCCGACTGCGATACAAGCATACTAGAATATTTAAAAATAAATGGCATGAAATTGTGAACTGTTAACCATTATGCCCTATATGGCAGAATTCAGGAGGTGGGAGTAAGAGGTAGGGGAGTTGGGGGAGTTGGGGGGGTGGGGGGAGTAGGGGAGGTAGGGGAGGTAGGGGGGGTAGGGGAGGTAGGGGGGGTAGGGGAGGTAGGGGAGGTAGGGGGGTAGGGGAGGTAGGGGAGGTAGGGGGGGTAGGGGGAGTTGGGGGTAGATATTTCCTAACTACCAATTACCAATTACCCATTACCCATTACCCATTACCCATTACCCATTACCAATTACCCATTACCAATTACCAATTACCAATTACCAATTACCAATTACCAATTACTCAGGATTACTGGTTTCTGCTTCCTGAACTGCTTCAGTGCTTTCGGTTGCTTCCGCCGCACTTAGAGAACCTTCCGCTACTAGTTCCACAGATGAACGTTCTAGCAACCAATCAACGATTTTTTTGGTTAAAAGTTCTTCTTTAACCACTCCACGCAATCTATTTTCATCCAAATCTTGATCAGGATATTCTGCCATCAATAGGGCGACTCTAGCTTGCACTTCTGCTGTTGCCACTTCAATAGATTCACGTTTGCCAATTTCTTGTAAAGATAGCGTCCGCTTGAGACGTTCTATAGCTTCAGGTTTGGATCTATCACGTAATTGGGGAATAATTTCTTGAGTGAATAGCTTTCTGACATCTATTCCTTGCTCGGACAATTTCATGGCCGTCTGTGACAGCATAGCATCAATTTCTTGATCAATCAGTGTTGTCGGCAAATCTATTTCGACATGGTTGAGTAGTTCTTTGACTAACGCTTCTTGCTGATTGTCTTTGGTTTTATCGGCAGCTTCTTTTTGATACCGTTCTTCTAAGGATGCCCGCAATTGTTCTAAGGTCTCGAAATCGCTGACTGATTGGGCAAAATCGTCGTCCAATTCGGGTAGTTCTTTGGTTTTAATTTCTTTGAGGGTAATGGTAAACAGAGCCGCTTTACCAGATAACTCCTCATTACCATAAGGATCTGGGAATTGAGCAGATACTTCTTTGGTTTCTCCAGGGTTCATGCCCACTATACCCAAGACAAAACCGGGAATGAACTTATCTTCTTGTAACTCAACTTGAAAATCAGTTCCTTCTCCACCGGGAATTGGTTTGGCTTCACTATCAGGATCATCCCCTTCATTTTTGGCAATTACACCCTTAAAGTCAATTACTGCCATATCACCGATTTGGGCGGCACGTCCTTCTACGGGGACTAAAGTTGCTGATTTTTCTCTTTGGGCTTCAATAACTGTATCTACTTGGGTAGGATCATACTTAATTTCCTCCGCTTTAACTTCTAAACCAGTGTATTGGTTTAACTTGACTTCTGGGAAGACATCCACAGAAGCGGTAAAAGTCAGGGGTTTTCCTGGTTCATAATTGACAATTAAATCATCAAAGGAAGAACTTAGTTGGGGCTGACCAAGAGTGCTAATTGCTTCTTGTTTAATTGCTTGGTCAATGCCTTCTTGCAGCATTTCTTCTAGGGCGGTTGCTTTGACGCGAAGATTACCGATACGTTGTATTAATATTTGCCGGGGGACTTTGCCTTTGCGAAACCCAGGAATATTTGCGGTATTAGTTAATTTTCTAATAGCTTGCTCGTATTTTTGTTTGGTAATTTCCGGTGTAATTTCTATTTGTAAACCAATTTGACTGGCGGGAAGTTTTTCCTGGGTAACTTTCATGCGTTGTTTCTATTTTTCTGGTATTTTAATCTGCTATCTAAATACTAGACAAGTCTAGACATTTACTTCTACGGGGTATAGGATCGGTTATCCCGACCTAAGTTCACTCGCTGTCTTCTAGACGCGATCATATTCTGAATAGATATCATTCAGACACAAATGCGTGTGAATGTCTTTCAGCAGAGATCCATTTTACTGCAAAAAGTAAAGGACTGAACACTTTATGATATTCTTTCAACATAGCAGCCATAGTTCCGGTAACATAACTTTACAGGCAGGGCTTCTAGCAAATACCCAAATGTTAATTGCCCTTGGTTTTCTTTTTTGCAGTTTGCTGTATAATGGGATATTATACGATAATGTAGTGTCAGTAACTCAGCCATAAAGGGAATGAGCTTGTAAGAAATTGCAAACTGTACTGACCAGTCTAAGTCTTCACTGACTACGTTTTTTGAGTCACGACACCCCGGAATGCGAAGCTAGTTCCCTGCTCTGTCATTTGCAATTAAACAGTTTTAAAGTCACTGAAACAGTGTTGCAAGTCTAAAAAGCTCTTAAAACATTGACGAGGCTAACATCACCCCGAAAGGGAGGCTCTTCGGAGCAAAACATTATGCGTACAGAGTTGGGAAATTTGAATCGGTAATTGTCCCGTTGAAAGTACATCACAAGAGTACCCCGAATTTGCCAACTCCAAGGCGGTAATGAGAAAATATTTAAGGGGGTTAAAACCGCACGAGTCGCTTCCCTCTCAGGTTTGAAGACACTAAGTTTCCCACTTACTGAGTATTCTTATGACAATTTGATTTGCTATGACTTCCATAGCTGTAGAGTGCGATATAAATTAATTTTAACTGCAATATACAGCACTTCCTGGTGTTATGAGGTACAAGAACCCCACCCCCAACCCCCTCCCCGCAAGCGATGAGGGGGCTAGGATGTAACTCATAAGAGCGGAGACCGCTGTAAGCAACAAAGTCTCAAATCTCTCAATAGTCATCAAAAATTGGGATATAATCACGAGAATATGCAAATTTTACTATTGAAAATCTGCTGTTGACAGGAACAACAGAAACATTTGATTTTTTAAGTTGTCCTAAAAAAGTGCTAGTTACCTCTTAAAGGAGGAGTCGAGTTTGTCTAAGTCCTATCGTGTAGCTATTTTGGGAGCAACTGGTGCTGTAGGTACTGAGTTGCTGGAATTACTAGAAAGCCGAAATTTTCCTCTGGCTGAATTAAAATTGTTGGCATCGCCACGCAGTGCGGGAAAAACACTCAGATTCAAGGGGGAAGAGATCCAAATTGAGGCGGTGAGCGATCGCAGTTTGGCAAACCTAGATATAGTCTTAGCCAGTGCTGGAGGTAGCATCTCCAAAACTTGGGCGAGTGTAGCGGTAGAAAAAGGAGCAGTGGTAATTGATAATTCCAGTGCCTTTCGCATGAACCCGGATGTCCCTTTGGTAGTTCCAGAGGTAAATCCCCAAGCCGCCTTTACTCACCAAGGAATTATTGCCAATCCCAACTGTACGACAATTCTCATGTCCTTGGCAGTTTGGCCATTACATCAAGTTAAACCAGTTAAAAGGATTGTCGCTGCCACCTATCAATCGGCTAGTGGTGCTGGGGCGAAGGCAATGGAGGAAGTAAAAATCCAAAGTGACGCTATACTACAAGGAAAGCAACCAGTAGCGGAGATTTTACCTTACCCATTGGCATTTAATTTATTTACCCATAATTCTCCCATGACAACCTGGGGATATTGTGAGGAAGAAATGAAGATGGTGAACGAAACCCGCAAAATCTTTGGTAATCAAGAAATCAGAATTACCGCAACTTGTGTACGGGTTCCCGTACTCCGCGCCCATTCTGAAGCCATTAATCTAGAATTTGAAACACCTTTTGATCCAGATGAGGCTAGAGAAATTTTAAGAACATCCCCTGGGGTGAAATTAGTAGAAGATTGGCAAGCAAATTATTTTCCGATGCCTATAGATGCTAGTGGTAAAGATGAGGTTTTGGTGGGAAGAATTCGCCAGGATATTTCTCATGCTTGCGGTTTAGACTTATGGCTATGCGGCGACCAAATCCGTAAAGGTGCAGCTTTAAATGCAGTGCAAATTGCTGAATTATTACTAGAAAAAATTTACTGAAATTGACTACAGTATAAGTTTAAATTCAGTCATTTGTCATGAATCATTAGATAATCAACAACTGACAACTAACAACTGACAACTGACAACTAACAACTGACAACTAACAACTGACAACTGACAACTAACAAATTAGGAGAGAAAAGAGTGTGGGAGATTTTGGAACAATTGTAACTGCTATGATTACGCCGTTTAAGGCAGACGGTAGTATTAATTATGATGTAGTTGCCAAACTAGCAGATTATCTAGTTAACAACGGTACAGATGCAATAGTGGTATGTGGAACAACAGGCGAATCTCCAACCCTGACTTGGGACGAAGAATATCAATTATTTGTTGAGGTATTGCAAACTGTATCAGGTAAAGCTAAAGTAATTGCTGGTTCTGGTTCTAATGACACCAAAGAAGCGATCGCCGCCACCCAAAAAGCAGCTAAAATAGGAGTATATGGTTCTTTACAAGTAGTTCCCTATTACAACAAACCGCCACAGGCTGGATTATACAAACACTTTCAGGCAATAGCCCAGTCCTGTCCTGACCTGCCAATGATGTTGTATAACATTCCTGGGCGCACGGGACAAAACCTCAGTTCCGAAACAGTGGTAAGATTAGCGGAAATTGATAACATTGTCGCCATTAAAGAAGCCAGTGGTAACTTAGATCAAGTGAGTGAAATCCGTCGCTTGACACCCAAAGAATTTCAGATTTACGCTGGAGATGATTCTTTAACTTTACCAATGTTAGCCATAGGATCTCAAGGGATAGTCAGTGTAGCTTCTCATTTAGTGGGTAATCACATCCAAAAAATGATTCAAGCATGGAAAGTGGGAAATACTCAACTTGCTACTGACATTCATTTGCAATTGTTTCCATTGTTTAAAGCTCTATTTTTAACTACAAATCCCATTCCTGTCAAAGAAGCACTCAAACTGCAAGGTTGGGAAGTAGGTTCAACTCGTCTACCCTTATATGAAGCTGATACGGATGTATCGAAAAAATTAGAGTCAGTAATGCAAAAGCTGAATTTAATCTCAGCCCCAATAGGTGAGTGATTTATAAATAATGTGTACAAATGGTGACTAGATTATCGTCTTAACACTTGTGCTACAACTGAACAATATAAAAATTATTCAGTTTGATGTCAACGAAATCAAATAGGACTTTATAGAAGCTGAATTTAAACAGAAAATTTGGTCTTTTCTTTCATACAAGAAACCGAACTATCAACTGATTCACAACTAACAAAATCTCCAGGAGAAAATGTCTAAAAACGAATCTAATCTCGCTCTGAAAATCATTCCTTTGGGCGGGTTACACGAAATAGGTAAAAATACTTGCGTTTTCGAGTATGAGGACGAAATTATCCTGTTAGATGCAGGATTAGCCTTTCCCACAGAAGCCATGCACGGGGTAAATATTGTATTGCCAGATACAACTTATCTCCGAGAAAATCGCCACAAAATTAAGGGCATGATCGTTACTCATGGTCACGAAGACCATATCGGGGGAATTGCCTTTCACTTAAAGCAATTTGATATTCCGGTGATTCATGGACCTAGACTAGCAATGGCAATGCTAGAGGGTAAATTAGAAGAAGCAGGGGTACGCGATCGCACAGAACTAAGAACAGTCCTCCCCCGTGATGTGGTGAGAATTGGTAAACATTTCTTTGTCGAATATATCCGTAACACCCATTCCATTGCTGATAGCTTTACCGTTGCTATTCATACACCATTGGGCGTAGTTATCCACACAGGAGATTTTAAAATTGATCATACTCCTGTAGATGGTGAAAAGTTTGATTTACAACGTCTGGCAGAACATGGTGAAAAAGGCGTACTTTGCCTTTTGAGTGATTCCACTAACGCAGAATTGCCAGGATTTACACCTTCCGAACGGGCTGTTTTTCCTAACCTTGACCGAGAATTTTCTCACGCTACTGGACGCTTATTTGTCACGACCTTTTCTTCTAGCGTCCATCGCATCAACATGATTTTGCAACTAGCAAGAAAACATAATCGTGTGGTGACAATCGTTGGGCGTTCTATGCTGAATTTAATCGCCCATGCTCGGAATTTAGGTTATATCAAATGCGAAGATAGCCTATTTCAACCGCTGCATACGGTTCGGGGAATGCCAGATGAGAGAGTGCTGATTTTAACCACTGGCTCTCAGGGTGAAACAATGGCAGCGATGACAAGAATTGCCAATAAAGAACACCCCCATATCAAAATTCGCCAAGGAGATACGGTTCTCTTCTCCGCTAACCCTATTCCCGGTAACACAATTGCAGTGGTGAACACCATTGATAAATTGATGATTCAGGGGGCAAAAGTGGTCTATGGACGGGATAAAGGGATTCACGTTTCTGGCCACGGCTGTCAAGAAGAACAAAAGCTGATGATTGCTTTAACTCGTCCTAAGTTCTTTGTGCCATTTCACGGTGAACATCGGATGTTGGTGAAGCATTCGGAAACTGCTCAAAGTATGGGGATTCCAGCAGAAAATATGGTGATTATCCAAAATGGGGATGTCATCGAGTTAACGGAAGATTCTATCCGTGTTGCTGGAAAAGTCCCAGCGGGGATTGAATTGGTGGATACTTCTAGTTCTGGTATGGTGAGTTCTAAGGTGTTGCAAGAACGCCAGCGCATGGCTTCTGAAGGGACTGTGACTATTGCTGCTGCTATTGACTGGAGTGGTAAGCTAATGGCAAAAACTGAAATTCATATGCAGGGTGTTGTGACAAGCATCGAGCGATCGCTCTTACAAAAATGGGTACAACAACGCATTGAGGAAATTCTTAGCGTCCGCTGGACAGAGTTTTCTCCCGTAGAAGGACAACCCGCTGATACAGATTGGGGTGGATTGCAGGAAACTTTAGAACGTGAGTTGGCGCGTTCTATGCGGAGAGAGTTGCAATGTCAACCTTCTTTGACGTTGTTGATGCAAGTTCCTGAAGAACCTGCTGTGAAGGTTTCTGATGGTAGAAGACGACGTACTCGTTCTACTGCGGTTGCTTCTTAAGAGTTAGCTCACGCAAAGGCGCAAAGGCGCAAAGGTGTTTTTTGGCATCTTTGCGCTTTTCAGCCGAACTTAGGGACTTCCAATTAAAAAAATACCCAAAAATTTCTTGTGGTGCAGGCCGAAAAGCCCGCTAATCATCAAGGACGGGCAGGATGCCCATCCCACAAAATTGGGTAATTTATTTTTTGGTGTTCCCTTAGAACTTAGCTTGTTTTTGCAAGACCTGTTCTAGAGTTAAATTAAATTGAGATTTACCCTCAAAAACAGTGCCGACTTTACCTTTGTTAAAATGGATCTTATTTAATTTGTAAGCTTGATCTGTTAAGGGTACATCCCCAATAGCACTGACAAACTCAGGTGCTTTATCCATGTATAATTCTAAAAATTCTCTCATATCTGGTTTTTGCCGCAGAGATTTATAGCTGACATATATAAACAGTGGACGAGAAAGTGGTCGGTATTTTCCCCATTTCACACTTGTCCGCGAAGGCATCACTGCACCAGTACCGCTATCTACAGATAAGGCTTTCAATGTATCTTTGCTAGAGTTGTAATAGGCGTAGGGAATGACAGCTAAGGCGTTGATATCACTGCTAACTTTGCTATCTATGACTTTGTAATTTTTATCAGCTTTATAGTCCTTACGAATAGCCCCTTCTTGTCCTACGGCAATTTGTGTAAAATAGTCAAAAGTGCCTGAATCTTTATCAGGACCATAAAGGTTCAAGGGTTTATTCGGCCAAGTAGGACGAATCTGATTCCATGTAGTAATTTTACCTTCGGCTGATGGTTCCCAGATTTTTTTGAGTTCTGCCAAGGTTATATCCTGCGCCCAATTATTTTGAGAGTTAACTACTATTGTTATTGCATCAAAACCAATGGGTAATTCAAGAAATGTCACGTTATTTTGATTACACTCTTTGATTTCATGAGTATGAATTGGTCGAGAAGCATTGTTAATATCTGTCTCTCCCAAACAAAACTTTTTAAATCCGCTACTAGTACCGGAAGAATTAAGTTCAATTGCTTTTACTGAAGGTGATTTACCATTATTTTTCTGGAAGTTATAATCATTGCTGACTTCTTGGGTAATAGGGTAAACAGTGTCTGAACCATCAATTTTAATAGCTGTTGTTGTCTTATTTGGTTGGGACGGTTGACATGATGATACCAGTGCGGAGAGTCCCACAAGGAAAGTTAGAGAAAATATTGGTTGTAAAAGATTTTTGGTGACAATTTTCATGGCGCTGATTTTAGTAGATGCTAATTTTACTAACAGGGTGTTTGAAAAGTCATGATTGCTGTATCAAATATTCTACCCCTCCCTAACCCTCCCCTTGTGAAGGGGAGGGAACTGGTTTTTCTTATTTCCCCCCTTCATAAGGGGAAAGGGGGGTAAAAATGTGATGAAAATTACGGGATACAACTTTTAAAACATTCTCTAATGGGATAACGTTGTTTCGCTGTTTCCAAGTTATATCAGATCAGTAATTCAGTATGTGCTAATTTAACGAAGTTAAGGAAATTTCGTTAATAACAATTTTGGAAGTCATAGTATAAATGGGTTGTAGCCTTATGCAAAAAAATAACTAAACTTTTCAAACACCCCCTAAAAAGGTATGATCCGTTTTTGAATAAAAATTACATTACCAGATAAAAGCAATGGCAAAAACAGCCAATTTCAGAAAAAATTCTTTAAAATGGTATAAATTTGAAGCAAGCAAAAACTAAGATCAATGTCAATCCATCTAAAGATAGATATTGAAGCATCAGTATTAACTGGAGTTTAGATACCCGTAAGTAATTATAAAAGTGTTATTCTTTAATTGACTGTCTCTGTAGCAAGAATACGCAAAAGTTCTAGGGAATGGGATTTAAGCCTAAAGATAGAGTTAGACTTAAAGTGAGGGGTGTAAAAATTAGGTCTATGGTGTCATTGAGAAAGCAAAGAAGATGCCACAGCCGAAAGTAATAACTATCAATAAGCTTAGAGGACTACGGATACATCTCAGTAGCAATATCGGTGCTTTGCGGAAAAAGCCGACATAGGACAGGTTGGCGTTAATC
This sequence comes from Anabaena sp. WA102, assembly GCF_001277295.1. Taxonomy (NCBI): domain Bacteria; kingdom Bacillati; phylum Cyanobacteriota; class Cyanophyceae; order Nostocales; family Nostocaceae; genus Anabaena; species Anabaena sp. WA102. The sequence goes on along the minus strand of NZ_CP011456.1, from coordinate 5,070,277 downwards.
ACCATCATGCTTAACAAAAATACAATACAAAAATACAATGATGTTGGCATCTATGGAATACCACGCTTCCTGCAAATTCAGGACACCCAAAGCTATCAACACAGCGGCACGGACTAAGGCAATAGTGGTACGGTTTATCCATAGGTATGGGATGTAACTGAGAGCTAAACCTGGTTGAGTTAAAGATAATGTGCTGTAAATGGCAAATTTAGCAAAAATTACTGTCTAAAGTTTGCTGTTTGAGAGTATTTTTCCTAATCCTATTTATTGATAATTATTGCTATAATAAGTTTTGTTGCAGTTAACAGAAATCACACCCAAAGGCAGATGTCTTCACTAAAATTTTAACTGTGCCAAGTTACTAGTAAAATTGAATGAACACAGTATTGCTTTTTGGGAAATTATGGTCAGAGTGACTTATTAACATAATAAATTCAACCATAGGAAGCAGTTAATTAGACTTTTTACGGAATTTCTGTAATAATCCTGTTTTTCGGTTTAGGTTCTTGTCATATTACATATTCATCTATGAGGTGAATACCCTCACAACAAAAGAGGAATTACCATGAATGTATCTAAAAATACTAACAAAAACATTTTTCTAGCAAGTTGGATTTCTCTACATCCAGTAGACGCTAGTGAAGCTAATATGACTCCGTTACACCATGTTGCAGCCCAGCCGACTTGGGAATTTTTACGTCCTTTGCGTAATTGGTTGGATAATATTCAGGTGCGCGATCGCCTATTAGCTCATCGTCTCTGTAAATACATTCCGGCTCAGTGTCCATTTGAGCGTGATGTCAAAGTATTTGGTAAAACACTGTTTCATATTCCGCCAATGTGTAAACTTAATCCTTTATACGAAGAAGTAGTAGGTTTGCGATTTAAAGCAATGTGCTATCTAGCTGATACCTGTGGCGAAGACATTTCTCAGTATTGCTAATGGGTAATAGGTAATAGGTAATGGGTAATGGGTAATGGGTAATGGGTAATGGGTAATGGGTAATGGGTAATGGGTAATGGGTAATGGGTAATGGGTAATGGGTAATGGGTAATGGGTAATAGTTTGACAACTGACCACTGACCACTGACAACTGACTAATTCTTTTGCTGTTGCCACTTTTGGATAGCATCCTGAGCATCTTCGTAGGCAATCGTTACTTGTGGGACTAATGCGGCGGTGGCGACAGCAGCTTGAAAATCTCCTTGAGTGGCACGGATTTTGGCTAAATCTAAAATTTTCTCACTCCATTCATTAATTAATGTTTGGGCAATTTCAAATCCAGGTTGTCCTTTTTGAATTTTTTTAGCAACTTCGATGGCGCGATTATAGGTTGATGCCTGTTCAGGAATAATTAAATTTTTAGCTGCATCTAAGAGAGTTTTATTACTTACGTATTGCTTGGCTTCTAGTTGCCATTTTTGAATGACTGTTTGAGATTGGGAATAAAGCGGATCTTTTGTGGTGATTAACTTGGCAATTGTGATGGCGGCTGGATATTTTTTTTGTTGAGCTTGTGCCTGTGCTAATGCCAAAATCATTTGGCACCAGACCTGAATATTTTCCTGAGATTTGGCGTATAGTGGTGCATCCGGGGGGATTCTCTGGGCTTTAGCGATCGCAATGCTTAAATGATTCGGTTGTGTGGGGACAAGCAACATTTTTTCTAGATCTAAAATCGCTTGATTGCGTTTTTTAGAGTCTGTATTGGCACTAATTTGGGCGTTACTAGGATTTTGAGAAGTTTTAAATATTTGGGGAAATTGCAGTTTGCTAGTCTGATTACTAGATACTGTTTTTGAGAAATTTTTAAACCGAAAACTCTCGTGATTACGGAGTAAAAATGTAGCGATTAGCCCTACTATCACCATAGTACCACCACCCCAGATGATAAATTGTTGCCAAATTGGTCGTTCAGATTGCAGGGAAGTATAGGTATTGGCTGTAGTAATAGCGGGAATAAATCTGCCACTGGGCTGGGATTCTGGGGAAGTTGTTAAGGTGTGATTGTTGCTAACAAGTGACTTTGATATGAGTGGGGGGACTAAATTTGCCTCGGTTGTTGTGGGGCTTAAAGTGGTCTCGACTGAGGCATTTTCTGCCCACCAAGCTCTGTTTATGCTGCTAAAGGTGCTATTTTCTATGGGGGGTGCGGTGCGGGTGATAGCAAAACTTTCGGCTGGGAAAATTAGCGCTTCTGAGTTTTCATCTAGTGTCAACGTGGGTAAAATAGCTGGCTCTGGAGAGGGAATGACAGTCATGGGGTTTTGGACTGGTCGCCAGTGGTGTTGACAAAGTTTCGGGGTAAGATAACTTACATAGGCAGCTAAATCAGCAAAGTTGTATCCTTGTCCAGAACCTAAAGCTTCTAATAATGCTGCTGTGAAAAAACCATGACCTAATTCTGTGCTTTCATGGGCAAATTCCTCGGGTTGACAGGAAATAATTGCGCCCATTTGTAGTTCTTGGGCTAATTCGATAATTTCTTGTCCTACGGGGGCATCTGCTTGAGTCCCAAAAGCGCGGTTAATATCTAAGATGAGTAAGATATTGAGTCCGCTAACTTGTAGACTCTGCATGAGCGATCGCACTTCTATACCAGTTTCGGGAACTTGATCGGGATTGCCGGCGACTGGCATTAAATAATCTTGTTCTTTGTGGTTAACCCCATAGCCGCTAAATAACAACCATAGGTAGTCCCCTGGCTGCCAAAGTGTCGCTGCTAATTCTTCTAGCAACAAGAGGATATTTTCTTTTGTTGGATAGGAGGATTGTTCTCCTATGGGGGGCGAGGTATTTGTCATTAACAGGCATTTTTCGGGGAGAAAACCTGCTTGTGTTACCAAAAAATCCTTAATTGCCTCAGCATCGGCTTGAGCGCAACTGAGAGGTTGAAAGAATTGATATTGATCAATGCCGATGGCGATCGCCCAGTAATTTACCATCCCGCTATGAGTCGGTTGTTTGTTTGTTGTTTGCTGAAAATTGCCCTTAGCACGGGGGCGTTAAGCACAAAGCTAACTTATTTTTTATAAGTAGTGAGACGGAATTAATTACACAATGTCATGGCGTAAGCGTGGCGTGGCGTTAGCCATATGGAACGAAGTGAAATGAAGCAATCACAACCCTGGCGATTGCTTCCCTTCGCTCGCAATGACTGTAAATATTTTTGTCCAATTACTTATAGCAGGAGTCACCGAGTCATCGAGTAAAACTCTCTTTTAGACAGCGGTTCATTGCTAATTCATGTCCTTTTGCACCTTGTCCGTTGCTATAGTTTAATTAATTTTCACCTATTGCTGAAATCAGTTGTAGTGGATACAACATAAATAATCGTAAAATACTCGCACTCGATTTCCATGACCTGTCATTCATGAGATAGAAGATTATGTTCAGAATTGATACAATACAATCATTTTCAGTGATCCCCTTTTCAATTATTAGCCAAGTTGGCAAAAAAATCCAGATTATTCATAGTGGAGTCTGGCTGTTATTAGCAGTTCCTTTATGGTTAACGACAGAAGCGATCGCTCCGCAGACTGTCCAAGCTTACACAGCCAGAGTAGATTTGCTGATAGACCGTTTACCAGAGGAAAGCTACGAAACCGTGCTACGAAGGGCAGAATTTACCGCTAGAGCCGCAACTCAACGGAGCTTTGACCAAGATATTTTGGTGACAGAAGTATCTGTTATTATTTCAGCACAAAATCGGGGAGCGATCGCACCAATCTTATCATTAGAAGTCAGTCGCCCTCAATGGCAAAAACTGCCAGATCCCCAAAATTGGACAACTTATTTTAAAACAGCCCGCTTATTACTGTTAATTGATCAGTAGAGTGACATAAGTAGGTGAGCGTTGAAAATTGTCGTTATGGCAAGGCAAAAGGCAAGAGGCAAGAGGCAAGAGTGAAGAGGGTTTAGGCGATTTTACATTTCTTTACACAGTTTGGTTTTATTGTGTTCACCTACTTACTTCCGTACCGCTTTTGCCCAAGTCACTCGATTTTGGATTGACTCCACGTGTAGAGTTGGAAAATTTGGGGTTTGGGATTTACGTTAGGGAAGCGTACGCAGCGCAGCGAGTATTTTTCCGTTCTCAAGGAACGGGAACCCATGCCAACTTGTTTAATCTAAAATCTAAAATCTAAAATCTAAAATTTCCGGTCAAAAGTCAATTAATCGCTTACAATAGGAAGGTTGTCAAGAATCACGATATACCGCTGTCATGGCTGTTCCTAAGAAGAAAACATCAAAATCTAAACGAGATAAACGCCGCGCCACCTGGAGACACAAAGCTGCTGTTGAAGCGCAAAAAGCTATCTCCCTTGGTAAATCAATTTTAAGTGGTCGTTCTAACTTCGTCTATCCAGCAATTGAGGAAGAAGAAACAGAAGAATCTTAGAGAATAATTCAATAGTCTCCAATTCAGGAGTTAGAATAAATTTATACTCGTGACGGCTGAGATTTGAATTTTTACAAGATTACTAAAAACCTAAATGTGTAAGGGTAAAGCAAAAGCTCATTGGTGTCAACTTAACGTAAAACCTCTATCCCGCAAAGAACTCAAGTCATCTCACTCCCAGTCTCTGACTGGGAATGAATTCTAGAAGGCTCTGCCTTCAATAATATTAGAGGCAGAGCCTCATCAACTGCATTCCTAGTCAGAGACTAGGAACTAGATGTGGTAGGGATTTGAGCTTAAGTTGACACCAATGAGCAGCGCTAGACCCCCACATGGAGGATCAAATAATTAAGCCCTTTCGACTGACTCCTGGGCGTATGAGTGACTGGGCGCAAGCCCTGCGCCCCTAATGAATTTTTATTAAATACCAATAATTTTTTTCAACAGCGATAATTTACCTAGATAGGGTGCGTATCGCCAGTTTATATCCAAAGGAAATGAGTTTTGTAAGACACTTTTGTAATGGGAAAAGGTATCAAAACCAGCTTTACCGTGATAGCTACCCATCCCACTATCACCCACACCCCCAAATGGTAAGGAAGAAACAGCAACCTGCATTACTGTGTCATTAATACATACTCCCCCAGATGATGTTTCCTGTAAAATCCGTTTTTGCAGGTTTTTGTTTTGGGAAAATAAATATAAAGCCAGGGGTTTTGGTCTAGAGTTAATTAAAGTAATAGCTTCATTGATATCTGTATATTCAATAATTGGTAAAATCGGTCCAAAAATCTCCTCTTGCATTACCGGATCTGTTAAAGAAACATTTTCCAGTAGCGTGGGGGCAATATAAAGTTCTTCAGGTTTAGTTTCTCCCCCCATAATCACTTCACCACACTTGAGTAAATTTGCTAATCTGTCAAAATGTTTTTGATGAATAATTCTGGCATAATCGGCACTGTTAGCTGGATTTTCCCCATAAAATTCTTGCAGACATTTCTGCAAAGCATTGACTAAATTTGGTTTAATTTTCGTATCTACCAACAAATAATCCGGGGCAATACAAGTTTGTCCAGCATTAATAAATTTACCCCAAATAATGCGTTTGACGGTATGTTCTAGATTAATGTCCGTATCAATGATGCAAGGACTTTTTCCACCCAATTCCAAAGTTACCGGAGTGAGATGTTTGGCAGCAGCTTCCATAACTATTTTACCAATGGCTGTACCACCAGTAAAAAAGATGTGATCAAATTTTTCTGCTAGTAACTTTTGACTCGTTTCCACTGCACCAGGGACAACTGTAATATATTCTGGAGAAAAGTATTTATGAATAAGTTTTGTAATTAAATCCGAAGTCCGCGGTGCGAGTTCTGAAGGTTTAATAATAGTACAATTTCCCGCAGCGATCGCCCCAACCAAAGGTGAGATAATTAACTGAAATGGATAATTCCAAGGTCCAATAATTAAAACTACTCCTAAGGGTTCTGGACATATTTTAGCCGAGTATGGAAATAAATCTAAAGGAACGGCTGCTTTTTTGGGTTTTGTCCAAGTATTGATATGTTTGATGGCATAATCAATTTCTTTATTAACACCGATTTCCGTAGCATAACTCTCAAATTCTGGTTTATTTAAATCAGCTTTTAATGCCTGAATAATTGCTGCTTTATTCTCAATTACTAACTGTTTAAGGACTTTGAGTTGGGCAATCCGAAAAGTAACATCTTTCGTTTTACTACTTTGGAAAAACTGCCGTTGTTTAGCAATAATCTCAGCGTGTTTTGGTAATTCGTTAGTAATCATTGTTAATTAAATCTTAAAGAATGTGTGTAAGGATTCAGGCAACAGAGACCGGGGAAGATAGAAGAAAAATGTTCTTCATCCTTCATGCTTCATTATGAACTTCTGAATTCTTACGAATGTGTTTTAATATTAGGCAACAACCTCTCATCGAGATTCGCAAATTATGGATTTATCCAACTTTACTACACTACAAAATTTAGAATCAGCCTTTGGTGGGGAATCAATGGCTAATCGTAAATACCTATTTTTTGCAGCAGTCGCACGTAAACTAGGGTTTTCCGATTTAGCAAAACTCTTTAAAGAAACAGCAGATCAAGAAACCGAACACGCTTTTGCACATTTTGAATTATTACATCCAGAACTTGTTGTTCAAGATGCAACAGCTTTAACTGATGAACAAAAACGGGAAATCATCTCTCGTTGTTTATCTTTAGCGATCGCAGGCGAAACCTATGAATACACAACCATGTATCCTGAATTTGCTGCTGCTGCTGAACATGATCGAGATCATCCCGCAGCAGCAGAATTTCTCCAACAAGCTCAAGAATCTAGTGATCACGCTAACACATTTCGTGCTGCCGCCCACCGATTTGGGTTGCTTAAATTCATTGAAAATTATCACGCAGATCGCTATACTGAAGCCTTAGAAATCTTGAACGGTGGAGACGCTGTAACTAGAGTTGCTAGTGAAAATCCGCAAACTCAAAAATGGATTTGTAGACAATGCAGCATGATTTATGATCCTGTAACAGGTGATCCAGATTCAGGAATTTTACCAGGTACAGCATTTGCAGATATTCCTGAAGATTGGCATTGTCCTATTTGCGGTGCAACCAAGAAAACTTTTAAACCCCTTGAGGAAAAAGTTGCCGCTTAACAAAAATTAATCTAAGTAAATTCCCCGTCATCTATTGATGCTCCCTCTTCTCTAGTAATGTATAAAATATAGAAGAGGGAGTTATCTAGTGGGTACTGTATGCCAGAAATCAGGGGTAAAACTGGCTTGTTGTCTGGCGTGAATTTAGGGAACACCAAAAAATAAATTACCCAATTTTGTGGGATGGACATCCTGCCCGTCCTTGATGATTAGCGGGCAATTCGCCCCGCACCACAAGAAATTTTTGGGTATTTTTTTAATTGGAAGTTCCTAAGTAGGTGAACACAATAAAACCAAACTGTGTAAAGAAACGTAAAATCGCTGAAAACTTCTTTACTCTTGCCTCTTGCCTCTTGCCTCTTGCCTTGCTATAACGACAATTTTCAACGCCAACCTACTTAATTCTTAAGAAATCGGCAAAAAGTACCCAAAAAAAGAGAGTGGGAGGAGGCATTACCAAGCGCCTTTCTCTCCCACTCTACCATTTGCTGCTGAAGCGATTAGGAACTTTATTCATATAGACGAGAACCGCTAATTAGGGGGGTAATTTGCAGGTTAACGATAACGTCTATACTTAGCAGGTATTCCTATGCAGCAAATACTAATTCTATTTATTTTTTAGACAACCTCTACAAGAGCCTTTTGTTAATTGATTCAGCTTTTTAACAACCCTCTTGTTTTTTGCTTGTCTAATATAATTTAGCCTGGATAATTTCATCGTGGTTGCCAATTTGGCATTTATTTTTATTTTTTTTATTTGTTCATCTCCAACAGTTTTTAACCTATATTTTTCGAGAATAATTAATAGGGGGTCACACCCATCACTCTTGACATAGCTTGATTTCACTGGCTTTAAAGGCATTGTGTCTATGACTATAAACCCGATTTTAAAGTATTCTAATTATGCAAAATGCAGGGTTTCAGGATGAGGGGTGAAACCCTGCATTGATTCACTAACAGTCTTCTCTATATAGGATTGAGGTGAGATCAAGTTAAACTGTTAAACCAATTCCTCCAGCCGCAAAATCAATCACGGTTTGATGGGAAAATTCATGGGTAGCGATCGCTTGCAACATTGTTAAGGGTAGGGTGAGATGATTTGCACCGGCTTGGAGAGATGCGGCTGCTTCCGCTGGTGACTTGATACTAGCTGCTAAAATTTCCACATCACTGCCTTTGAGGATACTGGACATATCGCGGACTAAGGCAATACCGTCTCCTAGCAAGCGTTCTGCCCGATTCACATAGGCGATCGCAATTTTTGCCCCTGCTTCCTTAGCTACAGCGGCTTGTGCGGGGCTGTAAATGCCGGTGACGGAACAGGTAATTTCCGAGGAAAGGGTGGCTACTACCTCAAATCCTAGCGGTGTAGCGGGAATTTTCAAGATGGTTTGAGAACCAATAATTTCAAAGGCTTTTCTCCCTTCGGCTATCATTTTCTCCTGATCTGAAGCTAGGAGTTGATAATATACAGGACCGGAAGTTAAGGAAACTAAGGTTTTGAGGGTGGTTGCCGGTGGGGTGTTAGCTTGCGCTAATAATGTGGGGTTGGTGGTAATACCTTTCACCCAACCCCAATATTTAACAATTTCGGCTTCTGCGGCAATAGCTGAATCTAAATAAAGCGCCATGATCATCCTGATAAATGCCTACCTGGATCACTTTACAGCACCTCAACAATGTTTCCTAATCTGCTATTGCCCAACGGACATAAGGACGAGAACCGGCTATGGTGTTGTAAATAATTGTCTGGGCTGGGGCGTTGATTTTTCGCAAATCTACCCGAAAATAAGCTTTTTTATCTTTAAATTGGACATTGTAAAAATTGTATTCCTGATTACGGGTTTGACCGACACAGGCAGCATAATTACTGCGTAAAGGTGAAACAAATTCTATGAACTGCTTACTAGCAGAAACTAATTTAACTCTATCTGCAAAAGCTGTTGTATTGGCAACAACTGTATGTTCTGCACCACCCTCAAAAGGCAGAGTTATCCACCACAACCCGACTGTTGGCGGACAATTACCACTGCTGCGTTGTACGTTTAGCTTAACATTTGGTTCACTTATGGGACCTGAATTTGTCTGTGCTTGAACTTGTGTTGTCAGAGAAATTGTTCCTGCTGCTAATAAAGAAACAAAAATACTACTAAGTTTTGTCATTGTTCCTAAATGCTTATGGTTATGATAAAGTCCGCCTGCGCGGACTTTATTTGTATACTCCCAGAATTGTATTCTGAGGGATAGATTAAGCCGTGAAATACTTCGCCGCAGGGTGATAAGTAATAATCGCCGTTGTCGACTGTTCAGGATATAATTGCTCACTTTCATCCATGTGCATCTTCATCCTATCAACCCCCAACAACTCCAACTGCTGATACTGATCTTGGATATTCGGACAAGCTGGATAGCCGAAACTATACCGAGAACCTTGATAGCGCTGCGCCAACATATCCCGAATATTGTCCGGTTCAGAATCACCAAAACCTAGCTCCCGGCGGATTCTGGCGTGAGTCCATTCTGCCAAAGCTTCCGCAACCTGGACAGCCATACCATGAAAATACAGATAATCAGTGTATTGATTATTCGCAAATAGCTTTTGGGCAAACTCCGTTGCGACTTCCCCCACAGTCACCGCTTGCATGGGGAAAACATCAGTAATTCCTGATTCTTTTGGTGCAAAGAAATCCGCAATACATAACCTATTCAAAGACCTCTGACGCGGAAACTCAAAACTAGCTCTTACCTCTGCGTCCTCTGCGCCTCTGTGGTTCGTTTCATAAATCAATAAACTATTCCCCACAGATTGACAAGGGAAATATCCATAAATCACTTGAGGATGTAATAAATTCTCCTCAATAATGCGCTGTTTCCATTCTTCCAAAACTGGATAAACCTTATCAGCTAAAAATGCCTGATATTCCTCCTTAGATTGTTCCTTGGGCTTGCGGAATTGCCATTGTCCAGCGACCAAAGCTTGTAAATCCAAATACCAGAATAATTCCTCCAAAGAAATATCATCAGGTTGTAAAAACTGCGTTCCCCAAAAAGGTGGTTGCGGACGTTCAATATCTACAGCTACAGCATCAGAACGCCGAGTATCAACCTCTTTTTTAACATCAGAATTATCTATTGTGGAGTGGGCATCTTGCCTGATATTTTCCTCAAAAGATTGATGTCCATTTTCTACAACCTCATCCAAAAATCCCTGCAAATTATCCCAATTACCTGTTGTTTTTGCAGGCATTAACTTATCCATGAAATGCAAATCAGAAAAGGCATCTTTACCATAGACAACCTTACCCTTGTAAGTACCTTGGCAATCTTGATTTACAAATTTAGGAGTTAAAGCTGCACCACCTAAAATTACTGGCACAGTAATTCCCTTTTCATTAAAAGTTTGTAAATTCTCTTTCATGAAAGCGGTAGATTTTACTAACAATCCACTCATGGCAATACAATCAGGTTGATACTGTTCGTAAGCTTGAATAATGTTTTCTACAGATTGCTTAATTCCCAGGTTAATTACCTTGTAACCATTGTTAGATAAAATGATATCTACGAGGTTTTTACCAATATCGTGAACGTCACCTTTAACAGTGGCAATGACAAAAGTTCCTTTCGCATTATTGCCAGATTCCGACTTTTCCATGAACGGTTCTAAATAAGCAACCGCAGCTTTCATGGTTTCGGCAGATTGTAAGACAAAAGGTAATTGCATTTGTCCAGAACCGAACAATTCACCGACAACTTTCATTCCGTCTAACAAGAAAGTATTGATGATTTGTAAAGGAGGATATTGTTCTAAAGCTTTTGTTAATTGGGTTTCTAAACCAATACGTTCACCGTCAATAACATGACGTTTCAAACGTTCTTCAATGGGTAAACTGGCATCAATTCCCGTATTCCGTTTAGTTTTGACTCCGGCAAAAATTGTGGTTAATTCTCCCAAGGGGTCATAAACGCAGACATTACCATCAAATTTACGTTCATCATAAATTAATTGCCGACAAACTTCTTGATGTTGCGGTTCAATCTTAGCCAGTGGTAAAATTTTACTCGCGCTGACAATTGCTGAATCCATGCCCGCTTGCATAGCTTCATGCAAAAACATCGAGTTTAGTACCATCCGCGAGGCGGGATTTAAGCCAAAAGAGATATTGGAAACGCCCAACATCACATGACATCCGGGCAATTCTTGGCGAATACGGCGAATTGATTCAATGGTAGCTTTACCATTGGCTCGATCTTCTTCAATCCCAGTAGAAATCGGTAGAGCTAAAGTATCAAAGAATATTTCTGTAGGCGCAATCCCATATTCTACAGCTTGACGGTAAGCCCGTTGGGCAATTTGAAACTTTTTCTCTGCTGTCCGCGCCATACCATCTTCGTCAATTGTCCCAATAATGACACCAGCACCGTATTTTTTAGCTAATTCTAGCACTTTCAAAAATCGGTCTTCGCCATCTTCATAGTTGGTAGAATTGAGTAAACACTTACCACCAGCTACCTTTAACCCCGCTTCCATTTTTTCCCATTCGGTGGAATCCAGCATTAAAGGTAAAGTTACATTATTGACAACACGAGAAACTAACTCGTGCATATCACGTACGCCGTCACGTCCCACATAATCAACGTTAATATCAAGGATGTGTGCGCCTTCTTTTACCTGACTCCGCGCCATTGAGACTAAACCATCCCAGTCTTCAGCGTTGAGTAAATCACGGCATTTTTTAGAACCACTGGCGTTAAGACGTTCACCGATAATCAAGAAAGAATTTTCTTGTTCATAGGGTTGAGTCGTATAAATTGATGCGGCTGATGGTTCTAAAATTGGTTGTCTAACTTTTGGTTTTAACTCGTGAGCAATTTCCGCCAATTGTTGAATATGTGCTGGTCGTGTCCCACAGCAACCCCCAATCACTTGGACACCTAAATCTTCGATGAAGTGCATTAACGCCATGCGTAATTCTATGGGCGTAAGTCTGTAATGTGCTTGACCGCCAACGTTTTCCGGTAAACCCGCATTGGGAATACAGGAAACTACGAATGGGGAATGTTCTGATAAATACTTGATGTGTGGTTTCATCAAGTCGGGACCAGTGGCGCAATTTAAGCCGAGAATATCAATGGGATAAGATTCGAGAATAGTAACTACGGCGTTGATTTCTGTCCCTACCAGCATTGTCCCCATGCTTTCCATAGTTACAGACACCATTAAGGCTCGTCTTTCGCCTTTTTTGGCAAAAACTTCCTCAATTCCATTCAGTGCGGCTTTAATTTGTAGCACGTCTTGGCAGGTTTCCACGAGGAATAAATCCACACCACCATCAAATAAGGCTTCTGCTTGTTCAGCAAAAGAGGCTTTCATGGTGTCAAAGTCAATATGTCCCAAAGTTGGGAGTTTAGTTGTCGGACCAATAGAACCAGCCACAAATCGGGGTTTTTCCGGGGTGGAAAATTCCGCAGCTACACTTTTGGCAAGTTCGGCGGCTTTTTTCGTGAGATAGTAAGCTTGGTCTGCTAGGTCGTATTCTGCGAGAACGATGGACATAGAGCCAAAGGTATCAGTTTCAATGACATCAGCCCCAGCGGCGAGAAAATCACGGTGAACTTTGGCGACAGCTTCGGGTTTAGTGTGAACTAAATACTCGTTACAGCCTTCATATTGTGCGCCGCCAAAATCTTCAGCGGTGAGGTTTTGGGTTTGCAGGTTGGTTCCCATTGCGCCGTCAAAGACGATAACGGGACGTTCTGGACTATAGAGGTGTTTGAGAAAAGGATGGGTCATATTGTGTGAAAGAATAGAGTTATTTTTGTAATACTAGACTTAATTTATTATCCGTTTACAAACTGAGGTAGTCTAGCTTCAATTGTTGCGTATTATGCAGTGATGTGATCTTACTCAAGAACCACAACAGATTAACCAAAGATAAAATAGTGAAACTTTCAGATTTAAGCAGTCCATTACCGAAAACAGTATCTACTACCATGTCTGTTAATTCTAAACTTTACGAAGGCAAAGCTAAAATTCTTTACGCCACAGATGATCCAGAGATTTTGTTGGCTGATTTTAAAGATGATGCTACAGCCTTTAATGCTCAAAAACGGGGCAGCATTGAAAACAAAGGCATGATTAACTGTAGTATTTCTAGTCAACTGTTCCAACAATTGGCAATGCAGGGGATTAAAACTCATTTTATTGATAGTCCAGCCCCGAATTTGATGAGAGTTAAGGCTGTAAAAATTATCCCCTTAGAAGTGGTGGTCAGAAATATTGCGGCTGGTAGCCTGTGTCAGCAAACTGGGTTAGCACTGGGAACTGTGTTATCACAGCCTTTGGTGGAATTCTATTATAAAGATGATAGTCTAGGTGATCCTCTACTGACAAGCGATCGCCTATTTCTTCTAGAATTAGCCACACCGGAACAAGTTGCTCAAATTACCCATCTTGCCTTGAAAATCAACGAATTTCTGCAACAGTTTTGGGAAAAGTGTCAAATTACCTTAGTGGACTTTAAACTTGAATTTGGCGTAGATTCCCAACAGCAAGTATTATTAGCTGACGAAATTAGTCCCGATACCTGTCGTTTATGGGACATAGCCGAAACCGATACTAACCGTCGAGTTATGGATAAAGACCGTTTTCGTCGTGACTTAGGAAACGTAGAAAATGCCTATCAGGAGGTTTTACAGAGAGTATTAAAAGTAGTAGAAAGTTACAAAACCGAGTAAGTAATTTTTCCAGTGATTAACAAATAATGGTGTGCGGTAGTGAAGAGAAATATGATTAAAAAACATTTAACACCCGGATTAATGGCTATGGTAGCCATTACAGTCCCTTTAGCAATTTCTGTCAAAGCAAACGCCCAAGCTACTGATAGTCACCCACAGACCACAGAAGTTTTGACAGCAGAAACAAACCAGCCAGAAAAACAGCATCCTGTCAAAAGTGATGCTAGTGAAAATCTGACATCCCATGCCTTAATAGTGCCAATAGTTGGAGAAAAAGAATCTAACCAATTTTCCCCCATTGTCAAACTGATCACAGCCAATTCGGCAGCAGTAGACAAAGCATCTGTTATTGTGCCAAAAACCACAATAGTTCCCATTACCGCACAAGTCCCCCAACCAGGGACTACTCAACCCCCCGCGGCTACACCTACTCAAAAAAACTCAACTCCCTCAACAATCAAGACGGAATCTGAAGTTACACCACAACCCACAGTAACTACCCCAGCAAAACCGACCCAACCTCCTGCGGCTGAATCTAGTCCAGAAGCAACGGAAGCCCGTGTACTGGTGTCAGAGGTAGCAATTAAATCAGAAACAGGACAAATCACCCCCGCACTAGAAACCGAAGTTTATAAAGTAGTTCGTACCCAAGCCGGACAAACAACAACCCGTTCCCAACTCCAAGAAGATATTAGTGCAATTTTTAGAACTGGGTTTTTCTCCAACGTCCAAGCATTTCCAGAAGATACCCCTCTTGGTGTGCGAGTCAGTTTTATTGTTACCCCCAATCCCATCCTCTCCAAAGTAGAATTAGAAGCAAATCCTGGGACGGGTGTAGCCTCTGTCCTTCCTGCTGAGACAGCCAACGAAATATTTAGTAATCAGTATGGCAAAATTCTTAACTTGCGGGAACTAAGCGAAGGCATCAAGCAATTAACTAAGCGCTATCAAGATCAAGGTTATGTATTAGCCAACTTAATTGGCGCACCCAAAGTCTCAGACAATGGAGTTGTTACCCTCCAAGTCGCTGAAGGGGTTGTAGAAAGCGTGAAAGTCCGATTCCGTAACAAAGATGGTGAGGACGTAGACGACAAAGGCAACCCAATTCGGGGACGGACAAAGGATTATGTTGTGACGCGAGAATTAGAATTAAAGCCAGGAACGGTATTCAATCGCAATACAGTGCAGAGAGACTTAGCACGGATATATGGATTAGGATTGTTTGAACCACCAGATACTGAACCTATATCCCTTGCCCCTGGTACTGACCCCAGCAAAGTAAATGTCCTAGTCAATGTAATTGAACGTACCAGCGGTTCTATTGCTGCCGGGGCGGGAATCAGTTCCGCCAGTGGTTTATTTGGAACTGTCAGCTATCAGCAGCAAAACTTGGGAGGAAGAAACCAAAAATTAGGGACAGAGGTACAGTTAGGAGAACGAGAACTACTATTTGACCTCCGCTTTACTGATCCCTGGATTGGTGGTGATCCTTATCGAACTTCATATACAACCAATATTTTCCGTCGTCGCTCTATTTCTCTAATTTTTGAAGGCAAAGATAACAACATTGAAACCTTTAATCCTGGTAATATTACGGATACAAATCAACAAGATCGCCCTCGGATTACCCGGTTAGGTGGTGGTGTTACCTTTACTCGTCCCCTTTCTGCCAATCCTTTCAAAAATTCCGAGTGGCTGGCTTCTGCGGGACTACAGTATCAACGGGTTTCTGGTCGTGATGCTGACGGCAATTTAAGGAAGGAAGGGGCAATATTTAATGATAATGGTCAAATCATCAGTGGTAAAATTCCCCTCACCCTTTCGTCTTCTGGGGAAGATGATTTATTACTATTCAAGCTGGGCGCACAAAGGGATCTCCGCAATAATGCCTTACAACCCACAAAAGGTTCTTTCCTCAGCTTTGGAGTTGATCAATCTGTACCTATAGGTTCAGGTAGTATTTTTATGACTAGGTTACGAGGTAACTATAGTCAGTATCTACCAATTAAATTGATTAGCTTTAGCAAAAAACCGCAAACTTTAGCATTTAACCTCCAAGGCGGAACTATATTTGGGGATGTGCCTCCCTATGAAGCCTTTACTCTGGGTGGTAGTAACTCGGTTCGGGGTTATGACGAAGGCAGATTAGGTACGGGTAGTAAGTATATCCAAGCGGCGGTTGAATATCGCTTCCCTGTGTTCTCTGTGGTCAGTGGCGCACTATTTTTTGATTATGGTAGTGATTTGGGAAGTAGTACCCAATCTGCACAATTGTTAAAGAAAAATGGTAATGGCTATGGCTATGGTGTGGGTTTGCGGATACAGTCTCCACTTGGACCAATTCGTATAGATTATGGTGTCACTGATGAAGGTGATAGTCGGATCAATTTTGGGATTGGAGAAAGATTTTAAATTGGTCGGTGGTCAGTTGTCAGTGGCTAGGAATTTTACTCCTGACTCCTGAATCTTTTTTGGGCGCAGGCCCTGCGCCCCTACCTCCTGACTCCTGTGCCTTAATAATAAGCAATAGTAACTACAATATGGGGATTGTTGGGCGATGCAACAACATACGTTAGGCGGGGAAATTACTCAGACTGGTGTGGGTTTGCATAGTGGTGTCAATACTCAGGTGAGAATATTACCTGCGCTACCGGGAAGTAACCGCTTTTTTGTGCGGGTAGATTTACCAAATTCACCTATGATTCCTGCTCAGGTTGCGGCTGTGAGTAAGACTGTGCTTTCTACTCAGTTGGGTAAGGATGAGGTCTGTGTTCGCACTGTAGAGCATTTACTGGCAGCTTTGGCGGCTATGGGGGTGGATAACGCCAGAATTGAAATTGATGGACCGGAAGTGCCACTTTTAGATGGTTCGGCGCGGATTTGGTGTGAAAGAATTGCTGAGGTGGGTTTAGTTGCTCAAATGGCGAATAATTTACCCGCACCTGTTGTGATTACTGAACCGATTTGGATTTATGAAGGTGATGCTTTTGTTTGCGCTCTACCTGCACCGGAAACTCGATTTAGCTATGGTATAGATTTTAATTTGGCGGCAATTGGTAATCAATGGCACAGTTGGTTATTAATGACCTGTTTGGAAAAGTCTGCTGCGGATTTTGCGGTGGAAATTGCACCAGCACGGACTTTTGGGTTACAGGATCAAATTGAATATCTGCAAAGGTCGGGATTAATTAAAGGTGGGAGTTTGGATAATGCTCTGGTTTGTGGGGTTCAAGGTTGGCTAAATCCCCCATTACGATTTGCAAATGAGCCAGTCCGTCATAAAATTTTGGATCTAGTAGGAGATTTAAGTTTACTGGGAACTTTCCCTGTTGCTCATTTTTTGGCGTACAAAGCTAGTCATAATTTACACATTCAACTAGCACGGAAAATTTTAGAGTTATTCTAAAATGCCTGAATTGATGGCAGTTTCCGAGAGCAAGAGAGAAACAGTAATCAAAAAGTAAGATAGTATTTATACTTTTATTTCTATTTATTGTTCTCTGTTCCCTGCTCCCTGTTCCCTGGTATACCTATTCCTAGTGTCTAATCATTCAAATAACTTACAACTAATGTCCACTATTACCGAACCTAATTCTCAGGAAGTAAATACATCAAGTGAGGATAAACAGACAATTAAAACTACCTTGACCATTGAGGAAATTCAGGAACTTTTGCCCCATCGCTATCCATTTTTACTGGTAGATCGGATTATTGATTATGTACCTGGTAAAAAGGCTGTGGGTATTAAAAATGTTACTTTTAATGAACCCCAATTTCAAGGGCATTTTCCGGGGCGATCGCTCATGCCCGGTGTGTTAATTATTGAAGCAATGGCACAAGTTGGGGGCATTGTGATGACGCAAATGCCAGCATCAAAAGGAGGACTGTTTGTATTTGCTGGTATTGATAAAGTTCGTTTTCGTCGTCAAGTTGTTCCCGGTGATCAACTGGTAATGACGGTGGAACTGTTGTGGGTAAAACAGCGTCGTTTCGGGAAAATGCAAGGACGAGCGGAAGTTGACGGACAACTAGCCGCTGAAGGAGAGCTAATGTTTTCTTTGATTAGTTAAGTCCTAACTATGATTTATTTGATTAATGTGATTGCCATGATGATCTAAATCAAAAGAATCATAGTTGAAAATCATGCGATTTCCATAATCATCTTAATCAAAAAAATCAAAAAAATCATAGTTAAAGATATGTTGAAAACACTTATTCATCCAACTGCTGTCATACATACTAGTGCGGAACTCCACCCAACAGTGCAAGTCGGTGCTTATGCTGTGATTGGAGAGAACGTCAGAGTTGGCGCAGACACTGTAATTGGCGCTCATGCTGTTCTGGAGGGACCTTGTGAAATTGGTACGGGAAATCAGATTTTCCCCGGTGCAGCTATCGGTATGCAGCCGCAGGATCTCAAGTATGTGGGAGAACCTACTTGGGTAAAAATTGGTAATAATAATTCCATTCGTGAGTATGTGACGATTAACCGCGCTACTGGTAGGGGTGAAGCGACAGTAATCGGCAATGGCAATTTATTGATGGCTTATGTTCATGTAGGTCATAATTGCGTGCTTGAGGATTCTGTCATTATTGCTAATTCTGTGGCGTTAGCAGGTCATGTACATATTGAATCGCGGGCTAGACTCAGCGGCGTTTTAGGTGTACATCAGTTTGTCCATATTGGGGGGATGTCAATGGTGGGAGGAATGACACGCATTGATAGAGATGTACCTCCTTATATGTTGGTGGAGGGAAATCCGGCAAAAGTGCGATCGCTCAATTTGGTAGGATTAAAACGTTCGGGAATGCCTGCGAGTGACTTTCAATTAATTAAAAAGGCTTTCCGTCTTCTCTATCGTTCTGAGTTTTTATTTAAAGATGCTTTGCAGGAGTTGGAAAATTTAGGAGATACAGAAGAATTAAAACATCTTCGCCGTTTCTTGTTACTTTCCCAAATGTCGGGAAGACGAGGTTTAATTCCCGGAAAAGGTAAAAAATCCGTCAGTGATGAATAGATATAGGGGCGGGGTTTACCCGTCCTCAAATTTTACTCTGTTTTTGTCGCCAGAATATAAATTGAATGAACCACGTTCGCGGAGCGTCCCGAAGGGATAGAAGCGAAGAACACGAAGGAAGAAGAAGAAGAAGAAGAAGAAAATAGGTAATTTGTAAGGGGGAATGGGGTAGGAAAGGACATGAAAATCTAAAATCTAAAATCTAATATCTAATATCTAAAAATGCGAATATTTATTAGCACTGGCGAAGTTTCTGGAGATCTACAGGGTTCGCTATTAATTAAGGCACTTCAACGCCAAGCTGTTGCGGCGGGGTTGACATTAGAAATTATTGCCTTGGGTGGAGATAAAATGGCGGAAGCCGGGGCAAGAATTTTGGGTAATACCAGCGGTATTGGTTCAATGGGTTTGATTGAGTCTTTGCCTTATGTTATTCCTACTTTAAGAGTACAACGGCAAGCGATCGCTCACTTGAAGAAAAATCCCCCGGATTTAGTCGTCCTCATTGACTATATGGGTCCAAATTTGGGCATTGGTACATTCATGAAGGAAAATTTGCCTGATGTGCCTGTGGCTTATTATATCGCTCCTCAAGAGTGGGTATGGTCTATGAGTTTTCAGAATACTAACCGCATTGTTGGTTTTACAGATAAACTATTAGCAATTTTCCCGGAAGAAGCCCGATATTATCAACAAAATGGGGCAAATGTTTCTTGGGTAGGACATCCTTTAATTGATAGAATGGCAAATGCGCCTAGTCGGACAACTGCGAGGGAGAAATTAGGAGTTAAAGTAGAAGAAATAGCGATCGCACTTTTACCAGCTTCCCGTCATCAAGAATTAAAATATCTTCTACCAATAATTTTTCAAGCCGCCCAAAACATCCAATCTAAACTACCAAATGTCCATTTTTGGATTCCTCTATCCTTGGAAACATTTAGAGAACCAATTACAGCCGCAATTCAAGAATATGGGTTAAAAGCTACAATAGTATCAAGTCAACAACAAGGCGTTCAAGATATTTTAGCAGCGGCTGATTTTGCTATTAATAAGTCGGGAACAGTGAATTTAGAATTAGCATTATTAAATGTTCCCCAAGTTGTAGTTTATCGGCTTCATCCTCTTACAGCTTGGATTGCGCGTCATATTCTTAAAGGTTCAATTCCTTTTGCTTCTCCAGTCAATTTAGTTGTCATGCGGGAAATTGTCCCAGAATTCTTGCAAGAACAAGCCACAGCCGAGAATATTACCAAAGCAGCAATGGAATTGTTGTTAAATCCTGAAAAAAGACAACAAACTTTCACAGCTTATCAAGAAATGCGCCATTGTTTGGGAGAATTGGGAGTGTGCGATCGTACAGCTAAAGAAATACTAGAAATGTACATTTAATTAAAATGACTCGTTTTATCCATGACCAATTCGCAAAAGATTACCTAGAAGAACTACTAAAAGCTTAGAGGATGTTTTAAAAGTGGTATTCCGTAATTTTCATCACATTGCTACCCCCCCTTTACAAGGAGAAAAACAATAAAAATCCAGTTCCCTCCCCTTTACAAGCTTAACGGGTGACAAGGCGGTTGAAGATGAGATGTGGCAATAATTTGAGAAAATAAGGGAGTAAAAAAATAGGGACAAAGAAGCCCCCGAAGCAAAAAATGTTACCACAATCATATCAAACAATTTTCCGAAAGCATTTGAGTGAACAGCAGTATTTGACACTAGAGATATTGTTGTTATTAATACAGGCTCATCGCCAAGTAAAACTGTCAAAATTGGCCAGCTTGTTTCCCCAACCAATTAAATATGAAAGCAGGAAACGTAATCTACAAAGATTTTTAGGAATAGGTAAACTCTGCGTAAAATTATTATGGTTTCCATTGATAAAATATTGGATTAGACAATCGTTAACACCAAAACAACTGAATCGAGAACAGCGCCGTTATTTTCATAAAAAACAGTATCAAAAATATGGTTATTGGATGGTAGCACTGGATAGAACACAGTGGAAGGGGCGAAATATATTTATGGTGACATTGGTATGGGGTACTCATGCCCTACCACTATATTGGGAAACATTAAATCATGTCGGAAATAGTAATTTACAAACACAGAAAAGATTAATAAAGACAGCAATAAAGTTGTTAAAAAAATGTCGAATTGTGGTGTTAGCAGACAGAGAATTTCATAGTCCAAAACTGGCTAAATGGCTTGATGAGCAAGGAGTTTACTTCGCTTTACGCCAGAAGAAAAACCTTTATTTTCAAGAAAAACCTGAACAAGAATATCAAGTTCTTAAAAATCAAGGATTTAAGCCAGGAATGTCGAGATTTTATGAAAAAGTTAAATGTGGTAAAGGGGATGAATTAGGCTTATTTAATATCGCTGTTTATTGGAAGAGAAAATATCGGAACTCTGGACCAAAAGAACCTTGGTATATCTTGACGAATCTACCAACTCTCCAACAAACTTTATGCCTCTATAGATGTCGATGGGGAATTGAGCAATTCTTTAAGGATTGTAAAACTGGTGGTTATAATTTAGAGGATACTAAAGTAAATGAAACTCGCTTTTTAGCTTTAGTATTATTGATTGTCATTGCTTATAGTTTAGCCACTATGCACGGTCAACGGATGAAAAAATTAGGTATAGAGACTTATGCCGGACGTATTCAACAACATCAGGACAAGTACCCACGTCAAAGTGATTTTAGCTTTGCTCTCTACGGACAACTATGGATTTATGGTATGGAATTATGGGCTGATTTAGCTCTGAATTTAATCAATCTCAAGCCTCATAAACGCCTCTTTTTTCAACGGGGCTTTCAGGCTCTATCCCTTATGAAACAAGCTCTTTAGCCGCCTTGTCACCCGTTAAGCTTTACAAGGGGAGGGTTAGGGAGGGGTAAAAATATTTGATACATCAACCATAACTTTTCAAACACCCTCTTATGGAAAAGTTGAAGCACCCAGTCGTGTAGCTGGAGAAGTCCGAGAAATAGATGTATTATTTACACCATTCCCAGAACAAAACGCCAATTTAGAATCATGAGGATTACTGGGAAAATTAGCCACAACACCCGCTATATTTGAACCATACCGTAATCCAGCATCAAAGGAAGAAATATGTGATTGTCTGTTAAAATTACGGCTCTACCGGACTTAGTATGCTAAACTGGAGGGAACAGGGAAGAGGGAACAGGGAACAGGAAGAATGTCAGATATTAATGACTTTAAAGACTTAATAATTTGGCAAAAAGGAATGGATATTGCTCAAAGATGCTATTTCCTCACTAAACTTTTTCCCAAAGATGAGTTATATGGTATGGTTCAACAAATTAGGGACTTCCAAATAAAAAAATACTCAACCACCTAACGCAAAAATCTCTCAAACCCTTATTCCTCTGTGTCCTCTGCGCCTCTGTGGTTCGTTAATCAGGATAATTTATTTCTTGGAAGTCCCTTAGAAGAAGTGCTGTATCTATTCGGTGCTAATATATCTCTTATGATATGGACGAAGATATAGAGGAGAATATATAAGATTTTTAAACATAGCTCAAGGGTCAGTTAATGAATTAGAAACTCATCTAATTTTATCGAACAGAATTCAGGAGTCACCGAGTCAGAATTCAGAATGAATTCTGTGCGAGTGGCGGATGAATAACTGGGTTTAAGACCCCCACCAAATCTACGATTTGGTGGTCTTTAATCAGTCGCAGGTTTGAATCCTCGACTGATTGATTCTGACTCCTGGCTACTGACTCGGTGACTCCTTCTTCAACTCACCGAGTAGGATTATGTTCAGAAAAAGATGTAGAAATGATTCTTAATTTATTAAAAGAAGAAAGCAGAATGATTATTAGTCTTATTAAAAAACTAGAAAATTAAAATTTTTCCCCTGTTCCCTTCTCTCAATTTCTCGGTTTAGCATAACAAGTACCGAAGAGCCAAATCGCCCAAACCCTCTTCAATCTTGCCTTTTGCCTTGTCATAACGACGATTTTCAATGCTAACCTACTTAACTCATAACTAAATAATGACCAAAAAACGACCAATTGCAGTTGATTTATTTGCAGGTGCAGGTGGCATGACTTTAGGCTTTGAACAAGCTGGTTTTGATGTCCTAGCATCTGTGGAAATAGATCCAATTCATTGTGCAATTCATCAATTTAACTTTCCCTTTTGGACTGTGTTATGCAAAAGTGTGGAAGAAACAACAGGGAAGGAAATTCGGAATAGTTCTCAAATTGCTAATCAAGAAATTGATGTAGTATTTGGTGGTCCACCTTGTCAAGGTTTCTCATTAATGGGAAAACGTTCTTTTGATGATCCAAGAAACTCTTTAGTTTTCCATTTTATTAGATTAGTTGTAGAATTACAACCCAAGTTTTTTGTATTGGAAAATGTCAAAGGAATGACAGTCGGGAAACACAAAGAATTTATTGCTGAAATCATTAGTCAATTTTCCGAAAGTGGTTATCAAGTTAATGCAAATTACCAAGTTTTAAATGCAGCTAATTATGGAGTACCCCAAAATCGAGAAAGGTTATTTTTACTAGGTGCGCGTGAAGATTTAGAATTACCTAAATATCCAGAAAAAATCACATTCCCAGCAAAATCCAATCAATCTTCCGAAACTAAGTTAGTCTTAACTCCTACAGTTTGGGAAGCATTACAAGATTTACCAGTCATAGAAAACTATCCAGAACTATATCAACAAGATTGGATATTTACAGAGTTTGCTAAACCTAGTAACTATGCTAAAAACCTGCGTAATCTTCCAACTGCAAAAAACAAATATTCCTACAAACGTCAATATGATCCTACTTTACTAACATCAAGTTTAAGAAGTAAGCATTCGACCGAATCTATGGATAGATTTGCATCCACACCACATGGTAAAATCGAATCAATCAGTCGTTTTCATAAACTTGATCCTGATGGTTTTTGTAATACCTTAAGAGCCGGAACACCTAGTAATAAAGGTGCATTTACTTCACCTCGTCCCATACATCCTTTTATCCCCAGATGTATTACTGTTAGGGAAGCTGCGCGGTTACATTCCTATCCTGACTGGTTTCGATTTCATCCGACAAAATGGCATGGTTTTAGACAAATTGGTAATTCTGTTCCCCCGCTTTTAGCACAAGCAGTCGCAGAGGAAATTATTAAATTTTTAGATATCAAATCTTCTGATAGTGCAAAAGTGACAAAAACCATACCTCAAGGTATTAAAGATTTAGGGGATATTAGTTTATTAACACTTGATATGTCAGCAGCAGCGAAATACTTTGGAGTGAACCCTGATGTTATAGAACCGAGAACCAGAAAAAATGAATTTTTAGAATTTAGGTAATACAGCAAATTGTATCAATATCACCAATTATTTATAGCCATACTCCTGACTGGGCGCAGGCCCTGCGCCCCTACCTCCTGATAGCGTAGCGTGGCGTTAGCCATACTTCTAACCCTCACAGATAACTATAAAATATTGTTAAATCAAATGCCATGATAAATTACCTGAAATTAGCCTAATCATAATTATTACCTCAGTAATTATACAGATAATGATAGGATTGAGTCCAGAACCTAAACTCCCAATACCATAAGGAAATTATTTACAAATGATTTTTTTTAATCAAGACCAACAACTAGAAAATATCGGTAATCAAATTTTAGAGGCAACTTGGGCAGAGTTTCCAACTTTAGCATCTCATCAAATTGCTTTCACTTGGGTGGTATATGATCCTCCCGCACCAGTGAATACGGGTGGTGCGCTGACTCCTAACGCTTTTTGGGAACATCCGGTGCGGGGTTTTAGCTATCGGGGGGGAGAACGGATTTATCCTGCGAGTGTGGTGAAGTTATTTTATTTGGTGGTGGTGCAAGAATGGCTAGAGAAAGGAATGAGTCATGCTTCGGGAGAGTTAGACCGGGCTTTGAAGGATATGATAGTTGATTCTAGCAACGATGCGACTAGTTTAATTGTTGATATCATCAGTGGAACTACTTCTGGTCCTCAGTTAAGTCCTGGCCCTTTTGAAACTTGGAAATATCAACGTAATATTATTAATCGTTATTACCAGTCTTTGGGGTGGGAGGAAATGAAGGCGGTTAATGTCTGTCAAAAAACTTGGGGTGATGGTCCTTATGGACGGGAAAGGGCTTTTTATGGGGAGATGTTTGAAAATCGGAATATGCTGACGACGGATGCGACTGCGAGATTATTACATAGTATCGTGGGTGGGGTGACGGTTTCTAGTGAGCGATCGCAATCTATGATGAATTTACTCAAACGCAGTATTAAGCCAGAAGAGTTAAGCCAAGATGGCGATGAGAACCAAGTTACAGGCTTCTTAGGGGGTGGATTACCTCAAAATAGTCAAATCTGGTCAAAAGCAGGTTGGACAAGTACAGTCCGTCATGATGCGGCTTATATTGAATTACCAGATCAGCGCCCTTATCTGTTGGTGGTGTTTACGGAAGGGAAAGAGCAAGCTAAGAGTCGGGAAATTTTACCTTTTGTGTCTAGAAGAATTGCAGAAGCGATCGCTAATTTATAGAATTGCAATTGCTGGGACTTAACAACGGAAATAGGTAAAAATGGGACGGATTTTTATTTCTGCGGCACATGGTGGCACAGAAGCGGGTAAAAATGACCCCGGTGCGATCGCTGGTGGCACAACGGAAGCAAAGGAAATGATTCTTTTGCGGGATTTGGTGGTGATAGAACTGCGGACTCGGAATTTAGAAGTTTTAGCTGTTCCTGACGATTTGAGCGCGGCTCAAACTATCGCCTGGATTAATTCTCGTGCTAATGCCAAAGATGTAGCCCTAGAAATTCAAGCCAACGCGGCAAATAGTCCAACGGTGCGCGGAGCAAGTGCATTTTATATTGCCAAAAACGATCAGCGCAAGCAAAATGCAGAAATGTTATTAACGGCACTTTTGCGCCGTGTCCCACAATTACCCAATCGCGGAGTCAAACCAGATACAGATAGTGGCTTGGGTAACTTGCAATTTTGTCGTCAAACAGCGATCGCCGCCATATTACTACAAGTCGGTTTCCTCAGCAGTCCCGAAGATCGGGCTTTATTACAAAGTCGTCGTCGTGATTTTGCGATCGGAATTGCCGAAGGACTAACTACTTGGAGTCAAGCAAATGATCCTCAGCAACCAACAACCGAAAATTATCCCAGCATTAACATCAATATCAATGGACAAAATTACTTAGAACAAGGACTATTAATTAATGGTAATGCTTACATCCCCATTGATTTAGTAGATCGTTTACGGATTGATATTTCAAAATTAACTAATTTACGCCGGATTACCTATCGGCAAATAGTTTATATCAAAGCCATAGAACTTCGAGAATCTCATATTTCTATTGATTGGGATAGTGCCTCACGCACAGTCAGATTACGTTCAATTTCAACAGTTTGTCCCGGACAAATTGAACAACTTATCTCCAATGGCAACACATCAGAAATACAATTACAATCATTTCTAAAAATCAATAATGAAAGTGCCATTACCCAATTTCCTGACCTTCCCAAACTATATCGAGAAGAAGCAACCATTGAAGGCATAAATCATGACATTGCTTTTTGTCAAATGTGTCTAGAAACTGGATTTTTACGTTTTGGAACTGACATCAAACCCCAACAAAATAACTTTGCCGGTTTGGGTGCAGTTGGTGGTGGTGCTGAAGGAGCATCATTTCCCAGCGCGAGAATTGGTGTTAGAGCGCATATTCAACATTTAAAAGCCTATGCCAGTTTAGAACCTTTAGTCCAGCCAGAAGTAGATCCGCGATTTCGTTTTGTTACCAGAGGTGTTGCTCAGTCAGTTAATCAATTATCAGGGCGCTGGTCTGCGGATTTAGACTACGGAATCAAAATTACAGCTATTATCAGAAGACTCTATGAATCAGCAAATCTTTTGTAATTATAGAAAAGTTTAAAAAGCGACGGTCAGTCACAGCTAACCAGACAAAACCCATCTTCATGGGTTTCAAATCTTAATTTTTCCTTAGTCCACGCAGGTGGACTTTGTTTGTGTAGTAGCGACTGACCGTCGCCGGAAACTTTTCTCTTAATCCTGTTATAGTGATATTAATGATGATTAGGAACAATATTTGTGTTTCCCCTCTACGATGAAAACCCGACCCGAATTACGCCATATTTTACCTATGGTTTAATTGGTATGAATGTTCTAGTTTTTCTCCACGAAATCAGTTTGTCAAATCTGCAACTAGAACAGTTTTTTCAATTGTATGCAGTCATACCGCAAGAATTAACCATCAACTGGAGTGGAGAGTGGACAACCTTATTTACCTCACAATTTTTGCATGGAGGTTGGTGGCACTTAATATCCAATATGATCTATCTGTGGGTATTTGGTAACAATATTGAAGACCGTTTAGGGCATTTTAAATATTTATTATTTTATTTAACCTGTGGTGCTATAGCTGCTTTATGTCAATGGTTTATTGGTATGTACTCCACTATCCCTTCATTGGGTGCAAGTGGGGCAATTTCTGGAGTTCTGGGTGCATACTTAATCTGGTTTCCTCAAGCGAGAATTACCACTTTAGTTTTTTTGGGTTTTTTCATCACCACAATTAATATCCCCGCATTAGTAATTATTGGTATTTTCTTTATACAAAATCTTATCGCTGGTTTTGCCAGTCTCCAGACAGCAGCTAAAATGAGTGTAGAAACGGGAGGAGTCGCTTATTGGGCGCACCTTGGGGGTTTTGTTGTGGGGAGTATTTTTGCCCTGGGAAATAGAGAATAGAGAATTGGTCATTGGTCATTAGTAATAAAATCTCTATTCTCATCCTGTTAATCCTAAAATCCTGGAACTTCTGATTCAGACAACATCCTCATCCTGTTAATCCTTAAATCCTGGAAATCCTGATTCAGACAAATTAAATTACATTAAATATTCAAATCCCGTAAAGCTAACCGAATTTGTTCTAAGCGTCTGCGGTTGACACCAAAATCAGAATCTCCTACACGAGATGCAGAACGGATATGAATAACTGACTTATCGCTAGGAAAATAAAACTCCACATCATCAACAAACTTGAAAATGCGACTTTTAGAAATTGCATGAATATAATTATCTGTTTGTGATACAATCGTGGTGCGGGGAACAACAGTGAGAACTTTTAGTAAAGTTTCTCTGGCTTTATCTCGTTCTATATGATAGGTAATCGGCTCAATAGCGTGTTTAGCATCAGCATTTTGACTGACAACACAATTAGGAGAAACTGGACAAGGACTAAGACTAGCTGACTCAATTCCTAAGCTTGAAGCTGAAGCAGTTGCAGGAATTATAAAACTCAGGATCAACGTTAGGAATATTGAGACAATAATCTTTTGTAGTTGAGCGATCGCTGTTAAATTCGACATAATCAGTTAATTCTTATATTTTGTGATTTTCTGTATATTATCAGCTTTCTATACATTATCATCAAATTAGGTTTTTCAGATTTTCCATCTTCAAATCACACTCCCCTCCTGATAAAGAAGGGAGTGTGGGTATTACTTCATATCGTAACCAAATAGATTAGGATCAACTTCTCCTAATTGTAAATCTGCTAAACCATATTCTTGCCAACGTCTTTCTACCATTTCCGCAACATCGGGATCTGATTTTAATGGTTCACCCCATTCATGTTCTGTTTCTGGAGGAATTTTTGTAGTGGCATCTATACCCATTCTCCCACCTAAACCAAGTTTTTCACTAGCAAAATCTAAAGTATCAAAGGGAGTATTTGGTAATATAAATACGTCTCTGGTAGGATCAACTTTGGAACTGATCGCCCAAACCACTTGACGGGGATCACGAACATTGATATCTTTATCAACAACAATCACAAATTTCGTATAGGTGAATTGTGGTAACGCACTCCAAAAGGCTAAAGCTGCTCGCCGTGCTTGTCCAGGATAGGCTTTATCTATGGAAATAATTGCGGCTTTGTAACTTAACGCTTCCATTGGCAGGAAGAAATCAACTATTTCTGATACTTGTTGCCGTAAAATAGGGGTGTAAATCCGGTTAAGTGCGATCGCCATCATGGCTTCTTCTTTTGGTGGCAACCCGCTAAATGTGGTAAGATAAATGGGATTTTTGCGGTGTGTCATACACTGAAACCGCACCAAAGGGGAATCCTCCACACCGCCATAATATCCCATGTGGTCGCCAAAGGGTCCATCCGGTAAAACTTCCCCCGGTGTAATTGTCCCTTCTAAAACAAATTCGGAATCTGCGGGAACTTCCAAATCTACAGTTTTACACCTGGCTAAGTTGACTCCCGAACCGCCATACAATCCAGCAAATAACCATTCTGATAAATCTACAGGAATGGGTGTGGCTGCTGCCATAATGATTAAAGGATCTACACCCAGAGCGATCGCTACTTCTAACTTTTTACCACGTTCTGCCGCTTTGCGTAAATGTCTCGCACCACCCCGCACCGATAGCCAATGTACAGTCATAGTATTATTAGACTGTAACTGTAAACGATATACGCCTACATTGGGGATTCCCGTCTCACAATCCTTAGTAATTACCAATCCTAGCGTAATAATCTTACCAGCATCTCCCGGATAAGGACGTATTAAAGGTAACTTATTTAAATCTAAATCATTTCCAGCAACTACCACCTGTTGACAAGGCGGAAAAAAGTCCCTTCCCGGTTTAGCTTTCACCACGTCAAACAGCACTTTACCAAAATCTATAGCTTGGGAAATCTTTTTCGGTGGTTTGGGTTGCTGAAGCATACTTAGCTTCTTTCCCAGGGTTTCCAACTCCTCTGGTTTTTCCATGTTCATCGCCCAGCATATCCTTTCCACAGTCCCCATTAAGTTAACTGCGACGGGAAAAGATGCACCTTTGACATTCTCGAATAGTAAGCCTGGACCACCTTTTTGCAGCATTCGGTTGGAAATCTCCGCAATTTCCATATCTGGATCAACCAAAGCTGAAATTCGCTTCAATTGCCCTCTTTCTTCTAGAATTTTAATGAATCCTCGTAAATCTCGCGCCATTGTTTTGTTTTAATTATGAAGAATTGTAAAGCTATTTTTATTTTAGTCTTGATTTGGATAAGTTGACTTTTTAGTACAAATATACTATATTGAGGAAAAGAGGGATTTTTCCCACGCAGAGACGCAGAGGCGCAGAGAGGGAAATCCGGTCTTTAATTGATAAAAGTTAGGGGGTTTTATGTCGAAGTTAAATCACCAAATTTCTCTGTTAGAACTTATCCAAATTTTATCTGAATATCGTCAACATATCATTTTGAATTTACATAAATTAAAGGAAAATTACCAGCGAACTCGTATTAAACGGGTGAAGGGTGTTAGAGATATTAATGGCGATTTGATCAGTCCTGAATTACAAAGTGAAGATATTTATGCTGGTGATTTTGTGCAAATGGGTGTATTTGCTATAAATCGCAATACTGCTACTATTAATATGTTAGTGAAGCGGAAAGTTAAACTGGTAAAGGCGGAAGATCATACCCCTATTATTGAGATTGCAGGGTTACTGGCTCATGATTTGCATAATTTCAATAATTATACCATTGTCAAAGATGGTAAAGTTCATATTTCGGCTTTAAATATTAAAATCAGCAACAAGAAAGTATTTGATTTATTGCAATCTAAAGGCGTAATTACTGCTGATAAGTTTGAATTTGATTGTGAATATCAAATTCAATTAGATAATTTACCATTAGTTCCTGTTAATATCAATTTTGGCAATATTGATGGGTTATTTACGCAATTAGCAGAAATTAAGGTGATTACGAGCATTCTGTCTGCTTGCTTACGTCATCAATCAGAATTATTTGTGAGTAACCAAGTAGAGGAATTAAAACAACATTATTTATCGAAAAATCTCTATCTGAATTTTCCTACCACTCAGGAATATTCAGATCCAATTGATTCTCATATTAGTCATAAAATTGAGTTTGGTAATCAGGATATTCTCAACTTGAGTAAATTATATGCTGCTAACCAGTTTTTAGGGCGAAGATATGAAGTTTACGACCAAGAAACTGGCGAGATTTTCCTGAAACCAACTTTGGAAATGGTGTTAAATCAAAATATCGCTTTTCGACAAAAAGCAATTTCTTCAAGAATGAAACTAACTAAAGTTGATGATTTGATGAAACCCATTTTCGATGACTTTCTGGGAATCAATATCAATGGAAAAGTAGGAGAAATTCTCGGCAAAGTTGGTGAGCATAATTTGGCATTATTATTATATACTCAACACGCTCATAAATCTGTCAATAGAGAAGAGTTAATTGCAGCTATGACGACAGCTTATAAAAAGTTAGTAGCTTATGTTGAGCAAATTTACCAAGAAAAGATTTCTCCTATGGTGTTTTATATTGGTTCGACAGGACTCTTACCAAATAAAATCTCAGCTACAGCGTTAACTGCTGATGAATTAGCGGCTAAATATCCCCATTTGCAATTTTCTAAAAATGAACAATCAGGAACATTTTTTGAAGTAGGAAATACTATTATTAGCATTTACCCGCAAACAGAATATTACAGTAAAAATTCATTAGCTGTTAGTTAGTTCATAAACTAAGATCCCCGACTTCTTAAAGAAGTCGGGGATCTGAATCTTCAACTAAATCTGTACTTTTCCCATTGCTAAAAGTGCTGCTCCATAAGCTGCTTCTGTATGAATTGATGAAACAACTGGTACTTTTAAATAACGTTGACGAATAGCTGTCCAAGTGGAATTAGTCGCACCACCACCAGCAGTATAAATATGGGTTAAAGAATCTGCACCTAGATTTTGTAATAGTTCATATCCTCTAGTTTCTATTCTCGCCATACTTTCTAATAAACCATGTAGAAATTCTTTATTTTGATCGGGACGCGGTTCTAGTCTGGGTAATAATTGGGGATCATTAATGGGAAAGCGATCGCCTGGTTTCAATAATGGGTAATAATCTAACTCACTGGGTTGAGTTGGATCAATTTCCGCGCTTAACCTCACTAACTCAACATTGCTGAAAAAATGCTTTAAAACAGCACCTCCTGTATTAGAAGCACCTCCAGTTAGCCACAAATCACCTAAACGATGGCTATAAATTCCATATCGCGCATCTTCAATTCTTTGACGACTTAAAAGTTTTAGCACTAAAGTTGAACCCAGCGAAGTTACCGCTTCCCCCGGAAATTTAGCTCCACTGGCTAGAAAAGCCGCAATACTATCTGTTGTGCCAGCAACCACCAAACAATCGCCTTTAAAGCCAAAATCAGCCGCAATCCTGGGAAGTAATTCACCAATAGCAGTTCCCGGTGTTAACACTTGTGGTAACTGGAGAGGAATTTCTAACTGTTCCAACCATTCTGGGTATTGCAATTTTTCTACATCATAACCTAGCTTCAAAGCGTTGTGGTAATCGCTAATACCTAACTCTCCATGCAAAAGAAACCCCAGCCAATCGGCTTGATGTAGTAAATATCTGGCTTTTGCAAAATCAGGTAATGCTTGCATCCAGAGGAGTTTCGCTAGACTAGATGTAGCACTTAACACAGTGTGATTATCTGGAGCAATCCGACTCAACTGTTCTAAAGCCGCCGCACCCCGACCATCGTTGTACAATAGCGGCGCGTCTACAGGCTCTCCAGCCCCATCAGTCAGCAAAATAGTAGAAGAAGTCCCATTAATAGCGATCGCCCCTATTTCCCCCCTTAAAGCCTCCGGAATTTGCCCTAATAGACTCCATAAAGCCTCTCGCCAACATTTTACCCAATCAATAGTCTCAACCAGCCAATAATGACGCATTTCCGACAAAACGCAACCTTCTTCATCAATTACCACACCCCGTGCGCCAGAAGTGCCAAAGTCAATACCAAGGGATAAAGTCATAAATTCAGGGGAGTTGGGGGAGTTGGGGGAGTTGGGGGAGTTGGGGGAGTTGGGGGAGTTGGGGGAGTTGGGGGAGTTGGGGGAGTTGGGGGAGTTGGGGGAGTTGGGGGAGTTGGGGGAGTTGGGGGAGTTGGGGGAGTTGGGGGAGTAGGGGAAGTTGGGGGAGTTGGGGGAGTTGGGGGAGTTGGGGGAGTTGGGGGAGTTGGGGGAGTTGGGGGAGTTGGGGGAGTTGGGGAATATTTCTTCCCAATGACAACGAACAACTGACAAATCCCCAGTTTTTGTTGCATCTTGTAACAAGATGTTTCCTAATGTTGGTAAAACAGGGAAAAGTAGTAAACGAAGTCTTGAAAATCTAGTTCAACTTAGGAGGATTTCCATCATGCCTATCTCAGATACTCAAGTTTACATTGCCTTGGTTGTAGCACTAATTCCAGGAATTCTAGCTTGGCGTTTGGCTACAGAACTATACAAATAACACCAATGTAAATCTGTTACAGGTGATCAAGCCTAGTATGCGTAAGTGTAATTTTTAAATTATTGTAGTTCTAAGCTATGGGGATTTGGAAAATTGCACCTTACCTTACTAGGTAATATTTTATTCATTTTCATACTTGTATAAATTTCCCAAAAATGAAGTAATATAGCAGCTAAATTAAGCCGCAATTAGCACCTGTTTGCTTTTGACGGTCATTACCGTAAATTATGCGAGCCTCTTGTTAGCACCATGAATGCGTTTCAACCATCTAGACCTCCTCTACAGCCCGTAGAAAACAAACGAACTGTACCAAGACCTAAACGGCACTTACGCCAACGTGCTTATCAAGTAATGGCACTGGAAACTACAGCCAAAGTAGCAGTTAATATACTTATTAGTTCAGCAGCGGTATCTGCTTTGGTACAATTATTGCCTTACCATTGGTCACAACAGGATAAGTTACGAACAGTTCGTACCGAAGTAAAAGTTATGGAAGGGCGTGTGCAAAATTTGCATACAGAATTTAGCCGCAACTTTGATCCTGGTGAAGCTAAAAGTATTATGCAACAAAAATCATTTCGCTTTGACCCTAATCAGCGTCCAGTTATATTGATGAATCAAGATCAGACTGTAATAGAACAATCTAATTCAGCACCTTGATACTCCCCCTGATAATTGTGAATTAAGTCATCTACTGCTAAAATTAGTCTTCAAAAAACAGCAACTCATTTAACCAGGTTTCGACTTGTAAACGCAAGCGATAACCAGAAACATCTTGATGATTTAAAGATGGTAGACCTGCCAATGCGCGACGATAATCGGCAACCGCACAATTCCAATCACCCCAGAGATGATAAGTCCGTCCCCGTTCCGCCCAAATATTGCCTTTAAGTTGACCAAATAGCATCGCAATTTCCAAGTTTTCAATAGCTTCAGCATAGGTTCCCAAATCGCGTAAAGTAATACTACGATTAATCCAAGCCCGAACATGATGGGGATTGAGATCCAATGCTTGTTCATAATCAGCTAATGCGTCCGTTAATTGACCACAAGCAGCGTAATAATTAGCCCGATTATTGTAAGCACTAGCTAATTTAGAATTTAGATCCAAGGCTTTGTTATAATCGGAGATGGCTTTTTGACTATCACCACTTTGAAAATAAATTAGTCCCCGGTTATTGTAATCAACAGCATTTTCGGGATGATGGTCAATCAGGTGACTTAACAGAGCGATCGCTTTGGTATAATCCCCTTGTTGTGCTAACTTCAAAGCACAAGAGCGTAAATAACGTTCTTCTAACATTGATTCATTACCATCCTGTAATCGCTCAGATTGATGACAAGAATTGTTTTGATCAGAAAGACATACTTGATTGTTTTGAATACCAGAATTTAAAAAAGAGTGCTTATTCATACGTTGCCTATTTGATTTACTTGATTTGTCAAATAAAATTACAGTCTTTGTGTCTTAATGCCTCTAGGATTGTTGAAGAACGTGGATTTTACATCCAGCAACAGATGAGCCATAAGTCTAATAATGTATACTTCATACCCAAGTTCAATTCCCGAATCAGTAAAATTCTAAAGAATTGAAGTGTAAATTTTAATGATGACAGGGAAAAAGCAAAGGAAAGAAGCAAAACACGAGAAAAAACTTTACCAGTAACAACTGACAAACCCCCTATTTCCCAATTTTAGAAGAGACATTTCTTATGACAACAACAATTTCTTATGCTGATGCAACCGACCTTAATACTGAGGACTATATTGTTCTTGGTTTAGCTACGTGCTTTTATAAAGAAGACGGGGAAGTGCATCAAATTGAAGTAATAGAACCCATTCCTTCCGCAGCTTTAGAAGCTATATGTAAACAAATTCCTACCTCTTACAGATTGATTTATGCAACAACTTTGGGATCTGTATTAGAGGGTGATAAACTACTTCTGCCAGCAGGGTTTCCAGAGTCAGCACAATTTGGAGATGAGTTTCCATTACGGTTATTTTCTGCGGCTCGTACCTATAAGCGCCGTGAAGTAGCCCAAACATTGATTTCCTTGGGAACTACTAAAACCGATTTGAATTATTCGACAGAGCGCAAACGAGTCCTAAATGCAGCTAGAGTTGTCACCAAAGACGACAACGTAAAACAACACTCTCACACTCACAAAGTTCTTTAATATCCTTATGACTATGTTGAAACTTTACGGCGGCGCTCGCAGTCGGGCTGGGATTATCCAGTGGTACTTAGAGGAACTGGAACTTCCTTATGAATTCGTACTGTTAGATATGAAAGCAGGGGAACATCTCCAGCCTGAGTTCCTCAAAATTAACCCTATGGGTAAAGTTCCCGCAATTGTTGATGGTGATTTCCAGCTTTGGGAATCAGGCGCGATTTTGCTTTATTTAGCGGAAAAATACGCTAAAACCGCTTATTCATTAGAAGAAAAAGCCATATTTACCCAGTGGGTATTATTTGCCAACTCTAGTCTAGGAACAGGTATTTTTATAGAAGCCAATCGTGAACGAGAAATGCCACGATTATTGACTCCTTTAAATGAAATTTTGACAAAACAGCCTTTCTTACTGGGTAATGATTTTACCGTTGCTGATGTGGCTGTGGGATCAATCCTCTCCTATATCCCTATTATGCTGAAATTAGATTTGAGTGACTACCCAGCAATTGTGAACTATATTCAGTCAATGTCCGAACGTCCCGCTTTTCAAAAAAGCATCGGGGGAAGTAAGTAATTTGGGGTAATTGGTAATGAGAATAATTCTTTCTCCCTGCCCCCTACCCCAGGGCAAACGCACCTAAGTTCTGTAATCCATGTCCAGCAAGGGTTTCAACTTTTATTTACAAAACTAAACAATCGTCAAAACCTTTGTCCAGTAAGCATTCTAAAAATAAGATGCGTTTGCCCTGCCCCCTACCCCCTGCTCCCTGCTACCGATAATTGGTAAATTGCAAGGCAACTGGGAAATCTTCTTGTTTAAGACGTTGAATCACCAGTTGTAAATCATCTTTTGATTTAGCTGTTACTCGGACAGCGTCACCTTGAATCGAAGATTGCACCTTTTTAATTTCGTCTCGAATCAATTTAGAAATTTGTTTGGCAATTTCTTGACTGATGCCTTTTTTGAGAGTGATTTCTTGACGGACACGGTTGCCGCTGGCAGATTCGATTTTGCCAAATTCAAAAATTTTCTGGGAAAGATTACGCTTGGCGGCTTTTTCTCGCAGGATAGTATGGACAGACTCTAAGGTAAAGTCGCTGTCAGTGCCAATGGTGATTTTTTCCTCACCTAATTCAATTGTGGTTTGAGTATCTTTAAGATCGTAACGGCTTTTAACGTCTCTTGTGACTTGATCAATAGTATTAACTAATTCTTGTCTATCAAAGTCGCTGACGATATCAAAAGAAAAAGAAGCAGCCATAAATAAAATTGGTAATTGGTAATTGGAAAGAGGCAAGAGGCAAGAGGCAAGAGGCAAGAGGCAAGAGGCAAGAGGCAAGAGGCAAGAGGCAAGAGGCAAGAGGCAAGAGGCAAGAGGCAAGATTAAAAATAAATATTCCCCTTATTCCCTTTTGCTTAATTATTTAATTTGCATGAGACTGAGGTAAAACAAAGTTCCTGAACTAAAAGAAGCAATACCAAACATGAGCGATCGCAACAGGGGTATATTCGTAATATAGAAAATAGAGTATAGCAATCGAGCAATATTAAAAGCGATCGCTGCGGTTACTGCTTCAATTGAACTCACCCCAGTAACATACGCCATTAACGCTGCTGCGGCAAAAACCATAAACCCTTCAAAGGAGTTTTTGTGGGCCCATGTTGCCCGTTGGGCATAGGGTGGCAACTTATCAAACATGGCGCGAGGAGCAGAAAGATCATATCCTATCTGCACTCTAGCAAAAGCTACTAATAAATAGGGTACATAAATGAGAATAGCCGCGACGACAATAGAGTATAAAAAAATAGCAGGTACTGGTAACAGAGATAGGGACATTCAACTAATTTAATAAGGTACTTGGCGTGGTCTTGATCATTTTTATCAATGGATAAGGGGTAATTTAGTTAACTCATTACCCTTTAACCAGTAATTTCCCATCTCTACCATTGGCTTTGCAAAAACAGCAGTTCACTCTAGTCAAAGTAGAAGAGTGTTACCACTTTTCGCTGGTCTTCTGCATCACTACAGGTTTGTAGCAGAGTGCGACTATCATGAAATGCAAAGCAGATTAGTTGTTGACAACGAGAAATGATTTCTTTGTTACATAAGTAACTCGCTTCAGCTAGAGACAAGTTATCATTACTGGGGTTTTCCACCAGGTGCATCACCTGTTCTAATTGCTGGCGCGATTCCTGGGGTTGACGTTCCAAGCTCTGGGGTAAAATTACCGTGAGTAAGTTGGGATCAGCCTTAGTTGCGCCCCGGATGGCCGCAGAGTTTGTGCCTGTAGCACCAGAAGTAATGATCCGGTTGCCTGATAAAATCAGAGCATAAGTCATC
Source organism: Anabaena sp. WA102 (assembly GCF_001277295.1). Taxonomy (NCBI): domain Bacteria; kingdom Bacillati; phylum Cyanobacteriota; class Cyanophyceae; order Nostocales; family Nostocaceae; genus Anabaena; species Anabaena sp. WA102. The sequence continues at coordinate 5,032,531 of NZ_CP011456.1, read as the reverse complement.
ATTTCAATCAAATTCTGGTGGGTAATTGGCACATGACGAGAACCTAGCAAGGCAATCCGCTTGGAACCTGTTTGCTGGATAGTTGCTAGTTCTTGGGCTAATGTATCGAGGTTGATAGTATCTATTGACTGGCTCAAGGATGAAGATCATGAGATTAAACAACCTAGACATTCTACCAAACAGTGTGTAGATGGCAAACTAACTAGAGTTACATATTGCTACAGTTGACAGTTGACAGTTGACAGTTGACAGTTGACAGGCTCACGAGAAGAAAATAGACTCATTTGCCCCCTCTAGTAGTTCGTCCAATTTATTTTGACGGGTAATGATCGGAAAAAACTTCTGTTCTTCCTTCCCCTACCTCCCCTACCTCCCCTACCTCCCCTACCTCCCCTACCTCCCCTACCTCCCCTACCTCCCCTACCTCCCCTACCTCCCCTACCTCCCCTACCTCCCCTACCTCCCCTACCTCCCCTACCCCCCTACCTCCCCTACCTCCCCTACCTCCCCTACCTCCCCTACCCCCCCTACTTGCCTTCACCCGTCATTTTCTGGTTGACAGACTACTAGAACCACTTTTGGAAACACCCATACCTCTTAATCCTCTCCACCCGATGACGATGTAACCAATTGACAACAATAAAGTATTAATACCAGTTCGCAATTCCTTCCAGGCATCTTCCTGGGTTTTTTGCAACTGTTGTTGTGCTTGAGTCTGAATTTGGCTAATTCTCTGCTTTGCTAGTTGTTCAGGGTCTGTTTGCTGGGCGATGAAATCATCAAGAGAGTTAAGATTTGTTTTATACTGCTTCAGTAAATCCTTCTGTGCCTCTGGTAATTGGTTATTATTAAGTGCCTGATTATACTTCTGTTCATCCTTAACCAGTTCATTTAGCTGGGTTCTGAGTTGCTCTTTTAATGCAGCCCGTTGTTTCTCTACAGATGCTTTTACCTGATCATTACCAAGTTGATTTTGGAGTTGTGCTAATTGACTTTTAACTTGGTTTTCTGACTGTTCCGCTTCTTTCTCAATCCGTGCTAACCCCTCTTCCTTTACTTGATTGACGTTACTGAGATGTAGGGGAAAAATCAGCAAAAATATTAGTCCTAACAAACTAGATAGGATAAAAATTGGCAATTTTAGTCCAGAGGACGAGGAACGACTACTTTCACTAGATCTATCAACCCAGTATGCAGTTAGAATCGCTCCTAGACCAAGCAATGGTACAATACCCTGATCTACAAGACTTCTGCACAGGTTTATCTGCCAGAGTTTATCTGTAAGTTGTAAAGGGAATAATAAAAATAGAAAGTCTAGAGAAAAAAACAATATGCAGATGATACCTATTAACTGGAGCAAGAAGGATGTCGTCCTAGAGGGTATACTAGTAGTCATGTTTGTTTACAGTGTAAATACATTAGATTAATTAGCATATTTAATGTTACTTTTATCGTACTGTGTCGCTATTTTTTCACGAACAGGGCTAGAGCTTAAATCTTTCTCGCCATTCTTGTACCTGCTGTTGTAACCCTGCACTCAACCAGTCGTCAAACTGGGGATACAGTGGTAAACGTGGTACTAACTCCCAGCCTCTAGACTCTAAAATATTTCTGAGTTCCTGTTCCTGTAAATGGGGATAATCAGGATTAACTTCATCCTTGGGACTTATTCCTCCTAAATCCCTCGCTCCAGCGGCTATACAAGCAAGTAACCAATTTTCATCTTCAACTAAATTGGGGGGAATCTGAATTGTAATGTCTGCTGGTAAAATTTCCCGTGCTTTAGCGATAACTGCCGGTAATTGCTGGGGGTTAAATGGTGGTGCGTCAAAGGTTTGCACAGTTCCAGGGCTGTGGGGTTGAAGAATTACCTCTTGAATATGATAGTAATGTGCATGAGATTCGGAAATAGCTGTTAAAGTTTCCCACCAATCTGCTTCTGTTTCTCCTATTCCTAAAAGTAATCCTGTAGTGAAGGGGATTTTTAGCTCTCCTGCCCATTGTAATTGTTGCGATCGCACTTGGGGCAATTTACTCGGTGCATGACGATGGACTGTATTTAATAGTTGTGGTGTTAACTGCTCCAACATTAACCCCATTGACACATTCACAGTTTTTAGTTTTTGCATTTCTGCCCAACTTAGTGGACCAACGTTGGTATGGGGTAAAAATCCCATTTCCAATGCTAATGCACACAAATCATAAATTCGTTCAAACCAAGCTTCCCGTCTGGCTGAATGGGGATGGACCTCCCCACTCAAAATCAGGATTTCACAGACATTTTGATTTTTAAGTTGTAAAAAAATCTGTTTAGCAGCCCCAAGAGTCAACCAAGGACTTTTACCCGGTTCTGTGCGGAAATTGCAGTATGTACAGCGATTAAAGCATTCATAAGTAGGAACGATAGTATAGGCGGGACTATAGGTGACAATATTTTGACGAAATACAGGCATATACGGTAGGGGCGCAGGGTCTGCGCCCAAAAATGTAGGGGTTTATCAATCAATTAGAGACTTCCAAGAAATAAATTATCCTAAGAAACGAACCACAGAGGCACAGAGTACACAGAGAGAGAATTTCTGCATCAGTTTTGGGACATTTTTTTATTTGGAAGTCTCTTAGAAGTTAAGTTACAAGAAAATTAGAAATTTTTACGAAAATAATTAATAGCTGAAATCCTCACTCCATCTAGGATACAAGCTTATTAATGATCCAGGTTTCTAGATTTATCAAAAAATATTACGAAACCCCCTTTACAAATCGAAACATAGGGCTTAATATAGATTCATGAGGTAGAAACACCTACCAAAACATACATAACTCAAACGCAATTATAAACACATGACAACCACCTTACAACAGCGCGAAAGTGCTAACGTATGGAGCCGCTTCTGTGAGTGGATCACAAGCACCGACAACCGTTTATATATCGGCTGGTTCGGCGTAATCATGATCCCCACCCTCCTATCTGCGATCGCTTGCTTCGTAATTGCATTCATCGCCGCTCCTCCAGTTGACATTGATGGTATCCGCGAACCAGTTGCAGGTTCTTTACTCTACGGAAACAACATTATTTCCGGCGCAGTAGTTCCTTCCTCCAACGCTATCGGTTTACACTTCTACCCAATTTGGGAAGCTGCTTCCTTAGACGAGTGGTTGTATAACGGCGGTCCTTACCAGTTGGTAGTATTCCACTTCCTGATCGGCGTATTCTGCTACCTCGGTCGTGAATGGGAACTTTCTTACCGCTTAGGTATGCGTCCTTGGATTTGCCTAGCCTTCTCTGCTCCTGTAGCAGCAGCAACCGCAGTATTCTTGATCTACCCAATTGGTCAAGGTTCATTCTCTGACGGTATGCCTTTAGGTATCTCTGGAACATTCAACTTCATGATCGTGTTCCAAGCTGAACACAACATCTTGATGCACCCCTTCCATATGTTAGGTGTAGCTGGTGTCTTCGGTGGTTCCTTGTTCTCCGCAATGCACGGTTCTTTGGTTACTTCTTCCTTGGTTAAAGAAACAACCGAAAACGAATCACAAAACTACGGTTACAAATTCGGTCAAGAAGAAGAAACCTATAACATCGTAGCTGCTCACGGTTACTTTGGTCGCCTGATTTTCCAATACGCTTCCTTCAACAACAGCCGTCAACTACACTTCTTACTCGCTGCATGGCCTGTAATTGGTATCTGGTTCACAGCATTGGGTATCAGCACCATGGCGTTCAACTTGAACGGTTTCAACTTCAACCAATCCATCATGGATTCTCAAGGTCGTGTTATCGCTACCTGGGCTGACGTAATCAACCGCGCTAACTTAGGTATGGAAGTAATGCACGAGCGCAACGCTCACAACTTCCCCCTAGACTTGGCTGCTGCTGATGTTGCTCCTGTTGCTTTGAGCTCTCCTGCAATCAACGGTTAATAATTAAAGCTTTGTTAATAGCTTAATTAAACAATCGCCCTCCAGAAATGGGGGGCGTTTTGCTTTGCATAAAAATCTGGTGTTGCTCATAGGTAAGATGGTAATTGTCCGTAATTAAAACCTTATGCCTAATACCGCTAATTTTCTCCAATATACCCAATGGTCAGGTATTGCGACAATAGTATTTGCAGTTCTGACAATCTTGGCTTTCATACTCAAATGGGGCTTTCGCTTTCGATTGGTGGGTGCAACTGGCTTTATGCTGGTACTGACAGGGGGGTTATTTTCACTTTCCCTTGTTCCCCTGAGTCGTACAATTATTCCTGGTGCTGTCAAGTACACCCTAGTTTATGACAACGGTTCTAACCAAACAGTAATTGCGATCACCCCAGAAATTACTCCCACAGAATTAGAAGCCACTTTACGTCAAGCAGCTAGTAACCTTTATTCCTATGGTCGCTTAGGTACTGGTGGTAGCAAGGAAATGATAGTCCGCGCTCGCACCATTATCCACCCAGAAATAGGGTTATCTGTACCGCTGTACTTGGGTCAAATAAATCGCACTTTGGTCAGTCGTGAAGACCCAGAAATGGTGGTAGAAGTTTATTTAGACAAGTTTGCTTCCTTACCAAAACCTACAGCTTCATAGGTGACAGGTGACATGATAGTTAAGAGGGAATAGGAAAATCTGACAGGGCGCAGGCCCTGCGCCCCTACATCCTGATTTTCTATTTGCACATTTTTTGGTCATCTATCATACAATAAAGATTATTTTAAAATTTGATTAAGAAATATCAATAGTTTTGGCAAAATAACGATCATGCCTAATCAACATTCTACTGAAACTTTGTCCACTCAAACGACTAGTTCATTTTTCAGCCTTTCTGTTTCCCCTGGGAAAGTAATTCGCGGTGCGGGAGTTTTGTCAACCGTTGCGGCTGAAGTCGCTAATTTCGGGAGTCGTCCGTTAATTATTGCCGGCAACCAAACTCTTAATCTGAGTCAAGAGAGTTTACAACCTCTTTTCCAATCTCCAGAATTACATCCTTTGTCAGTTTCCTATGGTGCTGATTGTTGTGAAGCTAGTTTGAAGGCTTTACGCAAAGCCGCCAAGGAACATAAGGCTGATATGATTATCGGGATTGGTGGTGGTAAAGCCCTAGATACGGCTAAATTAGTCGCCCACCAATTGACATTACCAATTGTCACAATTCCCACTTCTGGGTCTACCTGTGCGGCTTGGACTGCCCTTTCTAATGTCTATTCAGAAACGGGAGCGTTTTTGTATGATGTGGCTTTATCTCGCTGTCCTGATTTGCTGATTTTGGATTATAATTTAGTTCAGACTGCACCTCCAAGCACATTAATAGCAGGAATTGGGGATGCGATCGCTAAATGGTATGAAGCCTCAGTGAGTAGTGGACATTTACAACAAACTTTAATTATTGCCGCAGTCCAACAAGCGCGAGTTTTACGAGATATTTTATTACAAAAGTCCGCCGCAGCCCTACAGTCCCCCGGTAGCAAAATTTGGCAAGAAGTTGTAGACGCAACTGTACTCCTAGCTGGAGTAATTGGGGGACTCGGTGGGGCGCAATGTCGCACGGTTGCCGCCCATGCAGTCCATAATGGCTTAACCCATATTTCTGGACATGGGAGCATTCATGGGGAAAAGGTCGCTTATGGTATCCTGGTACAACTGCGGTTAGAAGAAATGATCCAAGGAAATCAATTAGCAGCGTCAGCAAGACAACAATTGTTGAAGTTCTATGCAGAGATTGGACTACCCCAAAAATTAGCAGATTTGGGACTAGGTAATATCACTTTGGGTGAGTTACAAACAGCAGCGGAAATTAGTTTAGAACCTAATTCGGATATCCACCGTCTACCGTTTAATGTAGCGTTGGAACAATTGATGGCCGCAATGGTTTCTACCACTGCACCAATAGATATTAATCGTGTTTCCACCAGGGGAATAAGTGACGAGGTGAAGGAATGAGTTTGAGTTGGATGTCTCCCGCAGAACGGATACAAAAATTGCCGCCTTATGTATTTGCTCGTTTGGATGAATTAAAGGCTAAGGCTAGAGAACAAGGGTTGGATTTAATTGATTTGGGTATGGGTAATCCTGATGGACCTACTCCCCAACCTGTGATAGAAGCGGCTATGGCAGCTTTGCAAAATCCCGCTAATCACGGTTATCCTCCATTTGAAGGAACGGCTAGTTTCCGTAAGGCGATTACTCAATGGTATAATCGCCGTTATGGTGTTACCCTTGATCCTGATAGTGAGGCTTTACCCTTACTCGGTTCTAAGGAAGGTTTGGGACATTTAGCGATCGCCTACATTAATCCTGGTGATACTGTATTAGTACCTTCACCATCTTACCCTGTGCATTTTCGTGGACCGATTATTGCTGGGGGAGTTATCCACAATTTAATTCTCAAGGAAGAAAATAATTGGTTAATTGATTTAGCGGCTATTCCTGAGGAAGTGGCTAGAAAAGCGAAAATTCTCTATTTCAATTATCCTAGTAATCCTACCGCAGCCACAGCCCCCCGCGAATTTTTTGAGGAAATTGTCGCTTTTGCACGGAAGTATGAAATCCTTTTAGTCCATGATTTATGTTATGCAGAATTAGCTTTTGATGGTTATCAACCCACAAGCTTATTAGAAATTCCTGGTGCTAAGGAGATTGGTGTCGAGTTTCACACACTATCTAAAACCTATAATATGGCAGGTTGGCGCGTTGGTTTTGTGGTGGGAAATCGTCACGTTATCCAAGGTTTACGGACTCTGAAAACCAATTTAGATTATGGCATTTTTTCGGCTTTACAAACAGCAGCAGAAACAGCTTTGCAACTTCCTGATTCTTATTTACATGAAGTGCAACAACGTTACCGCACTCGTCGAGATTTTTTAATTGATGGTTTGGGTAAGTTAGGGTGGAATATTCCCAAAACGGAAGCAACTATGTATTTGTGGATAAAATGTCCGGTGGGAATGAATTCTACAGATTTTGCTTTGAATGTTTTACAGCAAACTGGGGTGGTTTTGACTCCTGGAAATGCCTTTGGTGTGGGTGGTGAAGGCTATGTGAGAATTAGTTTAATTGCAGATTGCGATCGCTTGGGGGAAGCTTTACAAAGATTCAAGGAAGCGGGGATTTGCTATCAGTCGGAAGTTTCTGTTTCTGCGTGATAATTAAGGTGAATACACAATCTCAAAAGAATTAAGATCATGACGATTCTGGAAAAGGTAGTAACTACCATGCAGCAGTTACCTATAGATCAACAGCAGCAAGTTCTCCGTTTTGTTGAGTTTCTGGCATTTGAATTGGGTAATCACCAAGTTAATCAAGATTCGGAAAAAGCAACTGTAGAAAAGCCTGAAGCTTCTCCTCATGATCTATTGAGAAAATGGGAAGGAGTTATTGAAGGTGGGGTAGACGATCTTTCTTTTAATAAGAAATACATGGAAGAATATGGGCAGAAATGAATCAGCGGATAATTCTTGATACTGGTGTTTTGGTTGCTTATTTCAGGAAATCTGATCGCTTTCATCAATGGGCTGTAACTCAATGGAGATATTATGAACGAGAAAAGACAATATGAAATAGAAGATGACTTAAAAGAAGAATATGATTTAAGTCAACTAAAAAATCATATTCGGGGTAAATATTCTCAACGATATCAAGAAGGATATAGTGTTACTATTCATCATGAAGATGGGACAACGACAGTAGAACATTTCCCTAAACAAAATGATATAATTATTCTTGATCCTGATGTGAAACAATATGAGTAAACTAATCTTAGAAATTCCTGATCAAGTAACTGAGGGATTACGTCTACCTCCTGATGAACGTCTGCATCGCATCCGCACTGAATTAGCAATTAGACTTTATCAAAAAGGGATTCTTTCTTTTGGGAAAGCCCGTGAATTGTCGCAATTAAGCAAATGGGAATTTCATGAGTTATTGGGACAAGAAAATATTGATCGTAGTTATGATTTAGAAGAGTTAGAAACAGATTTAGAGACATTAGAAATATTATCATGAAAGCAGTTAGTAATTCATCGGTTTTAATTGCTTTAAGTAGTATTGGACAATTAGAGTTAATTAATCAACGGTTTCCCGATTCGGATGAACCAATTTCAGGTAAATCTGATAAAGTCAGTTTGTGTTCTTCCATTAAATAAGCTAATACATCATTTCCGTGACAATTAGCAATGGGATAATGTTCTATTTCATAAGCCTCAATTATTGTTCCTAATGTATCTAATAAATGATAAAGAGGATGTTGTTCATTAGTACCAATTTCATCAAGTAAATCATTTAATCTTGAAATTGCTTGTTCATATTCTTCTTCATGCAGAATATCTTTAACAACTATTTGCGTTTTGTTATCCATATAACCAACCAAACCAAAAGAGTCCATCCCAAGGTAGCAATTATGCTTAAAATTAATGAAGCTGAAAAGTAATTTTTTGGTAATAAAGGTGAGTTGATCTTATCTATGTGCGTAGTGATAATACCGGAAAATATAGCACCACCACCAAAACCTATACCTAATACTTGTACTGTTGTTTCTAAAGAGCGATCGCTCTCAGTTTGTTCTATTTCTACTCTACCACGAATCGAGTTTATAGCCTGGTCTAATAACTTTCTCCTGACGGTTTACTCCGTTTTAAACAAAACTCTACTATTTCTGGAGTATCAATAAGAGGCTTAGAAGTGTTACCAGCGCGAATGTAGAGTTCTAGTTCTAATTTTTTATCTTTACCTTTCATTAACACGATTTCATCTGACTTTCTGACATCAACTGCACAAACTATTTTACTATCTATTGTCTCAAATCGAATTGTAACTAATGACATAAAATTAGCACTAATGTACGTACAAATCAGGTGTACAATTGTCTGCTCAAATTGATCTAAAGAACGTTTAGAAAGAATAGCTAAATCTTGCTCTAATCCAAAAATATTACCATCATCTTCAACTCCAATAATTAAAGTTCCTCCTTCAGAATTGAGAAAAGCAGCAATAGTTTTAAGGACACTAAATTTTAAATCCTCATTTTTACGATTTTGTCTAACATCCCATTGCAAAGTGCTTTTGTATTCTAGTTTCGGACTTTCCGGTAATTTTATAAGTTCAGCAATTGGTTGTAAATTACCTATTTTTCTAATAGTAGTTAAAAACCGTCTTAATTTTCGTTCCTCAAGTAATTTGTCGAGGGTATCTTCATTATCTGCTGTTTCAATTACAGTTTTATTAATGACTGCAATATATTTACCCCAATAGTCTTTTTCTAAAATTTCCAGATTTTCAATTATCCACTGTTCATTGTGGACATTACCCCAGCGATTAAAATAAGTAATAGCTTCTTGGATAGAATCGTGGAGAGCATCAAAAACATTACCCCGCATGGTTTTAGAAATATAGTCCCATGCTTGCAATTTAAAAGCATTCCGACAATCTATCACATTATCATTAGCAGTGAGGATATCATCACTATTTATCATGGCATGGTTTATTTTTTAAATTTAAAATAATCCAGGGAATTTATTCCCTGTCTCAAAGCCAAAGTCGGTTAAAACCGACTAGAATATAGTCTAATTTACTGAAGGAACATTTGACAATCACATCCTGTAAATCCTGAAATCCTGGACATCCTGATTCTGACAATTATTCCCAAAAGTCCACATTTAACATTGCTTCAATATCACAACTAAACGGCCACGTATCAGGAAACTCACACTGTGGATAACCATTGCGGACAATTTTCAGAGCATCTGCATAAGCTTCATCAAATACTTGGCTAAAATAAGGTTTGAGACTAGGTGAATTTTTGAGTAACTTTCTGATTCCAATCCTTTGTTTAATGATTGATTCTACCCACCCACGATAACAATCAGGGATATGCACATAATTCCGCTTGAGAATATGTTCTAAAAGTTCTGCTAACCGATTTTCAAGTTCACGTTTATCTGAGCGACCCAAGTCCTCTATCTCCTCTATCAAATTATCAATATCTAGTCCTTCTATATCTCTATTCCGTAATTTGTGGACAATATCTTCAATCCAGAGTAAATAGTCTTGCTCATATAAAGATACTGCAATCGGTGTCCGTGTCATTGCTGTAAATCCTCTAAATGACCTAATTCCATTTTAAGTGAAATCATTTGTAAAGTTAGACAATCAACCTGTAAACTAGCAAAATCGACACAATTTAAATTCTTTTAACATTTTGCTTATTCAATACCTTGTCCATTTTCTGTAGCATTTTTTGGTTTCATGCTTCAACCCCCTCCCCACAAGCGATGAGGGGGCTAAGATGTACCTTATATGATTGGAAATTGCTGTAAATTACCCCCCTTAATCTCCCCGATGCTTTGGGGGGAAACCGAAAAAATTAGTTCCCTCCCCAAAGCATCGCGGAGGGTTAGGGTAGGGTAAAATATTTGATACAGCAATCATGACTTTTCAAACACCATCTTAATATTATTAGGCGATCGCTTACCTATAAAATCAAATATAGATACTCAAAATTACCAATATATCTATTTTGGACTGGGAACAGGAAAATGATTTGTGTTTCAAATTTAAACTCTAGCTATTGTAACAATCTCTAACTGATCTTGATATTTACCTCTGCGAGTTTCATAACTAACAGCACAGGGTTCACCCTCTAAAAATAGCAATTGCACCACACCTTCATTAGCATAAATACGACAGTCAGCGCTGGAAGAATTAGAAAATTCTAAAGTAAGATGTCCTCTCCATGCCGCTTCAGCAGGTGTTAAATTAGCTATTATACCACATCTTGCATAAGTAGATTTACCAATGCAAATTACTGTAATATTGGCTGGAACTTCAAGCTTTTCCAGAGCCACACCTAAACCATAAGAATGAGCAGGTAAGATAAAATAGCTACCACTTTCATCTGTATGTAACTGGGTAGACTCTAGATTTTGGGGATTAAAGTTTTTAGGATCAATAACAGTACCGGGAATGTGACGAAAAATGCGAAATTCAGAGCCAGAAAGCCGGATATCATAGCCGTAAGAAGAAAGTCCGTAACTAATTACAGGTTGCGGAAGCTGAGATGAATCAGGTTGCAATTTACGAATTAAACTCGATTCAAAAGGCGAAATCATGCCTTTTTGAGCCATTTCGGTAATCCAGATGTCGTTTTTAATCACAGGTTCTCAGATAATTCAACCAAGTTACTAGGATATCTTAATACTTAAGGTTGATGACTGCGACGAATTTCTGTAATTTGGTCTGCTACATCTAAAAGAGACTTTGGCATTTGAGAACCTGTGAGGATAATATCAACATGAGGAGGACGGTGAGAAAGAAACTCTAAAACCTCAGTTTCTGGAATTAAACCGAAATTAATCGCTAAACTCAACTCATCTAATACCAGTAAAGAATACTTACCTTCATTAACTACCTTTTGGGTATGTTGCCAAAGTTGTTGCAAAGCTTGAATTTCCGCTGCGTCCAAATCTGAAGTATTAATATAACGGGGCAAATCACAGCGAATCCAATCTAAATGTTGTCCCATTTGGGTGGGTCGTTCATGTCCTTGGCGAATCCCACCTTTGAGGAATTGGACTATTAATACTGGTGTACCTTGTCCAGCAATTCTCAGTGCTTGTGCCATCACGCTGGTAAAAAAGCTACGCTGGGAATTAGTAAAAACTTGTATCAGTCCTTCTACGGAATATGGTACGCTGAGGGTTGAATTTAGACCTGGGGTTTCTAGTTGGGCAACCATAAGGCAAAGTTTAAAAACTCACTATAAATTTAATGACTTACATAGGACTTACGCAAGTTTCACACTAAAAATCTGTTGTAGGGTGCGTCAGATATCAACAATCTGTTTATTTGCAGAATTTATGCAGTCTGACCCACCCTACCAATGTGCCAGTTGGGTAAGTCCCGTTACATTTAAAGGCAAATTTTTGCTAACAGCAGAACATATAGTTATCATACAGCAGTATTTATCAGTAAAGCAGCCTTATTCCTTTGTCATCCTGGGGTAATCTAAAGGCTGTAGGCAAAAATTTTGAGGCAATTTCAATGACTTGGCAACGTCCTGACGGCAGAACCCCTGGTGAACTCCGTCCCCATAGTTTTTATCCTAATTTCACTCGGTTTGCACCTGGTTCTGTTTTAGCGAAATCTGGTGATACTCAGGTTCTGTGTACGGTTAGTGTGACTGAAGGAGTGCCTAAATTTTTGACTGGTAGTGGGAAGGGTTGGTTAACTGCTGAATATAGAATGTTGCCTTCTGCTACCCAGAAACGCCAGGAACGGGAATTGATGAAACTGTCGGGCAGAACCCAGGAAATTCAACGTTTAATTGGGCGGAGTTTAAGGGCTGCGCTGGATTTTGAGGTGTTGGGAGAACGAACGCTGACTGTGGATACAGATGTGCTGCAAGCTGACGCAGGAACGAGGACAATGGCAATTACTGGGGGTTTTGTGGCTTTGGCTCATGCTATTTCTCAATTATTGCAGCAGGGGGTTTTAGCGCGATCGCCTTTATGTGGACAAATAGCAGCAGTTTCTGTAGGCTTGTTACAGGGTGAACCATTTTTGGATCTTAACTATGTTGAAGATGTAGCCGCAGATGTGGATTTTAACGTAGTCATGAATCATCAAATGAACATTATTGAAGTTCAGGGAACAGCAGAATCGGGAAGTTTTAGTCGTCAGCAGTTGAGTCAAATGCTAGATTTTTCGGAACAAGGTATACAGGAATTATTAACTGCTCAAAGAAATGCTATTAGTGATTGGAATACTCTATTTGTAGAAAATTAAATTGTCATAATTCCCTAGTAAAAAAATTTAATTAGTGGCCGTAAACTTGCAACCCAAAAGAAATTTAGAACAATCTTGGATAATTCGCTATTTGTCAGTATTCCTGTTGTTCGGTCAAATTTTACTGCATTTCCTGCGCGGAAAAACCTACTATCGCAAGATATTAGAACATACAGTGACAACAGGACCAGCTTCCCTCCCTCCAGTATTATTAGTCAACGGTTTTGCGGGGATGATTTTCACGATTCAAACCGCTAGAGAATTGGTCAGATTCGGGGCTGTAGATACCGTTGGCGGTGCATTTGCTTTAGCATTTTGTCGAGAACTAGCACCAATTTTAACTGCTAGTATTATCGCCGGACAAGTTGGTTCAGCTTTTGCAGCGGAATTAGGAGCAATGCGGGTAACAGAGCAAATTGACGCTTTATATATGCTCAGAACAGACCCTGTTGATTATCTTGTCTTACCCAGAGTCATTGCTTGCTGTTTAATGATGCCTGTAATGATGATTTTTGCTGTAGTTACAGGTGTTATGGGTGGTGCTTTTGCGGCTATGCAGTTTTATCAGGTTAGTCCTGAAACATTTTTAGAATCAGTGAGAAATTTTTTATTACCATCAGATATTTTAATTATTTTACTGAAGGGGTGGATTTTTGGGGCTATAGTATCGGTTAATGGTTGTAGTTGGGGACTGACAACTCAAGGAGGCGCAAAGGAAGTGGGAGAATCAGCTACAACTGCTGTGGTAACTACTTGGGTGGCGATTTTCATTATGGATTTTGTGTTGGCGTTGCTACTGTTTGAGAAACCCTTGCTTTGACACTCCCCGGTCTAAAGACATAAGTAGTTGTGGGATTTGTTCACCTATCACCTATTTGTAGGATGATGATATTAGCATTTGTATGGTGTTGTTGCCGTCGTCAATAGGAAAATAGCGTGTCAATTCAAGAACATAAAATTACGGTAGATTCTCTAGAATGGTTTTATCGAGAAGCTGAACCGATTGGGAGAACTGATTTAATCCCTGTGTTATTTTTACATGGGATAGTTGCTCAAAGTTATAGTTGGAGAAATATTATACCTAGTTTAGCAGCACAGGGAAATAGAGCGATCGCACCTGACTGGATTGGTTGTGGATTTTCCGGTACACCAGAAAAACAGGATTTTGCTTATACTCCCGACGCATTTATCACAGCTTTGGAAGGATTTGTTCAAGCTTTAGAATTAGAAAAGTTTTCCCTAGTTGTCCAAGGTTTTTTAGGTTCAGTTGGCTTACAATACGCCCTCCGTCATCCTGAAAAAGTTGCTAATATTGCTATTTTAAATACCCCCATTTCTACAGCAGCAAAATTACCTTGGAAAATCAAACAAATGGGTTTACCCTTTGCGGGAGATATGATTACCCAAGATCCTTTATTAGTTGATAGAACCCTAGAAGGTGGAAGTCGTTACCGCATTGAAGATGAAGATTTAGATGTTTATAGAAAACCCTTTTTGAAAAGTTCTGCTCCTGGAAGAAGTCTCTTAGCAACAATTCGCAATTTCCAACTAGAAAAAGCCATGCTAGAAATAGAAAATGGGTTTAAAGAATGGCAACAACCTATTTTAGTCCAATGGGGAATGATTGATCCTTGGTTATCTGTAGATATGGCGGAAACTTTTGTAAAATCTGTACCCAATGGGGAAATAATCAAACTTAATAATGTGGGACATTATGCCCAAGAACATTATCATGAAGTGATTTTACAAGATTTGCTCCCATTTTTCCGTCGTTCCCAATCGAATTAAATATCAACCCGTATTTCTTGTTCTCTGCTATCCTTCTTTTTTTAAGTATTTTTAAGAAGAAGGATAGTAAAGTCAATACATTAGAGGATGTTTTAAAAGTGGTATCCCGTAATTTTCATCACATTTTACCCCCCTTAATCCCCCCAATGCTTTGGGGGGAAACAAGAAAATCCAGTTCCCTCCCCTTTACAAGGGGAGGGTTAGGGAGGGGTAAAACATTTGATACAGCAATCATGAGTTTTCAAACAACCTCTTATTGTCTGAGTTTTTGATTTGCACAATCAAAATTTTGCTTACTTATTTAAAATGATGATTGAACAACATAAAAATCAACAACATACCATTTTTCACGGTGATGCGGTCAACATTTTATTAAATCATATTCCTGCCGAATCAGTAGATTTAATTTTTATTGATCCTCCTTATAATATAGGTAAGAAATTTGGTAACTTCCATGATAAATGGGAATCAGAAACAGAATATATAAATTGGTCATATCAATGGCTTGATGAATCTATTCGCATTCTTAAACCAAATGGTACAATTTATGTGATGACAAGTACCCAAGCAATGCCTTATTTTGATATTTATTTGAGACAAAAATTAACTATTCTCAGTCGGATAATGTGGCATTATGATAGTTCTGGAGTTCAAGCTACAAAATACTTCGGTTCAATGTATGAACCTATTCTTCATTGTGTCAAAGATAAAAACAATTATATTTTTAATGCAGATGATATTAAAGTTGAAGCAAAAACAGGCGCACAACGGAAATTAATTGATTACAGAAAATCAGTTCCTACCCCCTATAATACAGAAAAAGTACCTGGTAATGCTTGGTATTTTCCCCGTGTGAGATATCGCATGGAAGAATATGAAAATCATCCTTCACAAAAACCAGAGTCATTACTAGAAAGAATCATTTTAGCAAGTAGTCATAAAGGAAGTTTAATCCTTGATCCCTTTGCTGGAACTTTTACAACTGCTGCTGTAGCTAAACGTTTAGGTAGGAAATCTATCAGTATTGAACTGCAAGAAGAATATCTAAAAATTGGATTGAGAAGGGTTTTAGAAATGGAAGAATATCAAGGAGAAAAACTCTTACCACCACAGAAAAACCATAATATCAAAAATAAAAATGGAAAAAAAGTAGATTTAGATTTTATCCAAGGGAGTATCTTTGATGAAAATACTACAGCATGATTTTACGCAAACAATAATTAATATTCTTAATAAATACTTTCCTGGATATGGAGATATTATTTTAAGGAGTAGTCAATTATTACAGTATATTAATATTAAAACTAAAGCTGCAAATCGTGGTTCAAAATCAAGATCCAGCTTTGCTAATCATTATGCTATATATGTTTTGATTGAAGATTATTTACAAAAGAAATTTCATCTTAAGAATGGCTATGAAGATTATGAAGGCGCACAATATATAAATTTATTAATGCGACAAAGGGAGTTACCTTTTGGAAATAAACTTCAAAATCATGCTCTGAATCATCGTTTAAATGAAGAATTTAAAAAATATTTTCACACCTCAGATTATTTACCAATAATAAGAGATTCAACAACAAATAGATATTGGATTAATGAAAATCTTTTAAAAATTGAAATTGGTGAGCAAGTAATTAATATTTCTGAATCCATCAAAGATATTATTGATGCTTATATTCAAGCAAGAATGAATTCATTCAATGAATTTGTGATTTATTGTCAAAAAATGATAGAAATTCAAAATCATTCATCTGAAGCAGCAATTGAATTCATTAGAAGTTTATTAAAACCAAATATAGATGCTAGAGTATTTGAGATTGTTAGTTATGCGATTTTAAAACATTATTATGCAGAACAAAAAATATATTGGGGTTGGTCGCAACATGAATTAAATATTGATCATTTAATTTTGTATAAAACTGGACGCACAAATGCAAATGATGGTGGGATAGATTTTGTCATGAAGCCTCTGGGAAGGTTTTTTCAAGTTACAGAAACCTTAGATACGGGAAAATATTTTTTAGATATTGATAAGGTACAAAAATATCCAGTTACTTTTGTAATCAAAACTGAGGAAGAAGTCGAATATTTACTCAATAAGATTGAGGAACAAGCAAAGACAAGATATCAAATCAAAGCTATTATTAAAAAGTATATGGAATGTATAGAGGAAGTGATAAATATTCCAGAACTAATACTTCGTTTTAATAAAGGTTTAGAATTTCAAAAGGGTATTCAAGTAATTGAAGAAATAGTTTTACAAAGTCGAGTTGAGTTTAATATGGAAGAAGAAGCTGTTGGGGATGAAGTATGATGATGCCAAATATACGGTTCACACTTCTTAACCTATCCACATCCTTGCTGCGAAATCATCTTAACCTGATAATGAGAGTAGATGCAATCATTTGTAAATTGATAAAGGTAGGTTAAAATTCATGGCGTATTCTTGGTTTAAAGCATTTCATATTGTTGGCTTTGTGGTTTGGTTTGCGGGGTTATTCTACCTAGTGCGGTTGTTTATCTACCATGTTGAAGCTAACCTTGAACCAGAACCAGCAAGAACGATACTGAAGAACCAGTATCAAATCATGGAAAAGCGTCTTTACGACATTATTACTACTCCGGGACTGTTTGTGACAGTAGCAATGGCTATTGGTATTTTATCTACCAACATGGAACTGTTAAAAGAACCCTGGCTACATTACAAGTTAGGATTTGTAGCGGTCTTAATTGGCTATCATGTTTACTGCGCTAAATTAATGAAGCAGTTAGCAGCGAATGAATGTAAATGGACTGGTCAAAGTTTACGCGCCTTAAACGAAGCACCGACGCTTTTATTAGTCGTAATTGTGATGTTGGCGACATTTAAGAATAACTTACCTACAGACCTCACCGCTTGGTTAATTTTTGGTTTGGTGATTTTCATGGCTGTGAGTATTCAACTCTACGCCAAAATCCGCAGACGCAATCAGGAAAAACTGACAGTACAATTAAAAGAGGAGTCAGGAGTAAAAGCTTTTTAACTAAGTAGGTGGACGTGAAATAACCAAAATGTGTAACGATATGTAAATTCACCTCGATGGGTTATTGTCGTTGAGTTTTAGCCATTTCAAAAAACGAAATATATTTTGATTTTCCTCCGCCCACCTACTTATCGGTAGGGGTTTAGCACTGCTCATAGGTGTCAACTTAAGTTAGAAATGGCTTATCTGTTTGTTTTCACACCCGCCCAGAAATGAATTTCCGGGCTAATAGCTAAAGTTTACTAAAGTAAACTGAAGGTTTAGACAATTATTAGTCATCTTTAGATGACTTTCGCTATTAGACTGGGAATTAATTCCCAGACGGGCTATGGGTTTTACGTTAAGTTGACACCATTAAGCACTGCTAAAACCCTACATAGGGTTTGCTGATAGCGAAGCATGGTGTAGTCTATAGAAATTGTCTGTGAGGACAGAGAAATCTTAACTGGGAACAGTTTCAGCCATCTGGATATCCTCAATTTTCCAAATCCGACAAAGACAAATGCACCTATGTTGAGACACCATAAGCCAAAACCTTGCAAGACAGAGAGTATGGTGTCAGCTATACTCCTGTATTTTGTTAAACTGTAACTGGTTGACGAACTTCTAATGCTGCTCCTGTTAAACTAAAAGCACGAACTTCGGTAATTTTAACTTTGACGATTTGCCCTTTGAGGCGATTAATATCACCAGTAAAGAATGTGAGACGATTTCCCCCAGTTCTTCCCATAACCTGGTTTGTGTCTTTGGTATTTTGAGCTTCTACTAATACTTCTTCAATCCGACCAAAGTAACGTTGCGATCGCTCTGCTGCTTTGATATTAACTAAATGGTTCAATCTTTGCAAGCGATCGCTTTTAACTTCCTCACTCAGTTGATTATCCCACAAAGCCGCAGGTGTACCAGGACGAGGTGAATAAGCCGCAGTATTCACTAAATCAAACCCGATATCTGCCACTAATTGCAAAGTATTTTCAAACTGTGTTTCTGTCTCACCAGGAAAACCCACAATCGCATCAGCACTAATTGACGCATCCGGCATATACCCTCTAATAGTATCAATAATCCGGCGATATTTTTCCTGAGTATAGCCCCGTGACATAGCTTTTAAAAGCTCATTATCCCCAGATTGAAAAGGAATGTGAAAATGTTCGCAGACTTTGGGCAAATCTGCACAGGCTTTAATTAATCTTTCCGTAAAATAACGCGGATGACTGGTAGCAAATCTTATGCGTTCAATACCCGGTACATCATGGACATAATAAAGTAAATCTGTCAATGTGTGCAGGTGACGACCTTCGGCGGTAGAACCAGGTAAATCCCGTCCGTAAGCATCAATATTTTGACCCAGGAGAGTAATTTCTTTATATCCTTGTTTTGCTAACTGTTCGATTTCCGCCCGAACCGCTTCTGGTGTCCGAGACTGTTCCACACCGCGCACATTAGGGACAACGCAATAAGTACAACGTTCGTTACAACCATAAATAATATTTACCCAAGCAGTTACCTGACTATCCCGACGCGGCTGGGTGATATCTTCAAAAATATGAACTTCTTCCGTAGCGACAACTTGATTACCAGCAAAAACCGACTCTAGCAAATCTTTAAGACGGTTAGCGTGTTGGGGTCCCATCACCAAATCCAATTCTGGCACACGACGCAGCAAAGCTTCACCTTCTTGTTGGGCAACACAACCAGCAACAATCAAAGTTAAATCAGGTTGTTCCTGCTTCCGTTTGGCTTGTCTACCTAAATAAGAATATACTTTTTGTTCCGCATTATCCCGAATGGTGCAGGTATTGTAAAGAATTACATCTGCTTGGTTTGGGTCATCTGACCACTCAAAGCCCATGTCTTCTAAAATACCAGCCATGCGTTCAGAGTCTGCCTTATTCATTTGGCAACCGAAGGTGATAATGTGGTAATGGCGGTTAGTGGTCATTGGGAATTACGCTTAGTTAGTAATGTATATCAAGTCTGTTTTCTATTCTATATAGGAATTTTATCTTATTTGGGTAACATTTTCAGGAGTGTGCGGTTTGTGGTGAACAATGGAAATGTGTCGCTCAATATTTCGGGGGAAAGCGCCATTCGATTATAACGGCTAGAAGCTGGACTTTTTTATCATACAAAGAACAAGGTTCAAAGCCTCTCCAGTATTAAATATTATTCCTTTTCCCTCTCCTCTTAGGAGAGGGTTAGGGAGAGGTGCAAAGGAGAGGTTTACCAGAGGGGTTTCATATTTGGTTAAACTATGAACCGTTTGCAGTATACGTTACGTTCTGAGCTTTCTCTAGACAAATTTTAACTTGTTTTGCCAATACTCTCACATTCGGTTCATTGAGAAGAGAAAGATGAGAACCAGGAATATACTTAATATCTAAATCACCCATAACTATCTCACCCCAACCAAAATGGGAATCATATTCTAAACCTATAGCCTCAGTTCGATTTTCATCTCTCGTGCGGAAAAGAGTTAGTTTCCCTGCATAAGGTCGAAATACATAGGTATTCAAAGCTTGTTTATGAGCATTTGATATTTCTAAATACTTTTTATCTTCAGGGAGAATGACATGAGAACCAGTCGGAAAGTAATGATTGCAAACTTGTTTAGTATTGTAATGAAATTGTTTGTACCAACCCTTAGCTTTGTGAGCAATATATTTATGTCCACGTCGAAAGATATTATTGATATGCAGCAAAATTCGCCTCTTAAATGATAACCGTCGTTCATAACCAGGACGACAGGTATCTAACATCGCTAAAAGAGCGATTTCTTGACCTTGGCTGCGAATTTGTTGGGCTATTTCATAGGCGACGATACCCCCAAAGGAATATCCCCCTACAAAATAGGGTCCTTGAGGTTGAATAGTCTGCATTTCTCGCAGATACTTTGCAGCCATATCTTCCACCCGCAGCAAAAGAGGCTGTTTTCCATCTATTCCCTGGGGTCGCAGTCCATAAACAGGTTGGTCTAACCCTAAATGTATTGCTAAATCCCGATAACATAATATTTCTCCCCCAAGGGATGAATCATAAATAAAGGTGGTTTTGTACCTTGGGGTTGAATTTCTACTAAAGATGAATAATTAACTTTGGGGGTATTTTCTAAACCTGGTTCTTGGTGGATAATTTGAGATATCGCTGCTATTGTCGCTGTGGGAAACAAAGCCGCCAAAGGCAGTTTCTTGGCAAATTTACGTTCTATATCCGCAAATAACCGGACTGCTAATAAAGAATTTCCACCCAATTCAAAAAAATCATCTTGAACACCAATAGGTTCAACACCTAACAAATCTTGCCAAAGTTTTATTAACTGACTTTCTATATCATCATGGGCATTAACAAAACTTTCTGTCAATTCTGGCTTAATTAAATTAAATGCTATTAATCCCTTTCTATCTAATTTACCATTAGGTGTTAATGGCAAGGCATCTAAAAACACAAAGGCACTAGGAAGCATATATTCAGGTAATTTATTCTGTAAATATTGCCGAATTTCTTTAGTAGTAGGTGCTGGTTTTTGTTGAGGAACAATATAAGCGATGAGACGTTTATCTTCTGGACTATCTTCACTAGCTATAACTACAGCTTCTTTAATGTTGCTAATTTTCAGCAATTCCATTTCAATTTCTGCAACTTCAATGCGGAAGCCTCGGATTTTTACCTGAAAGTCTTTTCTTCCTTTATGAATTAAACAACCATCTGCTTGAATACAGCCTAAATCACCTGTGCGATAAATTCTTTTTTGGCTATTTTGAATATCGGGTAAAAATACAGCTTGCGTTAATTCTGGTTTTTGCCAATAACCTAAAGCTAAATATTCACTTTTGAGGGTAATTTCTCCAATATTGCCGTTTTTAACTTCTACTCCTGCTTCATCTAATAGCACAACTTCCATATCTTCAACTGCATAACCAATAGGTACGATGCTATTTTCAATTTTCGTATCTTTATCAACGATGAAATTACGGAAAGTTCCTGCTTCTGTCGCGCCTAAACTGGCATATAAAAGACAATCTGAAGAAAAGTATTTTTTATAATTTTCGACATCTCTAATTAAGGTAGCTTCACCACCTAATTTAACTAGGCGAATTTTAGGAAACTGTTCTGTACCAGTGAGAGTATCTACAAAATGCCGAAACAGAGTTGTAAATGAATGATAAATTGTAATTTCCGATGTAATTAACCAATTAACTAAATTAGTTAATCCCTGTTCTTTGACATTGAATGAATAGAGACTCGCACCATTAAGTAAGGTGTAGAAAATACATAATATTCCACCTAAAGCACTACAAGAATAGAGAAAAACTACACGATCTTGATGGTTAATTAATAAAGTTTTTGTGTCATTCATGCAGTAATGCAAAGCATTACGATGATTCTGTACAACTCCCTTGGGTTGACCAGTTGAGCCACTAGTATAAATTAGATAAGCTGGTGCTTCTGGTGATATTTTGATGGTGGGATTTTGGCAAGAATTATGGTTATCAATATTGTCTATATTAAATAAATGACAACTATTAATAGTAGCTTCAGCGAGTTGTGTCGCCAAATCCAAATTGAGATTATTGGTAATAAATGCAACGGCTTGAGCATCTTTAATAATATAAGCTAGTCTATCAATAGGAAATGTGGGATCTAAAGGAACAAAGATTTTACCTGTTTTCAATACTCCCAACATACTTGTAATAAAATCTGCACCTTTTTCCAGTAGTAATACAATTACTTCTAATTTATTTCCTCGTTGTTCAAGAATTTGATTGGCTAACCGATTAGCATTTTTATTTAGCTGTGCATAAGTGAGAGTTTGATTCTGGGTTTTGATAGCAATATGATCTGGATATTTATCAACTTGTTTTGGCTCTTGCGGTACTTTTATGGTGGAAACTCAAATAACTAAAATTTAGTACCTAAAATTTATATTCATTAAGTCTCAGACTTCAGTACCAGCAAGAGATTACAAGATTTTAAATATGTTCAGATAGCAATGATGATATAATGATAATTATAAAATACAAAAGTTTTGGTGATAGCTATGAAATTTTCTGTAGATCAAATTCTCAATCTCCCAGATATGAAAGTGTTAGATTTTCAAGAAATCGAAGGGGCAGGAATAATTATAACAATAGAAAAAGCTGTTAATAATTCTACTTGTCCATTCTGTGAAAAAACTACCTATAGTATACATCAAAATCATTGGCGAATGATTCATGATTTATCTTGGAGTGAAAAACCAGTATTGTTAAAAATAAATCGTCGCCAATTCAAATGTCATAAGTGTCAAAAAGTATTTAGTGAAAATCTAAACTTTGTAGATAAAAGTAAAGGATATACTAAAAGATTAGCCAGAGATATAGTTGAACAAGTATTAAACAGTAATATTCATAGTGTTGCCAAAAGAAATGACTTGAGCGATGAAGAAGTTGAATCAATGTTAAAAGCACAAGTATCACAACTATTAAACATTAATTTAAGTCAGGTAAAAAGGTTAGGTATAGATGAAATTGCTTTGGTGAAAGGTCAAGGAAATTATTTAGCAGTATTAGTAGATTTAGATACTCGTAAACCAATTGAGTTGGTGAAGTCAAGAAGAATAGAAGAAATACGCGAAGTTATTGTCAAATGGGGATCTCAGGTACTTGAACAAATAGTTGAAGTGAGCATGGATCTCTGGTCTCCTTATAAAAGTTTAGTAGAAGAATTAATGCCAAATGCAAATATAACTGCTGATAGATTTCACGTAATGAAACAAGTAAATGATGAATTAGATGCTATGCGTAAATCTGAAAAAAGAGCCGCCACGTCTTTAGATAATAAATCAGAGCGAGACCGAATATTAGCAGGATTAAATAAAAGCAAATATAGCTTAATAAAAAACGAAGATTCTTTAAATGAACAACAAAAAGAAAGATTAAATAATGTGCGAGAAGTTTCCCCTATTCTTGCAAAAATGCACACCCTAAAAGAAGAATTTCGAGACATATTTGAATCTACTAAGTCTTGGGGTGAAAGCATAATCAATTTATTAGATTGGATGCATAATGGACTTTCGTATTTTCCCAAAAGTATAGGAACAATGATTAGATGGTTTGGTGAAGTCGTAGGTTATTTTGATGGCAGAACTACGAGTGGTACTGTTGAAGGAATTAATAATAAACTCAAATTAATCAAAAGACTTGGATATGGCTTTCGTAACTTTAGTAATTTCCGATTACGTAGTTTATTAAACTGGCACTTTAGTATTAATTCTCCATAAAAGAGACGCAAGAGCCCTTGTTTTTCAAATCGGCTAGGTATAGACTGTTCAATCTCAAATTTGGGAAAGTCTATAAAGCCTTTTGGCGAGGGAATTAGACGATTGCAAATAATTTTTTTCTGGAATAAGATATTTGGAATTGTGGAGTAAATATTATTCATGGCTATATAAACTTTATTGAATTTTTGGTGAAAATCAGGGTTGAGGTAGAAAATTATCTCTTTTTAATTTATTTATTGCCCTTGACTTAATTAATGATGTGCATTGATAAAAATAAATGGTATGACAAATTATAATAACCTGCCATACTCAAGGAGAATCTTTCATAAAATCTTTATCTATACTTTGTTTTTAAAATAAAAATTGTATACAAATTATCCAAATTAATGTATAATCATAAACTGTAGATACCCAAATTATCTAATAAATTGGGTATTTGGATAGTATATCTTCTAATTGCGATCGCGCTCTAATTGATCAATGACTCTTTGTAAATACCAATCATCTGACATTCCCGGATAATGATATTCTTGTTGTTGAATCAAGCCTTTGGCGATTTCCCATTGTCCCCCCACTAACCGCAACAGTCGCTGACGTAAAACTTCATATTTTTGATTATTAATTACGGGTTGGGACATTTGGATTTTTTGTAACCTATTTAATACCTGTTGATAATTTTCCCAGTCTTCTTGTTCACAATAAATACTCGCTGCTTTTTGATAATCGGCTACAGCATTTTGTATTTCTTCTAACAATGTATAGGCAAGACCACGATTATAGTAAGCTGGAGCGTAATCATGATTTATGTGCAGTGCTTGACTATAATCTTGAATTGCA
Source organism: Anabaena sp. WA102 (assembly GCF_001277295.1). Taxonomy (NCBI): domain Bacteria; kingdom Bacillati; phylum Cyanobacteriota; class Cyanophyceae; order Nostocales; family Nostocaceae; genus Anabaena; species Anabaena sp. WA102. Next base: position 5,007,861 of record NZ_CP011456.1, on the reverse strand, counting down.
TTCAAACAATTACCCATTTCTCGATAAATATTACCTCTAGCAACATAAACTAAAGGATCTTCAGGCTGCATTTTTAAGGCTTGGTTTAAATCCGATAATGCACCCTGATAATCACCAATTTGGCAACGGGCTTTTCCTCGGTTACGATAAACAATGGCATCTTGAAAATCCAGTTTTAGTGCTTGATTAAAGTCAGTAATTGCTTCTCGATAATTACCAAGTTTACACTGAACTACGCCGCGACAGCAATAGGCTTGAGCATCTTTAGGATCAACTTTTAATACCCAGTTTAAATCAGCAATAGCTTCTCTAGTTTCTCCCTGTTCTGCCTTTGTTAATAATTGCTGAAAATATTGATTGGTAGAGGTAATAGATACAGTTACAGACTTATTTATTTGTTGTTCTGGCTTTTGAGGTGGTTGTAATTGTTTAATTTTTTGCAAACAACTTTGACATTTTTCCTTATCTTTTTGTTCTAGATATAATTTAGCTGCTTTCTTGAAATTAGCGATCGCATCTTGAATATGTCCCTGTTTACGTCGGACAATCCCCCGTAAATCATAAGCAGCAGCATCATCAGAATCCAGCCAAATTGCCCTTTCTACATCCTCCAAAGCACCAGGAAGATTTTTTAATGCCAATCTAGCTAAAGCCCGAAAATAACAGGCTTCTCGACTATATTTATCCAGTTTTATAGCTTCAGTATAATCATAAACAGCTTGCATAATTGCCCCTGAATCATAATATGCTAGACCCCGTTGAATATATGCTTTACTAAACCCAGGATTTTGTTGGATAGCAGCGGTAAATTCTCCTATCGCACCAGTATAATCTTGTTGTTTAGCTTTTTCTAATCCCTGTTTATAAAATTCGTCATTCATCCTGCTCATCCTTTAATCCTGGATATCCCGATTCTAACAGGTTTGGATTTTATCGCTTGTAGGGTGCGTCAGACCCGATAATTTCGCAAAAAAACAGATTTCCTGTATCTGACGCACCTAACTCAACAAGTGATTCCCCACGCCGAAAACGACGCAATTTCATTTATTTATATTATTTATATTACAGCGATTTCCAATCATATAAGGTACATCTTAGCCCCCTCATCGCTTGCGGGGAGGGGGTTAGGGGTGGGGTTCTTGTTCTGGGTTTGATGACAATTTGCTGTATTTATATTATTTATATTATTTATATAGCTGTTATCGGTTGGAGGGAGTTTACTTTTCTCAGAGTGAACAGAAAAGCATATTCTAATTCTGTATAGAGTGAGACTTTTTGCATAGGATATTTTTCCTTGCATTGGTAAATACTACCATATTTATCTAAATGGTAAGCTGTAATATCTATAGCAATCCTAAATGAAATGTGAACATCTCTTATTTCCCCACCTCTGTGTCCTCTGTGTCCTCTGTGGTTCGTTAAAAAAACTAGTTCATAACTCAAATAGGATTACTACATTATATTTAATTTCTCTAAAAATATTGTAAATTTGACTACAAAAGTTACTCATTTATGATGCAAATTAGACTTTTTCGATAAGAATTTAGGTAAAGTGATAATATCCCCGACTTCTGACATCAATTTATGGTTTGCGGACACAATAAACAAAAGAAGTCGGGGATCTGTTCATGGTATTTTCATTGAGTTACTATAAATCAATGCTCTACCTATTTATGACTAATGATTGATTGGCTCTATAACTACCCCACACTCTATCCTGGCATTTTACTCAAACGCTACAAGCGGTTTTTTGCTGACGTTCAACTAGATTCTGGAGAGGTAGTAACAGCACATTGTCCAAATACGGGTCCAATGACGGGAGTTTCTACCATTGGTAGTGCTGTACAAATTTCTAAAAGCGATAATCCTCACCGCAAGTTAGCTTATACATTAGAGTTAATTCAAGTTAATGATAATCAAACAGCTTGGGTGGGTGTAAATACGGCTTTACCGAATCGGGTGATTAAATTAGCTTTAGAAAAACGTTTATTTCCAGAGTTGGGTGAATATGAACAGGTGAAAGGTGAAGTTGTTTATGGAAAAGATCGCAAAAGTCGGATAGATTTTTATTTGACCGGTAGTGCTGAACAACGCCCAATTTATTTAGAAGTGAAAAATGCAACCTGGTGTCAGGGAACTTTAGCCTTATTTCCCGATACAGAAACCACCAGAGGACAAAAGCATTTACGGGAATTAATGGAAGTTTTACCCGCCAGTCGGTCGGTAATGCTGTATTTTATTAATCGAGGTGATTGTGTAGAGTTTGCACCTGGAGATACAACAGATCCCGTATATGGTCAGTTGTTACGGGAAGCGATTAAACTGGGTTTAGAAGTTCTCCCATGTCGCTTTGATATATCTCCTGACGGTATTCGTTATTTGGGTTTAGCAAAACTGAAAATTTAACAGAAACGTTGATGAGATAATATTAATGTCACTAATTTTAGTTGCAAAAAGTTTTTGAGGGTAGATAAGGGAAGGATTGCTGTCAACCACCCATCACTTCCCTTCGGGTAAGTGAGGGCTTGTAAAAAATTACACAATTGATTTTTCTGTTCCCTGTTCCCTGTTCCCAGTTAAGAGTTCCCTGTTCCCTCTCTCAACGAGTGAATTTAATTTTGTCCGACTACTTATCAGGAATATCAGCCGATTGTCACTGATATTCCCGTTAATTTTGCTATTGGTTAAAGTTGATGGGAAGCGAGAAAAGCATCAACTTCTGCCGCAGTTGGTTGGGAAGCGATCGCACCTGGTTTAATAGTAGTTAATGCTCCCACAGCACTGGCATAGGTGACAATCCTTTTGGCTGTATCTGCATCTTTGAGGCTGTGAATCCCCACTTGTTGCAATTGATGGATAAACCCAGCCAAGAAACTATCTCCAGCACCAGTTGTATCTACCACAGACATGGAAAACGCTGGCATTTTACCTTCATTTTCCCCTAAACAATAGGCACAACCATGTTCACCGTCTGTCACCAAAACCCCTTCCAAAGAATTAAGCCTATAAGTAATTGCCCCTGGGTCTGTAGTATTAAATAACCATTGAGCTTCTTCTTTGGTTAATTTGAGAAAATCAAATCGCTTTAGCAATGACAGAATTTTAGTCTTAGCTGTATTTTCATCTTGCCAAAATACTGGTCGCCAATTGACATCGAGAATGATTTTGAGGTCATATTGTTCTGCTAACTCCAAAGCTCGCAAAACAGCTTTTTCACTTTCAGGATAGGCTAGTTCTAAAGTTCCCACCACCAAAAAGTCGGCTTCATTAAATAGCGCAGTTGGTAACTTTGCAGCTTCTAGGCGGGTATCAGCAAATTCTGAAGTATCATATTTACCAAAACCAGCAAAAGTGCGATCGCCTGCTAAATCCCTAACCACATATACTTGTCTCGTTGGCGCTGTAGAATGACGTTGCACACCAGTTGTATCTACACCAACATCTTCTAATAATTTTATCAGTGTACTTCCTGCTTCGTCTTCACCCACAGCACCCATAAAACCGGCTGAAGTTCCCAACTTTACCAAAGCACAAGCTACATTCGCCGGCGCACCTCCAGGATAGGGAGTCCATGATTTCACTTCTTCTAGCTTAAGTCCCAATTGATCAGCTAAACAGTCAAGTAAGACTTCACCAAGACATAAAATAGAGGGATTACTCATTTCATTTTTGATTTTCGATGGGGCATAATCTAAATCTAGTTTGACACTATCGCAGTATGCACTTGAATACAGCTTTTTTATTTATCCTAGTTAAAATCAATACCTATTATTTGTAACAAGTAGGACTACAAACCTAAAATTAAAAGAAAATCTTGACATTAGTATTATTAGCAACATTTAAAACTATCTACCTCGGAAAGAATCTTCTAGAATGAGGAGTAAGATTTGAGTACATATACCAAGGGAGGAATAATAAGTCATGGCTACTAGTGAGTCTGGGACCCGTGTTAGTCTGTCAGACAGAGAACTGCAAATTATAGACTTAGTGGCTACCGGCTTAACTAACCAAGAAATTGCAGTCAAACTGGAAATTAGTAAACGCACAGTTGATAACCACATTAGCAACATTCTCACCAAGACGAAAACTGATAACCGTGTGGCTTTGGTACGTTGGGCTTTACAATGGGGTAAAGTTTGTTTGAATGATGTTAATTGCTGTCCTCTTTCTCCCCGGAATGATGAAAGTATCTCTTAGTCAAGAAGCTGATTAATCTAGCTTTTTTGCTATTTTATAGATTGCTGATTGAGAGTGGAGGTAGTTGATTTACGCTGTTGTGTACTACTTTGCATATTGAAAAAGCAAGGTTAAAGCACAGGTATCTAAAGGCGTAAATCAATTATCCCACAAATATACTTTTAATGATCGTTGCAGGTAATATCACATTATGTACAAACAATTGATTAAACCAATTATCTTTGTCATTACCAGCATGGTGACAATATTGCCACAGGTCAGTATTGCTGCACCAAAGGGTTTTCAATCCCCTAGTGGTAATATGTTTTGTGAGCTAATGCCAGGAGAAATAAACAGTTTAAGATGTGAAATCAATTCTTCACTGAAACCCAAACCGCCTCAACCTTATTCTGGATATTGCGGGTTTGATTGGGGAAGGGGTTTTTTGTTACCTGCTGATGCTAGACCAGAAATTTTGTGTATTAGTGATACTGTCGCTGATAAGAATAAAACTGTTTTAGCTTATGGACAGACTTGGAACAATGGCGGTTTTAAGTGTGTTTCCCAAAAAACTGGTTTAACTTGTACTAATAAAAATGGCATTGGCTTTTTTCTCAGTCGGGAAAAATGGCGTGTCTTCGGACTTTCTCAACCTTAGTTAAGCCAGCCAGGGAATGAATTCCCTGTCTAAAAGCTAAAGTCGGTTAAAACCGACTATTTCAGTATAAATAGGATAATTTTTGATTTTGAATTAATTAGAGTGCGTTTTAACGCATTTTAGCTTTGAAACCGTAACTTAAGTTCCGGGCAAGTTTGTTCCGCCAAACAAATAAGCTATTCCTAGCATAAGTTGACACCAATAATCACCGCTATACTAAACACGGGTGAGATTTAAACTTTTGCCAAATGACAAATAACCCAGATGTGTAGGGGTAAAGCAAGAGCTTCATAGGTGTTAACTTAATGTAAAACCTCTATCCCGCAAAGAACTCAAGTCGTCTCGTTCCCAGTCTCTGACTGGGAATGAATTCTAGAAGGCTCTGCCTTCAATAATATTAGAGGCAGAGCCTCATCAACTGCATTCCTAGTCAGAGACTAGGAACGAGATGTGGTAGGGATTTGAGCTTAAGTTGACACCAATGAAGCTCTTGCTTTACCCCTACGTTTAGAATCAAACAATCAAGCCGTTTTGAGTATAAAGGGGTTAAAATAGAGGAAAGAGCGATCGCCTACAATCGCCCTTTATCTAGGGCTGGCTACCTACTCAAATCCCATCGCCGCCGCCACAGCCTTAATATCAGCATCAATGCCCTGTTTGAATTGAGCATGACTGTGTTTAATAGCCGTATCTGGATCTTTTAACCCATTACCAGTTAAGACACAAACAACCGTTGCACCACTAGGAACTTCGTCTTTTACTTGTAACAAACCAGCCACAGAAGCCGCACTAGCCGGTTCACAGAAAATCCCTTCCGATGATGCTAAAAGTCGGTAAGCGTCGAGAATTTCCTCATCAGTCACAGACCGGAATCTTCCTTGACTGGCTGTTTGCGCTGCAATGGCTTTATCCCAACTGGCGGGATTCCCAATTCTAATGGCTGTGGCTATGGTTTCAGGATGTTCCACCCGTTGACCATTGACCAAAGGTGCAGCACCAGCGGCTTGAAAACCCATCATTTTCGGTAGGCGATCGCATTTACCATCTTGATGATATTGACAAAAACCCATCCAATATGCTGTAATATTGCCCGCATTCCCCACCGGAATACATAACCAATCGGGAGCATCACCCAAAGCATCAACAACCTCAAAAGCTCCGGTTTTTTGTCCTTCTAAGCGGTAGGGGTTGACAGAATTTACCAAAGTAATAGGATAACTATCTGCCACTTCCCGGACAATTTCCAGAGCGCGGTCAAAATTGCCTTTAATAGCTAACACCTCTGCGCCATACAGTAGCGCCTGTGCCAACTTACCTAAAGCCACATAGCCATCGGGAATCAGCACAAAGGGTTTCATTCCTCCCCGTCTAGCATAGGCAGCGGCAGCGGCAGAAGTATTACCAGTGCTGGCACAAATCACAGCCTTAGCACCTGCTTCTGCTGCTTTAGAAATTGCCATTGTCATCCCCCGGTCTTTGAAGCTACCAGTGGGATTAAGTCCATCATATTTAACATACACCTTCACCTGTCTGCCAATACGTTCGGCGATCGCTGGCACGGGAATCAAAGGTGTGTTACCCTCCAGCAAAGTCACCACAGGGGTTTTTTCACTGACAGGCAAGTATTGACGATAGGCTTCTATCAGCCCTGGCCACGGTTGGCAATGAGATTTAGCAGCAGACAGGCTCAAAGTCACAGGATTAAAAATTTCTTAATTAAGGATTTACGATTGGGAATGCTTTTGAATAAGTATCCCACTTTTCAAGTCTATATGTTAGTTGCGGAACACCGTAATAATGAAAAAATATTCAAGGCGGTTTTAACCGCCCGTGTCGCTTCCCTCTCAGGGCTAAAGCCACGCTTGTTTCCCACTTACCGGATATCCTTATGATAAAAACTATATAATGTCTTAACAAAGATTAAGATAAGTATATTATACTATCTCTAAATGGTGTGAGTTAAATTTCTAATGCCAACAACTATGTCTACTATGTCATCCAGTGTTTCCGAATGTGAATCCCACGCTAACTTAGTCGAGAAGTTAACGAAGGCGTACTATCAAGGCGATCAGCAAGTTAAGTTTATTAACTTACAAGCAGAGGTAGATTCTCTTTTAGAGCAATTGCAAAATCTCAAAAGCGAACGAATCGAAGCTCCTAGCGACGAAGCATAAATTAGGATCTGTGATAACTATTCAAATCGCTGATTAGTTTGTGACCAACGTTCCAAACTATATCCTTGCCTATTTTCTACCAGTAACGCTAGAGATTGATCATCGGTAAGTTGAGCGATCGCAATTAGCGTTTGCTGGTTTGCACGGGCAAAATCACTATAAATGACATTACTATCTGCCGAAAAGATGAGAGTCCGGGGACGTTTTTGATTATCTGTCGGTTTTGAAGTATTACCATCGAACTGATTTAAAGAGGCTATAGCAGCATCAGAAATAGTTAGCACAATCTCCTGATGTTGATCATTCGTCAAATCAGCCAATTGAACTGGCCAATCAGCCATTTTTTCGCGCATTTCCTGAAAATCAGGAATCACACCAGCAGTTAAATCACCCGACTGTTGTAATTTTCGCCATAGAACTGGCAGCATGGACTCCACTAACTTAGGTTGTTGTTGATATAAGTCCTTGACAGTTACCGGAGACGGTTCTAACCATGTTAACGCATCCACAGTCAGAGCTAAAGGTCGAGGCTGGAAAGAATTAACCTTGCGTTCAGGCAAGGCAGAACCCAACATTAACAACCGTAAACTCTGTCCCCTCACTTGTACAGCCTGAATAGTCGTCGTAGTAACCTCCTGTTCCCCATTAGGTTTCCAGACAATAACCTGCATACTGGGGTCAGAACTAATCCCCAGAAGTTTGCGCCAAAATCTTCGAGGTTGATTTTGCAGTTGGTCAAAATTAGCAAACGGATAACTTAACCAACTCATACCATCATGAAAGGCACTAACTTCCACCTGATACCAAACTTGATTATTAGTAATTTTCAAATCAGTTTGCAGAGATATTGGCAACCAATCCCCCTGATTAATGCGACTAACTTGTTTTACAGTGCCAATAATTCGACTTTTATAGGCATTGATTTTATCATCATCAAGTTGAGTTAAAATACCTTGAATATAGTTAAGTGTTTCCGCATTAATATTTGGTTGTGCTTGCAACCAAGCATTAGCTCTTTCTTCCCCCCGTTGCACCTTAAAAATTAACGCTACCCAAGCTAAAACCGCGCGACGATTAGGATTAAGTCGCAACGCTACCGCAGCCCGATTCCAAATTCTCCCCTTATCAGTTTGTAATAAATTAGTAATTTCTTGACCATTATCAGGTGAATTTTCCAATACCTGCAAAGCCTTTTCCCAACGACCATCAATAATATCTGCTGTAACTTGTTGGTGAGGACTTGCCCAATTTTTCTCAGCCTGCATTCTTGTAAATTCCGAATGTAAGCGGATGACATCTATTTGCGCCCGTGCTGCTGCTGAAAAAGGCTGTTTACGCTGTTTTTCTAAAGATTTCAACCATGTAAAAGCAGGAGTCCAAAGTCCATTTCTGGCTAATAACAGAGACTGTTGAAAAGCAAATTCATTAACGGCAGGTTTTTGGAAATTAATTGCTTCCAGATAAATAGAATTAGCCACTAACTGACTCGGTTTAACTTGATAAACTTGCAAATTTGGTTCTATATTTACCGTTTGATCAATAATTAAATCTTTTGAATCATTACCCGTTATCTCTTGCCATTTAGGTAACTGCCCATTGCGGGTTTTCCAAGATAACATTTTTTGTAAGCTTTTGAGAGTAGGATTGTAATAGACAACTTGACCATAGATAATATTATTATCGTTATTTTCGTATTCACCCCGCAAATAAAACCAAAATCCTGGAAACAGGTGAGGATCTGTAAAAGCTTTCACCTTAGTTAGAGGTAAATGTATTTTTGTTTCTTGATTGTCTGATTCAGAAATAACCACACCTGAAGAGGATTCTATAAAACCTTTCGATAGACCAATAACAGGTAATTTAGTAATTAAATAGTAGTATTTTTTTGACTGAAATTTATATTCCAAATCCTGAGAAAGTTTATAGATCCTCAGTTCTACCAATTCTTGACAATTAGACTGACAATGCTTGCGTTTTTGGAAAATTGGTAATAAAAAAGATTCCTCTGATTTACCATCTAAAGGCATGATTTCGCCAGATAGAAGTTGTTTTTGACTTAAACCGAGTTCAATAGCTGTAACTGTTTCCGGTAGTTCTCGTTTACCTGTAGATATTTTTGCCCATTTTGGTAAAAAATCATTCACCCAGATAACCTGGGCAGGATTTAAAATAAATAGCACACTCATCCAACCAACACCAATAATTACACCAGCACTGCTTAACAACAGACCCAGCACCAACGTAGACGATAACCAACTACGCCGTTGATAACGTTTGGGTAGTTTTTTAACATTCTTCTTCGTTACACCTTGAGGAGGCTGATTCAGTCCAGCAGCTTTTGGTATGCGTTTGCGGGGTTTATTGATCATCTGACGATTACTAGCACTGGTAATTTGATGTTGTTCAAAATCATCCATGATAAATTTTGACAAACTTAGTGCAATTTCGCCAGTGTACTAGTACATCATGGCGTAAATAAAGCAACTATTTTAAGCCTTGTAATCAATATTTCTTCGCTCCGTGTCCTCTGTGCCTCTGTGGTTCGTTTATATTGTAGGTTAGGTTGACGCAAATAAACCCAACAAAATATTTGATAATTTTGATAATGTTGGGTTGCGCTGTCGCTTAACCCAACCTACTGACTTATACCATAAATAATAACCAATACAAACAAAAAAACCCCCTTGGGGGGGATTGTAGGTTATTCGAGTGGAGTGAACAACTAAGTAATAAATACCTAGAGTAAATAGAGTAATCCGAACAAAATAATCCAAATTACGTCTACAAAGTGCCAGTAAATTTCCGCTGCTTCAATGCCGAAGCGGTTTTCATTGCTGTAGTGTCCGGGAGTACGCGATCGCCACAAAACTGCTAAAATCGCTAAAACACCGATGGTAACGTGCAAGCCGTGAAAGCCAGTCAAAACATAAAACGTACTAGCGAATAAATTGGTAGTCAGACCAAACTCCAAATGAGTATATTCATAAACCTGACCCGCCAAAAAAATCGCCCCCATAGCTGCGGTAATTGCCAACCAAAGCCGCATTCCCTTCGTATCATTCTTTTTAATAGCCGTATCAGCATTGTGCATCACAAAACTACTAGCTATCAAAATAGAAGTATTCACAGTCGGTAACAATAGTTCTAAATCTGGGGTTCCTGCCGGTGGCCAGACAGGAATAGTAGAACGAAAAACAAGGTATGCACCAAACAAACCCATAAAAATCATCCCCTCAGCCACCAAAAACATAAATAGACCAGTCAAACGATGATCTGGATGTGCTTCATGATGAGAAATCACCGCATGGTGATCTAGTTCAGTTGTCGCCGTGTCAATAATTTGACCTTGCATAAATTGGTAATTGGTAATGGGTTCAAGGCAGGGCTATTTCATTTTCATCTAGCCCGCCTCAGAATGAATTCTGAGTCTAATAGCGAAAGTCGTCTAAAGACGACTAAAAGAAATTTCTAGTCCGTTTTAACGGACTTTAGTTATTAGCCCGGAACTTCAGTTCAGGGCGGGTTATGTCAATCCCTTAAAGTGCTGATTCAGTTTGGGGAGTTAACACAGGTTCAGTTTCCACCCGTTCCTCACTCACCCCATAATCGTAGGGACCAGTAGTCAAAACCGGGAGAGTTTCAAAATTCTCAATACTAGGAGGAGAAGAAGTCATCCATTCCAAAGTCAGCGCTTGCCAAGGATTATTGCCCGCTTTTTCCCCATAGAACCAACACCAAACCGCATTGATGATAAATGGTAACGTCGAAACCGCCAATATATAAGATCCGTAGGTACAGATTTCATTCAAAGTCGTGAACTTAGGATCATATTCCGCAATGCGGCGGTTCATACCCATTAATCCCAGTTTGTGCATGGGTAAGAAAGTCATATTTAAACCAATCATGGTGAGGGCAAAATGCACCTGACCCCAAAATTCGTTCAGTTTCCGTCCCGTCATTTTTGGAAACCAGTGGTAAATAGCCGCAAAAATCCCTAACACACTCCCACCAAACAAAACATAGTGGAGATGTGCCACCACAAAGTAAGTATCGTGAACGTGAATATCAAAAGGAACTGCTGCCAACATTACCCCGCTAATGCCACCAATCACAAAAGTTGCTAAAAAGCCGATAGCAAACAACATGGGACTGTTGAGGCGGATTTTACCACCCCAAATAGTAGCTAACCAACCGAAAATTTTAATACCAGTGGGGACAGCGATGATCATGGTAGTGATCATGAAAAACATCCGCAACCAACCGGGGACACCACTGGTAAACATATGATGCGCCCAGACGATTAAGCCTAAGAAGCTGATAGCTAGGGATGAAAAAGCGATCGCTTTATAGCCAAAAATCGGTTTACGGGCATGAATTGGCAGAATTTCCGAAATTGCCCCAAAGAAAGGCAAAATCATAATGTAAACTGCCGGATGAGAATAGAACCAGAACATATGCTGGTAAACAACAGGATCTCCCCCACCAGTCGGGTTAAAAAACGTTGTTCCTGCCAGCAAATCAAAACCCAGCAAAATCAAAGCCGCAGCTAATACTGGTGTAGATACCAACACCAAAGCCGAAGTTGCAATCATCGCCCAACAAAACAACGGCATTTGAAAGATGCCCATACTAGGAACACGCATCTTCCAAAGGGTGACGAGAAAATTAATCGCCCCCAAAATCGAAGAAGTTCCCAATAGCAACACACTCATAATCCAAATCCCCTCACCCACCTGGCCTGTTACCAAACTCAGAGGTGGGTAAGAAGTCCAACCAGCATCCGGGGCATCACCTACAGCCAAACTAGCAACCAGTAATACACCTGCTGGGGGAACCATCCAAAAAGCTACCGCATTCAGGCGCGGAAATGCCATATCTCTCGCCCCAATCATCAATGGGATCAAATAGTTAGCAAATCCTGCTCCTGTTGGTACAATCCACAAGAAAATCATGATTGTGGCGTGGAGTGTAAACAGGCTGTTGTAGACTTCAGGCGTGACAAAATCCACTTCTGGAGTCCGTAATTCTGTCCGCACCAAATCAGCCATTACGCCGCCAATGCAGTAAAAAACAAACGATGTTACCAGATATTGAATCCCAATCACCTTATGGTCTGTACTAAAACCGAAAAAGTCTCGCCAATGCCTTTCCCCATGTTCTTCAGCATGGTTAGGGACATTAGCAATTTCTTCTAACTGTGCTTGTGTCATATTTTAAAAAAGAGTTAACCGAGCGGTTCAAAACCCCGTCTATACAGGCGAAACCCACCTTCGTGGGTTAAATGAACTTGATTTTTATTAGTCCACGCAGGTGGACTTTGTTTGTGTAGCCGCGTTCGCGGAGCGTGGCGAAGCCATATTCTATTCGCGGGGACTTTGTTTATTAACCGGGACTTGATTTTGTAAACCCTGCAACTCTTACAATTCCCAAACTACTTAATTTGATGCAGAATTTCTGAGTGAATGCCCATATCCTTGATGTAAGGAGAGAGAAATTCATCGGCAGTCATGGACATAGAATTCACAGCTACCGCTTGATTAGGGATATCTTTACCAGCAATTAGCTGTTCTTGCATCCAACTATCAAAAGCTTCCTGTGTCTCCACAACTACTTGGCTTTTCATCACCCCGTGATATGGACCACACAATTCAGCACAAATTAGGTCATAATCGCCCGCTTTTCTGGGTGTAAATCGCAAATGGGTTTGTCTACCAGGAATAGCATCTTGTTTCACCCGAAATTCAGGAATCCAAAAAGCGTGGATGACATCGTTAGCTGTCATGTTGATTTCCACAGTTTTGCCAATGGGTAAATGCAGTTCACCCGTTGTTACGTCCGTGTCTGGATAGTTGAATAACCAAGCATATTGGAGTCCAGTGACGTTAATGGTCAATTCTGGCGGGTTTTTAACTTCATCAGAATTTGTCTTTAACTGTGATACTTGTACAGTCGCAGCCATTGCCGTTCCCGGCATATTCATGGCATCTTCCATCATCGGGGCAGCATGAGCCGAATGGGGATCAAAGCCACCCATGTTGTTATACACATCAAAACTGTAGAGAGAAATACCGACAACGATAATTGCGGGGATCGCTGTCCACAGTATCTCTAGAGGTACATTACCTTCAATGGCTGGTCCATCTTCATTGTCTCCAGCCCGACGACGATATCTAATAACAGCGTAAATTAAAACACCTTCAACAATCAAAAATATGCCTGTAGAAACAGTCATCATGGTGTTGAATAGACCATCTACCAAAGGGGCTTCGTCGGAGGCCGCTACAGGTAACAGACCGTGATTTTGACCGTACCAGAGACTGGCAAGTGTGAGGACAATGCCAATGAGTAATGTCCAGATTGCATTTGGAATTTTCACGGCTGATTTGGTGATTAATTGACTATTTTATCTCAATACCTTCGATTCGTAGGTTGGGTTAAGCGACAGCGCAACCCAACAAAGCAAAAAATGGTAAAGGCATTTTTATCTGTAAGTTACTTCACTTTTTAAAGTAACTCTACTTACTAAGGTAGTGCAGGGAATGAGATATAGTGTCCGCTGGTCTGAAATCTTTATTAATTTTTTCGATTAATAACACAATTTTGAGTACAAGGGAGATAAGTTGTCTTGCCCAGGTTAGATGACAATTAGGCAAAAATTTTCAGAAATTTCCATTAATTCCCATTGGTTAATTATTTCCATCTGCAAAACAGCACGAAATCTTACAGCGAAAACTAGCTAAAGTGATCCAAAGTATAGGGGAAGGCTGATTTCCATATTCTGACCTATACGTTAGGGTGAATATAAGTTGGCACTAAATCAAAATAGAAAATTCTCAATTTCCAGCACAAGCGGTCCGAAGGTATTGTTAATGAACGAATTTGTCCTAGAACAACAAAATAAAGCGGCAATAGTAGCACAACAGCCCCAGGAGATGATTCGTCGCTTGGTGTGGAAAATATGCGTAGCCACCTTGATTTTGATGGCTATAGGCAGTGCTACCCGCGTCATGAATGCTGGACTTGCTTGCCCTGACTGGCCTTTGTGCTATGGGGAATTAGTTCCAGCTAAACAAATGAATCTCCAAGTGTTTTTGGAGTGGTTTCATCGTCTAGATGCAGCTTTAATTGGCTTTAGTGCGATCGCCCTTTGTGGTTTATCCTGGTGGCATCGTCAACATTTACCCAAGTGGCTACCTTGGGCATCCACATTTGCCCTGTTTTTAATCGTCTTCCAGGGGATTTTGGGAGGACTGACTGTAACTGAATTATTGCGGTTTGATATCGTTACCGCCCATTTAGGAACAGCACTACTATTTTTCACCACTTTGTTAATTATCGGTACAAGTTTGATCCCCTATCAAGGCACGGGAACAGTAGGAAAGTTGCCCTGGGTGGGTTTAACTGCTGCTGTTTGTGTCTACTTGCAAAGTTTACTGGGTGCAATAGTAGGTTCGCGTTGGGCTTTACACCAATGTTTGGCAGGAGAACTGCTTGCAGCAGCGCCTCGCTATCAACTTTGTGATGTCATGTACAGCCATATTTTTGGCTTAGTACCGCCAACTATCGCTACTTTAGCAGTTGTTTTCATTTCTTGGCGGACACCGGCACTGCACCCGACTTTGCGAAAACTGGCAAATATGGCTGGTGGTTTGTTGATTTTACAACTCCTCTTAGGTGTGGCTACCTTCCGCCTACATTTACAAGTTGAACCTCTCACTGTTTCTCACCAAGCTATCGGTGCGACTTTACTGGGGACTTTGGTAGTATTTACAGTTTTATCATTACGGGATGGTTTACTTCCTCAGTCACCAAACTTACAGCAGATTCCAGATCAATAAGGTACAGAATCTAAATTCAAAACCAGTTTTACTCGTGACTCGGTGACTCCTGCTGTAACTCATGGCGTAAATCCATAAAATCTCATTTCTCTGTCCTCACAGCCAGCGGTTTGCTGACCAGTTCTTGAAAAATAAGGAAAAAGACCCAACATGATTGAGACTAATGTCTCTCGTCGTCAACACGACACATTTCTCCAAGTCGTTCAAAGTTACTACCAGCTAACCAAACCCCGGATTATTCCCCTGCTGTTAATTACTACTGCTGGGAGTATGTGGATAGCCGCCAAAGGTGAGGTAGATCCCTGGTTGTTAATTATCACGATGATTGGTGGGACTTTAGCAGCAGCCAGCGCCCAAACTATTAACTGTATCTATGACCGAGATATAGATTATGATATGGAACGCACGCGCCACCGTCCTATGCCGTCTGGGAAGATACAACCCCGGGATGCTTTAATTTTTGCGATCGCCCTAGCTGTACTTTCTTTTACCCTCCTCACGGTATGCGCCAATCTTCTAGCAGCATTTTTAGCCTTCTCTGGCATCATCTTTTATGTTTTAGTCTATACTCACTGGCTCAAACGTCATAGCACCCAAAATATCGTCATTGGTGGTGCAGCAGGGGCAATTCCCGCTCTAGTCGGTTGGGCAGCAGTAACAGATACTTTAAGCTGGGCAGCTTGGCTAATTTTTGCCATTGTCTTTTTGTGGACTCCTCCACATTTCTGGGCTTTGGCGCTCATGATTCGTGATGATTACGCCAAGGTAGGCATCCCCATGTTACCTGTAGTCGTAGGCGATGAAGCAACCGTCAGGCAAATTTGGTTTTATACGGTAATTACTGTCACAGCGACTATTTTACTGTTTTATCCCTTACACGCCAGTGGCATTGTCTATGCTGTTATTGCCTTGACTTTAGGGGGAGTATTTGTCCATAAATCTTGGCGGTTGTTGCAAAATCCCCAAGATAAAACCATCGCCCGCGAGTTATTTTTGTATTCCATTTCCTACATGATGCTGTTGTGTTTGGCAATGGTGGTAGATAGTTTACCCATTACTCATCATTTAGTGAGTACAGTCCTTCATCAAATGCGCTTGTAGTCATGCTCAGGACATAGATACCAGATCCCCGACTTCTCGAAGAAGTCGGGGATCTATTAATTAAGGGTATTGACGATAATTCTTTGGCATTACGCGGTGGTAAGTAATTGGACAAAAATATTTACAGTCATTGCGAGCGAAGGGAAGCAATCACAACCCTTGGAATTGCTTCATTTCACTTCGTTCCATATGGCTAACGCCACGCTGCGCTAACGCAATGACATTGTGTAATTAATTCTGTCTCACTACTTAGTTTTGGTAGTGAGGATGATCCAGCGATCGCTCCTAATGTCTTAGAATTCACTAATCTGATCTATATCGTCAATGTTCTCACTGCCATTAAATACGGTTATATTCTCAAGAATGAAGATGATGATATTCCTGAAGAATTAAGAAGAATATTGGCAGGTTATAAACAAAAATTTGCTGATCTTGATTATGAGATTGGCAACATCATATCGTTGATTAACGTCTAAAAGGGCTATGAGTATGCAGCAGTCAGCGGGTGCTTGAAAAGGGACATTTAACCTCACTTTAACAAAATTTTGCCTGTAGAAGTGGGGTTCTCTAAACCGAACATTAGCTGACTAGCTGAATACTAGCTTGTTAAATTTAAATAATCTATCACTATATTTTGATACCCAATAGGAATCTCATCAGAAATGGTTGCGCCTAACTGTATTTTGTAAAGTATATTTGGAGAAAATTTCCCTTTGGAAGTACATTCACCGCTGGCAATCAATTTGAAAATTTTTGCTGATTCTATCTCGAGTGGTTGACGATAGTATATTACCGAATCTTGAGTTATGAAGGGAGGAGAACCCATACCAGGTTTTATAATACAAGACAAATCCGAATTTGGTAGCTGCTTGGTTGTATTTACAAACAGATATTTAGTGATTGTTAGCGGTACTATGGCTACAAATAAGTGAAATCCTTTTGGTGTATCCAAAAGGAATGTGTCTCCAAGATTTACGTTATTGTTAGGCATTTAATAAAGCATCCAAGAAGGCTTCTTTTTCTGCTTCTTCGCCGATACCTCGAATTTCGTCATCGTTTTTACCTAGTTGTCTAAGGATTTCTTCAATGTAGATAGGGGCGGATTTTGCTGCTGGCAAAGGAGTTTTCCATTCGGGGAATTCCTGGTGTGTTTTCTCTGCTAATTCAAAACGGTTAAGATGTCCAACAGCCTCATAAACCTCTTGAATAATTCTTAGCTCTACTCTAGAAAGATGGTTAATACCTGGATCAGCTTTAAGTTGAACTTCGTAATTACTAAAATTAGTTGAGATGTACTCAAACCATATATTGTTATCGTCTTTACCTTTGATCAAGTCATAAACATTACTCAAAACTGGACCAAATTTCATGGCTACATAAGAATCACCAGTAATGGGTTGATTTAAACGTTCAAAGGCAATACGATCTGCTGTGTATAATAACTTGACAAGTCCTAAATACTTCATGGAATTCCTGTTCCCGCGAAGTTTCAAGAATAGAGCAGCCGTTTCAACTGCTTTCTCTGGATTGAATTTAAAACGTATAGACATAAGTTCCACCAGAGTCCACTACAATAGTATTATTGTACTATTTGTCTGGAAATAAATAAACAGTATTAGAGCTTATCCATTTTACATAAATTCCGTGTATGTTACATAATTCTCACAAATAATTTTTGATATAACTACCGCTTTGACAATTTACAACAAAACTTGAAAAAATTAGCTCTACTATTAACCACATTTATGAAGATAAAATAGATTTTTTGTCCTGATTTTATATCAAAATATATTCTATTAAAACTTTTATCTATATAAAAAACTTATCATTAAGTCAATTAATTTGACATTGCCACACACTTTATGATATCTAGGTTTATTTGGGACTACTAACAAAAATCGCAACATCAATAGTCTATTGTTTGGATTTAGTCCCCAAAATGCTGGTAATATCACTCTCCTCAGTACACAAACCCCAGGAAAAGTAATTAATAGCTACTCATTAACCGATCAACCTGTGTCATCGTAATTGGATATCTACTATTGTTGATATAGATATCCAAAATTTTAGCCTGTGCTAAAATCAGCATACCGGCACGACGCAGGTGATGGGAAAAATGCCATGTTTGAACGCTTCACAGAAAAAGCCATTAAGGTAATCATGCTGGCCCAAGAAGAGGCCCGCCGTTTAGGTCACAACTTTGTCGGAACTGAGCAGATCCTCTTGGGTCTGATTGGCGAAGGCACAGGAGTAGCCGCCAAGGTGCTGAAATCAATGGGAGTTAATCTCAAAGATGCTCGCATTGAAGTTGAAAAAATCATAGGACGGGGTTCAGGCTTTGTCGCCGTGGAAATTCCGTTTACGCCACGAGCAAAACGGGTTTTAGAACTATCCTTGGAAGAAGCACGCCAATTGGGGCATAACTACATTGGTACCGAGCATCTGCTGTTGGGACTGATCCGCGAAGGGGAAGGTGTCGCAGCCAGGGTGCTAGAAAACCTCGGTGTAGATTTGACCAAGGTGAGAACCCAAGTGATTCGGATGTTGGGAGAAACGGCGGAAGTTACGCCGGGTGGCCCCTCTGGTCGCACTAAAACCCCAACTCTCGATGAGTTTGGATCGAATCTGACCCAAATGGCTATAGATAACAAGCTTGATCCTGTGGTGGGACGCGCCAAGGAAATTGAGCGGGTTATCCAAATTTTGGGTCGCCGGACGAAAAACAATCCCGTGTTGATTGGTGAACCAGGTGTTGGTAAAACCGCCATCGCAGAAGGTTTAGCTTCACGTATCGCTAGTAAGGATATCCCCGATATCTTGGAAGATAAGCGTGTAGTCACTCTCGATATTGGTTTGCTAGTAGCAGGAACTAAATATCGCGGTGAATTTGAAGAACGTCTCAAAAAAATTATGGATGAAATCCGCTCTGCGGGTAATGTCATCCTGGTAATTGACGAAGTTCACACCTTAATTGGTGCAGGTGCAGCCGAAGGGGCGATTGATGCAGCGAATATCCTCAAGCCAGCCTTGGCGCGGGGTGAGTTGCAATGTATCGGTGCGACTACTTTGGATGAGTACCGCAAGCACATTGAACGGGATGCAGCGTTGGAAAGACGCTTCCAGCCTGTAATGGTGGGTGAACCTTCTGTTGATGAAACAATAGAAATTTTATATGGTTTGCGCGATCGCTATGAAGCACACCACAAGCTGAAGATATCCGATGAAGCATTGGTAGCGGCGGCGAAATTGTCTGATCGTTATATTAGCGATCGCTTTTTGCCAGATAAAGCCATTGACTTGATGGATGAAGCGGGTTCACGGGTGCGCTTGATTAACTCCCAACTGCCCCCAGCAGCCAAGGAATTAGACAAGGAACTACGGCAAATCTTAAAAGAAAAAGATGATGCAGTCCGTTCCCAGGACTTTGATCGGGCGGGAGAATTGCGCGATCGGGAAATGGAAATCAAAGCCGAAATCCGCACCATTGCTCAAACCAAGAGTAACGGTGCTAGTGGTGACGGCGTTGAACCTGTAGTTACAGAAGAAGACATTGCTCACATTGTCGCTTCTTGGACAGGTGTACCGGTGAACAAACTTACCGAATCTGAGTCCGAGAAGTTGCTGCACATGGAGGACACCTTACATCAGCGCCTCATCGGTCAAGAAGACGCTGTTAAGGCTGTTTCCAGAGCCATCCGTCGCGCTCGTGTCGGGTTAAAAAATCCGAATCGGCCGATCGCTAGTTTTGTCTTCTCCGGTCCAACTGGGGTAGGTAAAACTGAATTGGCGAAATCCTTGGCTTCCTACTTCTTCGGTTCGGAAGAAGCCATGATTCGCTTAGATATGTCCGAATACATGGAGCGCCACACCGTCAGTAAATTGATCGGTTCACCTCCAGGTTATGTCGGTTACAACGAAGGTGGTCAGTTAACAGAAGCTGTCCGTCGTCGTCCTTACACTGTGGTGTTATTCGATGAAATCGAAAAAGCCCACCCCGATGTCTTCAATATGCTCCTGCAAATTTTGGAAGATGGGCGTTTAACTGACGCAAAAGGTCGTACGGTGGACTTTAAGAACACCTTGCTGATTTTGACTTCCAACATCGGTTCTAAGGTCATTGAAAAAGGTGGTAGCGGTATAGGTTTCGATTTTGCTGAAGATGCTAACGAATCTCAATACAACCGGATTCGTTCTTTGGTGAATGAGGAACTGAAGAATTACTTCCGTCCTGAGTTCCTGAACCGGTTAGATGAAATTATCGTCTTCCGTCAGTTGAACAAGGTTGAAGTTACCCAAATCGCCGAAATCATGCTCAAGGAAGTGTTTGGTAGGTTGACGGAAAAAGGCATTGTCTTAGAAGTCACAGACCGCTTCAAGGATCGCTTGATCACTGAGGGTTACAGTCCTAGCTACGGTGCAAGGCCATTACGTCGGGCAATTATGCGCTTATTGGAAGATAGTTTGGCGGAAGAAATTCTGTCTGGACGCATCAAAGATGGCGATACTGCTCTTGTTGATGTTGATGAAAATGGCATTGTTCAAGTTAGTTCTCAGCAAACACGGGAGTTATTACCCCAAGGTGTTGAGTCTTAGTTAGGTTTTTGTAATTGTAAATTGAACGGTAGAGGATTTCGGTTCTCTACCGTTTTTTTTGTTTTTTCTCACGCAAAGGCGCAGAGGCGCAAAGAGGAGAAGGAGATTTTTGTAGCGGACTTAGAGATTGAAACGAACAGTTCGTTGAGAAACTTCCAGGCGCGGAGAGGGGAAGGAGGTTTTTGTAGGGGACTAGTCATCTTCAACTAACCTCGGATCAGGTACTCCGTAAAGTCGTTCGGCTAGATCTATATCACGTTCATAATTTGGTTCATACCCGTAATACTCAAGCTTTGTTAGTGGTCTTTCATAAAAGTCAGGAAGAAGTTGAGGAAATTAGACAAATAGCACTGAGGGAAGCATATTTAGATGAGGTGCTAAGTGTCTAGTATTTCTATAAACATAGGAGATGTATTTTTAATTGATACACCTCCTAATGGCCAACATTTTTATGTCGCAATTGCAAAAACTTCTGATAAGTAATGGGACAGAATTAATTACACAATTGATTTTTCTGTTTCCTGTTCCCTGCGATGCACTGAGCTTGTCGAAGTGTTCCCTGTTCCCTCTCTCAACTCCCTGTTCCCTCTCTCAACGAGTGAATTTAATTTTGTCCGACTACTTAATAAATATTTATTTGTTAATTTAACAGACAAGAAAAATAACTCTGAAGGAGTTTGTGTTTTAGCACCAGATCCGAGTTTACCAAGTTTTATTAACAAGGAATCTGTTATAGCTTACTATTTTGCTCGTGAGATGGATGCAAATGATCTTGCTATTTGTATAACTTCTGGTAGTCCTATTCCCAAGGATTGTTTATCTGCTGATATTGTATCACAAATTCAACAGGGAGGATTGATTTCTAAGAAGTTGAAGAATAAATATAAAACTGCATTGAAGAATTTTTTAGGAATTGATTAAATTAAACTTAGTAATGGGAAAGGTTTACTTGAAAATCACGAATAATTGGTAATTGATAAAAATGAGGTAAGGTGAATTATAAGTAATACAAAATCTGTGCGTCGTCGTCAACCAGGGAGAATTTTTCCAGAATTTACAATACCACCGGAAGAATTAGCTAGAAGGGAAGCAGCGAAACGAGAGGAGAACATAGTGAACTCAAATTTTCTGAAAATATTGATGAACTGAAACAACAGTTTATCAACCGTCGTGAATTTATGAAATTATCAATAGAGGAACGAAAAAAGATTTTAGCGTCACAATCCGATTTAATGTTAGGGCATTACCAGCATAATTAAGAGTAGTCATGATAAAAGATTAATTAAAAATTAAGAATAATGCTTAACTGATTAGGCATTTGTGAATGGATATGATATACTGGGTCACAGAAAACTGTAAAATCATATAATCCTCAAGTTTTAGATTTAATTAGTAAAAATATAAGGAAGAATAAATATGATCACAAATAGTCACTTAATTTCAGGTGAAACATTTATTGATAAAAATAGCTTGGATATTTATCCAGTCTCTCGTTCCGACGATGAAATTAACGAAAAATATAATAAAGGAGAGATAAGAATTGTAACGGAACAGGCTCGTTATCCAATTGATAGTATAGAAACTATGCTTGACAGTAAAAGGTATATCCTAAATCCTGAATACCAGCGCAGGAAAAGATGGAATTATACTCAGAAATCTCGTTTAATAGAATCATTAATAATGAATGTGCCAATTTCACCTATATTTCTGTATGAAATAGATTATTCTACTTATGAAGTAATAGATGGAGAACAAAGACTAACGGCTATATATGATTTTTATAAAGGAAAATTTAACCTAGAAGGTCTAGAATATTGGCAGGAACTTAATGGACGAAATTATCAAAATTTGCCTGGACAAGTTAGAAGAGGAATAGATAGACGCTATTTATCATCTATTGTCTTATTACAAGAAACAGCTAAAAATGAAAGAGAAGCTGAATATGTAAAACATATAGTTTTTGAAAGATTGAATAGTGGAGGAGATAAATTAACTCCACAAGAAACGAGAAATGCCTTACACAATGGTAAATTCAACCAAGTATGTATAAAACTTGCTCAAAATGACTATTTCCGTAAAATGTGGAAACTACCTTTAGAAAGCGAAGGAGAAGAAAAATTACTTAAAAGTGAATCTTATCGCAAAATGGAAGATGTAGAATTAGTTTTGCGATTCTTTGCTTATCGTCATATAGATAATTTAAAATCTCCTGTGGATAGATTTTTAGATGAATACTTAAAACAAGCAAATAATTATTCAGATGAAACAATTAAATATCTTGAAACCCTGTTTAACGAAACTATTCAGTTGATATATACTATATTAGGAGATTCAGCTTTTATACCTCCAAAAGGAGAGCGTGAGAGAACAAAGCCATTAAAAACTATATATGATCCAATAATGCAGGTGTTTGCAAACAATATTGCTTATAAGGAAAGTTTACTGATAAATAAAGATGCTATTAAAAATAATTTATATTCAGAGCAAGAATCACTAAACATCAAAGAAGAAAATAATAGATTGCTATTTGATGGTAGATACAATAATAAAAAAGATGTGGAAGCACGCATGAGCTATTTTCATAATTTCTTACAGAACTATATTTAATTAATTATTGATAGAAATTATGAATATACAATCATTGGAAAACTTTAAAAGAGAAGTCAATCAAATCAGAGAATATTTAAAACATATTCAATATGTAAATGATGTAGCTGCTTATTTTGTTTTAGAAAGCGATAATGAACAAATCAGAAAATTACTGAATACACTGAAAGAGCATGATAGAAGTTTTAGAACAGATAAGCGAATATTTGAATATAAAGCATCTATTATCTCACTATATGGACTGCTAGAAAAATATGTAGAAATATGGATTAAAGAGTATCTTGATTTTCTATCGACTGTCATACCTGAATATACACAAATACACGAAAAAATCAGAGACAATCATTTTGAACTTTCTTTAAAATTGATAAATACTATTACCAGTAGGGAAAGTGCCAAATATCAGCATCTTACAAAAGAGGAAGTGCTAAAGAAACTTAATAATTGTATAGTCAATCCTACCAAATACCAAATTAATACAGATGCTTTTGTTCTTTTGTCAGGTAATTTAAAACATAACAAAATTGTAGAGTTATTCAACAAGTTAAATTTGGATTTGAATGAGGAATTGTTAAAAAATGAAGAACTTAAAAATGAAATTGGTTTAAACCAAAATACTATTTCTAGAATAGAAAAGGATATTTTGTATAATAAAATAAATGATTTGGTTGAAAGAAGAAACCAAATTGCTCACGGTTCAGAAGAAGTAGATGATATCCTCAGCATATCTGAATTAGAACCTTATATTCAATTTTTAGAGAAATATTGTCAAGCTATTTTTCAGACATTATTTGAACAAGTTATTAAAGAAGAATCCAGACATACTTTTCAGAAAGTAGAAAATGTAATTAAAATTTTTGGCAATAAAGTATTGGCGTTTGAGCTTGAAAATTATACGATAAAAGTTGGAGATATGTTAATTATCCAAGCAAAAGAAGGTAGGTTTTATAAAAAACCTATTTTAACAATTCAATTAGATAATACCGAATATCCTGAACTTATAGTTACAGAAAAAACAAAGATTGCTGCAAGTGTAGATTATAAAATAAAAGATAATCACACATTTTACATAGTGAAAAAATAATGAAATCGCTCTTAGTTAGATTATGGTAGAGAAGTGCGATTGTGCGGAACTCAGTACCAGAAGGCGATAGCGAAGCGCTCCGCAGGAATCGCTGAGATAAGGTCAGTGAAAACACAAGTTTAAGGTTATAGAATATAGAATTAGTCCAGATAGTAGTAGTATTCCACTTTACTATGGGGAGATAAAAATCAATGCAGACAACAAATACCACCCCGCACCAGACCTAGTGAAGAATAACTGGGAATTTACAGAAGTATGGATAGATCCGATGTTATCACCCCCATATATTCTGTTATTGCTTTGCGACAGTGAAGGAAATTGTCAAATTTATGATCCTAAACAAGGTGAGAAGGTTGTATTTTCTAGTCATAATTATGAAGCAGCTAAGTTATGGTTACTAGAAGATGAGTATGAACCAGTTGAGGGTAGGCTTCTAGCTGCGGAATTAGTGTGAGTTAGTTATTTTTTGTTTCACGCAGAGGCGCAGAGGCGCAAAGATGCAAAGAGGAGAAGGAGTGATATATTCGTTATAATGAGTTTTATTGAGGAGTACGGGTCATTCCTACATCTGAGCAGAAAACGCAGTTATTTATTCTGTGTTGTTGGTTAACTAAACTATATTTACCCATAAACTTGGTTCGAGTTGATAAACGTACAGGTAATGTATTTATTCTCGTGGGTGAAGAGAATATGATAGAAATATATCCTAATGGTAAATGGAGGTATGTGGTATGAGTCAGCCTAACTTCCAAGGTATGAGTACAAAGCAATTACGTGCTTATGTTTTATCTCATCGAGATGATCAAGAGGCATTCTACATTTATGTAGATAAATTAAATGCTGAGGCAAATTGGGTGGAAATGCCACCATCAGAATCTGTTGATGATTTGATGAATTTTCCTGAGTTTTTGCAGCGTCTTAGTAATGGTAAAAGATTAATTGAAAGTGAAGAATAACTATTATGATTTTTACTGATGTGGTAGAAGCAATAAAAGGGTTTTCAATTGAAGAAAAGTTACAAATTCAATTGTTATTGCAGCAATATTTAAGAGAAGAACGCCGCGAGGAAATTTATCAAAATTTGCAAGCACCGAAGCGAGAAAAAGAAAATGGTGAACTCACATTTTCTGCCAATATTGATGAATTCAAACAACAGTTTCTCAGCCGTCGTGAACTTATAAAGTTACCTATAGAGGAACGAAAAAAGATTTTAGCGGCACAATCTGATTTAATGTTAGAGCATTACCAGCAAGATAAAGAATGGCAAGAATTACAGACAGGAGACTTAATTGATTACTAATTCTTCTATTCCTAAACGGGGTGATATCTGGTTAACTAATTTTGATCCAACTGTAGGAGCAGAAATTAAAAAAGTAAGACCTGCTATAATTGTTAGTTCTGATGGTGTTGGTAAGTTACCAATTAAATTAATTGCACCAATTACAGATTGGAAGGAATATTATTCTGGCAATATTTGGCACGTTAAAATTGAGGCAAATAACCAGAATAGTTTGTCAAAAGATTCTGCTGTAGATATTTTACAATTGCGCGGCGTGGATGTACAAAGATTAATTCGTAAAATTGGAGAATGTTCGAGTGAAATAATGGAAGAAATCGCTGCGGCTATTGCGGTGGTGGTTGAGTATAATGAATAGTATGGTGCTGAAAGGAGCAAAGACACAAAGAGAAGAGGTAAACAACTTTATATAAATCTCTAGTTATACGTATTTATTATTGGATATAAATAACTTATATGTAAAAAATAAACACATAGATGTCCTACAGTGTGAACAAATACTCTGACAACAGGAGCTAAAGTTCACAGTGAGAAAATTTCTTAATCTGCCAAAAACATGGTATTTTGTGGGATTAATTATGTGGGTAGTACCATTACTATTCTTTAATCATGGGCAAGATAGTCTTATTGCTCACGATGAAACTACTTATGTGGTACGCTCTCGATGGATGCTAGAGTCTGGAGATTGGTTGACTCCCCAATCTTGGTCAGAACTTGCTTATGAAAAAACACCAGGACTTTACTGGATTCTAGCATCTATTTACAAGATATTTGGTATTACTGAGGTAACATCTCGAATACCTTCCCAAGTTGCTTCTATTCTCAGCATTTTCCTAGTTTATAAAATAGCAGAAATGTTTTTAAATAAACGCATAGCTTGGTTAAGTTCTGCAATTTTAGCTGTATCTTTTTTGTGGTTACAAGTAAGTAGATTAGTTGCTCCAGATATTATTACTATTTGTATTGCTCTTTTTGGTATTTTTTGTTTAGTTAAATCTGAGTTAGATCCCAAATATCGTTCTTATTGGGGTTTAGGTACAGGGTTAAGTATTGGATTAGGATTTTTAATTAAGGGTCAATTAATCTTTGTACCATTTATCGGATTACTGCCTTATTTAATTTATCAAAATCGTCGCCATCATCATCTTAATAACTATATCTTATATTTAGGTTTTTTTATCAGTTTTGTACCTGTAATTACATGGTTTTGGTTAAGCTATCAACGTTATGGAGTAATAGTTTTTGAACAATTTTTTCATCTCGTTACAAGACTAGCAACGGAACAACGTAATGGACATTCCCCTTTTTACTATTTATGGAATCTGCCTATTAAATCATTTCCTTGGCCTTTATTTAGTATTTTGGGTGTATTTTTAGTCTGTCGTCGTTCTTTGACTAAGAATATTTTGATATTAGTGATTTGTCCTGTAATTATTTTTCTAGAAATTAGCATAATTTCTACTCGTTTACCTCATTATACCCTCATGCTTTGTCCTTGGATGGCAATTTTATCAGCCATAGCATTAGATTGGTTAGGTGAAATTTATAATCAGCATCGTCAAACAACAAAATATTTTTTCTTACCTCGGAATCTTAGTTATGTATTTGGTAGTTTAGGTGCTGTTGTTTTCATAGCAGGAATAATATTAAATACAGGACTCATACCAATTACAGTAAGTGATGGTACAGATATTAAAAATTATTCATCAATAGGTTATGTGTTAGGATTAGGCTGGTTATTTTTACCAGTAATTTGGGTGGCACGTCATCGTTTTCAGCAAAAATTCCTGACTGCTAATTATTGGTTAGCGGCTTGGTTAGTACCTGCGTGGTTAGCTTTAAGTGTAGCTGGTAGTAATGGTTTGTTAAGTAATTATAGTCCTGATGTAAAATTGTTTGTCCAGCAACCAGAAATTTATACTGTCCTCAAAAATCATACTATTAATTTTGTAGTACAAAAAACAGAAACAATGACGACTGGTGGTGATAAAGCTTTGTTGTTACTCACCTTTGAAACTCTTCATTGGGGAAAAAGATTTCAAAAAGTTGCAGATGTTCCTATCAATAATTATGCTTGGGTTAGTCCTGAACCAGAAGTAGGTTTATTAACCAATGAACGTTTAATTGGTACTTTTCGACAATGGAAATTAATTCAGGTAGTGGAAAAAAAATAACCCAAAGGTATCACTCCTAGTTAATAGTGGAGAAAATGCGTTAGCGAAGCTTACCGAAGGTATCGCTTTTACTCCCTAGAAATATGATTTAACTCCCCAGGTAAAATCACAGGAATTTCTGAACCTAAAAATCCAGACACATCACGAGTTACAATCACATCTACCACTGATTTCATAGCACAAGCATACTGCACAGCATCTTCAAAATCTTGAAAATTTAAAGCTACTGCTATTTCTAAAATATTTTTATCAACTGTGCAAATGTGTAAATCTATGAGAATTTGAGAAATGGCATCTTGAGCAACTTTTACACCTGCTGCTTTACGAATAATATAATAAATATTAGTAATTGTAGTAGCAGCAATAAACCCTATAATCTCACTTGCATCAATTTTTGCAAATAGCTTGACTGCATCTTCTACAAAAGGTTCTCTTTCTAGTAAAAAATCTAAAACCACATTCGTATCAATAAAAACTCGCTTCATTTGTATTTCTCAGTTAGATAAGTGGCATAATCTCCATTAATATTCTCATCATTTGAGATATTTACACTTTTAGCAATACCACGCAGTCGAGATAAATTACCCTTCTTTGATGGTGATATAGTTTCTTGTTGTATTGATTCTAATACAGTTTGTACCAATTGCCAGCGATCGCTCATTGGTAACTGTAATACTTGTTTTTGCAATTCTTGTAATGTCATGAGAAGATATCAAAAATTATCCATTTTAATTATATATGGTTCTTTGGTACTTTTTATGGAGAACCCAGTTCAAAATCATTGAAAGCCTTATTGTATCGGCATTTCATTAAAAATATTGGGCATAATAGGTTATAACCCTTGCCCCGTAAGGGTTTCGCGGTAATCAATCCTCAATTACCATAAAATCTACGCAAGAACCTTATATATAAATTTAACTATATTATCATATTAGGTACGGGTGATCAACTAAATATTATCACCACCACAGCAGATGCAAAAGCTGTGAGAGCCGCTTCTGCTCAAGGTGTGGATTTTCATGTATATATTCATCCACCTTTTCCTTTAACTGGTAATTAATCATGCAAATCACTGTTTCACCACATCTACAAAGTACATAAGTAGGTTGGCGTTGAAAATTGTCGTTATGGCAAGGCAAAAGGCAAGAGGCAAAAGGCAAGAGTGAAGAGGGTTTGGGCGATTTTACGTTTCTTTACACAGTTTGGTTTTATTGTGTTCACCTACTTATAAATTAATTCAAAATGCTTTCCCCAAGGGAATAGAATCACAATCTTATTTACCGCTTTTAGCATTACTTAGTGAGGAAATGTCAGATAGGAATTTAGCTGAAGTTGTAGCTTACTATAGCGGTAAAGATTATAGTGTTGTCCTCAATGATGTATATCGGGTACAGTCAATTGATGTACCCACATCTGAAGCGATCGCTAATTTAAAGGAAAGATTACTTGTGTGTGGTTATAAACAGTGGCTTGAGGAAGGATAAACTGTACTACTAAATCAAGTATAATAAACTAATCACGAAAAAGGATGAAACAAAATGCAAGCCATTCTCCTCAGCAGCGAAGAAGTCGCAAAACGTGCCAAAGAATTATATGAAAATGGCATTCGTCAACAAGTTGAAACCGAGGAAAACATCGGTAAAATGATAATTATTGATATAGAAACAGGTGAATATGCTATTGATAAAACAGGCATAGAATCAGCACATTATTTACGGAATAAAAACAGATTTGCTCGACTTTTTGGTATTCGCATTGGTTATAAAGTTGCTGCCTCCTTTAGTGGAGAAATGGAGCGTGATTATCGGTGATAAATGGCATTATCAAAAATGGACGCGCAACTGTCAATGTTATATTTCGATTACCAGAACAACCAGATTTTACAATTGAATTTGTGATTGATACAGGTTTTACAGAGTTTCTTTCCTTACCTCCAGCAGCCGTGAATCTTTTGGGATTCCCTTTTGTCTATGATATGTACGCAAATTTAGCAGATAATAGCCGTGTGCTTTTACCAGTACATCAGGCTACTATTATTTGGAATGGTGAGGAAAGAGCCGTTAATGTATTAGCCACAGGAAAGCTACCATTATTGGGAACTGGTTTACTTGATGGTTATGAATTATCTATCCAATTCATAGAAAGTGGTTTAGTAACAATTCAAGAATTATAATCGCTTTTAGTTCAACTATACTAGAGATGTGCAATTGTGCGGAACTCAGTAAGTAATTGGACAAAAATATTTACAGTCATTGCGAGCGAAGGGAAGCAATCACAACCCTTGCGATTGCTTTATTTCACTTCGTTCCATATGGCTAACGCAACGCTTACGCAATGACATTGTATAATTAATTCTGTATCACTACTTACCACAGGCGATAGCGAAGCGCTGACCGAAGGTATCGCTCTTTTTTAGCTTTTAGTGGAAGATGTGCGTTAGCGAAGCACTCCGTAGGAATCGCTTTTTGTCAACACCACAGCAGATACAAAAGCCATGATAGCCGCTTCTGCTCGTATGTTCCCAAAACAAAAAAAAACGCCCCCCGTAATTGGAGAGCGTTTTTTATTTAACTAAACCGATTAACCGTTGATTGCAGGAGCGCTTAAAGCAACAGGAGCAACATCAGCAGCAGCCAAGTCTAGGGGGAAGTTGTGAGCGTTGCGCTCGTGCATTACTTCCATACCTAAGTTAGCGCGGTTGATTACGTCAGCCCAAGTAGCGATGACGCGACCTTGAGAATCCATGATGGATTGGTTGAAGTTGAAACCGTTCAAGTTGAACGCCATGGTGCTGATACCCAACGCTGTGAACCAGATACCAATTACAGGCCATGCAGCGAGTAAGAAGTGTAGTTGACGGCTGTTGTTGAAGGAAGCGTATTGGAAAATCAGGCGACCAAAGTAACCGTGAGCAGCTACGATGTTATAGGTTTCTTCTTCTTGACCGAATTTGTAACCGTAGTTTTGTGATTCGTTTTCGGTTGTTTCTTTAACCAAGGAAGAAGTAACCAAAGAACCGTGCATTGCGGAGAACAAGGAACCACCGAAGACACCAGCTACACCTAACATATGGAAGGGGTGCATCAAGATGTTGTGTTCAGCTTGGAACACGATCATGAAGTTGAATGTTCCAGAGATACCTAAAGGCATACCGTCAGAGAATGAACCTTGACCAATTGGGTAGATCAAGAATACTGCGGTTGCTGCTGCTACAGGAGCAGAGAAGGCTAGGCAAATCCAAGGACGCATACCTAAGCGGTAAGAAAGTTCCCATTCACGACCGAGGTAGCAGAATACGCCGATCAGGAAGTGGAATACTACCAACTGGTAAGGACCGCCGTTATACAACCACTCGTCTAAGGAAGCAGCTTCCCAAATTGGGTAGAAGTGTAAACCGATAGCGTTGGAGGAAGGAACTACTGCGCCGGAAATAATGTTGTTTCCGTAGAGTAAAGAACCTGCAACTGGTTCGCGGATACCATCAATGTCAACTGGAGGAGCGGCGATGAATGCAATTACGAAGCAAGCGATCGCAGATAGGAGGGTGGGGATCATGATTACGCCGAACCAGCCGATATATAAACGGTTGTCGGTGCTTGTGATCCACTCACAGAAGCGGCTCCATACGTTAGCACTTTCGCGCTGTTGTAAGGTGGTTGTCATGTGTTTATAATTGCGTTTGAGTTATGTATGTTTTGGTAGGTGTTTCTACCTTATGAATCTATATTAAGCCCTATGTTTCGATTTGTAAAGGGGTTTTCGTAATATTTTTTGATAAATCTAGAAACCTGGGTTATCTTTATGGCTATAACCTAGATATGGCAAGGCTTTCTACTGTTAATATTTTTTATAACAACTTTTAATTTTCTTGTTAAATAGGTAGGTGGAGGAACCTCTGACGAGCGTAGCCATCGCATAACTCACTATAATTGTGACTATTTAGGGAACACCAAAAAATAAATTACCCAATTTTGTGGGATGGGCATACTGCCCGTCCTTGATGATTAGCGGGCAATTCGTCCCGCACCACAAGAAATTTTTGGGTATTTTTTTAATTGGAAGTCCCTTATGGCTTGCTGATAGCGTAGCGTGGCGTTAACCATATAAAGCTAAAACCGTTTATTAATAAAGGTTTCGCGGATTTTTATC
This sequence comes from Anabaena sp. WA102, assembly GCF_001277295.1. Lineage (NCBI taxonomy): Bacteria > Bacillati > Cyanobacteriota > Cyanophyceae > Nostocales > Nostocaceae > Anabaena > Anabaena sp. WA102. The sequence goes on along the minus strand of NZ_CP011456.1, from coordinate 4,976,010 downwards.
ACAAAAAAGTGCCAGGTTTTGGCTGATGGTGTCTCAAAATAGGTGCATTTTTCCTTGTCGGATTTGGAAAATTGAGGATATCCATATAGCAATACCTTGTCCATTTTTTGTAGGTCGGGTTAAGCGACAGCGCAACCCGACGCATTTGTTGGGTTATGGCTTCGCCACACTTCGTGAACGTACCTCAACCCAACCTACAAATCAAGACTTTTTTCGATTTGGACAAGGTATTGATATAGCTAAAACTGTTCCCTGCCTTCACCTGCCTTCACGGACAACTTTTATGGCTTACGCCACGCTACGCTATCAGCAAACCCTATTTATTTCTCCACAACAGCTAATTTTAAAGGATACAAAGGCTCAGATCCATTTAACTGCCAAATTCTCAATACCAATACAGCAGCAACAGTTAGCCATACACAAGAAAAAGATAAAATCATTCCCGCTAAAGGAACAGTTTGCCAATAAATCGCTGTCACCACTATAGCCGATAACCAAGGACCTAAAATCACCACAGGAACAGCAGCACCTAATCTCCGTTCTACGGTAAAAATCGTATTCCAAGTATCTCCTAAAGCTAGATGTATAACAAACAGAATTAACGGCAATATCAAAAATTGGTGATTCATTTCCTGCCAAATTAACACCGAAGAAATTACCCGCAAAACCGCAATTATCATCCAAACTATGGGAAATGCTAAAGGTGGAGGAGACCATTTTGGTCTAATTACTTGATCATACGTTGTCCGAGAACGAGTATTATCTAAAAGGGAGAATATCCGGGAACGGATACTTAATAAAGCAAAAAATAATGCGGTCACTAAAGTGCTAAACCAACTAGGAAAAAAAGGATTATTATCAATCAATATTACCAATTTTTCCATTCCCAGCAATACAAGAATCATCACTCCTATTTGTAGGATAGTTCCTAATTTATAAACTAGAACTGCCTTGATATCTAGTTCTTGTGTATCCGCTGCTGATGTATTTAGAGACTGTTCTTGAGTCCCAGTTTTTACACCCATTACTATATTGACAAACTGTTCAAGGATACCACCATTATTGGATTGATTCATAATTAAAAGATAGCGAGTAGTTTGTAGTTGGTCATAATAAGTTATTATATGATATGTATGGAAATTTAGCAGCTAATAGCGGTGTACTTTTATCAGGACATCAAGCCTCCATTATGGGGAATGATGTGGCTTTTGGTAAAAGATGCGCGATTGGGTTATCATTAACTCAAATACTTGATATCATTGTTAATCTAAAATTCTCTTACTCTACCAAATACTAATATGTCATTTGTTCCTTTACATATTCACAGTGATTACAGCTTGCTTGATGGTGCTAGTCAACTACCAGAATTAGTAGATCGAGCGATCGCATTAGGAATGAAAGCGATCGCCCTCACAGATCATGGTGTCATGTATGGCGCAGTTGAACTGATAAAAATCTGCCGCAACAAGAACGTTAAACCAATAATTGGCAACGAAATGTACATTTTAAACGGTGAAATTGACAAACAAGAACGCCGTCCCAAATATCATCAAGTCGTATTAGCTAAAAATACCAAAGGTTATAAAAACTTAGTTAAATTAACCACAATTTCTCACCTTCAAGGTGTCCAAGGTAAAGGCATTTTTTCCCGTCCTTGTATTAATAAAGATTTACTCAAACAATATCGGGAAGGTTTAATAGTTACTAGTGCTTGTTTAGGTGGAGAAATTCCCCAAGCAATTATGAGTAATCGTCCAGATGCAGCCAGAAAAGTTGCTAAATGGTATAAAGATGTATTTGGCGAAGATTTTTATTTAGAAATTCAAGATCATGGTTCTCAAGAAGACCGAATTGTGAATGTAGAAATAGTCAAAATTGCCAGAGAATTAGGAATTAAATTCATCGCCACCAACGACTCCCATTTTATCTCCTGTTTTGATGTAGAATCCCACGATGCCTTGTTATGTATTCAAACCGGGAAACTCATTAGCGAAGATAAAAGAATGCGGTATAGCGGCACAGAATACCTCAAATCATCTGAGGAAATGCACCAATTATTCCGTGACCATTTGCCCGATGATATCATTGCTGAAGCCATAGCGACGACCGAAGAAATTGCCGATAAAGTCGAACCTTATCACATCATGGGTGATCCCCAAATTCCCACACCCACAATCCCTTCAGGACATACAGCAGATACTTATGCAGAAGAAGTTGCATGGCTGGGACTTTTAGAAAGATTAAATCGCAAATCTCGCCACGAAGTAGATCAAGTCTATAAAGAAAGATTGGAATATGAATTAAAAATGATTCAACAAATGGGATTTTCTACCTACTTTTTAGTAGTGTGGGACTACATCAAATTTGCGCGAGATAATAATATTCCCGTTGGTCCAGGACGAGGTTCTGCGGCAGGTTCATTAGTAGCTTATGCCATGAAAATTACGAATATTGACCCCGTTCATCATGGCTTATTATTTGAAAGATTTCTCAATCCTGAACGGAAATCAATGCCAGATATTGATACAGATTTCTGCATTGATAAACGAGATCAAGTAATTGATTATGTAACTGAAAAATATGGTGTTGATAGAGTTGCTCAAATTATTACTTTTAACCGTCTCACATCCAAAGCAGTCTTAAAAGATGTTGCTAGAGTATTAGATATTCCCTACGGGGATTCTGACAAAATGGCAAAAATGATTCCTGTAGTTCGGGGTAAACCTACTAAACTAAAAGTGATGATTTCCGCTGAAACTCCCGAACCAGAATTTAAAGCCAAATATGATAATGATCCCACTGTCCGGCGCTGGATTGATATGGCTATGCGAATTGAAGGAACTAACAAAACCTTCGGTGTTCATGCTGCTGGTGTAGTTATCTCCGCAGAACCATTAGACGAACTTGTTCCTCTACAACGTAATAATGACGGTTCTGTAATTACCCAATATTTCATGGAAGATTTAGAATCATTGGGATTATTAAAAATGGACTTTTTGGGTTTGCGGAACTTAACCCTAATTCAAAAAACCATTGATTTAATTGAACAAAGTAAAGGATACCGAATTGATCCTGATGAAATTACAGGACAAGAAAGAAAAGCACAAAAAATATTAGCCAAAGGTGATCATACTAACTTACCAAAAGATGTTGCTAAAGCTTATTCACTATTAGAAGCTGGTGATTTAGAAGGAATATTTCAATTAGAATCTTCAGGAATGAAACAAATAGTCCGAGATTTGAAACCTTCAAACATTGAAGATATTTCTTCCATTTTAGCATTGTATCGTCCAGGTCCATTAGATGCCGGATTAATTCCTAAATTTATTAATCGTAAACATGGACGAGAAGAAATTGAATATGATACTCAAATTTTAGAACCAATCTTAAATGAAACCTACGGAATCATGGTTTATCAAGAGCAAATTATGAAAATTGCTCAAGATATGGCTGGTTATAGTTTAGGACAAGCTGATTTACTTCGTCGCGCTATGGGTAAAAAGAAAGTATCAGAAATGGAGAAACAAAAACAAAATTTTATTGATGGTTCTGCAAAAAATGGTGTAGTACCCCAAGTTTCTGAACATTTATTTGGGGATATGTTGAAGTTTGCTGAATATTGTTTAAGTTACGACACAGAAATTTTAACTGTTGAATATGGTTTTTTACAAATTGGGGAAATTGTTGAAAAACAGATTGAATGTAAAGTTTATACTGTTGATAGTAATGGAATACTTTATACTCAGTCAATTGCCCAATGGCATAATCGGGGACAACAGGAAGTTTATGAATATTTATTAGAAAATGGGGCAATTATTCGCGCGACAAAAGATCATAAGTTTATGACTGAAGAAGGGCAAATGTTACCAATTGATGAGATTTTTTCTCAAGGGTTGGATTTGTTACAAGTTGGTGTGAGTGAATAAAGACATAAATTTATTTCACGCAGAGGCGCAGAGTCACAGAGAGTAAGAGATTTGGCGAGTAGGGGCGGGGTCTACCCGCCCTAAATTGTATTATTAATAGCTTATGAAAATTAAATGTAAAATTACCTAAGTCTGCTTTTTAAGAGCGTTTATCATCTATGTCAAGCCTACACTGACTTATGGAGTACAGTGTAGGAATATGTCACGCATTCTGGGGAGCAGGTATACTATCGGCTGTCGCTTCTGAGCGAGGAAAAGTTGGTAAATCAATACCACCATGATTTGTGTAGCGGTTTTTGAGCGCTAAACGGTAACTTACACTTTGCAATTCGGCTTGCAATTGGCGATTTTCTCGTTGTAGTATTGTTACTTTGTCTCGTACTGGTGTCATGCGTTCCTCAAACTTACGACGGTAAATTTGGGGCAATTCTTGTACTACTTGCTCTAACATTCGACTACGATCAGTTAGTTCTTGTACAGACTGACGTAATTGATATATCTCTGTATCACGATTTGTAATTTGCTCTTGGTAGAACGTTACCTGCTGTTCTACAGCTTGGATTTGATCTCTTAAAGCTTGCAATTGACTGGAATCTATCTCTGGCTCAGATTTTGGCGGTGTAAAGTTAGTATTACCCTTGACTAGCCGAAATAGTTCTTGTGATAACTGTTGAACTAATTGATCACGCAGTTGCAAGTCTTGGCGCAACTGGGATATTTCCGTAGACAGTTCTTGGATGTTTGGTATATCAGATTGGCTCACGGCAGTTAAAGCTCTTACTTAATATATATACAGTTATACTTGATTTTTGACTTGCGCCGATTGTATCACATACTGAGCAATTTGATTAAAATAATTTAGAAATTTCTATAATATACTCAAAACGATTTGATTGTTTGATTCTAAAGTAGGGGTAAAGCAAAAGCTCATTGGTGTCAACTTAACGTGAAAGCCTTGTAAAATATCAGTTTCACCCTTTCTCGTTCCCATACTCTGTATGGGAATGAATTCTAGAAGGCTCTGCCTTCTATGAAAACAGAGGCAGAGCCTCTGTAATAGCATTCCCAGTCAGAGACTGGGAACGAGATATCATCAGGATTTGAGCTTAAGTTGACACCATTAAGCTTTTGCTTTACCCCTACACATCTAGGTTCTTTGTCACTTTGCAAAAGTTTATATCCCACTCGTGTTTAGTGTACAAGTAGTTGCTTGGATCTAAAATATTTATAGAATTATTAATTAAGACTTGCCGACTCCTGACTCCTGACTCCTCCTGACTCCTTGATGTCGCAGCATGACGCAAGCCATACTGCTGAAATCCTAACTCATCACTTGGGAAAACGCGGTTATTAAGCTGCTACAACTTCTTCTGCTGGTTTTTCTTGGTGAACTTCTTGCTTGACGGTCATATAACGAATTACTTCTTCGCTCAATCGCATCGCACGTTCCATGATAGCGATTACTGTTCCCGGACCTGTGTAGTTGAGTTGAATATAAACGCCATCACGATGTCTTTGAATTTCATAAGCTAGACGACGTTTGCCACGGTTTTGAATTTCAATATTCTCAGCGCCGTGTTCACGAATGAGGTTTTCGTATTTAGCAATTTGTTGTACTACCTGTTCATCTCCCAAGTCAGGACGCAGGATGTACATGGTTTCGTAAACTGTGGTCATGTTTTTTAAATTTACCTTTTGGACAAAATGGCTGAAGAGGTGTTAATTCACACAAACATTGCTGTGAGCGATAATTTTATTGATCAACATCTCAAGCAACAAGGAATTTTGACAATTTTTTAGCCATTCTACACTAACACAATTTTTAGCAGGATTTGTCTACTGGTTAATAGGTTGTTAATTAAATTCATCAGGTCTTCCATATTTATCTTATAATTTGACAAGTTTTCAATGGCAATCATTAACCACATTCTGCATAAAAGAAGCATATTTAAGGATATTTGTCAAACTTATGGCGCAGCGATATGTGCGAGTTCAAAGTCAAGAAGGGAAAATTCACTATGGGTTGCTCCAGCTTACTCAGAATGTGGAGGTGCTAGATGCTCCACCTTGGTTGGATGGTCAACCTACGGATTTAATCCTGCCATCCAATTCTTACATGATTCTAGCGCCCTGTGCGCCTTCAAAAATTGTGGGTGTGGGCAAGAATTATGCTGATCATGCGGCGGAAATGGGGACTCCTGTACCTGCTGAACCGCTAATTTTTTTCAAACCGCCTACGTCTGTAATTGCGTCGGAAAAAGAAATTAAGTACCCTCATCAGTCTCAACGGGTAGACTATGAAGGAGAATTGGCTTTGGTGATTGGCGATCGCACCTGTGATTGTACCCCAGCCCAAGCCCAAAGTAAAATTTGGGGTTATACCATTGCCAATGATGTCACAGCCAGGGATTTACAGAAAAAAGACCCCCAATGGACTAGAGCCAAAGGTTTTGATACTTTTTGTCCTTTGGGTCCTTGGATTGTCCGAGAATTAAACCCAGGTGCGAGATTACAAACGTTTTTGAATGATAATCCCCACCCAGTTCAGTCCACTTGTATTGATCAAATGGTATTTCCCCCAGATTTTTTGGTGTCTTATATCAGTCAAGTAATGACCTTATTACCTGGGGACATAGTATTAACTGGTACACCAATGGGGGTAGGGGATTTGCAAATAGGCGATCGCATCCGTGTGGAAATCGAAGGAATTGGTCGCCTAGAAAACACAGTTGTGGGGCGTTAGCGTACCTGCATATGTACTGCATCGGAAATCGCGGGAATTTCCGCATACTTCCCCATTAAAGACTGAGCAACGGAATAAACAACGGCTGCTAATATTCCCATAAAAATAGTTGTAAACAGTGTTTGCATAGCAAATCCACTACCAGGAACTAATTTCACAATATCAGTCAAGATGCTACATAAAAAGATCACAATATCTAAAATGATGGCTTGCATCGTGTTAAAACGAATAAAATGATGAATTTTCTCGTTTCTGACCACCAACAACCACAAAGCAAAGAAAATAATCATCCCCGCAAAGCGGACACCATAGTAAATTCTTAACAGTGGGAACAGAGGTAAAAATATCAGTTTTAAAAGGGGAAAATCATTCATTAAAAACTGACCAAAAGCAAATACCTCAATTAAAGGCAGCAAATAAGGTAAACAAGCGAAAATTCGCTCAGGGAAAGTTGTAGACCCGCGCCAAGACATTTTGTGTTCTCCTGTGGCTAAATTTCAACAGCTATTGAGCTTAGGATAACGCAGATGCTTGACCTTGCTGGCAAATCTATTTTATATTGGCGACACGAAAGCCCATCACACACTCATATTGATCTGGCTGTTGTTCTGTAAACTTATTAATTGCTTGACCACAGCGCAGTTTACCTCCACTCCAGCGAGGTTGTCCACTACCATTTGCTAGTAAACAAGACTGACAGACCTTTTCAGAGCTAAGGATTTGATTGTCCATGAAAATGACTAACATCTCAACCCCTCCTGGTTTTCAATAGAGCAATCTCAAAAAATGTTGGTAATAAGTAGGTTGGCGTTGAAAATTGTCGTTATAGCAAGGCAAGAGGCAAGAGGCAATAGGCAATAGGCAATAGGCAAGAGGCAATAGGCAAGAGGCAAGAGGCAAGAGGCAATAGGCAAGAGGCAATAGGCAATAGGCAATAGGCAATAGGCAATAGGCAAGAGGCAAGAGGCAATAGGCAATAGGCAATAGGCAAGAGGCAAGAGGCAATAGGCAAGAGGCAAGAGGCAATAGGCAATAGGCAATAGGCAATAGGCAATAGGCAATAGGCAATAGGCAATAGGCAAGAGGCAATAGGCAAGAGGCAAGAGGCAATAGGCAATAGGCAAGAGGCAAGAGGCAAGAGGCAAGAGTAAAGAAGTTTTCAGGGATTTTACGTCTCTTTACACAGTTTGGTTTTATTGTGTTCACCTACTTAATGTAAGTCGCTAGTTAGGTAAATTGTCAGAATCAGGATGTCCAGGATTAAAGGATGAACAGGATGAAACCAGAGCTTTTTTTACCAATTACCTATTACCAATTACCCATTACCAGCCTCAACGAGATAACCAAGTAGTGAGACAGAATTAATTACACAATGTCATTGCGTTAGCGTTGCGTGGCGTTAGCCATATGGAACAAAGTGAAATGAAGCAATTCCAAGGGTTGTGATTGCTTCCCTTCGCTCGCAATGACTGTAAATATTTTTGTCCAATTACTTAGCAACTTGAGTTAATAACAAAAAGTTGTTCATCAAACCTAGTTTTATTGTATCTTGTATCTCTGGTAATTTTGTGAGTTTAAGTACAAAATAATACATAACTTCAGGCTACCACGTTGATTAAAGTCAACAATTCTTAGATAATTACTTTCCCCGTTCTCAAGAGACTTCCAAATAAAAAAATGTCCCAAAACTGATGCAGAAATTCTCTCTCTGTGTACTCTGTGCCTCTGTGGTTCGTTTCTTAGGATAATTTATTTCTTGGAAGTCTCCAAAGGTTTTCCGTCTAAATTCTTATAATAAACAAATTGCCTAATTTACAACTTTGGTAATAGGTTTAACCCCAATTTCAATTTTCATCAACTTTATCAGCATCATCAAAATGACAAAAACTAACTCAGACCTACTAAAAAACTCCGATTCTGCCATTAACGAACTAATTAACCAAGAATTACAGCGCCAACGTGATCACCTAGAATTAATTGCCAGTGAAAACTTTACCTCCGCTGCCGTATTAGCGGCTCAAGGTTCAGTATTAACCAATAAATACGCCGAAGGCTTACCCGGTAAACGCTACTATGGCGGTTGTGAGTTTGTTGACAAAATTGAACAAATAGCCATTGACCGAGCTAAACAGCTATTTGGTGCGGCTCATGCCAATGTTCAACCCCATTCCGGCGCCCAAGCTAATTTTGCCGTCTTCCTGACCCTGCTGCAACCAGGAGACACAATTATGGGTATGGACTTATCTCATGGAGGACACCTGACTCACGGTTCACCAGTGAATGTTTCTGGTAAATGGTTTCAAGTCCGTCATTATGGCGTAAGTAAAGAAACCGAACAACTAGACTATGACCAAATCCGTGATTTAGCGATCAAAGAACGTCCTAAACTGTTGATTTGTGGTTATTCAGCCTATCCTCGGATTATTGACTTTGAAAAGTTCCGCAGTATTGCTGATGAAGTTGGTGCTTATTTACTTGCAGATATTGCTCACATTGCTGGTTTAGTGGCGACTGGTCATCATCCCAATCCTCTGCCTTATTGCGATGTTGTCACAACTACAACTCATAAAACCTTACGTGGTCCAAGAGGTGGCTTGATTTTGACCCGTGATGCCGAATTGGGTAAAAAGCTGGATAAATCAGTTTTCCCCGGAACTCAAGGTGGACCACTAGAACACGTTATTGCTGGTAAGGCTGTGGCTTTTGGAGAAGCTCTCAAACCTGAGTTTACAGACTATTCTGGGCGGGTAATTGCAAATGCTCGGGCGATGGCTACTCAATTACAAAACAGAGGCTTTAAATTAGTGTCTAATGGCACTGACAATCACTTGATGTTAGTAGATTTACGTTCTGTTGGCATGACTGGGAAGAAAGGAGATCAACTAGTTAGCACTGTGAATATCACCGCGAATAAGAATACAGTTCCCTTTGATACTGAATCACCTTTTATTACCAGTGGTTTAAGATTGGGTTCTCCAGCGATGACAACTAGAGGTTTAGGTGTGGCAGAATTTACGGAAGTTGCGAATATTATTAGCGATCGCCTACTTTCCCCCGATTCAGATACAGTAACTAAAGATTGTTTAATGAGAGTGGCCGCATTGTGCGATCGCTTCCCATTATATCCCCACCTAGAAATTCCTGTACCAGCCCTAGTTTAAGCAACCTTGGATTAGTGTAGGGTGGCCATTGTCCACCCTCTGTACTCTCTGTAACCCAGGTTTCATGACAAATTGGTGCTTGACAAAGTTCTGAGTTTCGACTATGATTATGTTATGCGTGGGAAAGTGTGCGCCCATATATATAGACTGTTCATTCATCAGAATCAGGATTTTCAGAATTTAAGGATTTTTAGCATCTGATCTTCAAGATGGTGGAAAACAGTAGAACGAATATTTTTTCTTAATCTCCATGTGTCACCATGCTGTAAATGAGCAACCCAGCTTTGCAAAACTTGTCTGATTGTTTCTTTGTCCAGAATCCCTCGTTGATGTTGTGAGATAGTTTTCTTAATTCTTTTAACGCTTTGACGTAAGCTATTACTACGGACTTTAATTTGCTTAGGTAACACACGAAAACCGACAAAATTTGCTCCGTGTTTAGTCTCAAATAATTGGCTTTTAATTGGGTGAATTTTTAATCTTAGACTGGCTAAATATCCTTCAATAGAAATTCTGGCATTAGCTAAAAAGATTTTATCATCACCAAATAAAGCAAAATCATCAACGTAGCGAATATACTTTTTACATTTAAGTTGATCTTTGATAAAATGGTCAAAACCGTTTAAGTAGACATTTGCCATAAATTGACTTGTCAAATTACCAATAGGTAAACCACGTCTTCTTCCTAAAGGTGATAATAAGTCATCTCCGGGAAAATAATGCACTACCAACTCTTGTTCATTACTATGGTCTATGATTTTATCAAGTAACCAGAGGGTATCAGCACATTTAATTTTGCGGTGAATTAGAGATTTTAAGATTTGATGATCTATACTCGGGAAGTATTTACGAATATCAGCTTGAAAGATATATTTACTAGAACGAGCAAATTTTGTAAAGCGACGCAAAGCTCGGTGTGAACCATAACCAACTCGGTTAGCGTAAGAATCATGAATAAATGTACTTTCAAAAATAGGAGTAACAACACGACAAAGAGCATGATGTACTACCCTATCACGATAAGGTGCAGCAGAAATTAAGCGAGGCTTGGGTTCAAAAATTTCAAATGTTGTATATTCTCCAGGAGTATAGGTTTTTAATTTGAGTTCTGCTTGTAAATTAAATAATTCTCTTTCTAGGTTATGATTAAACTCGAGAACATCAGGTTTAAATCGCTTTGCTTTTTGTGCTTGTTTTGCTGCTAGAAGTAAGTTACTAAAATCTGTAATTTCTTCCCAAAGATTACCATATCTTTTCATATCTAAATTCTTCTATATATACTCAAAATGGCTAAAAATTGGACTTTTTTCTAATACAAATAACAAGTTCAAAGCCTCTCCATGTTGCGGGGAGAGGTTTGGAGAGGGGTTTCATATTTGTTTAAGCAATGAACCGTTTGCAGTATAATAATCCATGTAGGTTAGGTTGACATTAGGAAACCAAACATTTACAAAACTTCGTTGGCTTGCGCTATCCCTTCACCCAACCTACAATCTTATAAGTTATTTAATGTCAACTTTTCCTGTTGTTTTATCCAACCACCTAAATCTAAACCAATTTCGTTAATTAATTTTTGGATATATTCGTAACGGTCGGTGGAAATTAGATGAAAATCAAAAAGTAATCTGGTTTGATATCTGAGAATTTCTAGTTTAATATTAGAAGACCTTAATTCTGTGAGTTTTGGAGAACTATAACGAGCAATCAGCAATTCATCTAAAATGTCATAAAGAACAGTAGTGATTCTATTACCTAGCATAAACTTATGATTTCGTGGTAAACGATTAATAATCGGTACATACCATTTAATTAAATCGTAAGTTTTCTGAATTATAGGTAAATCACCCATTTTTTATATGCTATTTTTGATGTAGTTTAGAGTCGAGCAAGTCTTCGGTTTTACCCTACCAAGCTACCCGACTCAGTTTTATATTCGGACAGAATTGCTTCTATCACTGGGTTAGGTTTGGACTCCTCATATACGCTTGATAAATTCCCATTTACCAATTCTGACTTTGAAGAGTGCTGAACGAAGACACGACCCGAAAACCGTAGTTGTTGTTGCGATTGTCACGCAAATTCCTATTGCGATTCGCAGACCGACAATTCCTAGCGTTGTTGTTCCAAGAACCGCCGCGCAAGAGTCGGAATCACCTACCCCAAGATGAACAATATCATTAGCTACTTGTTGTTAGACTATTTGGATACAAATTTTAATAATTCTGTCTTGTTGCTATTTTCTTAATTGATGTGATATACTTTAAATGATGCATCAAGATTTTTCCTAAAAAAATATTTTTCCGCCAAAGGCGGGGGGCTAAGAAGGGAAAAGAGAAAGAAGTGCAGAGGGTGAAAGAGTAAAAGTATAAAGGGCTACAAAGTCCTGAACGAAGACACGACCCGAAAACCGTAGTAGTAGTAGCGAAAGCCACGCAAAAACCTCGAGCGAAACGCAGACCGACAATACCTAGCGCGGCTGCTCCAAGAACCGCCGCGCAAGAGCTTATATTGTGTGCTTTGACTAATTAAAGCACTACCGTCTTTAGGCGCGTTATTATAATTTTCTTCATAATCATCTTCACACCACTCCCATACGTTACCGTGCATATCATACAAACCAAAAGAGTTCTGGGGAAAAGTTCCTACATCTGTGGTTTGTTGGCGATATTTACCTTTTGCACCGGAAGTGTAAGGATAATTACCATCATAGTTTACCAAATCAGGGGTGATATTGTCACCAAAATAAAATGGTGTGGTTGTCCCGGCTCTACAAGCGTACTCCCATTCAGCCTCACTGGGTAAACGGTATTTTTTACCTGTAGCTTTACTAATTCTAGCACAAAATTCCTGTGCGTCAAGCCATGAAACCTGTTCCACTGGTCTATTTTTGCCAGAAAAATAGGAGGGTTTGGGATTTAGATCATGATTGATTTTTGGTAACACTGCGACTCTTTCCCATTGTGCTTGAGTAACAGTAAACTTGCCCATGTAAAATGGTTGAATGGTAACTTGATGTTGGGGACTTTCGTTATCATATCTTTCTGATTCATTTTTTGGAGAACCCATTTTAAAAGTTCCCCCAGGGATAGCAATCATTTCTAAAGAAATACCATTACCTAAATCTTGGGTAAATGATCTGTGAGAATTATTAAATTGCGGTGGAATATTTGCTGGTTGGGGTGGGTTAGTTGGGGTAGAAATAAATTGCTGAAAAATTTGTTTAAAGGGATTATTAGAAACCTGTGGTTGAAGAGGAATAACAACAGTTTTTTGACTGATAGGATTTTTCAATGCTGCTAAAACTTCCCTTGCTGAATTATAACGTTTGCGAGGAATATCCTGCAACATTGTTTCTAAAATATCAGTTAATTCTTGACTTAAAGAAACATAGTTTTGCCATTGCCATTGCATTTCTTCGGTATCAAATAGTTTATCTTGTCCGTCGGATGTTTGAAAATGTCCCGTCAATAATCGCACACAGGTAACAGCTAAACTATAGAGATCACTACTATGATAAACCATGCCACGAGATTGTTCTGGAGGAGCATATCCGGGTGTACCTGTAACAGTCCCAACTCTAGTTAAAATACTGCTACTGGTTTCTTTGGAAACGCCAAAATCAATTAGGAATAATTTACCTTGTTTACTTCTGATAATATTTTCTGGTTTAATATCTCGATGAATAACATTATTATCATGAATAAATTGGATAACTGGCAATAATTCTGTGAGGATAATTATAATTTGGGATTCGTTTAATTTACCTTGAGTTTGAAATTCTTGCAAAAGATTTTGACCATCTATAAATTCTTGGACTAAATAAAGTAAACCATCTTGAGAAAAAAATGCGAGTAAGTCTGGTATTTGGGAATGTTTTCCCAAGTCTTGCAGTCTGACGGCTTCTTGTTGAAATAGTTCTGTAGCTTTTTGTAAGGCTGCGCTTCCGGCTTGTTGGGGTAAAAACTGTTTAATGACGCAGGGGGTGTTTAATCTTTCTTCATCTATTGCTCGAAAAGTCTTGCCAAAACCACCTTCTCCCAGGAATTTAATCGGACGATAGCGATCTCGTAGGACTATTTTACCGCCACAGTTTTCACAAAAGCTAGTACCTTGGGGATTTTCGTAATTACATTGAGGGTTAAGACATTGACTCATGGTAGGCGCTGGGTATATCTAGGGATAATTATAACATACTACTGTCTGATAGCGTAGCGTGGCGCAAGCCATATCAAGATATCCACCGATTTAGAGACTTCCAAATAAAAAAATGTCCCAAAACTGATGCAAAAATTCTCTCTCTGTGTACTCTGTGCCTCTGTGGTTCGTTTCTTGGATAATTTATTTCTTGGAAGTCTCTTAAAGATTTTCAGGATGATGATATTTTATGATGATCTGTAATTTATTGATGGAATATTTGTCTGAATCAGGATATCCAAGATTTAAGGATTTTCAGGATAATTTTGTTTGATGTTATGTTCTTGGAAATTTAGATTTTTTGAGAACATTTATTCTATCTAAATAGTAATTTTAGACAATATTTTTGTTAATTGCTGACTATTCAAATCAAAATCCTTCCCATTCCCAAAAATCTCCAACAACAATCCTGAAAATCCTGATTCAGACAATATTGTTATTAAATATTCACATCAAAATCCTTCCCATTCCCAAAAATCTCCAACAACAATCCTGAAAATCCCGAAATCCTGAAAATCCTGATTCAGACAATATTTTGCTTACAAGCCACAGCAAAACGTTCAATTCCCGCCAAATCAGCATGAATAGAAATATTGCCATAATTCCCATTACTTACCAATAATTCCCGCATCATTTCCGCCTGTCCTGCCATCATTTCAATTAACCACAGCCCTCCAGGACGCAAATAATCATGGGAAACATTAATTAAATGACGAATATAGTCTAAACCATCCGCACCACCATCTAAAGCTAAATGGGGTTCATGTTTCACCACTTCCGGCTGTAAAGTTAAGACCGTATCACTAGGGATATAGGGTGGATTGGATACCATACCGCTAAACTGACCCTTGAGAGATTCTAGAGGTTGCCACCAAGAACCCTGATAAAATTGCATCCGTTCCCGAAAACCCAAATTTTCAGCATTGGTTTGAGCTACGGCTAAAGCAGCAGGACTAATATCTACAGCATGAATCATCGCATCTGTAAAGACTTCAGCTAAACCGATGGATATCGCCCCACTACCCGTCCCCAAATCCGCCCAATGTCCAGCTTTCATTCCACCATTAGCAGCAGCCACAGCCAAATCAATCAATATCTCTGTTTCTGGTCTAGGAATTAAGACCGCATTGGATACCGTGAGTTGAAACTTTCGCCAAGCCGTCATGCCCGCAACATACTGAACCGGTAAACGGTCATCTAATCGCCTTTGCCACAATTGCTCTAATTCTGTTAAAGACAATTGAATGGGGATTTCCTGCCATGTTTTGAAAGACTCTAAACGCAGTGCCAAGCGGTCTAAATTAGCTATTGTTAATAATAGCCAATCTACCTCCATTGGGGATATATCCGCAGCTATAGCCGATTGAATTGCGGTTTTTCGCCACTGCCAAAGTTCTAATCCAGAAACCTTATAATTTGGCTTTAACATATCAGGAGGTAAAAATAATTTTCTATTTCTTGGGTTGCGCGGGAACTATAGAACGAATAAATTCTATTGACTCCCGTGAAGGAAACAAGAAAATTTTATTAGTGCTGGGATCATTACTACTACTGAGTGTATCAATGACTCTATACAAATCTAATACCTGAATTTCTGTATTAGCTGCTTCCTGTGGTTTAGCCTTTTTAAATGCTTCTAAAAGAGCCACTGCTTGTTCTTTTTCAAAATAGAAAGGAATTAATCGCTCCTTTCCTGCTTGTCCTTTGGGAATTGTTAAATAGCTATTGTCTTGCTTAAATTTTGGCACAAACAAAGGAATACCATCAAATTTTTTGTCTGTTTTACCGCTGGTATTCAGCATAGTTATTGCTTGATCCACTTGTTGTTTACTAGGGACTAAGCTAAAAACTATATTAGAGTCTTTCTTCTTATTATTTTCTACAACCAATTTATAGTATTCTGCTAAAGAAAGAGGTGTGATTTTGATAGTGCTTGCTAACTGAGGATTTTCTTTTTTTAGTCGCTGTTCTAGAAAAATCTGAGCATCTTTCTTGCTCAGAAAAAAGCCTACCTGGGAAATAGTCTTGGATTGATTTTTCCTAGAGATAACTACAAATTCTCCTTGGGCATTAGTTAGTGTAAAAACGGGTACTTCTTGTAAAGTTTTTACCACTTGCTCCTGTGGTAAAGCTAAGGCTTGGAGATTATTGATTCCCAATATTCCCCCAAATATCACACTACTAGCCAAACCCAATGTCAAGCCCCAACGTACTAATAATTTCATGCTCACTCCTCACTTCAATAATTTCATTAATGCCAGCAATTACACGAATTGTCAGATTTAGAGACTTCCAATTAAAAAAATATCCCAAAATTTCTTGTGGTGCGGGCATCTTGCCCGCTAATAATACAAGGACGGGCAAGATGCCCATCCCACATCCCACAAGATTGGATAGCGTTCGCGGAGCGTCCCGGAGGGAACTAGCACTGCTGCAAGCAGTTCATCTTTTTTGTGGAGTTCTCTTATATAGCAGACCATTTATTTTACAAAAAACTTATGGTAGCTATTTGGTATCAACTATCAATTCTCAAAATAGGATTTTGTCAAACCTTTTGGTGGTGATGATATTATCACCTCTAGAAACTGAATATACACATTAAAGTTATTTTATTTTTATTTTTGCTTGGCTATTCATTTCCATTATCCCACCCAAAAGCCTGAAAACCCTATTATATGTCTTCTCTAGGAAGAAAGAAGATCCTGATGTTTTGCCATTCCATCTCTGTTTAATGACGCTCTGATTACATCTAACGTTCCAAAAACCACCAAAAAGCTGTTGATCAGGTGTTTGGCGATTTTGGGAGGTTATAATTTATGCCAGTTGCCAGATCATCATACGCTTAAAATCAAGATTTAACATTGATACTATTCTCATCCAAGAATGAAGCAAAAATTTATCTATGAATCTTAAAAACGTACAAAAGTTATAGTTAAACAACAACAATTAACAACAGTCAGATTTTAGAAGCCACCGGAAGTGGGAAAATAAAATCATGCCAAAAGAAGACCTAGAGAGGAAAAGCCGATAATATGCACTTGAGTGAAATTACCCATCCTAACCAGTTGCATGGTTTGTCAATTCGGCAGTTGCAACAAATTGCCCGTCAAATTCGTGAGAAGCACTTACAAACCGTAGCAGCCTTTGGAGGGCATTTGGGTCCTGGTTTGGGCGTTGTCGAATTAACACTAGGACTTTACCAAACCCTAGATTTAGATCGGGATAAAGTCACATGGGATGTGGGACATCAAGCTTATCCCCACAAATTAATTACCGGACGCTACAGTAATTTCGATACTCTCCGTCAAAAAGATGGCGTTGCAGGTTATCTCAAACGCTGCGAGAACAAATTTGATCATTTTGGCGCAGGACACGCTTCTACCAGTATTTCCGCTGCTTTAGGGATGGCTTTAGCCCGCGACTTAAAAGGGGAGAAATTTAAAACCGTTGCTGTCATTGGTGATGGTGCTTTAACCGGGGGTATGGCTTTAGAAGCTATTAACCACGCTGGACACCTCCCCAAAACTAATCTGCTGGTGGTTCTCAATGATAATGAGATGTCAATTTCTCCCAATGTGGGGGCGATTCCTCGTTATCTCAATAAAATGCGGTTGAGTCCACCTGTGCAGTTTCTCTCAGATGGAATTGAGGAACAGTTAAAACATCTTCCTTTTGTTGGTGAATCTATCTCTCCAGAACTGGAACGCATCAAAGAAGGAATGAAGCGGTTAGCAGTTCCTAAAGTCGGCGCAGTTTTTGAAGAATTGGGCTTTACCTACATGGGTCCAGTTGATGGACATAATTTAGAAGAATTAATTGCCACATTCCAACAGGCACATCAAATTACTGGCCCAGTTTTGGTTCATGTAGTCACAACTAAGGGTAAAGGCTATGAACTAGCAGAAAAAGATCAAGTCGGCTACCACGCTCAAACTCCCTTTAATTTAGCTACTGGTAAAGCGATTCCTTCTAGTAAACCTAAACCTCCTGCTTACGCTAAGGTCTTTTCTCATACTTTAGTAACACTGGCGGAACAAAATCCTAAAATTGTCGGTATCACAGCCGCAATGGCTACTGGTACAGGCTTAGATAAACTACAAGCTAAGTTGCCTAATCAGTATATTGATGTGGGTATTGCTGAACAACACGCCATTACTTTGGCGGCTGGTTTAGCCTGTGAAGGTATGCGTCCTGTCGCTGCTATTTATTCCACTTTCTTACAACGTGCCTTTGACCAAATTATTCACGATGTTTGCATTCAAAATCTACCTGTATTCTTCTGTTTAGATCGGGCGGGGATTGTTGGGGCTGATGGTCCGACTCACCAAGGGATGTATGATATTGCTTATCTGCGTTGTATTCCGAATATTGTGGTCATGGCTCCCAAGGATGAGGCGGAATTACAACGGATGGTTGTAACTGGGATTAATTACACAGATGGACCTATTGCTATGCGTTTCCCTCGTGGCAATGGTCACGGTGTCCCCTTAATGGAGGAAGGCTGGGAAGCTTTAGAAATCGGGAAGGGGGAAATTCTCCGCCAAGGTGATGATGTGTTGATTGTCGGCTATGGTACGATGGTTTACCCAGCAATGCAAGCGGCGGAAATTCTCAGCGAACATGGTATTGAAGCAACTGTAATTAATGCTCGTTTTGTTAAGCCTTTGGATACTGAGTTGATTTTACCTTTGGCTAAACAAATTGGTCGGGTTGTGACTTTGGAGGAAGGTTGTTTAATGGGTGGCTTTGGTTCTGCTGTGGCTGAGGCTTTACTTGATGCTGATATTGTTGTCCCTGTGAAGCGGATTGGTGTCCCTGATATTTTGGTAGATCATGCTACGCCGGATCAATCTTTTGCAGCATTAGGTTTGAGTAGTTCTCAAATTGCGGAAACTGTTTTACAAGCTTTTTTTAAGAAGGAATTAGCTGGTGTGAAATAGTTTTTATTGTCTGAATCAGGATTTTCAGGATTTGAGGATTTTCAGGATTTAATTATTTGGCGTTGGTGGATAAAAGTATAAATTCGTCTCACGCAAAGGCGCAAAGGCGCAAAGAGTAAGAGTTTGAGAAATGGAATTTTTGATTTTTATACCTCAATTCAACAACGCCAATTATTTTATATGTATTTCCTTATCCTGTTTATCCTTTTACCTTGGGTATCCTGATTCGGGAACAGGGAACTTTATTAATAAACGGTTTTAGCTTTAAGTAGGTGAACACAATAAAACCAAACTGTGTAAAGAAACGTAAAATCGCTGAAAACTTCTTTACTATTGCCTCTTGCCTCTTGCCTCTTGCCTTGCTATAACGACAATTTTCAACGTCAACCTACTTATATGGCTAACGCCACGCTACGCTATCAGCAAACCCTACATAAATAAATGCTGATAATTCAAACCCCTCTCCACGACTGGAAAGGGGTTAATTGTTACTACTGAAAATTCAATTCCAGCAATACTTAATAAGCGTTTTGTAACTCGTAAAAATCAGGTGAGATGTAATCCTTTCGTAAGGGCCAACCTACCCAATCTTCTGGCATCAAAATCCGTTTCAAGTTAGGATGACCTTCATAAATGATGCCATACATATCATAGCTTTCCCGTTCTTGCCAGTCTGCTGTTTTCCAAATCCAGTAAACTGAAGGTACAGAGGGATTTTCTCTAGGTAAAAACACTTTCACCCTGATTTCTTCAGGACGGTCAGCATTATCACTAACTTTGAGTAAATGATAAACACTTACCAATTCTTCTCCTGCACCTAAGTCAATACCGCCCTGAAATTGCAGATAATTAAACCCATAGGCATACAAAGCTGTAGAGATGGGAAGTAGAAAATTTGCAGGGACTTTAATTATTTCTACTCCGTTAGCGTCAAGTTCTAAAAACTCATGGAAAAAGCCATTTTCCGCTAACCATTGGGAAACTTTACCGGGTTGAACTAAAGCTGATTCCGCTACGGGAACTGGTTTCGATTCTTCTTCAGCCACGTGCTTGTTCCTCCTTCTGTGTCTTTGCTGTCAACAATCCTGGGGGTACAGCCATACCAATTGCTTCTGTTAGTTCTTTAGGCGGATTGAAGCGAGTATCTGACTGCATATACTTACCCGTTAATATGTCGGGAACTGGCTTCATATTATGAGTTGTACTGTAGTAACGGTGGACTTGCTTGATGTTATCCCGTTCCTGCATGGACTCATTGGCAATTTTCTTCCGCAGTTTAATAATTGCGTCAATAATCGCTTCTGGACGGGGCGGACAGCCAGGCAAATACACATCTACAGGAATTAGCTTATCAACTCCGCGCACTGCTGTCGGGGAGTCAACGCTAAACATTCCCCCAGTGATTGTACAAGCACCCATAGCAATCACATACTTGGGTTCGGGCATTTGTTCATAAAGACGCACCAATTGGGGAGCCATCTTCATGGTAATTGTCCCGGCAGTGATGATTAAATCGGCTTGTCGGGGGCTGCAACGGGGAATTAACCCAAAACGGTCAAAGTCGAAGCGAGAGCCGATTAATGCCGCAAATTCAATGAAGCAACAAGCTGTACCAAACAGTAAAGGCCACAAACTAGAAAGCCGCGCCCAGTTGTAAAGGTCATCAACGGTGGTTAAAATCACGTTTTCTGACAGTTCATGGGTGACTGTAGGACGTTGAATGGGGTTGATGATTTGTTCTGTGTCCTGGGTGATGATATGAGAATTTAAGACCATTCCAAAGCTCCTTTCCGCCATGCGTAAACTAAGGCGATGATAAGAATCGAAATAAAGACTAGGGCTTCGATAAATGCCAATAAACCCAAACGGTTAAATGCAACTGCCCAGGGATACAAAAATACTGTTTCTACGTCAAAAACAACGAAGACTAGAGCAAACATATAGTAGCGAATGTTGAACTGAATCCAAGCTCCGCCAGTAGGTTCTAGTCCGCATTCGTAGGTAGTGCGTCTTTCTAGACTGTTCCCACTGGGTCTAAGAATTTTTGAGGCTGACAGTGCTAGGACTGGTACTAGGCTACACAGGATGAAAAAGCCTAGAAGGTACTCGTAACCGCTAAGAACAAACACAATGTTTTTCTACCGCTAATGGTGTAAGGAATAAGCTATCAGTTATCAGTTTTATGGCTTGATAGGTGGCAACTGACAAGTGTTCAGTGAAATATATGGATAATGTTCTTTTACATTATATCTTTTAGGGTTTTCTGAAATCTGGGCAACAGAGTAGATCCTTGTATTTGAATCCTTTTGATTAGTGATAGAAAAGTTCAACAATTATGTCATAATTTGTAACGTATATTTAATAATTCCCCTGAAGCGAGACTAAAAGCCATGAGTGAACAAGCTGAACAAGCTATGGAAACTCCAGTGTTAGACCGCTATGAGTGTCGCTCTTGCGGCTATGTTTATGAACCTGAGAAGGGAGACGATAAAAGTGATGTTCCCCCAGGAACACTTTTTGCAGAACTACCGACAAATTGGCGTTGTCCAGTTTGTATAGCCAAGAAAACTGCTTTTGCGAATATTGGACCGGCGGGTACTGCCTCTGGTTTCAAGGAGAATTTGGGTTACGGTTTAGGTGGTAATAAACTGACACCAACTCAAAAGAACATTTTGATTTTTGGGGCTTTGGCTCTGGGATTCTTGTTTTTCATTAGCCTTTACGGACTACAGTAAAAACAGCTATCTTTATTTACGAGCAACAGGGAACGGGGAACAGGGAACAGGAAGAACTTCTCTTTGCAGGGAATTCGACAAAAATCTACCAAATTTAGGAAAACCTCAGTAATACTGATGCACTCAATTGTAAAAAAGTGGCAAAAGTTTGTTGCCGCATTAATAGTAGTTATGGCTTGTATTGGGTGTAGTAGTGTTCCTTCTATTAGCTACAATCCCTGGCAAGTGATTAATGTTCCCACAGATGCGAAGTTGCTAGATATTGGCTTTACTGGTAACTCTCAACATGGTTACTTGGTGGGCGGTAATGCCACTCTCTTAGAAACTAATGATGGTGGTGAGAATTGGCAACCGCTAAAATTAGAGTTGGATGATCCTCGATATCGTTTTAACTCGGTTAGTTTCTCTGGTCAGGAAGGTTGGATTGCCGGAGAACCTTCTCTGCTACTCCACACTACTGATGAGGGTAAGTCTTGGTCACGGATTTCTTTAAGCGAAAAGTTACCGGGTAATCCGATTGCTGTGACGGCAATAGGCGAAAATACAGCAGAAATGGCTACTGATGTGGGGGCTATTTACCAAACTACAGATGGTGGTCAAAACTGGAAAGCTAATTTGGAAGCCGCAGTTGGTGTGGTGAGAAACCTAGAGCGATCGCCCGATGGTAAGTATATCGCTGTTTCTGCGAAAGGGAGTTTTTACTCCACTTGGGAACCTGGTCAAAATGCTTGGCAACCCCATAACCGCAATAGTTCCCGTCGTTTGGAAAATATGGGTTTTACTAACGATGGACAAATGTGGTTGTTAGCACGGGGTGGTCAGGTCCAGTTTAGTGATCCGACAAAACCTGAAGAGTGGTTAGAGGGAGAATATCCAGAGTTATCCACGAGTTGGGGTTTACTGGATTTAGCTTATCGGACACCTGAGGAAATTTGGGTCGGTGGTGGTAGCGGTAATTTACTCCGCAGCACTGATGGTGGTAAAACTTGGGAAAAAGACCGTGATGTAGAAACAGTTGCAGCTAATCTTTACAAAATTGTATTTTTTAGCCCTGATCAAGGCTTTATCATTGGCGATCGCGGTGTTTTACTCAAATATAACCCCAAACCAGAGGCAACAACAGCCCCAGCGGCTTAATTACACCCAACTATGGATGTATTCGCCAGAAGAAAGTTGTAAGTTGTAACTCTGTCTAAACTTTGTAGGATAATAAACTCAATAATAGTTTTTGATAAGGGAGTGAAATAAATGGCAGGTACCACTGGAGAACGTCCGTTTGCTGACATTGTTACCAGTATTCGTTACTGGGTAATTCACAGCATCACCATTCCCGCATTGTTTGTTGCTGGTTGGTTATTTGTCAGCACTGGTCTGGCTTATGATGTATTTGGTACACCTCGTCCTAATGAGTATTTTACTCAAGTCCGTCAAGAAGTGCCAATTGTAAGTGATCGTTTTGACGCAAAAAAACAAGTAGAAACATTTATTGGAAAGTAATTTGAGATCATGACTAGCGGTAATAACATCAATCAACCAGTTACCTATCCCATTTTTACAGTCAGATGGATCGCTGTGCATACCTTAGCTGTCCCTACTGTATTCTTTTTGGGCGCGATCGCCTCAATGCAGTTTATCCAACGCTAGGAGTTAATCATGGAAAGAACGCCTAATCCCAATCAACAACCGGTTGAATTAAACCGTACCTCTCTCTATCTCGGACTACTATTAGTCTTCGTTCTGGGAATTCTATTTTCCAGTTACTTCTTTAACTAACTGGACTTTTTGATGTCAGTTGCTAGTTAGGTAATAGGTAACAAGTAATAGGTAATAGGTAATAGGTAACAAGTTACAGAAAGAATATTCTCAACTGACAACTGACAACTGACAACCGACAACTGACGACTGACAACTGACGACTGACGACTGACAACTGACGACTGACAACTGACAACTGACAATTTTTGTAAGTGAGGAAAAAACTGTGTCTGGAAGTGGAAGAATTCCTCTGTGGGTCGTCGCTACGATCGCAGGATTAGGTGTAATAACTGTTGTAGGTATTTTCTTTTATGGATCTTACTCAGGAATTGGTTCTTCAATGTAATCCCATAGCAGGGAACAGAGAATAGGGAATAGGGAACAGGTAACAGGTAATAGGCAGTTTGAAAGTCTTTTGTGTTATGACTTTTTTAACCAATCTCTGTCCTCACCTACCTGGTCACTACTATTCTGGAAGAAGATAGCAATTAAAAATACAAAAAACTGGATTTTTGCTTGATTATCATTTCTGAACTTATTCTGCAAAAATCGCTATAAAAACCGCCTAAATCAATGATTTAGGCGGTTTTGTTTGTAAACAAGTAATTGGCGAAAAAATCAAGTAACCAAACGTGAATTCGATAGCGTAGCGTGACGAGGTAGGAGTCATTGAACCTCACCCCAACCCCTCTCCGTGTCGAACTCACGTTAACCAATTACCCATACTCTAATTAAGCAATATCTTCGCTTTCAATGTATGAAAACAAAAATGCGAAAATAACTGCTGGTAAAACCAAGCCAGTTAGGGGAACGAGGATAGAGGGTAAAAAGGAGGAATAAGCCAAAATAGTAGGCAAAAATGAACTTGACATAGAATTAAAGTCCTGTAAAGTCTTACTACAATTCAAATTGAGCTTACTGCAAAACCATCCCTAATTTGCCAAATTATCAAGATTTTTAACACAGCTTTTTACATTCCCAACATTTCATCCAGTTCTATGGTTGGTAAATTAGGGGGAATTACTGTTTTAATAATCGTGAATTTGTCACTTTCTTGCTGAGTAGTCTGATCAAGAGCGATCGCCGATAAGCGAATTTCTAAGCAGCCAAAAGGAACTTTAAGGTAAATTGCCGTTTCTTCTTCTCCCCAAGCATTAGAACGTAAATCTGATAGAATATGTGGTCCATCCAGGAGACTCCGCGTTTGGTAATCTTCCACCCATAACTTAACAGCTACCTCAGATGAAGCTTCGGGTATTTTTACACGCACCATTACAGATGTACCAGCAACAAGTTCACCCTCTGGTAAAGACAATTGGGGAGTTGGTAAAGACTCCATGATCACGCCAGATTTCTCCGGTGTAGCTTTATCCTCCGAGACAAGAGAATAATTATGATCCTCTATAGCTTCATCACCCAAGCTATCACCATCCTCTGCCACCACCAGATCATCTATAACTATTTCTTGAGACAACCATCCCGGCTGGGTTATGATTGGACTGGTGATAGTGACTATTTCCGGTTCATTAAGTTCTAAAAGAAGATTATCAGCAATAGAATCTACCTGAGTTGCTATTTCCTCATCAGCATCATTGTCGAAGGATTCTTCAGAAACAGTTTCAATTAATAAGTATCCTTGACTGTCCACCCATTGTTGTAAGAGAGAGGAATCCTTCTGAGAATCAACCACATTCAATTCCTCATCCTGGGGAATTAAGTAATTTTCCTGAGAATCAACCACATTCAATTCCTCATCTGCGATCGCAAACTCCTGCTGTAAGCAGTTCCCCTCCGCCACAATTCCCGCGATTAATTCCGCATAGGATGTGTCCTCCAGGATAGACTCATCAATTGGTGATTTCAATATTTTTACTGATGAAGTTCCTACAGTCGGTAAAAGTGGAGACTTCTTCAGAGGTGCTAATTCTTTCTCAGCAACATCTAACTGATCGGTGACTGTTTCCCCTGGAGTCCGCTTAACCTGCAACCGTTTCAAGTAAGGTAAAGTAGTATGGACTGGTTTAATTACCAACTTTTTCAAATCAATTGGATGAATAGCCAGGGTTTTTGCCAGAGAGTTTGGTGGCGAATTAGTAGTAATCTCAGGTGTGGGATTTTGAGGTAAATTTGGTAATTGTGGTGAAAAAACTTTCAAGGATACCAGAGGTTTAATCTGGGGTGGCAAAGGTTGGTTTGGAGAGGGCTTTAAAATGTGAAACTGGGCTAAATTTGGCGTTTTAGCCACATTAAAAAGTTCTAATCGAATCTTGATAGAGGGCTTAGGCTTAATCGGTGAATTTATTTCTGGTAAAGCGTAACTGGAATGGGATGGGAAAGTTTGTCGTGCTAGTAATTCAGTGACATTGGCTGTAATCGTGAAGGTATGATTAGCCAAAAGAATGATCTCACCAACATCAGTTAATGCACCATATAAATTAATATCTGCTAAAAGTAACTTAGATTCACAGTTGAGGGGAATATTAATCAAACTGCTAAAACCAAAAGGTAAGACTTGATTTGTTAATGGCTGCTGAATCCGGTTGATAACTTTTGATTCTAAAGGCGATCGCAATGCAATTTCTAGCCGGAGTTGGCAAAGTCCCCCCAGAGAAAATCCTTCATCTTCCAGATTCTCTATTTCATTTACTTCCACATCACCATGAATCGTAAAATTGTCCCCCCAACGAACAATATAAGTATCTTGATCTAAACTCAGATTCAGTAGTAGAGGTGGTGGTAAAATCGGCGCATTTTCAATAGTCTCCTCATCTAGTAAGGGTTCATCTTCAGGTAAAGCTAAATCTAATAAGTTTTGTAAAATCTGCTCAGTTGTTTCCCCCTTAAACCAGACGGGAGTACCGTGATTCATCACAATACTGACTTCAGTATCAGCATCAGTCGCCACAGCCAGATCACCTTCCTCAACCAGTTGAGGAGGCAGTGTAGGGCTAGTTTCTAGGGGTGATACCTGAATAATGAGGGTACGTTGCCAGGACTGACCCAGCATATCTGACATAATATCCCCAGAGCAGCGTAATTCCCAAATCCCTGGTTTAAAGTGGGTAAAAGGAATTACAGCCATCAGCCCTTCACTATTAGTCCGGCGCGATCGCTTCAGAAGTCTCCGTTTCGGCGGAACTTCGTCAGTAGATATATGGGTAACTCGCACATCAACATCCGTATTATTTAGACCAGAACGAGCCAAAACTCGGTAATTACCTGCCCAAATCTCCAAATTTGACGACTCCAACGTGCGCCAAGTATGATCCCCCTGTTTCTGTATCAGAAATTGCCAGTTTTCCATTATAAATAACGCCTAAACCGAAGAGCAGCCAATAAATATTTTGCATTAACCTGCTTGTCAGTTTAACCCAGCTATCTTCTCTTAACCTAAGTTAAGTAGGTTGGCGTTGAAAATTGTCGTCATAGCAAGACAAGAGGCAAGAGGCAAGAGTAAAGAAGTTTTCAGTGATTTTACGTTTCTTTACACAGTTTGGTTTTATTGTGTTCACCTACTTATCAGTTGTTACTTGCCAGTTATTAGCTAACCAGCAACTTAGGAATGTGAATTAAATAAAGTGCAAAAGTAAAAAAGTAGGGTGCGTTAGCGACAGCGTAACGCACCATTCCACATTAAATCAGAATTGCAGGTTATTAAATTTGCGTTGATTAACATCATCAAATCTTATGTTCAAAGCAACTTATAGCGATTTTGATAATAAGCCACTATCTGCTTAAACTTTTCCCGACTTTCCGCATCAGCAGTTGGTGTCCATGAAACCCATAAGCCAGAAACTTGACTTTGGTTGTAATCAAACTCCACAGATGTTTGGGGAATTAGTCCCACTTCCACACCTACTACCTGACGAAGATGCGCCGCCACTTCCCGATATACAGCCAAAGGTAAACCAGCAAATGTTATTTGCTCTTGTAAATTCATAACTATGAAGCCGCCCCCACAAGATTTCCCATCGGCTTCACCATCGAAATAGGATTACCCACAGAAGCTGTAGTAGCTGGTTTAGATACTTTAACTGGTTGTTCCCCTACTTGTTTAGCAACTTCCACACCGTACTGTTCCAAAATCACAGTCGGATTAGCACCTTTGCCCATTTCAATCCGTTTTACCAACACCCCATTCACCAGTCTTTGTCCTGGCTGTACATATCTACTAGTTGGCTCATCCGGTACTTGTACAATTGCTTGAGGTACTTTACCAATTAAAATTACACCAGTCACAATCACACCTTTAGCCGTTTCTGGTTGTGGTGCTGGTGGTAATATCGTCTTCAGTTTAGGAGACGGTACAGATCCAGCCAAAACCGTAGGTAAAACTGGTCTGATCAAGGGTTTTCGGGCGATCTGTAATGGCTTCTTCGGTAACAAAATTGCTGGTTTAGTTGCTATTGTTTTTATTGGTTTCGGCTGAGTTGCTGTAGGTAAAGGGGGTAATTTAGGAACAGCAATTTTCTCCCCAGGGAGCTTAGTTTTTGTCACACCTATTGACTCTACAATTTGCCCAAAAGGATCAGTTCTTCCTTTCTGTACCACCAACAAACGCTCCGTACCATTTGTTGGTTGAATCAAACTGTCAACTGAACCAGGACTCACGGGTAGTTTACTAGATACAAGAGGATTATTAAAAGGTTGAGTCAAAGATGGTGGCTGTGCCGGCTTCGGAGTAGTTACTTGAAGACCAGGATTTGATTGAGGACCGGCAGGATTAGTAGCTGTTGGTGGTTCACCTATAGTACATCCAGTAAGTACCAAGGTTGTTAAAATAGCTGCGGCAGCAATATGGGAATTTTTACTCATTAGCTGTTCTTAAAAATTATAGGAAAGTTTGTTTATAGAGACATCCGGTAAGCGTAAAACTCAGTCCTTCGACAAGCTCAGGAACCATGTCTTTAGACCTGAGATATAAGCGACTCGTGGGGTTTTAACCGCATAGAGTTTTTTTGTAAAGATTGGTTAAAGTACGTAAAGGTTCATCGCCTTTGTACTTAATGGTGTTATGCTGTTCACAACAGGAACGGTAATCAACCTGTCTAAAAACCTAGCTGCCTAACGGCAATCTGTACCTTGACAGGAATAAAATGTTGCTGATCAGCCCTTGTTTTAGACCACAGTCTTAATTCTGTCCTCTTTATAACCTAAATTTTGATATTTCGTAATCCTATTCCATAACTAATCTTCTGTCGCACCAACCATAATTTTTTTCAACAAGTCTAAGCCTTTTTTAACTTGGCGAGAAACTGTCACAACACTAATGTCTAAGTGTGCTGCTACTTGTTTTTGGGTTAAATCGTACAAGAACACACACTCAACAACCTCACGAGTCCGTTTTTCTAACTTAATCAGAGCTTGTTGTAAACGAATTTGGTCTTCTTGAGCTAGTTGAAAACTGCGATATTTGGTATCTGGAACTAACTCACCCAAAGAAGTAGAACCTTCTTCCTCATCTTGTATAGGTACATCCAAACTTAAAGGGGCGCGATTAATCCATGCTAATTTAATTTCTTGCCATTCACTCAGAGAAATTTGCAATGCCACAGCTAATTCCCTATCAGTAGGTTGGCGATTATATTGTTCACGGAGAGAACGAGAAAGCCCAACAGCTTGTTGTTGTAGTGCTAACCACCGTCTGGGTATTCTTACAGTTACACCTTTATCTCGCAGATAGTGTTGAATTTCACCCCGAATGTAGGGCATCGCATAGGAACTAAAAGCATTGCCCTTAGTAAGTTCAAATTTCTCAATTGCTTTAATTAAGCCTATACAGCCTACTTGAATAAGATCCTCATAGCTCCCATCGCACTGATTAATCCAATAATGCGCTTCCTTTCTGACTAATCCCAAATTGAGTTGTACTAGCTGATTGCGGACTCTTTCAGAACGGGATTGTTGATACTCCCGCAACAACTGTGAAATTTCATGTTTGAGTTCATTATTATTTGTTTCGTTTGTAGTTGTATTAGTCATAACAGTTTGATTTTTAAACAAGTAAATTGGGTATATAGTTGCTTTTAAACTAGCTGCGATCGCAGTTTTTTTTCTTTCTTTTGAAACGTTGCCCGTATTCGGCTTTCTCGGAGAAACTGCCGTAAAAATAAGAACTATACTCCATCCATCTTGAAAACTTGGGTTTTCGCCATAGAAAAACTATAGGTTTCAACTTAGACGGGGTTTATATTCGGCTAAATGTAGAGATACAGAATTGAAGCCACCTTATGTTACGTATCAGGGTATGTACTGAAATGAGATCCAGAACATCAAGTAAAGGCTATACAGCAAGAGACTTTTAACTCTTGACTCCCACTTATATGTCAAGTG
Organism: Anabaena sp. WA102; assembly: GCF_001277295.1. Lineage (NCBI taxonomy): Bacteria > Bacillati > Cyanobacteriota > Cyanophyceae > Nostocales > Nostocaceae > Anabaena > Anabaena sp. WA102. The sequence continues at coordinate 4,946,223 of NZ_CP011456.1, read as the reverse complement.
CAAGTTTTACCTCTACGAAATTGCCGTAAATGCGTTAAAAATTACGATCAGTAATGGACACATCGTAACAATGTTTTTTACTCAACTACCCTAAGTATGTTTCGTAATTTATTAAATAATTATCATAGATTTAAAATATACAATTAGTCATTTAATATTAAACCGGGATTGTACTTAATTTAACTAATTAATTATAAGATTTGGTTATAGATCTTGAGAATTAAAGATAGTTGATGATGATCAAGCTTGATGCTGAGATTATTTTTGTTTATCTGCTAAGTAGGTGAACACAATAAAACCAAACTGTGTAAAGAAACGTAAAATCGCCCAAAACCTCTTTACTCTTGCCTTTTGCCTCTTGCCTCTTGCCCTGCCATAACGACAATTTTCAAGGCCAACCTACTTACCTTCTTTTGATTAAATAAATAATATTACGTAATCAATACCTTGTCCAAATTAGAAAAAGCCTTGATTTGTAGGTTGTGTTGTGGAACGTGAACGTATCCCTGCGGGACACTGCGTGAACGCGGAGCAATTAGCATGAAACCCAACAAATGCGTTGGGTTGCGCTGTCACTTAACCCAACAAATCAGAAAATGGACAAGGTATTGGTAATTAAATAGTTAAGTTTATCTCAAACCTGAAAACATAAAAATAAAATAAAATTTTAGGTCAGTGAATTTACATAAATAGTCAAAAGCCATAGTTTTCCCAGAAAAAAACCAAGATGTACATTAATAGCTGAGTACATCTTGGCTGGGGTAATTATCACAAATCAATTCTTGTGACTTCTGAATTCATTTTCAACATCATGGAGGTATATTAAGTTACTAAATTGCTAAAATATTTATACAGTATACGCTCCTATGATGTTGTATCAATATTTAGGAAAGGGGTTCAATACGTGCGTAGAACAAACCACGAATCTTCACTTCTTTAGGTTCACCTGCACCTAAATCTGTATCAGAAGGTTGTTCACTTTCAAAAGTTCCAGCTATTTCACCAGAAGTATTGTCTACTTTGGCTACTTGTAAGGAAATTTTACCTGGGAGAATTTCTGCACGTTTAACATTAGTACGGGTCAATTCTTCATTATCAGATCCGGCTGGTAAAGCTACAGCGTTATCATAGCCACTGACCACACCACGACCTTTAGGGTCTAAGAAAGCAGCGCCACGATAGGAAGGTACTTTAAAAGTTCCTTCAAAGTCAGTGGACGTATTGATGCTAGTTAAATTAGGTTGTGTTTGTGCAACTAAGTTTTTGATGGTAAATAAGAAGGGTACTAGTTCACCACCAGGAAGTTTAACGGTGATAGCTTGGAAGTCCAGACCATCTTCTTCCTTAAAGGTTAAGCTCTTGTCTGCATTACTGGTTAGCTGACCTTGTACTTGGTCAATGGTAGAAGTATATCTAGTCATAATTTTACCAGGTACAAATTCTGCTTTTTGACGTTTGTTGGCAGGTTCTTCCTTAACAAAGAAACTGGTTGGTTCTAAACAAAGTTCTTTGATGCTATATTTCACGCTGGGATCAATAGCAATTGAACCACGACTAGTTTCTGCTAGTTGGGGGCATTTGTTAGCCAAGCCAGTGCCACGAATTTGTTCGTAAGTGAGTACATCACGGACGCTAGTGGAAGGTTCATCACTGCAAGCGGTGATTAGCCCTAAGCATAGAGCCAAGAAAGCAACAATTAAAGCGCGATACCTCATGGTTAACCTCAATCTCAAAAAGTTAATATTTAAGTTGTCAAACTGCTTTAGTAACCGTACTTGGACGCATTGCGTTCCTGAGTCGGGAATTTAAACCATAGACTAAGCAGCGAACCACATCCATTTTGGATGATGTATGTGTTTTCAGGACATACAACAAGAGTGTTTGGATAGGGAAATTAGCCAGATCATACGATTTTTTTTAACTCAAAATCAAAGCGCTCTAGCGGTTAAATTTGGCTGTTGTACAGCACAAATCATGAAAAAGCCTTCTCTACCTTAGCATCAAGGATTCTCCTTACCTGAGAATAGTTAGAAAGTTATATATTTAGGAGTTCGGGGTGCAGTCCCTGCGCTCTTTTAGTAGTCGGGAGTGCTGGATTGGCTGTTGACCTAATTTTTGTCTCTCATTTCAGTGCATAAGAGACTTCCAAGAAATAAATTATCCCAAGAAACGAACCACAGAGGCACAGAGTACACAGAGAGAGAATTTTTGCATCAGTTTTGGGACATTTTTTTATTTGGAAGTCTCTAAGTAGGTGAACGGCAAAAAGCCGTAGACGCGGAGCGGCTTCTCACAAGAGTAATATGTAACGAAAAGTAAAGTTGCCCAAAATTTGTTCTCTTGTCCGTGAGTTCGACCAATAATTTTTAACGCCAACTTACTCACCGCTATATACAGCAAATAGCAGATTAATGAGGTAAAGCCAGACACCAAGACGGTTCTACTCCTGACTCTGAAACTCCAGTAATTCTGCTGTATGACTTTTTTGTTGATCAATTTAGGGACTTTTCCAGTATCGTATTAGTTTTATGGAGTAACCCGTTCCATGAACCATGATCAAAATTGTGCATCTGGGGATTTGTCCTACCAGCTACAGGCGATTTCCGGTGCGGTTAAAGATGTAGCTCAGAACTGTGAAGGAGATGTGATTGCATTATTATCTTTGTTACGTCATTTAGAAAAGTTGCACAAAGAAATTCGGGATGGAGTATTTCAGGAAAATTTGCCGACTAATCGCCAAAGATTATACTCGCTGCTTCGAGATATTGAGTCTGAGGGTGGTTGGCCTTATATTGCGCGAATGCGAATAAAAGCTTTGTTAGTAAATTTGTCGGAGGAAGTTAGTGATGAGGATGATCTTCCCAAATATACTCATGATGTTTTCAAAGTTGATGACTCGTTAGAATAGTTCAATTTATCTTGTAGATTGGATTGATATTCATAAGAGGGTTGCATGGCTGGGATATTATCAGTTTCTCGGACAAATTTAGCTCAACGCCGCCAAAAATTACGTCGGCAGCGACAACTCAAAATTCTTCAGGCTATTTGGCGGACGCTGGCTGTAACTGGATTTGCTGCGGTTTTATTCTGGGGGGCAATCCAACCGATGTGGGTGTTAAAGGATTCGGGGCAAATAGTGATTAAATCTGGTGGTCAAGTTTTGACGCAAAAGGACATTTATTCATTGTTGGGGTTGTCGTCTCCTCAGTCTTTGTGGCGAGTTCAACCTGCCCTAATTGCTGATTCTTTAAGAAAACAACCGAACATTGCCCAAGCTACGGTTAGCCGCCGTTTATTACCTCCTGGTTTAATTATTGAAATCCAGGAACGAATACCAGTGGCGATAGCTCAAATAACTGAAGATCAAACGGTAACTAGTTGTGTGCTAAATCCGGCTTTCACGGGTAAGTCTGCTGAGGTTAAGTCTTGTTTACAAAATAGCAGTACGGCTAACAAACAAAATGAACTGGGTTTGTTGGATGCTAGTGGCGTATGGATGCCTTTATCAGGCTATATCTCCATTAGCCCCAAGTCCAAATTACCTCGACTCATAGTAATTGGGGCGATCGCCCAATACCAGCCATTCTGGAGGCAACTTTATGAAGCTATCAGTAGCAGTTCTCTCCAAGTGACAGAAATTAATTTTCAAGATCCTACGAATTTAATTTTGAAAACTCAATTAGGAAATGTCCATTTAGGTAGCCCTAGCAGTAGATTAACTGAACAAATTCAAGCACTTGTCCAAATGCGCCGTTTACCAAATGAAGTTAATCCTGGTAATATAGATTACATTGATCTCAAAAATCCTGCTATTCCATTAGTACAAATGAATCAAAAAAAATCAGGCTTAGTTATCAAGAAATCAGACTTACTGAACAAAACACCAATCCGTTGACAATTTCATATTTTTGTAAATTAGGTATATATTACACATATAGATATGGAATTCTTTAGCCATTAGTTACAAAATCATGCCAGAGGTTGTAAAGTTAGTAACTAAAAAACATTCATCAAAAAACGTGGGGAGGTTATTAAAAATTATTACTAGTACACTGTCGGTTAAGGGACTTCCAATTAAAAAAATACCCAAAAATTTCTTGTGGTGCGGGACGAAAAGCCTGCTAATCATCAAGGACAGGCAGGACTTGTGCTGAGCTTGTCGATAGCGTAGCGTGGCGTTAGCCATAGTATGCCCATCCCACAAAATTGGGTAATTTATTTTTTGGTGTTCCCTAAGTGAATGAACCATTCTCAATTGCCAAAAAGCTTGCTCAATATTACTTTTGACTTTTGACGAACGCCCGGCGGTACTAGCATTAAGCTTTGTCAAACAGTTAATAGCCAGTTAAGTGCCTGCTGTCAAGCAGTTCCAACAGCTTGAAATCCATAGATAGGGTTGTTTTGTTATAGTGGGGGCTACGGAGAAGTTTAGCTAACGCTATTGTTGAATTAATCTGTTGCTGATAAAAAGGATGAGATCAATGAATGTCTATACTTTTTGGAACTATACTTTTTAAGAATAGGGGGGAGTCAGCAAGATCAGGGGTTGATATGGAAGGAGTCACATAAGTTAGGAATCACTGAGTAAAATCCTGTGATCAACAGAGTTTCATAATCAATTGATGTCTTAACTATCTTGGCAGTTGCCAGATCATAAACTGTAAAGCTAATCAACAATCCATAAGTAAAAGGGTTAGCCGGCAATAGTCTGAATATCTGACCCTACAACTGAGGTTTTATACCTCTTTCATGGACAAATTATCACATCTTAACCTGCCATCATATAGGCTGGGAAATAGCAAAAAAAATAAAATCCGCTGCCAAGACAAATTTTGGCAACTGGTTGACTCGTAGGTGAATTACACCGAAAAAAGTCGTTTATATACCTTTCACAAATCCAATGACACTTGATAATAACCAAGGGCTGACTAATAACTCTCAAACTCCAGGACAACTAGGGTTCTCCCAGGCTGTGAACTCAAATAACCCCTTTAGTAACTCTGGGCTAAATTTTGCCCAAGGTAAGGATAGCAAGAGAATTTCTCCTGAAAATAGCGGTATTGGTGAAATTGTGCCAGGCCGTGTTGCTAATATTAAGGTGATAGGTGTAGGTGGTGGTGGTGGTAATGCTGTCAACCGCATGATTGAGTCTGATGTGTCCGGTGTTGAGTTTTGGTCAATTAACACTGATGCTCAAGCTTTGACTTTAGCGGGCGCTCCTAGTCGCTTGCAAATTGGACAAAAATTAACTAGAGGACTAGGTGCGGGTGGAAATCCGGCGATTGGTCAAAAGGCGGCGGAAGAATCTCGTGATGAAATTGCTACTGCTTTAGAAGGCGCGGATTTAGTATTCATTACTGCTGGTATGGGTGGTGGCACAGGTACAGGTGCAGCCCCAATTGTGGCAGAAATAGCCAAGGAAATGGGCGCTCTTACTGTTGGTGTGGTGACTCGTCCATTTATCTTTGAGGGACGCAGACGCACTAGCCAAGCAGAACAAGGGATTGAAGGCTTGAAAAGTCGGGTAGATACCTTAATTATTATTCCCAATAATAAGTTATTGGAAGTCATTCCTGAACAAACTCCCGTGCAAGAAGCTTTTCGCTATGCTGATGATGTATTGCGTCAAGGTGTGCAAGGAATTTCTGATATTATTACCATTCCTGGATTGGTCAACGTTGACTTTGCTGATGTGCGGGCTGTGATGGCTGATGCGGGATCGGCTTTGATGGGAATTGGTGTGAGTTCGGGCAAGTCTAGAGCTAGAGAAGCTGCGATCGCCGCAATTTCTTCACCTTTGCTAGAATGTTCTATTGAAGGAGCTAGGGGAGTTGTCTTTAATATCACTGGTGGTAGTGATCTGACCCTTCATGAAGTTAATGCTGCGGCAGAAACAATCTATGAAGTCGTTGATCCTAATGCCAATATTATTTTTGGAGCGGTAATTGATGACAGACTGCAAGGAGAAGTCAGAATTACTGTAATTGCAACTGGATTTACAGGTGACATCCAACCTCCATCAGCACAAACCGTAGTTACCCCTAGAGTCGTCACACCCACTCCCACAACTACCAGAAGACCCTCACCACTACAACAACCTGTCAATAACCCCAGTCCAGTTGTAGAACAACCAAAAGAAAAACCTTCCTTGGATATCCCCGATTTTCTGCAAAGACGACGAACACCACCAAAAAATTAAATGATAGTGGATATGAGATTTTAGATTAAATTTACAGTCTCAGTTGAGGCTGGTGTATACAAGTTGTTAGTTATCAGGAGTTCAGGAGTTCAGGAGTATGCCTAACGCCACGCTGCGCTATCAGGAGGTAGGGGCGCAGGGCCTGCGCCCATTCAGGAGTTCAGGAGTATGGCTAACGCCACGCTGCGCTGTCAGGAGTTCAGGAGTTCAGGAGAAAGAAAAAAGAAGAAAGAAGGAAGAAGAAAGAAGGAAGAAGGAAGAAGGAAGAAGGAAGAAGGAAGAAGGAAGAAGGAAGAAGGAAGAAGGAAGAAATTTCTCCTCTACTCCCCCTACTCCCCCTACTCCCCCTACTCCCCTACTCCCCCTACTCCCCCTACTCCCCCTACTCCCCCTACTCCCCCACTCCCCTGCCTATTTATTGGCTTCTACCCATTGAATGACCTGATGGGCAAGGTGAGTACCATCAAGACGATCAATTTCCCGGATGCCTGTGGGACTTGTGACATTGACTTCCGTTAGGTAGCCACCAATTACGTCAATACCCACGAAAATTAAGCCATCTTGCCGGAGTTTTGCGGCTAAATGGCTGCAAATTTCCTGTTCTCTTGGGGTAATGGTGGTTTGAGCAACTGTGCCACCTGTTGCCATGTTATTCCGAAAATCACTACCACTAGAAAGGCGATTTAGCGCACCTATGGGTTCACCATTGAGTAAGATAATCCGTTTATCTCCCTCCTTGGCTTGGGGTAAATAATTTTGTACCATAACGGGAACTTGACCTTGAAGCGTGCTAAGTTCAACAATGGAATTAAAATTGCGATCGCCTGATTGTAAAAATAAAATTCCCTCTCCAGCTTTATTCCCCAGTGGTTTGAGAATTGTTGCTTCTTTCGCTTCCACAAACTGGCGAATTACCTGTTTGTTAGCGCTGACAATCGTTTCGGGAATACATTCCCTAAACTGGAGAGCATACATTTTCTCATTAGCATCACGAATCCCTGCCGGATCATTTATCACTAAAGTTTTATTTTGGTCAACATAATCCAGAATATAAGTAGCATAAAGATAAGCATCATTAACAGGTGGATCTGTCCGCATAAATACGGCATCCATTGTTTCTAAAGGAGTAAAGGCACTAGGGCTTAATTTAAACCAAGGATTAACCGCTAACCAACGCCCCTCTATTAACTCCACGGGAACAAGTTCTACCTGCTGCAAGACAGCCCAAGCTTTACCATCAATAACACTCAGCAGATTTGCTTGCGTTATCCAAATTTCGTGTCCTAGAATTTGCGCTGCTTCCATCAAAGCAACACTGGTATCATGACATGGATCAAGCCGATGGATGGGATCAATAATAAAAGCTAGTTTCACTCTTTATACCTCTTTTATCTAGGAGTTTTAATATTAAATATCCCCGACTTCTCCAATTAATTCATTCATCTCAGGGAAAAAGGAGAGCAAGAAGTCGGGGATCTGATCCACAATATTTTAAGAAACTAGCATTTCATCTAACTTACCTTGACGCTCTAAAGTATGGATATCGTCACAACCACCAATGTGAACATCATTAATAAAAATTTGTGGTAAAGAGCGTTTTCCATTAGCTCTTTGAGACATTTTATCTCTTGCTATTTCGTCTCCATCAATGTTGTATTCGATAAAATCAACACTTTTGCTTTTCAGTAGACTTTTAGCACGCATACAAAACGGGCAAGTTGTCCAAATGTAAATTTCTACTTTTGCAGCCATAATATTTTCAACAAAATGTAATACTTCTTAATTTTAGACCTAAGTTAATAGGTAATGGGTAATGGGTAATGGGTAATGGGTCAAACATTCTTCCCAATGACCAATGACCAGTGACCAATGACCAATGACCAATGACCAATGACCAATGACCAATGACCAATGACCAATTACCTATTACCTATTCCCAATGACCAATGACCAATGACCAATGACCAATGACCAATGACCAATGACCAATGACCAATGACCAATGACCAATGACCAATGACCAATGACCAATGACCAATGACCAATGACCAATGACCAATGACCAATGACCAATTACCTATTCCCAATTACCTATTCCCACTCAATAGTTCCAGGTGGTTTGGAGGTAATGTCATAAACCACACGGTTAACACCTTTGACTTCATTCACGATGCGGGTAGAAATTGCTTCTAGCACATCGTAAGGAATCCGCGCCCAATCTGCCGTCATACCATCTTCGCTGGTGACAATCCGTAAAACAATGGGATAGGCATAGGTGCGTTTATCACCCATGACACCAACGCTGCGAATAGGTAATAGAACCGCGAAAGCTTGCCAAACCTCATTATATAAACCGCGTTGATTAATTTCTTGACGAACAATTAAATCAGCATCTCGCAAAATATTCAAGCGCTCGGAGGTAACTTCACCTAAAATGCGAATGGCTAAACCGGGTCCGGGGAATGGTTGACGTTGGACAATTTCTTCTGGTAAACCAATGGAACGCCCGACTTTGCGGACTTCATCTTTAAATAGTTTCCGCAGTGGTTCTACGAGTTTAAATCTCAAGTCTTTTGGTAAACCACCCACATTGTGATGACTTTTAATTTTCACTGCTACCCGTTCACCACTTTTTGGATCAACATTAGTATCAGCAGATTCAATTACATCTGGATAAAGTGTGCCTTGAGCCAAGTAATCAAAATGACCAAGATTTTTTGATGTTTCCTCAAAAACACTGATAAACTCATGTCCAATGCGGCGACGCTTTTCTTCGGGATCTGTTACTCCAGCGATAGCAGAGATAAATCGTTCGCGGGCATTAACATATTCTACGGGAATATGAAATTGTTCTTTAAATAACTTCACTAACCTTTCGGGTTCTAGTTTTCGCATGAAACCCTGATCAATAAATACACAGGTTAGCTGTTCACCAATGGCTTTATACAGGAGAAAAGCCAGGGTAGAAGAATCTACACCGCCAGATAACGCTAACAATACCCGTTTGTCTCCTACTTTGGCGCGAATTTCCTGAATTGATTCTTCGACAAAAGCGGCTGTTGTCCAAGTTGGTTCACAGTCACAGATATGGTAAACAAAGTTGCGAATTAAGGCTATACCACCTTGAGAATGGACGACTTCGGGGTGAAATTGGACTCCATAGAGTTTTTTGTTATGGTGAGCGATCGCTGCACAAGGAGTATTCTTAGTATGTGCCAGTAACTCAAAGCCGGGAGGCATGGTTATGACTGAATCTCCATGACTCATCCACATGGTTGTACCCTCTTCGACATTAGTTAATAAGTCTGTAGGATCATCTATATATAAAGATGCTTTACCGTATTCACCCCGTTCGGCTGTGATTACTTCTCCACCCAGTTGATTAACCATGAGTTGCATTCCATAGCAAACACCAAGAATGGGTATTCCCAATTTCCAGATTTCTGGGTCACAATGGGGGGCGTAGTCGCTATATACGGAATTTGGACCACCGGAAAGGATGATCCCTTTGGGGTTGATTTTTTCTAACTGTTCTGCTGTGGTACGATAGGAAATAACTTCTGAATATACTTGTGTTTCGCGGATACGACGGGCAATTAATTCAGAATATTGAGAGCCAAAGTCTAAAATGACAATTATTTGACCTTTAAGATTCCCCAAATTTTCTTGTGTTTGAGGTATTTTTTCGGTTGGTAGAGTCACCGCTGTATTCATGCTATGGAGGGTGTGTTGTTAGGGATAAGAAGTCTGGACTGTGATTTTTATGATTAATGGTGATAACAGATTAATAAATCATCTAAATCAAATGAATCATGCAAATCATAGTTAAAATTAATCATGCAAATCATAGTTAAAAATATTTATTTGTGATACTTGCGATAATTTATATTAAGTTAGCACAATTTTGCCAGTAACATACAACCAGTTTTGCTTTTCACCAAGATTTGGCGATCGCGGTCGAAAAGCACAGAACCACAAGCTATAATGGTTTTACCTTGTTCATTGTGGCTATCCATATATGCTTGGGTGCGGGTATCAATTGTTTCTGCAATGGAGTTATAAACCTGATTTACCCAATTACTCCCGGTATTACTATCTAGACTTCTCAGATGTTTTAATGCGGTTTCTGCCGTAGGACTCTGAAAAACGGTTTGAATATCTGGAGAATTTAATCCTAGCATGGCGCAATGGGCTGTGAGAATTTCCCGCCGACCATCAGCTAAATGATGATGAGTGTGAAAGATTCCCCCCGCGAGTTTCATCAATTTACCATGATAACCAAATAATAAAATTTCTTTTACACCTAAAACATCAGCCGCTACTAACATCGGTCCCAACCAGTTGGCCGTTTTCACCATTTGTGCAGGGTTGATACCGAGTTTTTGGGCTAAATCTAAGCCATTTTCGCCAATACAAAAGACTAAAGTGGGAAATTGACTGGCTTTTGCTGCTAAATCAGCGCGGAAAGCTGATAATTGATCTGGTGTACTTAAAGGTTGAGAAATCCCTGTTGTTCCTAGCAAGGATAGTCCTTCGACAACTCCGAAAGCAGAGTTAGAAGTCCGAATTGCGAGCGATCGCCCCTCTGGTAAAATAATTGTTACCTTGATTTTTTCCGTCGGCGCTAATAATCGCTGTAAATTTTCCGTTAATAACCTTTGAGCATAACCATAAATTGCCGCTTTCCCCTCACCATTGAGTTGTTTACCAATTCCCTCTCCACCCTGAATAATTACTGTTTCTCCATCTCCCTCATACCATGCCACCACAGCCCAAATTGGTGTATTCTTCGTTAAATCCAGATTATCACCCGGATCACTGCGAGTAATCGCCAAAGCATGATTTTCCGATATTCCCGCCACTTGTTCAATGGGTATTTGGGCAATTTCAGCAGGTTCAATTAAGTCTATATTAGTAATCTGCAAAGATTGATGATGGCGTAACCAATGCAAAGCCGCAACAGCAGCAGCACAAGCAAAAACAGGTAAAGTGTATCCAGAACTGGACATATTAACAATTTAAAATTAACAATTCAAAATTCAAAAAAATCTTACCCACTCTTCATCTAAATTCCCATTTTTGATAATAAAACCTGCATATCTTCCCAAGAAATATCTTGTTGAAGATAATGGGGTGAGTCAGGATTATAGGGACTTGCTATGCGGTCAATTGTGATAATTGTAGCCGTATCTGGTAACACCGGGACATCTGGATCATAAGCAGTTGGACGCATCAAAGAACTAGAAAAGCCTTTAAACACAGCAATTTGATCTGGTTCACCATCAATTTCTACATTAATAATGAGAACTTCTTGGGATTTTTTAATGGTATATTGTTCCAGTCTTTTACTAATAGAGTTATTCATGCAGTGGGGACTATGATTTTTGTGATTAATTTGATGGGAATGATTTATTATTTGGGATAATTCGGTCGGTACTATAGCGATTTCTATCTAAGTGAGGTACAGCAGGAAAGAATTAACCGCAGATAGAAAATGATGGACGCGGATAAACGCAGATAATTTTGCTTAATGTGTAGCTGAACGTCCATATTTGCCAAGTTTAACCGCGACAAAATAACTTAAGTAAATTACATAAATTGCTAAAGTAACTATCCCCAAAAATCCGAGAAAAGCAGGTTTGCTATTGTGGTGAAAATAGTCTTTAAATAGTAATGGTGCTTCTAACCAAACGCTACAGTAAGGAGTTTGGATAGCAGTTCCTGAAAAAGCGCACCCCAGAAAAGGTAAAAGAGCTATTGCTCCTAAACTACAATAAACTGTTGTTGCCCAACGCCAAGAAGTAAAAATCAGTTTTAATGGACTATTGGGATAATAGTCAATTTCATCATTGATGTCTACCCAAAACCATAGTGCCATAGGAATGAGAACCTGCGCCATGAGAGCGGAGATGAAACTAACTCCGAAACCACCAATCATCAAGTACATACTAATAGCTAATAAACTAGCTACTCGCCAGTAAATCATTAATAAGCGCTGCATTCCTTCTGCTTTTTGTACAAATGTCCAAACCAGAAGAATTAAAGGAATAATCAGCGTAAATAATAACGCCAATCGGTAGTCCATCCAAACATAAGGTCGAAACCATATTTGTGTCATAAAGTCAATAAAAAAATAGAAAAATTTGTGAATAGATATTTGATAGCGTAACGTGGCTTTAGCCATTCAACAAAGAAGTTTGTTTAGTGACCGGACTTTGTTCCAACAGGAAAAACGGGGAGTTTATTCCCCGTTTGGTTCAGATTCATTGATTCATGGTGCTTAAAGCCATTGATATCCCAAAAAATTATTACTCAATAAAACAGGTATAACTAAGTAATTGGACAAAAATATTTACAGTCATTGCGAGGGAAGAGAAGCAATCACAACTATTGGAATTGCTTCATTTCACTTCGTTCCATATGGCTAACGCCACGCTACGCTTACGCAATGACATTGTGTAATTAATTCTGTCCAACTACTTACTATTGCCAAACCCTGAAACCTTATTGATATCGTCACGATTTTATTGGGTTTCAGACATATTGAGGAAAATTGGCAATAGTATTCATATTTACCTCCTGATTTTAATCTTCGTACAGACGGCACTCATCTGCTTCTGGATTAGCATCGCAGTATTTCTCTAAAGAGTTTTTGGGTTTAATTTGACGTTTATGAGAAGCCTCTGCTTGTAGTTCTTCTACAGCATCCCACGCCGCAGCACATTCAGCAGAGTTGCTACCTGAGATATCACATACAGTGCGAGCTTGTTCAACTTCTTCTTGGATTTTCTCTTGGATATCGTTACTGGTTTTTTCTTGAATATTAGTCATGATTTTGTCTCTTTATGTTTTGTTTATACTAGTATAGAAAAAGTTTGAAAATTTTAGTTTTCTGTCTCTGAGATTACTAGTTTTGCACTTTTGGCGATAATTCTGGTGGGTAGTATCTCCCCAATAGGCTTTTTGCTTACTGAGCGAGATATATCTAGAGTATTATCCCATGAATATGATAAGCTGTCATACCTATAACTTGCATGATCTTCATTTTGAATACAGACTTGGAAGATCGTTTGTAAGCATTTTCTGAGAAATTGTGATTGAATATACTGGTTTGTAGGTTGATTATTTACCTGGACTTACTATTCCTGACCATTGCACCTTTTTCTCTTTTTCTCGCCGATAAGAGAAGAAATGTTCTGGAGTTTGGAAAGTACAATAGGGTGCGATCGCTACTTGTTCTACACTAAATCCTAATTGTTCCAATTGTAAAGCATTTACCTGGCGCACATCTAAACGCACCTTTCCCGGTTCTGGATCTCTCAGCAAAGGTGAATTAGGTAAATTGTGCAAAGCAGAAATAACTCTTTCTGGTTGACCATCTGGTACAACGGTACTGCCAATTTCCGCAGCCACTTCCACAGAGACTTGGTAAACTTCCCCAGCAATAGCTGGACCCATTGCCACTCGCAAGTCTATTAAATTACTACCATGCGATCGCATTCTTGCAATAGCTTCAGGCACAATTTTCGCCGCTGTACCCCGCCAACCAGCGTGTAAAGCCGCCACCTGTCCAGTTTTGACATCGCCAATCAACACAGGTGTACAATCAGCAGAAGCCACCCACACAGCTTGTAAAGGTTTATGACTAATTAAACCATCTGCCAACGCCAAATCATCATCACTGGCATTGACATGATCATCAACTTCCTGGGGAGTTAAAACAGTATTGCCATGTACCTGTTTCAAGCGATAAGCTAAAGCATCGGGTTGTAGAACCGGAGTTAGCTCATGAGGTAAGCGTGGCCAAAACTGTTGGGTAAAGAAACCATGAAACCAGGGTTCTAGAAGATTACAAGTTAAGTAAGGTAGACCTTCCCAATTGTGCCATTGCCAAGTGTGCATCTTTAACCAAACCTCAATAGACAATTAATAACCTTCAATCAATGCTACAGCAGAAGTCAGGAGTTCAGGAGGTAGGGGCGCAGGGCCTGCGCCCATTCAGGAGTATGGCTAACGCCACGCTGCGCTATCAGGAGTTCAGGAGTATGGCTAACGCCACGCTGCGCTATCAGGAGTTCAGGAGAATGAAATTTCTCCCCTACTCCCCTACTCCCCCTACTCCCCTACTCCCCCTACTCCCCTACTCCCCCTACTCCCTACTCCCTGCCCCCTGCCCCCTGCCTTCATAACGACAGGATATTTTTTTATTTGGAAGTCTCTTAAAACAATGGTGAACTGTGGTGGAATTTAATCAGCAACTTTTGATAGATAGCTTAAAAGCAGAATATAAGCATCAAGATTTACCATTCTCTCTACATATTTTTAACACTTTATCCTCCACAAATCAAACCCTGTGGCAACTAATTGACCAAGGAGAAAAACCCGGCTCTGTAGTTATTGCCACCCAGCAAACCGCCGGCAGAGGGCAATGGGGTCGGGAATGGCAGTCTCATAAGGGTGGTTTATATCTTTCAATGGCAATAGCTCCTAATTTGGCAGCTACCAGCAGTTATCAACTTACCTTGGCTAGTGCTTGGGGAATTACAGCACAATTAAGAAAATGTGGTATACCTGTCGGCATAAAATGGCCAAATGATTTAGTATTAGATGGTCGCAAGTTAGGCGGCATTTTAACTGAAACCAAAGTCAATCAAGGACAAATCACTCAAGCTATCATTGGTGTGGGGATTAATTGGGCAAATCAAGTTCCAGAAACTGGAATTAATCTGCAATTATGGCAAAATTCCCAGAATTGTCAGATAGTTGATCACCTAGAAATCCTCACCTCACAGGTTTTAATAGGAATTAAGTCCGGTATAGAGTGTCTACAGACAGAAGGAATAAACATACTTTTGTCTCACTACCTTGATTTACTTACAAATATGGGTGATCAGGTTTATGTCAATAATTTTTTAGGTAAAGTAGTTGGCGTGACTCAAGAAGGTAATCTGCGTTTAAAAATGACAACTGATGATGCAAAAGCAGCTTTAACACCAGAAATTTCTGTCCAACCGGGTACAATTAGCTTGGGTTATCGTCAAACTTATTAAGGCTAGTAATGGGTCATTGGTCATTGGTGAGTAATTTTCTGTTTTAATCCTGTAAATCCTTTAATCTTGGACATCCTAATTCGGGCAAGGTATGAGGATTGGATCTTGTCTGTTGTTCGTTTGTAACTTCTTCTTGACCACTGACCACTGACGAATGACGAATATTGATTATTTAACCTTTATTACACACAACAAAAGAGAAAAAATGACGCAGCACCATAAATCTGCCCATAAAAACTTTTACTACGGCGGTACAAGTAAACGCTTTGCTTCTAGATTGCCAGCACAAGGTATCTGTTTATTAAGTAGCTTCAGTCTTCTTAGTGGCGGGTTTGTAACTGCTCAGTCTGACACTTCCTCAATAGACAATATTGTTCCTACTATTGAGAATTCTCAACCAACAGCAGTCACAAATCCAGTTCAGAAAGAAGCTGGTGTTTCTGAAATAGCGAAGCCACAACCAGATTTTTCTGTCCGCCGAGTTAATCTAAAAAAGAGGCTAAATAGCAAAGGTGTTGCCAAGGGAGAAGATACTCAACCTACTGCTAGTGTGAGAATTTCTAAACCCAAGGGAGAAGATACTCAACCTACTGCTAGTGTGAGAATTTCTAAACCCAAGGGAGAAGATACTCAACCTACTGCTAGTGTGAGAATTTCTAAACCCAAGGGAGAAGATACTCAACCTACTGCTAGTGTGAGTGAAGTTGATTCTGTAATTAAAAAACTGCCAGAACTCCCTCAACAAGCTAATAATTCTCAAGACACTGCTAAGGATACAGAGAATAAATCCAAGGATTACAACAACGCTTATATTGACACGAATGAGTATAAAAATGTAGGTGAAAGTAACTATGCACCGCCTAGTTCTGTAGTAGTAACAGAACGTTCTAGCGGTTGTGGGGCAACGGTGTCTACCACTTGCGCTAAATCTACACAAACTCCTGCTGTGGCTAAGTCTCAAGAATCATCACCGACTTGGCTGAAGAAAAGTGAAGTGGCGAAAGTAGTGACTGCCTCTAGGCAGAAACAAGTAGGCTGGAAAACTATAACTGCCAACAGTAATCAAAGTGAGAATGTGACTGAGGCTGTGGCTAGTAGTGTTAGCAAAATCAGTCAGCCTCAAAATCAAAATAATTGGCGGATTTCCAGAAGTAATACCAGCAGTCATACAAAGGCTGCCTATCATGCTAATAACTTTATTCCTAGTCCTAGGGAATTTAGCACGACCAAGGTTAGTTCTACCCCTATTGCTCCCCAGGTAGGTAGTTTACCTGCGCCAATGATAGAGGGTAATGTTGCTCCTCGTCCTAGTATGGTGTCTTATGACTTCTCTTTGGCATCAGTTTTGCCGGCAGTTCCTTATACTAATACACTGGCTTATCGTGGTGCTGGTGGCGGTTCGGGAATAGTTTTCCCGCTGTCGGTGGCTGCACCAATTACATCTCTATTTGGCTGGCGTGTTCATCCTATCACGGGCGATCGCCGTTTTCACGCGGGGACAGATTTAGGTGCGCCCACAGGAACACCAATTTTAGCCGCGGCTAAGGGTCAAGTAGAATCAGCTAACTGGTTAGGTGGTTATGGTTTAGCTGTAGTAATTAATCACGGTTCTGCTCAACAAAGTCTCTACGGGCATATGTCAGAAATCTTTGTTCAACCTGGACAATGGGTAGAACCAGGAACTGTGATTGGTCGAGTTGGTAGCACTGGCAATTCTACAGGACCCCACTTACACTTTGAAGTCCGTCACCTCACCCAAAATGGATGGGTGGCTGTTGACCCAGGCGTGCAATTACAAGGTGGTCTCAGCCAATTGGCAGAAGCTACAGCAGGGGTGAAAACAGCCCAGGCTCGGTAATTAGGCGGGAGTGGGGGAGTGGGGGAGTAGGGGAGTAGGGGGAGTAGGGGGAGTTGGGGGAGTTGGGGGAGTTGGGGGAGTAGGGGGAGTAGGGGGAGTAGGGGAGTAGGGGAGTAGGGGGAGTAGGGGGAGTAGGGGGAGTAGGAGGAGTAGGGGGAGTTGGGGAGAAATTTCTTCCTTCTTTCTCCTGAACTCCTGATAGCGCAGCGTGGCGTTAGCCATACTCCTGAACTCCTGAATGGGCGCAGGCCCTGCGCCCCTACTTCCTGACTTCTACAAATATCCGTTTTCTGCTAGGAATGCGGTTGTAATTTCCTCTTGTTGATGGTGATTATTTCCAGGGGTTAGGAATTTTTCTACGTATTTACCCAGGATGTCTCCTTCTAAATTTACCCAACTCCCTGCTACTAAATGACTGAGATTGGTTTCGCTGTAGGTCAGGGGAATGACGGCGACTGTAAATTGAGATGATTCTGATTTGTATGCAGCGATGGTGAGGCTGATACCATTGATAGCAATGCTACCTTTAGGAACTATATAACGAGCGATCGCTTCTGGGGCAATAAAGGTCATTTCCCAAGAACTAGCTGTTTGTTCAGATGTGATTAACTGACCAATTCCATCTACATGACCCATGACAAAATGACCGCCGACTTTACCACCTACCCGCAGGGACGTTTCTAAGTTGACGGATCTTTGTTGCATTTCTTCTTTACCCAATGTAGTGCGGCGGAGGGTTTCCGGCGAAGCGGTGGCAATAAACCCATCTTTTAAGATTTCTTCAACTGTTAGACACACGCCATCTACCGCCACACTATCACCATAGGCTAAGTCCTGAATGATCATCTTTGACTGATTTAGATAACTAATCTGCCACAAATCTCCCATTACGGGTTTTATCGTTCCCAAACCTTGAATTAATCCTGTAAACACAGCTTTTCCAAAACTAATTTTATTTATTCCCTAATTTTGGCGGAAATTAACTAATAATTCTGGGAAAAAATGTAAAGCTTTCCCATTTTAATTTCTTTCCCAATTCCGGTAAATGAATATTAACATATTAACATCAATCCCCAGGCATACTTGAATCGGAGGATTAAAGAAGGATAAAATATGAAGGATAAATAAATTAGTTGTTAAGATGGTGTGAAATTAGTTTATTTATACCTAATTGTTAGTACACCACAGTAACAGTCAAATAACCATTAAAAATTCCTAAAAAGCTGGTTTAGGCTGCTTTTTTTAATTTTTAATTCTTAATTTTTAATTTGATGAAGAGTGTATTATCTGTTACAAATTTCCAGGCGATTAAGGAACTTTAGAGGCTGAACCAATGATAGAAATGAAAGTCGCTGGTATAGCATTAGATGCAATCACCCGCAGCCCAATTGTACTTTTGAAGGATGGTTCAGATCGTCGCGCTTTGCCTATTTATATAGGTCAAGAACAGGCCAGAGCAATTATGGGGGCAATGGAAAATCAAAAGCCGCCTCGACCTTTAACCCACGATTTGATTGTGAATATGCTGGAAACATGGAATATGACTTTGGATAAAGTTATTATTCATACCTTGCAAAAAGATACTTTTTATGCGGCGTTGATTCTTCAGCAAGGCGATGTCAAAAAAGAAATTGATGCTCGTCCGAGTGATGCGATCGCTATAGCTCTCCGTACAAATACTCCTATCTGGGTTATGGAAGAAGTAGTAGCTGATGCTTCTATTCCCGTAGATCGTGATGCTGATGAGGCTGAACAGGAAGCTTTCCGTGAATTTATTTCTAATCTCCGTCCTGAAGATCTAATCAAGCGGTTTGGGAATGGTGACTAACTAAGGTTAGGAGTCAGGAGGAATCTTGACTCAACTTGATTCAGAATTTTGTTGGGTTTCCTTGGGTCAACCCAACCTACATTTTTTTAACAACATGGAGTTAAATATCATACAAACACAAATTATAAAATATTCCCTCAGATAGATTTTTTAATCATAATTGTTTTCTATCATGATTTGGGTTTTTGTGCTGATGGTGAAATTAAAAATTTCTCCAACAGGAAGTAATCGAAGTAATATTAAAAACATAAAATAACATTGCGGTCAACTTATTGAAAATTTATGGTAGTGGTGATGGGGATTCTGTGGGCGAGTTATCGACAGTGGTTAATGCGGGTAAGAACTAATTATGGTTATGGTGGTGTGATAGCTGT
The DNA here is from genome assembly GCF_001277295.1 of Anabaena sp. WA102. Taxonomy (NCBI): domain Bacteria; kingdom Bacillati; phylum Cyanobacteriota; class Cyanophyceae; order Nostocales; family Nostocaceae; genus Anabaena; species Anabaena sp. WA102. Next base: position 4,926,914 of record NZ_CP011456.1, on the reverse strand, counting down.
GTGTTTGTTATTGCCAGCACTAATTGTCCTTTTTGTGGTGGGTTGGTTAATACTTAATGGTGAATTAGCGAAGTTATATAATTATGCTTTTGCTATTTCCCTTCTTGAGTTTGTTGTAATTATAGTTTTTATTATTTTAATTTGGCAAAGTGCGATAGTAATTGAGCGCCTCAGTTGTAAAAATCGTCGTGCTGAAGAGGCATTGAAAATTAAGGATGAGAATCTGCAAACTTTTGTCAATGCTAACATTATTGGTATTGTTTCTGGTGATATTTATGGTGGCATCCACCAGGCAAACGACGAATTTTTGAGAATTACTGGTTATACAAGGGAAGATTTACTCGCTGGTAATTTAGATTGGCGGCATCTGACAGCACCGGAATTTTTATATTTAAATGAACAAGCGATCGCTGAATCTCATTCTAGTGCAGATGGTGGTTGTACACCATATCAAAAGGAATATATTCGCAAAGATGGTAGTCGTATTCCTGTGTTAGTTGGTTTTGCCCTCAAGGGGGAAAAACGGGAGAGGTCAACAGCTTTTATCCTGGATTTAAGTGAACGGGAAGCCGCACTCAAGGAACTTCAGAAAAGTAAGAAAAAAATTCTCAACCTTAACCAAAAATTACGGCGACGAGTCAATGAGTTACAAACTTTGTTCGATATGATTCCGATTGGTATTGGCATAGCGAAAAATCGAGAATGCCAAACTATTACAATGAATCCAGCTTTTGCCAAGTCACTGAGGATGCAGTCTGGTGAAAATGCGTCCTTGACTGGACCTATAGCAGAAAGACCGACAAAATTTAAACTTTTCCATGAGGGTAAAGAACTGACTGCAAAAGAACTACCCATGCAATATTGTGCGGCTCATGGTGTGGAAATTTCAGATTTTGAGGTTGATGTTGTCCATGATGATGGCACAATTGTGAATTTGCTGGAATATGTCGCTCCGTTATTTGATGAAGATGGGAAACCGAGAGGATGTATCGGGGCATTTTTGGATATTACGGAGCGGAAACAAGCAGAAAAAGATCGCACTAATTTGATCACTTCTTTACAAACACAAACTGAGCAGTTACAGAAAGCTAACCAGATGAAGGATGAGTTTCTGGCGGTTTTGTCCCATGAATTGCGATCGCCTCTCAATGCTATAGTCGGTTGGTCTCATTTGCTCAGAACTCGCAAATTTACAGAAGATCAGGTAGCCCAAGGACTAGAAACCATTGAACGCAATGCGAAAATCCAAAATCAGTTAATTGATGATTTGTTGGATATATCCCGCATCATTAGAGGTAAGTTAAAGTTTAATCCTCGAAATTGCAATTTAGTTCCTATTATTAATTCAGCTATAGAAACTGTCTCCCTTGCAGCCCAAGCAAAGGAAATTAATTTGCACTTTGATCCCCATGATGGAGAATTGCCAGATTCAACCTCTGCTGTGATGGTATCCGGTGATAGCGATCGCTTGCAACAGGTAATCTGGAATTTGTTAACCAATGCCATCAAGTTCACACCTCAAGGCGGTAACGTCGAAATTAGGCTGAATAAAGTGGCTATTAGCACCGCAAATTTGTCAAATGATCATGATCAACCCAGAAAATATGCTCAAATTCAAGTAATTGACAATGGAATTGGCATTACTGCTGATTTTCTGCCCCATGTCTTTGATCGTTTTCGTCAAGCTGATAGTTCCAGCACTAGATCCTATAGTGGACTGGGATTAGGATTATCACTTGTGCGCCATTTAACAGAAATGCATGGTGGTACTGTTCATGTAGAAAGTTTAGGGGAAAACAAAGGATCAACATTTACAATCAAACTGCCACTGATGGAAGAAAGTTACAGTACACAGGCGCAAAAGTATCGGCAAAAAGCAGCAAAATCCGACTCGATTTTTTTAGCTTCTCCCACATCTTTACCCATACTAAACGGCGTAAAAGTATTAGTTGTAGATGACGAAGTTGATAGCCGTGAATTTATTGCTACAGTTCTACAAGAATGCCAAGCGGAAGTTACAGCAGTATCATCAGCCCAAGAAGCTTTGGAAATGCTTACCCTGTGGACACCGGATGTTTTGATTAGTGATATTGGGATGCCAGGGGAAAACGGTTATTCATTAATTCGTAAAGTGCGATCTTTATCCCCTGAAAAGGGCAGAGATATTCCCGCAGCCGCATTGACAGCTTATGCTAGGGTAGAGGACAGGATGCAAGCCATACAAGCAGGATTTCAATTACATTTGCCCAAACCCATTGAACCAGTAGAATTAGCTACAGTTGTCGCCAGTCTGGTTAGACGCAATCTTCTGCATCCTGATTCATAGCAATAAACCAGAAACTTTATGTTTAACTGAACCAGATTGAGATATAATTCATTGTCAACCAATAAAATATTTTTAACTCCCGACTTCCATTATATCATTGCCATAGTTTCAAATTAAAATGAGATTCAATTTTTATCCATTTGGTTTTCGGGAAATACTTAAAAAGTTATTTCTGCCTTTGTTTTTAATTTCCTTACTCATAGTTTTATGGGGAAACACCTTCACACCTGTAACAGCCCAAACATCACGTCAAGAAATTCGTGGTGTATGGATGACAAATAATGATCTTGATATTCTTAAAGATAGGACTAAAGTTCAGGAAGCAGTCACACAACTGCAACAACTCAATTTTAACACTATCTATCCCGTAGTTTGGAACTCTGGTTATGTCATGTATCCTAGTGAAGTCGCCAAACGTCTAGAAATCCAACCATTTGTATTTCAAGGCTTAGATGGACATGATATTCTTGCCGATTTAATTGATAAAGCCCATCGGCAAAATTTACTAGTAATTCCTTGGTTTGAATTTGGGTTTATGACTCCTCCCAGTTCAGAATTAGCCATGAATAAACCAGAATGGTTAACACGCAAAAAAGATGGGACTCAAACATCTATTAGTGCCGGCGGAGAGGTTTCATGGTTAAATCCATTCCATCCCCAAGTCCAACAGTTTATTAGTGATCTTCTAGTAGAACTTACTCAAAAATATAATATTGATGGTATTCAGTTTGATGATCATACAAGTTTACCTTCGGAATTTGGCTACGATAAATATACAGTTGCCTTATATCAACAAGAAACCAAAAAAACGCCACCAAGTGATCCTCAAAACCCAGAATGGGTAAATTGGCGGGCAAATAAAATTACAGAATTTATGGTGAGACTGAATCAAACAGTTAAACAGATCAAACCGAAAATGATTTTCTCCGTCTCACCTAATTACTATAATCATGCCTATAAATTTCAACTCCAAGATTGGTTGAACTGGGTACGATTAGACATAGTAGATGAGTTAATTGTCCAAGTTTATAAGGAAAATTTAGATCATTTTATTGGCAAGCTTTCCCGTCCAGAAATGGAAGAAGTAAAACAAAAAATTCCTGCGGGAATCGGTGTTATGGCAGGTTTAAGAACTAAATCCGTATCAATGCAACAGATTCAATCTCAAGTCCGTGCCGCCCAACAACGGGGACTGGGTGTAGCTTTTTTCTATTATGAAAGTCTTTGGAATACTGCACCAGAAGCATTAAAAGAACGTTTAGCTGGATTTAAAAGTTTATTTCCATATCCTGCATCCCGAACTGCTGTAGAATCAAGAGGATGGGAAATAAAAGTAGAATCAACGCCAGAGGAAACAAAAGTAGAGTCAATACCAGGAGAAACAAACCTCACTGTTACTGACCAAATACCATTTTAAGCAATACACGAATGGGCAATTAATCATTTACGTAGGGGTAGCGCCCCGTGCCTACCCCCATATTTAGGGCAAAAGATTGAATTTTTGATTAAAAATTAGTGTTAAATTGAGATTTAGGAATTAGTTTGCAAATAATCAATTGCGGCTAATAATTTATTAGGATAACCTTCAGCAAATTTTTCAAACCATATTCCTTCTGATGACAATGGATCTAATTGATCTAACCATTGTTCAGCAGATTTTTGTAAAGCTGCTTTTTGTTTAACTTGAAGTTTTTCTTGACGAATTTTCTCCTGTGTTAATTCTTCTTGTTTTTGCAGTGCGATCGCCGCATCTTTTGCCAAAATATCAGCTTGTACATCTGCTAATAAGTTGTTGACAAATACATCTGATTTAGGATCAGGTGAATGAACAAATTGAATAGGAGATAATCTATTTTGTGGTTTTGTCGGGTTGGATTGGATATATTCAGTTTTATTTTCCGCCAAATCAGCTTGGACTTCTGATAACAAATTATCTATGAATATATCTGATTTTATGGTCGGTGAAATCAATTTAACTGGGGTTAAATTATTTTGTGGTGGTGTTGTTTTTGGTTCTGTATATTCAGTTTTGAGTTCAGCTAATAGCTTGTCAATGGAATCCATATTTATAATTCCTAAAAGAGATAAGATCCCCAACTTCTTTTTTTATCTTATCAACAAATTATGAATTGATGTCAAAAGTGGGGGATCTACTTTTGTAATTTTTAATTCACGACGGTGCTAGTCATTAATGGCATTGAGCAAAACTTCTGATAAACTCATATCTTCCATATCATCCATTGTAACGGTGTCGCAAATATCAAACTTAGCACCTGCACTTTGTAGTTCATCATCCAATATTTTCAAAAAGCGGGTAGCTTGAGCATCATTACCGACTTGGATAAAAGAAATAGCTAATTCTTCATCTCTATCCAAACGTCGAGAAACTTCAATAATTACCTTCATGACGGCTTTACGATCATCTGGTTCACCGTCAGTAACTACTAAAATTGTTTCTCCATTGGGTTTAGTTGTACCGCAGGCTTTGCGTTGTAGATAATCATCGGTAGCGTGTTTCAAAACACCGGCTAAATCTGTTGTTCCTGAAGGATCATTTTCTGTGAAAATTTGTGTTACTTTGGCAGATGTGACATTTTCATAACGTTTGAATTTTCCAGAAAACAAATAAATAGTAATGCCATCTGGATCAAATTGTTCACATTTACTGGCTAAGGCCAAAGTAGATTCTTGTGCTGTTGCCCATCTAGTTCTCCCACCTTTTTGATCTGGGGTAGCCATGCTACCGCTTTTATCAATAATTAAGGTGTAATCACGGTTTTCTAGCATGACTAAACTCTCCAGATTTGAGGAATTTTTGTTAATTAATCAGTGATGGCGTTCATTAAAACGTCAGCCAAACTCATGTCTTCTAAATCATCTAAAGTTACGGTATCACAAATATCGAATTTAGCACCAACACTTTGTAATTGATCATCTAAGGCTTTAAGAAATTTGGTAGCTTGAGGATCTGCACCGACTTGAATCATGGAAATTGCTAATTCTTCATCTTTTTCCATTTGTCGAGTCGCACTGATGATAATTTCAAATACAGCTTTGCGATCATCTGGTTCACCGTCGGTAATGACTAAAATGGTTTCTCCATTAGGTTTGGTAGTACCAGCAGCTTTGCGTTGAAAGTAGCTATTCAAGGCATCTTGAAGTACACTTCCTAAGTTAGTTGTCCCTGCTGGATCATTTTCTTGAAATATTTGGGCTACTTTGGCAGCAGTCACGTTCTCATAACGTTTAAATCTGCCGGAAAAAACGTAAACTGTAATGCCGTCTGGATCAAATTCTTCGCACTTTCTGGCTAAAGCAATGGTAGATTCTTGGGCTATCTGCCATCTAGTTCTCCCGCCCACTTGGTCGGGTGTGGACATACTACCACTTTTGTCAATAATTAAGGTATAGTCACGATCGCTCATCATAATCTTCCTATTGTGATTTTTCTACAGCACTTCCCCATGTTATGAGGTACAAGAACCCCACCCCCAACCCCCTCCCCGCAAGCGATGAGGGGGCTATGATGTACGTCATATAATTGGAAACTGCTGTATCTCTATTTTAACCATTAAGCATGAATACAGCACATAATTCATCAATCCTTATCTGCGTTTATCTGCGTTTATCTGCGGTTAAGTATTTCTAAAGTCTGATTCTATACAGCTTCATATTAATTACGAATTACCGGCTTTTGCTTTCGGGTAAGCAATCCGTTTGTGATGAAATTGTTGCCAAACATCCACAAATATTTGGGCGATTTTTGGCATTTCTTCTCTTGTCAAGCCCGAATCTATTAATTGTTCATCTTGCCATTTGGCTTTGAGGATATTATTCAGCATATTTAATGCTTTTTCTGGAGTAGCATCTTTGAGACTGCGTAATGCGGCTTCACAAGAATCTGCTAACATGACGATGCCTGTTTCCCGTGATTGGGGGATGGGACCATCATAACAAAAATCGGCTTTATCTACAATGATGTGTGGGTTTTCTTGGGCTATTTGTTGGGCTTGGTGATAGAAATAGGCGATCGCCATTGTGCCTTGATGTTCGGGAATAAAAGCCTGAATTGCCGTTGGTAAACTGTGTTTCTTGGCCATGACTAACCCTTCCGTCACGTGCTTTTTAATTAACTCAGCACTTCTCCAAGGATCTTTAATTTCTGTTTCATGTTTATTGGGACTGCCGATCTGATTTTCAATAAATCCCAAAGGATCGTGCATTTTGCCAATATCATGATACAAAGTTCCCGCCCTGACTAATTCTACATTACAACCCAATTGTTTAGCCGCAGCTTCAGCCAAAGTAGCTACTAACAAAGTATGTTGAAAAGTTCCTGGGGCTTCTGTAGCCAGACGCTTTAATAATGGGCGATTAGGGTTAGCTAATTCCGCCAAGCGGATGGGAGTAATTACATCAAATAGTGTCTCCAGATAAGGACTTAAACCCAAAGCCACCACACTCCAAGACAAGCCAGATACAGCAAATAAACCAGCTTCTTGGAAGATATACCAACCCGAACCAAAAACCCCACCAGTGAGGATTTTTAATAATAAGAATACACCACCTTGGGTGAGCGCAGTGACAACACCTAATAATGCTAATTCTTCACGCGATCGCAATCTATGGGCTATATAACTACTTAACATCCCCCCCCCAGCCCCAGCCAACAATACTAGAATATTTGTATCTGTGGTAATTGGTAGTATCAGCGACAATAACCCCACCACCGTTATGCCTACAGTTGGTCCATAAAAACTGCCTAATAATAAACCAATTGCACTCCAAGTAGTATAGGGCAAACTGATTGCCAATACTCCAGGAACACTCAGAGTCAGCAGGAGAACTAATAAGCGATCGCGTTGTCGTAAATAATTATGACTTTTTCTTTCCAACCACACAAAAACCTGAATTCCTCCAGTCACAACCATTGCTACAACTGTTAAACCCAGCCAATTCACCTGTCTGCCAATCATGCGATAATGTTGTAATATATGAAATTTACCAGTTGTAATTTGTTCTCCTTTACTAACAATTACCTCTCCTTTTCTAATCTGTACCATCACAGACGGTATTTTATTAGCTACCAGTTGATCTTGTTGTTTAGTTTGGGCTTCATCTTGTTTAATATTTGGTTGTAATACCGCTAAAAATATATTTTTTGTTAATGATTCAGCTTCCATAGGTACAGATAATTCCACTTGTAAACTAACTGCATTATTCAAAATAGATTTGGGTAACCCCGCTGATATACCTTGAGCAAGAATTCGCTCGGCAATTTTACGAATTCCAGCTTGTGTTTTTAACCAATCATTATCAGTTAATTCTAAAATAACAGATTCTGTATAAATTTTTTGGATCTGTTCATTTTTTAGTTGTGATCCTTTATCTAGGGCTTGATTATATCCTTGCCTAACTTGCGCTATTTGGGTAATTAGTGCTGAGAAATCAGATTCTAAAGCAGTAAATTGATAAGCATCCAGTTCTGACAACGCTTGAATAAACGACGCTTCATCACTATGATTTCCATAACTAGGCAACGATACTACCGGAACACTTGATGAATTAGACAACTTTTTACCATTTATTGAATTTTGCGGTATTAACAAAAATTTGGAATTTTGTTTTTTTAAATTTTGTTTTCTATTATTTTCTAAAGTTACTTTCAGTTTTTGCCATTCTGATTCAGGAAAATTCCTCAAATAACGTTGAGTAGGAATTGATAAAACTGAAGTACTAGAAAACGGAAAAATACCAACTATTCCTCGCAGTTGATTACCTGCATCTAAAATTTCTTCTAAATGATCATTAATTTTATCATTGATCTGGTTATCAATCATCAAAACTGGCACAGACCTATCTATAGCATCTTTGCGTTTCTGTTCTGTCTCTTCTCGATTTTCAATATTATCCGTGTAGGGAGCAATAAATGTTTGCCAGGCAATATTATCAACTTTCATTCTTGGTTGGTTATATAAATCATGACCCACCACACTTGTCAATGATAATACTGCCAGCACCAAAATTATTGAGGAGCGTTTCTGGTGTACCCATCTGAAAATAACTTTATCAACACCACCAGTTTTTCTCACCAATTTAGTAGTTGATGTTTGTGTTTGTCCCCGTTTACCTTGTTTTCCTTGATGGCTATTTGCTGATAAATATAGAAGTAGATTTTTGAAAAAATTCCTATGCAGCTTATGTTGATGCTTTCCTTTACGGAATAGCACTTTATACTGTCGCTGCCATTGCTTTAATTGCTGACTCAAGGACTGCAAAAATTGCTGCGTTTTCATCTTTCCTGCCGCGAAATACCCCAAGTATGGCTGATGCCTCCGGCACACTACCCAAGCCGTGTAATAACTTAAGAAGAGAGCGGTTAGTATTTGACCCCCTTCAGGGTTAAATACGAGAGTCTCCAAATTTACTGCCCAATTAATTCAGTGTTTCGCAAAAATCATTTCAACGTCTACGAATAATATGAGGAGCAGCAAAGATAGTATATCCTGTATCTACACATTCGCCAAAATGATCACTAACGTCATATACTCCAGCCCATACCGCCATCATTATATCGGCTAATTTTAACATCTGGTTAAAACTGTGAAGTCCCCATGCAGGGGAATTGGTGACAGAGGGGGAAATTTGCCAACTTACAGGTATACCAACCGTACTATTATATGCACCTGATAATCCTCCAGCAATTGCACCTGTAATATCGTAATTGGCAAAATCGTGATTTTGATTAGCTCTTAATGTGGTGAGAGAAAAGTCTTCTAAGGTACTTAGAAAGCAGTAAAAAGCTAAACCAATATTACTAGTTAATTGTTCTGTACTGTTTAATTCCCTGGTTGCTGTTTCTAGTCCTGCACCCTTTTTTAATAAATCATTGACTTTTATTAATTGTTGTGGCAAGGAAGTTGATGTTTTATCTAAAAAACTCACTGTTTCCGAAATTAATGTGCGGGGATTAAGTTTTTCATTCAGGGATTGAGCGATCGCATATCCTATGATTAAACTAGCATCTCTGACAATCGGCTCATCTTGCCACTTGCATATTTTTTGCACTGCTAAAATATTTTCTCGCATTTTTACAGGATTTTCGTGAAAAAACATCACCACCGGCAATATAGCGAGAATCATTTGTCCCCAAGAATTAATATTTTTTTCTAATTTAATATCTGCCGCTTCTTGACGCTTTAACCAGTCCTCTACATCCAACTTACCCAAACTAATTAAACTTTCCGTCCCCAAAACCGCAATCCTACCCAAATTAAAACCATTCGGGTTAGATAAACTCTCTCCTAAAAATGCTCCTAGAAAAGTCCCCCTAACCCGATTCACAAGAGAATAACGCATAATTTTTGACTGGTAATAGGTAATAGGTAATGGGTAATTGGTAATTGGTAATTGGTAATTGGTAATTGGTAATTGGTAATTGGTAATTGGTAATTGGTAATTGGTAATTGGTAATTGGTAATTGGTAATTGGTAATTGGTAATTTAAATAACTCTTTCTTGCCCCTTGCCCCTTGCCCCTTGCCTCTTGCCTCTTGCCCCTTGCCCCTTGCCTCTTCCCTCTTCCCTCTTGCCTCTTGCCTCTTGCCTCTTGCCTCTTGCCCCTTGCCCCTTGCCTCTTGCCCCTTGCCCCTTGCCTCTTGCCTCTTCCCTCTTGCCCCTTGCCTCTTGCCTCTTGCCTCTTGCCTATTACTGCCTTAAATAATACACCAGTGCTTCCAGACCTAACAAATAACTTTGAGCGCCAAAGCCACTGATTTGGCCAATTACCACTGGTGCGATATAAGAATGATGACGGAAATCTTCCCGACGATAAATATTACTCAGATGTACTTCAACAGTAGGTAAATTAACAGCAGCGATCGCATCCCGCAAAGCCACACTAGTATGAGTGTAAGCCCCAGCGTTAATCACAATCCCCTGATGCTTTCCTAATGCCCCGTGAATAGCATCTACTAAAACCCCTTCATGATTTGACTGCATGGAAAATATACCTGCTTGCAGTTCCATTGCTTTGGACTCTAACAAGCGATTAATTTCTGCCAAAGTCAAAGAACCATAAATTCCCGGTTCTCTAAGTCCCAGCAAATTTAGGTTTGGTCCATGCAGCACAAGAATACTTAAAGCTGGCAAATTCAACTCCCACACCTTAAAAACTTTAGCGACGGCGCATAGAACGTTCATGTACAGGAATCGGAATCAGTTCCGGTTCCGGTTCAGCCTCTGGACCTAGCAGACTATCAATTAACTTCCGCGCTAATTCTTTCAGCTTTTCCAGCACCTTTTCTATATAATCCATTAAACTGACCGCTCCTGAGATAGTACCTCAATTTTATTTAACCGGGTCGCAGAAACTGGCGTATTATCGCACTTCTAGCCTTGGCAGGGTTGACACATTTCCACAAGTATGGTAAGTCCTACTATGAAATTTTAATTTTGTGTTTTCCCTTACTTATTAGATTATCACATTCATAATTACTAATGGGTAATTAGTGATATGAATTCAGGAGTCAGAAGTCACGATTTCAGGAGTATCGCTAACACCACGCTGCGCTATCAGGAGGTAGGGGCGCAGGGCCTGCGCCCATTCAGGAGTTCAGAAGGAAGAAATCTCTCCCCTACTCCCCCTACTCCCCCCACTCCCCCACTCCCCCCACTCCCTGCCCCTTCCCTAACTCGCCGCGTCTGTCTTTTTCGCTCTAGTCTTTGTTGATTTAGTAGTAGCAGTTGACTTAGTAGTAGATTTAGTGGTTTTCCGTGTAGATTTTGTAGATGCTTTAGCTGAAAGTAATTCAATAGCTGTAGACAAAGTTATATTTTCCACTGATTCACCTTCGGGAATACTGGCATTAGTTTTCCCGTGTTTAATGTAAGGACCATAAGGACCATCATAGATATTAACTGGTGAATCATCTTCTGGATGCGTACCCAACTCCCGTAAAGCTTCCTTAGACTTACTCTTAGCAGCGGCCCGACCCTTTTTCGGCTCTGCCAATAATTCTAAAGCACGATTCAAAGAAATTGTCAAGACATTATCAGTAGATTTGAGAGAACGATAATCTTTTCCCTCCTTTCCTTGGTCATGGACAACATAGGGGCCAAATCTTCCTAAACTAGTTTGGACTTTGCCACCAGTTTCTGGGTGAGTTCCCAAAGCACGGGGAAGAGATAATAAACCAACAGCCATATCCAAAGTGAGTGTTTCCGGTGTCACACCCTTGGGGAAAGAAGCTTGTTTGGGTTTAGGATTTTCCTCAGTCTTATCGCCTAGCTGCACATAAGGTCCATAAGTACCAATCTTGATATAAATAGGTTCTCCGGTTTCTGGGTGACGACCAACTTGGTCAGGTCCGACAATTTTTTGTTTGAGGAGAATTTCCACCTGTTTAGGGTCAAGGTCAGCCGGAGTCAGGTTCTTAGGAATAGAAGCGGTAATTACTTCCTCACCATTGGTAACTTCAATGTAAGGTCCATATTTACCAATACGGACTTTAGCATCTAAATTTTCTAGTTCTACAGTTCTAGCCTTGCCGGCATCAATTTCTGTTTCCCTTTCCCTTACCAAAGTTTCTAAACCTTGTTCACCAAGATAGAATTTCTTTAAGTAGGGTAGCCATTGAGCTTCACCCGTGGAAATTTCATCCAAGGTTTGCTCCATTTTAGAAGTAAAACTAGGGTCAACAATATCTGGAAAATGTTTTTCCAGTAAATCAGTCACAGCAAAAGCCGTGAAAGTAGGAATTAGAGCATTATTCAGCAACTGAGCATAATCTTTATCAATGATTGTGCCAATAATGCTGGCGTAGGTACTAGGACGACCAATGCCTTCACTTTCCAAAGTTTTCACCAAAGTTGCTTCAGTATAACGGGCAGGAGGTTGGGTTTCGTGGCCTACCGCGTCCAATTCTTTACATTGAGGATGATCACCAACTTTCAGAGCAGGTAGAATTACTTCTTGGTCTTCTAAAGCGGCTTCAGGATCATCCGAACCTTCCACATAAGCGCGGAGGTAGCCGGGAAAATCTATCCGCTTACCAGAGGAACGAAAACCAGCATCTTCCACTTGGATTTGCACAGTAACTTGAGTCTGGCGAGAGTCAGCCATTTGTGAGGCGACTGTACGCTTCCAAATCAAATCATAAAGAGCGAACTCGCGTCCAGCTAAACCTGTGTCTTGGGGTGTGCGGAAACTACTACCAGCGGGACGAATGGCTTCATGAGCTTCTTGTGCGCCTTTAGATTTGGTCGTGTATTGTCTAGGTTGAGGACTAAGGTATTGTTTTCCATATTTTTGCTCTACACAAGCACGGGCAGCGGTAATCGCTTGGTCGGACAAATGTACCGAATCTGTCCGCATATAGGTAATATACCCCTGCTCATACAAATTTTGAGCCACTCGCATCGTATCCCGTGCCGATAAGCGCAACTTGCGGTTAGATTCTTGTTGCAGTGTGGAAGTAGTGAACGGTGGCGCTGGTTTGCGGGTGACAGGACGTTCTTCCATATCCGTCACTGTCCAGATTTTCCCTTCTAGACGGGTTTTTAGAGTTTCCGCTTGCTCTTCATTAAGTAAAATTACATTGCGACCTGTGGTAATTCTGCCCGTTGTTGAGTCAAAATCGCTGCCTGTGGCAACTTTCGTGCCGCCTAGAGTCACCAGGACTGCGCTAAATAGACTTTTTTCTTGTTCTAAACTGGCTTTTAAATCCCAGTATGTGCCTTCATGGAAAGCCCGACGCTGGCGTTCTTTAATTACTAATAGACGTACTGCTACAGATTGCACTCGCCCAGCGGATAACCCCCAGGCAATTTTTTTCCACAGTAGCGGCGATAGGGTATATCCTACTAATCGGTCTAAAATTCTTCGGGTTTCTTGGGCGCGAACTACCTGCTCATCAATATTACGGCAGTCCTTCAAAGCTTTTTGAATGGCTTCCTTGGTAATTTCATGAAATACCATGCGCTTTGTTGGCACTTTCGGCTTGAGCAATTGGTATAAATGCCAACTAATACTTTCCCCTTCCCGGTCTTCGTCTGTTGCTAAAATCAGTTCAGTTACACCCTTGAGGGCTTCTTTAAGCTGAGTGACAATTTTCTTTTTGTCTTTGGGAACGACATAAATCGGTTCAAAGTCGGCTTCTACATTGACCCCAAGCTGCGCCCATTTTTCCCCTTTCACGGCTGCGGGAATTTCACTAGCCGATTGGGGAAGGTCACGGACATGACCCATTGAAGCTTCTACCACATAGTCTTTTGGTAGGTAGTTGCGAATGGTACGAGCTTTTGTGGGAGATTCGACAATAACGAGAGTTGACATGGAAATTAAAAAAAATAATAGCTATGCAGCTAAATAGTTAAGTTGGGTTAATTTTTGCGAAATGTCAAGATGAAATACCACGCCTAAGCAGTGATTGTATCCTTACACAAACTACCCAACAGGGGGGAATTTTATCAACTTCAGTTGCGGTGAATTAGACATGAGAATGCTGGAAGCAAGCTTTGAGAGTCAATTTGTCAGTTATTTCCATCTTTAACTTATCTAGTACATATTTGACGACTATACTTTGTAAAATATCCCTGGAATTTAATGGTACAAGACTGACAGTGGTTAAGGATTGGGGAAATAAATAATTTTAAATTAGCTTAATTTTCCTCATTTGCCATTTTTTATAGGGCTTGTCTCAAAATTAACTTATACATGAAGAATTGCTAAAATTATATAAATTACAACTACAAGCTTGATTATGAGCGTCTTAATACCTGATAATATTCTTCGAGCCATTGCCTAACTTCTTGAATTGCCAATATAAGCCCCAATTTGTTTAAGCCCCTGTAAAACTTGAATACGTTCTGCTGTATTTTCAAGTAACCGATAAGTGTGAGATCGCGTATATTGAGGGACATCTTGGTGGCGATTGCATTTCAAAAACAATACTTCTCTGCCATTTGTCACCATTCCATAGCAACTTGACTGCAAATTAGGAGCGCTCAACAAATAAGTAAGTGCTTGGGGAATTCCTGCGGTAACGTCCAGCCTTGCAGGTTTTGATTCGATTACCAAAATCCAAAAACTATCTTGGATTACCAAAATATCAATTCTGCCTTGAACCGCTATAGCATTAGCTTCATCAGCAACTTCGATACTGGTACTTACTTCTGCTTTTACCAAAAAAGGAAATTGATAGAAACCAGCCAAATCTAGCAATGGCGACACCACGACAAGCTTAACAATTTCTTCAAGGGGCGCTTCTTCTTGACTGAGATAGTTATAGTTGCGAGTGAGGCGATCTAGTCCTTGTAGTTCCGCTTCGGTTAGTGTTGGTGAATTATTTAACCATTCATCAAAAAAGCGATCGCTAGTGTCGAGTCTCAAGCCAAAGGTTTGACGGAGATTGCTAAGGGTAAGGCTACTAGCATTTGTAATCACAGTTAAATCCTTGTAGTATTTACATGAATTTCAGAAGTTTAGTTCTCGTAGCTTATGGGGCATATTTTTGTAAAAACTCGCTGGGAGTGAAACATTCAAATTCTTCAGTTTGCTCGACAAGTGCGCGAATTAGTTTGTAATTTCTGGATACAAAACATTTTGCTTTTCCTTGCTTGGCAGTTAGATAAACACCTGCATCTTCACGGGGAATTATGCCAGCATCAGCTATCGCTTGAATATCTTGGTCTTCTACAAATATGAAATCTACTTTCAATTGCTGCCAAAGTCTTATTAACAGACCACTTGACCAGTCTTTGTTTTGCAAGCGTTTACCAACTCGTAAGATTTGATCGATAAGTTCTTGAGAGAAGATAACTCTAGTTTGCTCATCGCTATTTTCATCACTGACTAGCAATGATAAAATTTTGCTTTCATCGCTGTTTAAATCAAGCGCTCCCAGAATGTAGATATTTGTGTCGAGAAATACCGATTTGGGTAGACTAGAACTTGATTTCACTGTCATTTAGCCTTTGCTCTCTTTCTGTGGATATTTCTTGTTTTACGTCCTGAATAAGTTCCATAATTTTGTCGGTCGAGTCATAGCCAGATTTGGTAAAAAGTTGATGGGACATAGTTGCAAATCCTTCGTTTGATAGCTGTTCTCGGCGATTACTAATTCCTATCAAATATTGAAACATTTCTAAACTTAACAGCACTGCTTTTTGCTGCCCTTCTTGAACTAAGGCGATCGCTTCTCCCTTAGAGTTGGCTTGTTGGATTAGCCCAGAAAGCTCTTGATTGTCCCGTACATTTGCTTCTAGCATATAGTTTGCTGTTTTGAAGTCAGTTATAATTTTATTCTATGTTATGCGATTCCCACGGAGCGCTTCGCTATCGCCTAAAAATCACGACTCACAGTAATGTAACCCCACTTAACTTTAGTATGATCGCTCGGTATCACGCAATGTTACGCTAAACTATGATTTATGTAATTATTTGATTGATTAAGATTCCATCTTAACTATTTAGGGTTGGAGGGTACGGTTATGGATGAAGCCAGATTACAAGCTTATATTAATTTAATTGAAAAGTTGCTCGCTTGTGCTGATGTTGAGGAACTCAATAATATTCTGCAAGCAAATCAGGAATTGATTGATCCAGAATTGTTGCAGGTGATGGAAAACTATGCAACATGGTTAGAACAAGTGCGATTCGTTGTTAGCTGAATCACGGTAATCAGTCCGTACATAAGCTAACCAACCCAATCCAATCATGGAAAAAAAGGTTGAACTCTCGGTCTGATATGGGTGTAAGTCCCATCTACCAGACTCAGGTATGACTCCCTATCTGCCCACGATGACCCGACTCGGTATCGGGAGGTCGAAGCTGGGAACAGGACGCAATCAGACATCTGTTGTGAGATGACACTTGGCGTTAACGGGGAGTTCCTACGGTGAAACAGAGCCTAAAAAAGCAACCTAGTCCAAAGCAGGACACAACAACAACACCTGACTTTACTGGAGCTAATTCCCGCCGCATCGTTCTTCAATAGCGGTAAGAGTCTAGGGAATCCAGTGGTTGAAGTGGCTACACCTAACGGAACTAACAATCTAGCCGAGGGAACGAATAAAAACGGATTGAAGGTCTAAGGGCGGTCGAACCCTATAAGTAGGCTGGACGAGCAGCGGAATTCCTTCAGTTCGGGTAGGACAGACCGTAATTGGTCGGAGGTGTTCAGAATACACAGATTGGAGCAGAGCATGATTAGACACAGAGAAAACTCTAGTGAATCCTGGAAAACGTTACCTTGGAAGCAATTCCGTCGTAACTTATTCCGCCTACAAAAACGCGTGTACAAAGCTGTTCAAGTTGGCGACAAGCGCAAAGCTAAGTCCCTACAAAAGCTGATTCTGAAATCAACCGCAGCGAGATTACTGGCTATCCGTCAAGTAACACAGCTAAATGCTGGGAAAAAGACAGCGGGAATAGACGGCAAAACCGCGCTCTCATTCGAGCAAAGGTTTGAACTAAGTGAAAAACTTAGAACCGAAGGTAACGACTGGAAACACCAGGGATTACGTGAAATACCCATCCCCAAAAAGGACGGAAAAACCCGGATTCTCAAAGTCCCCACTATTGCAGATAGGGCATATCAATGCCTTGTCAAATACGCACTAGAACCAGCACATGAGGCAACCTTCCACGCTAGGAGCTACGGTTTTAGGACGGGACGCTCGGCACATGATGCCCAGAGATACCTGTACAACAACTTAAACTCTAAAGCTAATGGAATAGATAAACGAGTTATAGAACTCGATATTGAAAAATGCTTTGACCGGATAAACCACACCGCCATAATGGATAGACTCATCGCTCCTTATAGTATAAGACAGGGAATATTCCGATGTCTCAAAGCCGGAGTCAATCCAGAGTTTTCTGAACAAGGAACACCCCAAGGAGGAGTGGTAAGTCCACTGTTAGCTAACATCGCCTTAAATGGGATTGAAAGTATTCATAGATATCACCGTATATCTAGCTACAGAATTACAGACAAGACCTCAAATGGAGATATTGTCGAGCCAACAATCCGTTACGCGGATGACATGGTGATAATACTCCGACCTCAAGACGATGCCACAGAAATACTTGACAAAATCAGTCAGTTCCTAGCAGAGCGGGGAATGAAAGTCAGTGAGAAAAAGACAAAGCTAACCGCCGCGACAGATGGATTTGATTTCCTGGGCTGGCATTTTAAAGTCCAGAAAAACGGAAAGTTTAGATGTACTCCCTCAGTGGACAACTTCAAAGCTTTCCGCAAGAAAGTAAAATTCATCGTCAACAACTCGAATTATGGTGCTACCACAAAGGCTGAGAAATTAGCCCCTGTAGTCAGAGGTTGGAGGAATTACCACCGCTTCTGCAAGATGGATGGGTCGAAGTTTTCCTTATGGCACATCAATCACAGAGCATTCAAGGTATTTAACAAGGAAACTAAGCAGAATCGCCATAATAGCCAAGAGCTAATAAAGAAAGCATTCCCAACAGTTCCTTACTCCGAAAACAAACACATCAATGTCAAAGGTGAGAAATCACCCTACGATGGAGATTTAACCTACTGGAGCGAACGCAATAGTAAGTTATATGACAATAACACCTCTAAAGCCCTCAAACGGCAAAGCCATAAATGTGGTCATTGTGGGTTAAAAATGCTCAGTGACGAGAAGGTACATTTACATCATATAGATGGAAACCACCAAAACTGGAAAACTAAAAACCTTCTAGCAATTCACGAAAGCTGCCACGATTACATTCACATGAGCAAAAGCGAAAGCTAAGAACATCGGGAGCCGGATGCCGTGAAAGTGGCACGTCCGGATCTAACTGAGAGGGGCGGGGAATAATATCCCCCCTCGACTCAACCCAAGGAAATAATGATCATGCCGCTTTGTTACGGAATATGGCGCAACAGTTGGGGCAATATTTCAACCGTCAAGCGGTCAATCTAGAGGAATATCAGGAGTTTTTATGGGAAGTCTTACAAGCAGAAGAAGAGAGTAATGATCCTGCGGTGGTTTATCCCATCCTAGAACGCTGTCAACATCTGTTAAATGATACTCTTGCTCAACTGTTGCAACAATACGCGGCTCTTGCGTCTCTTTTATGGTGATTGAGGATTGATGATAACAAAACCCTTACGGGACAAGGGTTATAAACAATTATTTCCATATTTTCAATGAAATGCCTACACAATAGGGCTTTCAATGATTTTGAACCAGGTTTTCCATAAAAATAACCGAAGAACCCAATACGCTAGATATAGGTTTGCTCAAGGGACGGCTGAAGAAGTGGAAGGTATTGCTGGGGTGATTGAAAATTTATGTATTGATATTACACAGTTTCCCTTGGGAAGTCGAGCTAATAATCTGGAAATTGCCATTACAGGTTATCACACCCTCTTTGAAGTATATACCCGTGATGCTTTTTGTTACGAATGGGCAAGGATACAAAATAATCTGGGTGCTGCTTATCTATATCGTATCAAAGAGAAAAGAGTAGATAATCTAGAGTTAGCAATCAGAGCTTATAACCTTTCTTTAGAAGTCTATACTCGTGATGGTTTTCCGTATGAATGGGCAAAGTCACAAAATAATCTGGGAAATGCTTATAGTCAACGCATCAAAGAGAAAAGAGTAGATAATCTAGAGTTAGCGATCGCAGCTTATAACCTGTCTTTAGAAGTAGTAACCCGTGATAGATTTCCTTATGAATGGGCAGGAACACAAAACAATCTGGGAGAAGCTTATAGAAATTGCATTTTTGGAAAAAAGGCAGATAATTTAGAGTTAGCTATTGCAGCTTATAAGCAGTCTTTAAAAATATATACCCGTAAAGCCTTTCGTGAAGAATGGGCAAGGTCGCAAAATAATCTGGGGAATGCTTATCTAGCAGATTACATTTTTGGGAAAAAGGCAGATAATCTAGAGTTAGCGATCGCAGCCTATAACCTGTCATTAGAAGTCTATACCCGTGAAGCTTTTCCTTATGAATGGGCAAGGTCGCAAAATAATCTGGGGATGGCTTATCTAGCAGATCACATTTTTGGGAAAAAGGCAGATAATCTAGAGTTAGCGATCGCATCATTAAACCAGTCTTTAAAAGTATATACCCCTACTGCTTTTCCTATAAACTGTTTACAAACAGGACGAAACTTAGGAGATACTGCGAACCTGATCGAAGACTGGGAAACCGCCATCAAAGGCTACAACTTAGCCATCGAAGCAGTAGAAAATACACGACTCGAAGCCTTAAACCCCCAACGACAACAAGAAATCCTCTCCGATGCTATGGATGTTTATCATGGCATAGTTCAATCCCATCTCAACCTCAATCAAAAAGATCGCGCCTTAGAATACGTTGAACGCAGCAAAACCCGCTATCTAGTCCAATTGCTTACCGACCGAGATATCTATCCTAAAGGTAATATCCCCCAAACTATTAAAACTGAATTAGATCGCCGCCGTCGTGCCATAATTGGGGAAGAACAACAGTTAGCCATCCAAGAACAAAACCGCAATAGGGGAGTAATTTTAACCCTAGATCAACAAAAACAACCCATCTTAAATGACTATACTCACCTCAATCATTTAAAACAAGAATTAAGTCAACTTATTGACCGTGAAATAACCCCCATAGATCCCACTTTTAGCTTAACTCAAAAAGTTCAAACCATTCCCTTAACTGAGATTCAATCCTTAATTGATCAACAAACTGCCATTTTAGAATGGTATATTTCAGGGAAGACATTTTTAGCCTTTATTGTAACTTCTCAAGAATTAAAAGTTTGGCAATCTTCAACAACAGATAGAGACAAATTGATTGATTTTATTAAAGATTATCGTGAAGCTTATGAAAATAATAAAACAGAGTGGATTAATAATCTTAATTCTCGTTTAAATCAACTATCAGAAATTATCCACATTGATGAACTTTTAGAACTGATTCCCCAATTCTGCAAACGCTTAATCATCATTCCCCATTGGTTTTTACATATTATTCCCCTTCATTGTTTACCCCTAAAAAATGGACGATTTCTCTATCAAAGCTTTTCTAAAGGTGTAGGATATGTTCCCAGTTGCCAACTTTTAAAACTGGTACAATCATCACAACGTGAAAATTTTGATCGTCTTTTTGCTATTAAAAACCCAACAAGAAAAGGACTAAAACCCCTCTTAGGAGCAAATCTAGAAATAGAGAGAATTAGTCAAGGATTTGATGCTGAAAAAACCATTATTATTGGTGAATCAGAAGCATCAGAACAAACCCTAAAAAACCGTCGTCAAGAATTACAAGCATCCCATTGTATTCACTTTTCTTGTCATGGTAAATTTGATAATAAATCTCCTAGAGATTCCGCTTTAATGTTAGCAGATCCAGAAGGTAACTTAGGAGAATCAGCTAACCTAACCCTAGCAGAAGTCTTTGAAAAACTTGATTTAAGAGAATGTCGTTTAGTTACTTTTTCCGCTTGTGAAAGTGGCATAATCGAAAGTAAAGCTGATAGTATCAGTGATGAATATGTCGGTTTACCCAGTGGTTTTCTATTTGCAGGGAGTTCTAATGTTGTTAGCACCCTTTGGACAGTAGATCCTCTAGCAACAACGTTATTTATGACTAAATTTTATCACGATCTTAAACGAATTTCTATCCAAGATCAAGGGAGTATTGCTATTATTTTAAATAATACTCAAACCTGGTTAAGAACTCTCACCAGTAAGAAGTTAGCAAGAATTAAAAACAACTCCGAATTTCAAAAATTATTAATTGAAGCATTTGCCGATAATAAACGCGATCGCAATAAATTTAAAGACTTATTAGAAGCTGCGGTTAAACGTCAACCCTATCCATTTGAAAGTCCCTATTATTGGACTGCATTTATAGCAACAGGAGTTTAGTCATCGGTGGAAATTTGACAAAACTTGTCCATTCCTTCCTCTTGAACATAAATAGCAATTGGAGTTGATAAAAGTGTCGCAATACCTGGGGGACATAGAAAAGATGCTGCTACCATCTCTGTTAACGTAGGGATAAGTGCAGGGACAATTTTTTCTCGCACAATTTCGTATCTTTGCTGACAAATAGATTCACGACATTTATTAAGAACAATAACAAACCAACGCATATCAGCGTTATCTTCGACTCCTTCAATGCCATTTCGAGTAGCAATGGATTCAGCCGCATCCGCCAAATCTCCATCCCATTCTTCGATTACATCAAGTGCAGCTAAAAAATCAGAATTATCTGCTAGTTCACTGCGATATATTGCAATTTGTTCTGATGTTAACTGGATTGTATCTGTCATATTCATTACCTTTGATAAGTCTTTTTTTGATATTATCCCATTAATTACCCTTGAGAATAACAAACCACGATAGAATAGCGATTCCGACGGAGCGCTTCGCTATCGCCCCATGAGGAAACTATTTGAGAACTACTTAACCTTGAATTTTTTGAGCTATAGTATTGTCATACAGAGTTATGACAAACAAAAATATGAGGGTTAATGCAAGGCTCGATAGCGATCGCGCTAATAAGTTTAATTACATTCGCCAGCGGACAAATCAAGGTGTGTCTGACATTATGAAAGTGGCGATCGATCTTTATTATGAAAAATTACATCAAGAATCCCCTGTAAAACCTTTGCAACTCCTTAGAGAATCAGGGCTGATTGGTTGTGCCGAAGGGGACTCTGATTTGTCGGTTAATTACAAACAATATCTCACTGAAAGTCTTAACGAAAAATATGGTCATCGTTGATTCTGGCTTTTGGATAGCATTAATCAATCGCCGTGATGATTATCATGTTCTCGCTCAAGAAGTTCTAGATACGATTGATGAGCCTCTGGTGACAACATGGTGTGTGATTACGGAAGCTTGTCATATTCTCTTGAAACGTACAGGCACAAATGCTCAACAGACGTTTATTCATAGCTTAGAAATTGGTGCTTTTGAGGTTTTTGATCTCAAGGTTCAAGATGGGAAAAGAATCAGTGAATTGATGAATCAATATATTTCCCTGCCAATGGATTTAGCGGACGCTTCATTGATTATTCTTGCCGAACATTTGGGGCATGGGCGGATTTTATCTGTTGATTTTCGGGACTTTAATACTTACCGCTGGAAAAATCGTCATCCTTTTGAGAATTTGATGTCTATTAACTGAAAGTAATGCTATAAATTAGCGATTACTAGGTCGCGCTAGTTCTCTCCGGGACGCAATGCGTTCGCTATCGCCTCTCATCTCCAAAAAAACTGGCCATCACAATTGCCTGTGTTTTATAAGGAAGAACGCCAAAAACCCTTGAAAATGTGGCTGACTGAGTCAGCCACATTTGGGCTTTAGACAAGAGATGAAGGCTAGAGGCTTTCCTTTATCCTGCATTGACGTTAATTTGAAAATTTGAAATTATTTCAAATTTTAATCCATATTCGTGATACAACTAAATTGTCACTAAAGACATAAAAAGCTACCGAGGGACTCTCGGAAAGTTACGCTTGTCAGATATGATTTCACCCGCCAGGGCAAACGAAATCAGGGCAAGAACCCAAATATTTAAGGCAATGCCTGAAACTGGGATAACTGAGGGATATAGACTGAAACTCTCTATAGAATCTCCGCGTCTTTAGACCGGAGAGTGTCAAAATAGGAGAATTGTTTATTGCTCTAGGATACATAAATCATGCTTACTTATAAGGCAATGTATAAGTTTTTAGACAAGGGAGTTCATGGGGAAGTATTAGACTTTCCTGGAGCGATTTCTTGGGGAGAAGATTTATCTATAGTCCGTCGTTCTTTGGCGAGTGCATTAGTTGATATGGCAGAGGTTTATTTATCTCAGGGAGAATCTTTACCGTTGCCGAATGAACAATTAACGGAACCCGAAGCGGATTTAGAGGAACCAATTTATTTGATTTTCTCAGCAGCAAATCATGTTCAAGTTGTTCCTAGTTTTGTAGCTTAATGAAACGTCGAGATTTGTTACGTCACCTCAGTCAACATGGCTGTTATTTATTAAGAGAAGGAAGCGAACATTCTATTTGGGAAAATCCCCTTAACGGTCGTCGTACAGCAATTCCTCGTCATAGAGAGATTGTTGACTTTACCGTTTTTAGAATTTGTCGTCAGTTGGAGATACCTGAACCTTAAATCGCCTCCTAAAACCAATAAAAAGCGATCCCTAGTCCTGAAAATCACAACTCACAGGAATAGCGATTCCTAGGTCGCGCTTCGCTATCGCCCTCAGTAAATATTTAACAGATAGATAATTGAAGCGATTCCTAGGTCGCGCTTCGCTATCGCCTAAAAATCACGACTTACAGTAATAGCGATCATAATCTTTTCAGAGCGATCGCAAGAAATTAAGGAGATTCTTAAACGAAGCGCAGCGATCGGAACATATATTTAGATTTAGTCTCTCTGCTAACTCAACATTCATGTTGGTACTGTAACGAGGCTTTCTATTTTCTCCAACCGACAATTCTATTAGTTTTTCTTTAGGAGATTTAATTTCGTGAGGGTTAGGATGTGCTTTACCTTTTTCACCACCAAGATATTTGATAACTTCTGGATCAGACCAGAACCAAGCTTCTAACTCTTCAATGGGAATACAGATATGTTTTTTAAGACTTTCAATTTCAGAAGATAATTCTTCTAATTTTGAGCGCAATGCTCGCTCATTGTTGAGGGAACCATTCTGAGGATTACGATCCAAATCATGAACGACAATAAAAATATTACAACCTTCAGTGGAAAGTAATTTCAGCTTTGCTCTTAGCTTTTTTGTTAATGAACTACAACCCTTAGAAGCCCATTTTTTGGTTGTGACTTCTGCCCCAAGGACACGATGGACAATTGTACGAATTGCTTCACAGTCTGTATTATCCTCAGCAATTAAGGCGATCTTAAGATTACTCATCGAGAATACCACTGTAAATCCATTCGCCTAATTCACCATCTTCAGAGAGGTATTCAATAACATTGTGAATCTGATCATCGCCTAATTTCCGAACAAATGTTTGTCCATTATCTCGATGAACTAGAATAATTTTGTCTGGACTAGTCCATGAAACGACTTGCGGTGAGTGAGTCGAAAGAATCAAATTTTCTCCAAAAGAGTAGGTCTCGATTTCATTCAGTAACTTTGCAAGCATAGCAGGATGGATTTGTGTCTCAGGTTCTTCAATTATTGTCGTCGTATTAGGAGATGAGGCAATTATTTCAATAAGAATCGACAAGACTCGGAGTGTTCCATCAGATAATAACCCTATATTAACTCCATCTAGCAATACCGAAGAAATATATTCTTCTTCTTCATTTTCAATTTTCTCTCCAGAGTCTCTGCTTAAAATAAACTTTTGTTCAGATATCTTGCTGCCAAGTCCAACTCGCTGACAGATGCTTTCAAGCTCGCATAGATCATCCTTGCCAATAAGACGTAGTATTTTTCGAGCTAGAATATCACCTAAACTGAAAGAACGAGTAGAAATACCTTTGCTTGATACTCTTAGTTGTGATGGTTGTCGTCTAGTCCTTTGTCTAATAGAAGCTTTCCCTAGTAAGCGAACTCCTCCCAAAACAGAATAAACCCAAAGCATTTCGTCAGGTAGCTTGATTGGGGAGGTTTTTGGGAGCGATTGTCGGAGAGAGTGCGTATTCCCAAGAACAGTGATAATTGGACTATCCCCAGTATGAAAAGTTGTCACCCCATTATCAGTAGTCCAAAGATGATCTTCTTCTTCATTAATATATCGACAGTAATCATTCCAGGAGAAACGACTTACTTCTGATTTTTCATCTATGGAGTCATCGGAGTCATCAAAATTCAGATCATCATCAGAACTAGCAAGAGTTGTAAATTCATACCTATATTCAAGTCTACGAGCAGTCGGAGTCAAAATTTCGATTTCTAATATTTTAGGAAAACTTTCGCCATCATACACAAGTGGATTAAACCTACCAATCGCACATAATGAGATTGCTTCAAACCCTTCAAGAATAGCTGACTTTCCAGCCCCATTGCGACCAACTAATACGGCAACACCATCCTCTAAAGAAACAGTAACTCGACTACCTAAGACAGACCAACCGTCAAGGGTAAAAGATAAAAGGCGAGGCTGATTTGTGTTGGAATCTGGGTTGGACAAAATAGAATTTCCTTTCCAATACTAAACGATCTTGCTTAAATTTTAGCCGAATATGTCTATCGTTGTTAAAGTAGTTTAGCTCGCAATTAGTCCATTTTGGACAAAGATATTACACTATTGTTTGGGCGCGATATCTAGCTCGTGGGTGAAGATTACAATCGTGATATCTTGAGTATTGAGTGCGGCTGAGACGATCAGGGCGATTTCTAGGTCGCGCTTCGCTATCGCCTAATAATCACGACTCACAGGAATGAGCCACAATTACTGCTAACAAGCTATTAGCAATAACTTTAATTTTCCGGTTCATGGTCTGTTATTCTTTGACGGCGATCGCTTAGAGATATCAGTAGTCGCTGTAAGGTGCGTTGCTTGACGCGCTTTTTTGCTTTTAATTATGATTAGTTTGTAATTATTATGCGCTACGCTAACACATCCTACTGTTACTATTTTAAAAAAAATATGGATTTAGCAAAAATGCTAAAGTGATGATATTGATGGGGCTAAGTTGACCTATGACCATTGCAACCGAAAGACAAGCACAACAGCAGTTACTAAGTTTTAGCGATTTTATCGTCCGTTATGGTGACAGTAACCGCTACGAATTGATTGATGGAGAGGTGTTTGATTTGGAACCAACAGGCTACCATGAAGAAGTTTCAGCTTTTACCACCACAAAAATCTGCGCCCAAATTGATGCAATAGGTTTAAATTGGTTTGTCCTTCAGCGAGGATTGCTACGTCCTTCCAACTTGGGTATGACAGCATTTCGACCTGATGTTATGGTTGTTGACCGCAATGAACTTGCGAAAGAACTACTTTGGAATGACCAATCAATCCTCACGCTGGGCAGTTCGATTAAATTTGTGATGGAAGTAGTTAGTAGCAACTGGCAAAACGATTATGCGCGTAAAGTCGAAGACTACGCAATTTTAGGTATTCCTGAATATTGGATTGCGGATTATGCGGGTCTAGGTGTGACTCGACATATTGGGAAACCGAAACAACCTACTCTTTCTATTTGTACCTTAGTCAAAGGAGAGTATGAAATTCAGCAGATTCGAGGCAATCAACCCATTACTTCGCTGACATTCCCAAATTTCAAACTGACAGCCGAACAAGTTTTAAAGGCTGGCAGATAAAGTGCTTTTAAGCCATGCTTACTCCTTCCCGAAAATCGCCCCACGCTGAACAGTTCAGTTATGTACTCGACTGTTTATTTTGAGTTATTGCGGTACATTTGCGGATAGCTAAAATCAAATATACGAATTTCCAACTGTTAAAGATAGAAAGATCAATGCAATTTTAGTCAAGAAGTATGGATAGAATAAACTTGTGTTATCTCTAATGTTTAATCGCTAAAACCTATATATCTCATGGATTTTGCTAATTTTGCATCCCAGTTAAATGCTGGAACGATTTTACCAGAGGGAATCGTCATGATTACCCTCTTGGGGGTTTTGATTGTTGATTTGATTTTGGGACGGACATCTGCTCGCTGGATTGCATATCTAGCGATCGCTGGTTTAACAGCCGCGATTATTGCTCTATACTTCCAATGGGATACTACTAACCCCATTGCCTTTACTGGTAGCTTTAATGGTGACGACCTGAGTATTGTCTTTCGGGGGATTATCGCCCTGTCAGCAATGTCAACAATATTGATGTCAATTCGCTACGTCGAACAAAGTGGTACGCCTTTAGCCGAATTTATTGCCATTTTGATGACTGCGACTTTGGGAGGAATGTTTTTATCCGGTGCTAATGAGTTGGTGATGATTTTCATCTCCCTAGAAGCCCTGAGTATTTCCTCTTATTTGTTGACAGGTTATACAAAACGTGACCCCCGTTCCAATGAAGCAGCGTTGAAATACCTGTTAATTGGTGCTTCCAGTACAGCGGTATTTTTGTATGGTGTCTCCCTGCTGTATGGGTTATCCGGTGGACAAACAGAACTAAGTGCGATCGCTCAAGGTATCGCTACAGCGAATGTTGGTCAATCCCTGGGTTTAGTAATTGCTCTGGTTTTCGTGATTGCGGGTATTGGTTTCAAAATCTCCGCTGCACCCTTCCACCAATGGACACCGGACGTTTATGAAGGCGCACCAACTCCAGTTATCGCCTTTTTATCCGTTGGTTCTAAAGCCGCAGGACTTGCCCTAGCTATCCGTCTCTTGACCACCGTTTTCCCTATCGTGGCAGATGAGTGGAGATTTGTTTTCACCGCCCTTGCGGTGCTAAGTATGGTACTGGGTAACGTTGTCGCCCTAGCCCAAACTAGCATGAAACGGATGTTAGCTTACTCATCCATTGCCCAAGCTGGGTTTGTGATGATTGGCTTAATTGCGGGAACTGATGCCGGCTATTCCAGTATGATTTTCTATCTACTGGTGTACCTGTTTATGAACCTGTGCGGCTTTAGTTGCGTAGTATTGTTCTCTTTGCGAACAGGAACAGATCAAATTTCTGAATACTCTGGTTTGTATCAAAAAGACCCACTTTTAACACTGGGTTTGAGTATTTCTCTCTTATCATTGGGTGGTATTCCCCCACTAGCCGGCTTTTTCGGGAAGATTTACTTATTTTGGGCAGGTTGGCAAGCTGGTCTTTACTGGTTAGTTTTACTCGGTTTAGTTACCAGTGTGGTTTCTATCTATTACTACATTCGCGTAGTTAAGATGATGGTAGTCAAAGAACCCCAAGAAATGTCCGACGTGGTGAAGAATTATCCCCAAGTGCGTTGGGATTTACCAGGACTGAGACCTTTACAAGTAGGTTTGATAGTAACTTTAATAGCTACTACCATTTCTGGAATCTTATCCAATCCCTTGTTTACTTTAGCTAATAATTCTGTTACTAACACTCCCATGTTGCAAGCAGCAAAAGTTGCTAGTACACAAGCTAGTGTTATTACAAATAAGGAGTTACAGGAATTGTAAGTTATTCCTAAATAATCGGTAATGGGTAATTGGTAATGAAGCTAGTCTTCAATATTCAATTACCCATTTTTATTATTAAACAGCAATAATACCACATTCCGCACCCCCAAGTGTCACACCCCAAGGAAAGCAATATATTTAGTACATAAGAACTAATACCTGTGAGGGGTGATTAAAATTTATTGAGGCTAAATAGGAATAATTACTATTAAAGCAGATATATAGTCAATAAAACGACTAAGTACAAAATTTTGATTCTGAGGTGATTGTAATGGAAAACCTAGTCCAGAATCATTGAAAGCTTTATCCTCAATGACTATAAAAAACCTTAACGGGTGACAAGGCGGCTAAAGAGCTTGTTTCATAAGGGATAGAGCCTGAAAGCCCCGTTGAAAAAAGAGGCGTTTATGAGGCTTGAGATTGATTAAATTCAGAGCTAAATCAGCCCATAATTCCATACCATAAATCCATAGTTGTCCGTAGAGAGCAAAGCTAAAATCACTTTGACGTGGGTACTTGTCCTGATGTTGTTGAATACGTCCGGCATAAGTCTCTATACCTAATTTTTTCATCCGTTGACCGTGCATAGTGGCTAAACTATAAGCAATGACAATCAATAATACTAAAGCTAAAAAGCGAGTTTCATTTACTTTAGTATCCTCTAAATTATAACCACCAGTTTTACAATCCTTAAAGAATTGCTCAATTCCCCATCGACATCTATAGAGGCATAAAGTTTGTTGGAGAGTTGGTAGATTCGTCAAGATATACCAAGGTTCTTTTGGTCCAGAGTTCCGATATTTTCTCTTCCAATAAACAGCGATATTAAATAAGCCTAATTCATCCCCTTTACCACATTTAACTTTTTCATAAAATCTCGACATTCCTGGCTTAAATCCTTGATTTTTAAGAACTTGATATTCTTGTTCAGGTTTTTCTTGAAAATAAAGGTTTTTCTTCTGGCGTAAAGCGAAGTAAACTCCTTGCTCATCAAGCCATTTAGCCAGTTTTGGACTATGAAATTCTCTGTCTGCTAACACCACAATTCGACATTTTTTTAACAACTTTATTGCTGTCTTTATTAATCTTTTCTGTGTTTGTAAATTACTATTTCCGACATGATTTAATGTTTCCCAATATAGTGGTAGGGCAGAAGTGTTGAATGTTAGGAAAAGATTAAAAAAAAGTACCATAATTTGATACAATCTAAAAAAATCTAGATAAAGAATTATCAAATTATGCGCTTAAAGAATTTCCCAGAAGTTGGCAAAGA
Organism: Anabaena sp. WA102; assembly: GCF_001277295.1. Taxonomy (NCBI): domain Bacteria; kingdom Bacillati; phylum Cyanobacteriota; class Cyanophyceae; order Nostocales; family Nostocaceae; genus Anabaena; species Anabaena sp. WA102. The sequence continues at coordinate 4,897,234 of NZ_CP011456.1, read as the reverse complement.
TGAAAGAGAAGTGGAAATTAGAGTAGTAGCATTTTGTGATATAGAAACTAAGAGTGAATTTCGTTTAGCAACAAACTTATTAAATGAAGGAGAAGAGCAAGTTAGTAATCAAGAGATTATGGAAATTTACATACAAAGATGGCAAATTGAATTGTTATGGAAATTCTTAAAAATGCACCTCAAGTTAGACAGACTTATGACAAAGAATGAGAATGGAATTAGAATTCAGATAATGTGCTGTTTAATCGCTTATTTGATATTGCAACTAATAGAAATACCGCAAGAATTTGGCAAAACTTTATTAGATAAACTCCGTTATCTTCAGTCCTATATGTGTCAGGAAATAAGTTATGTTCATTGGTTTAGAAAACTTATTTGGATAAGATGAAAAATAGCACTTATAGGCTAAGTTTATTTCAATATGTAAAGTTTTATTACGCTATTCAACATTTCTGAATTTGACTCATTGATTTTATTAATGAGTTTAAGTTTTAATGCTGTTTTTAAGTTTATTTCTAGAAGGATATAAGTTATGATTAAGTCTTGATAGACTAACAATAAAATTATATTATATTTTCTGCCAGAAACCACCCTCATTCTTTATTGCTTCTTATTGAGAATGTATCTGAATCAATTTTCCTATCTAAAATTTGTTTTTTTATAGATAAATGTATTCTTTTACTCATTTTTCATCAATTTACCTCCGTAATCACCGTTTGTGACAGTCAAGGGTGCGGAATGTGGGGTAAGAAAGTTGCTGAGGGTTTTAAAGAAACAATGGAGATTTTCTTTGATGATTTTTTGCCACAGTGGAACTATACTGCTAAACCACAACAACATTTAGAATTGTAAGTTATTTAATCCACATTCCTTAATAATTTTTGAAATCTTATTCTATGTAGGGCTTGCTGAATAAACCTATAACCCAGACGCATGAAGAGTTTCATCTGTATGAAAGATAAATGAGGTGCAAGGAAAGTGTGATCATAGCATCAAAAATCGTTCAATTTTCCAGACTTGATATTACTTCTAACTTCTTCTAAATCCTCCTGATAGCGAAGCGTGGCGTTAGCCATACTCCTGAACTTCTAGCCCTCACAGACAACTTTTTCAGCAAACCCTATGTAGTTTCATTTTAATTTGGCATTACCAAAGAAAAAATTACTTAATTTTCTGTTTAATAAAAGTCACAACTTGATTAAGCTGTTTCTTCAAGTTATCAATTTCTCCTTGCATCTTGATAATTTTATCATTTAGTAATTTGATCTCAGCAGATGAATCTACGGCATTTATAGCAACTGGGGCAGGCTGTTTATTTGCAGGATTCACTGGGGGTATATTTAAGTCTAGACGCTCCTTTTTCGACTTCAGCATTGCTGACTTGATAGCGCCAACGAGTTGCTTTTGATCAAAAGGTTTGCCTAAAAATTCAAAATATTCAAATGGTTCTACAAATTTTTCCGTTACCTCTTCCTTGCGTCCTGACATGATTACCAAAGGAATTTTCCGCAATTCTGGTTGAGCCTGGATTTTCTGGAAAACTTCCCAACCACTCATTTTTGGCAACAAAAAATCTAGCATGATCAAGCTGACTTTTTCCTTGAGGATGAGGTTGTATCCTTCTAACCCATCCTTGGCTTCTATCACCTCAAAATTACCTGGTGGTAACATTTCTCGTACTTTTACCCTGACAACGGTAGTGTCGTCAATAACTAAAATTTTGTTACTTGCCACAACTGATTACTCTACTAAAAATTTTATGTTTAGATGGCTGGTTGCCGAGTGCTTTTAAGAATTCTCTCACTATATCCAAAATTTATGTAGATTGGGGGGGAGTATTTTCTGACATAAATTTCCGAAATCACAGGAGTTGTAGGAAACTTTCACTGATGTTTTGATCAATTTGTATCATAGTTGTGTAGGTAGACTACACACAACTAATATCCTGTGTAGTGAAAGATTTATTAGTCTAACTTCTCAGTTTGGGGTATATCTGGAATTACAGTACCTCTATGTAAATAGTCATTACGCGCTCTTACTTTTTGCCTAATTAACAAATCGTTATGTCAGTAACCCAGCCCTAAAGGGACTGGGCTTGCAAGAGTAATCAAGCAAGCCGTGCTGACCAGACCACCCTGAGCGGCTTGCCCTGAGCGAAGTCGAAGGGAGTCGAAGGGTAGCCGTTATTTGAGTCACGACACCCACCGAATGCGTTCGCGCCAGCGTGCCGTCAGGCATAGCTAGTTCCCTGCTCTGTCATTTGCAATTAAACAGTTTTAAGGTCACTGAAATAGTGTTGCAAGTCTAAAAAGCTCTTATAACTGGTCGTTCGCGCCAGCGTGCCGGAGGCATCTAGCTAACATTACCCCAGAAATGAGAGGCTATGAGTGAGCAAAACATTATGCGTACAGAGTTGAGAATTTTGAATCGGTAATTGTCCCGTTGAAAGTGCATTACAAAAGTACCCCGAATTTCCCAACTCCAAGGCGGTAATGAAAAAATATTCAAGGCGGTTAAAACCGTGGTCAGTGAGCAGTTCGGCAAGCTCACTGTAACACTTGTCGAACTGCTCGTGCCGTTTCCCTCTCAGGGCTAAAGCCACGCTCGTTTCCCACTTACCGGGTATTCTTATGAATTCTCCACAACAAGTTGATATCAAGTCAGAAATTATGACTATGCCTAGCTGGTTGCGTCGTCCCATCGGCAAAGCCAGTGAAATCTCTACTGTCCAACGTATCATTAAGCAGCGACAAATTCACACAATTTGTGAAGAAGGGCGTTGTCCGAATCGGGGTGAATGCTACGCCCAAAAAACGGCGACTTTTTTATTAATGGGTCCAACTTGTACCCGCGCTTGTGCTTTTTGTCAGGTAGATAAGGGTCATGCGCCAATGGCGTTGGATGAGGAAGAACCCCAAAAGGTGGCAGAATCAGTACGGCTTTTAGGGTTGCGGTATGTGGTATTAACTTCTGTCGCCCGTGATGACTTGGCTGATGGGGGGGCTGGTCATTTTGTGAGGACAATGGAGACTATTCGCCAGATGAATCCCGATACTCAAATTGAGGTGCTGACATCGGATTTTTGGGGTGGTGGGGGTGTGGCAGTCCAATGTCACAGTTTAGCGATGATTATTCAGGCTCAACCGGCTTGTTTTAACCATAATGTCGAAACAGTCCGTAGGTTAACTCCAACTGTGCGCCGAGGGGCAAAATATGACCGTTCGTTGGCTGTATTAGCGACGGTTAAGGAGTTGAATGATCAGCTTCCTACGAAGTCAGGTGTCATGGTGGGACATGGAGAAACTATGGAGGAATTAATTGAGACAATGGCGGATTTGCGATCTGTAAAATGCGATCGCCTCACCATTGGTCAATATATGCGTCCTTCTTTAGACCATCTACCTGTTAAAAAATATTGGACTCCAGCGGAATTTACAGAACTGGGCAATATAGCCAAGGAAATGGGATTTAATCACGTCCGTTCCGGTCCCCTGGTTCGCAGTTCCTATCACGCTGGGGAGGAGTAGGGGGAGTAGGGGGAGTAGGGGGAGTAGGGGGAGTAGGGGGAGTAGGGGGAGTAGGGGGAGTAGGGGGAGTAGGGGGAGTAGGGGGAGTAGGGGGGCAGGGGGAGTAGGGGGAGTAGGGGAGCGGGGAGAGGAATTTTACTGATGACAACGGACAAGGGACAACTGACAACGGACAACTGACAACTAACCAACCTTACAACCCACATTCAGCATGAGTAAATATACTCAAAATATTTTTCCCAGCAGGTTATTTTGTCAAAAAAAGAATTTCATAAAACAGCTAAAACCCAATCATAATAACCAGTTCATGCTTTTTGCTATCTAGGTCGGTATTCAATGAATTTAATCTCAAACCAACTAATTTATTGACATTATTCTCAATAAACTTGATTCGAGCTTTAAATATATCGGCGATGGCTACGCCGCGCCGAAGGCATCGCTCTAATATAGAATTGCGTGTCATTGTCTGAAAGCCTTGTTATCATTGGGTTATGGATAATTCCGAAAATTCAAAAAACACCTGCGGAATGTGGGTTACAAAAATATTTTTAAAGAATTTGCAAAATTGGCGCGTGAGTTTGCTATTTCTTAAAAAGTCACTAAATTAGGAGAACCGCTTATGACTGCTAAAGGCAAACCCGCTGCTAAACCTTCCTACGCTTTCCGTACTGGCTGGGCGTTGTTACTTTTGGCTGTTAACTTTTTGGTAGCAGCTTACTACTTCCACATCATTGAATAGTTAGAACTAGATCGGTGCTGTTTAAATCGTGCCTTTAAATAAACCTTTGGGACGAATAAGCAGCACCACAATCATGATTAGTAGAGCTATACCTTGTTTGTACTGTGAACCTAGCCAGGGGGTGCTAACTTCTTGGGCAATACCAATAATAAAGGCGGCGGCGATCGCTCCATAAGGATTACCAATTCCCCCCAAAATCACTGAAGCAAACAAAGGTAAAATCAAAAACCAACCCATATTTGGACGCACTGCTGTAATTAGCCCGTACATACTCCCACCTAAAGAAGTGAATGTCCCAGCAATTACCCAAGTCCACAAAATTACCCTATCAACATTAATACCAGATACTCTAGCTAAATCTAAATCATCAGCTACTGCCCGCATTGCCTTACCAATTTTCGTATTTTGTAGCAAGTAGTGTAGCGATAAAATCGCCAAAATAGCTAATCCCAGTACCAATAATTGATTTTGCGGTACTTTTAAAGTCCCAAATTCTAAAGCCGGAATCACGGGCAAATTATAATTTTGGTTTTTACCTCCCCAGAGAAAAATAATCCCATTGCGGAGAAATAAAGCTAGACCGATAGAGATAATAATCAGTGTTGTCGAACTAGCACGGATAGACCGCATTTTTGACCATAGCAATTTTTCTGCTAGTAACATTCCTCCCACAGTTCCCACGGTAGCCACAATCATTGACAACCAAATATTTAGACCCATAGCATTGACCATGAGAGTCAAATAAGCTCCTAATGTGAGAAAATCACCGTGGGCAAAATTAGACAACCGCAAAATCCCATAGGTTAAGGTCAGTCCTACTGCTGCTAAGGCGATAATGCTACCGACAGCGATACCGTTGATAATTAATTGAGCAAATTGTGTAATATCCATAAATATGAAGTTATGGTGAAATTATTGTGAATTTTTGAAGTTGTTATTCAGTAAATGATTGTATCCAATCATCTTTAGGATCTCCGTCACATTCAGAAATGCCGTTTATGGGTCATCTAAAAAAGCACTTGCAGGTTAATAAGTAGGTTGGCGTTGAAAATTGTCGTTATGGCAAGGCAAAAGGCAAGAGGCAAGAGTGAAGAGGGTTTGGGCGATTTTACGTTTCTTTACACAGTTTGGTTTTAAGGAATAAAAGCGTGGTTAATCATCAGCACCAGCAATTTTTTACCCGACTGTAAATTACTGGAGGATACTTTTTACCCTAGTATTCTTCATTAAGCTGTAACTACGACGTTTTCTCCTTTTAGCATCCGCGAGGCTGCTTCTAAAAGTGCTTCTTCTAAATAGGGTTTAGTAAAGTAGCCACTAGCACCAAGTTGTATTGCCATTTGTCTATGTTTATCTGCACCACGAGAGGTAAGCATGGCGATAGGTAAGTTACCAAAAGAACCATCTTTCTGCATTCGAGACAGCAGTTCTAATCCATCACAACGAGGCATTTCAATGTCACAGAAAACGATATCGCAATGTAAACCGGAACGAAGTTTATCCCATGCCTCTTGCCCATCACGGGCTTGTTCTACCCGATAACCAGCTTTGCTAAAGGTAAGAGATAGAAGTTCTCGAACTGTGATGGAGTCATCAACGATTAATACTGTTGTTTCTACTTTGTCAGCGGAGATTGTGTTTACTGATGGTGAATTTGTTTGCTGCCAATTGCCACCGATATGTTTAGACATCTTGCCTTGGAAGATGTCAATGATTTCTAGTACGTCAGCAATGGGCATGATCATACCGTCACCAAGAACTGTAGCACCAGCTACGCCACTTGGTTTAGGTGCTGGTCCTTCAAATTGCTTAATTACAATTTCTTGTTCACTGAGGACTTGATCAACTTGTAAAGCGATCATTGTATTGCCTGAACGGATAACGATGACAGAAATCATGTCATCATTTTTTTTAGTCCCATAGATGTTGCCACGACTAAGTTGACGGTTAAAAACTAAGATATCTTTTAAAGGCTTGAAGGGCAGAATAATCTCTCTCCAGACGATAAATGATTCTCCGTCAGCATCTTGCTGAATGTTTTTGCTGGGAATATTTAGGGTATCTTCCACACCATCCATTGGAAAAGCGATTCTGGTGCGATCGCAAATGCAGAATAGGGCTTTACAAATACTTAGGGTCAGTGGTAGACGAATGGTAAAGATCGTTCCTTGACCTAGTGTGGAGTCAGTACCAACAGTACCGCGAATTTCGCTGATATCGTTATGGACGACGTTCATGCCCACACCCCTACCTTTGATATCGTCTACTTCATCGGCGGTACTAAAGCTGGGGAGGAATAAAAGTTCGTAGGTATCAATCCGAGACATGGTTTTTGCCTGTTCGGGGGTAAGGATACCTTTTTTAACGGCTTTGTTTTTAACTTTTTGATGATCAATACCTGCACCGTCGTCACTAACAGAAATAATGGTTTGGTTTCCTTGTTGTAGGGCGCGAATATTAATGATACCTACGGGTGATTTACCTGCGGCTTCCCGAACTTCTGGGGTTTCAATGCCGTGAGAGATCGCATTATTGACCATGTGAGTCAATGGATCTGTGAGACGATCCAAAATCATCTTGTCAACTAAGGTATCCACTCCTTCTGTGACTAATTCTACTTGTTTACCATATCTAATGGCATTATCCCGCACCCCTCGCCGCAAACGATCAACAGCTTGGGTAAATGGAACCATTCGGGCTTTTGTCAATCCTTCTTGTAGTTGACTAGTTGCTTGGCGTAACTGTCTTGCTACCTGTTCTGTTTCTTCGGTAACAAAGTCAATATCACTGGCTGACTCCCGGACTCGCACGATGAACTCAATCATTTCTTGTGCCAGGATATGGAAGGGCGTAAACCGATCCATTTCAATTTCGCTAAAGCCGCGATTATGGGAATTTCCTGATGGTGGTCCATCATGTTCTCGATAACGGCGACTGGATAGGAGAGAGGCTTCTAAGAGCGATCGCTCGTAGTATTCCTGCATCCTCACTCCCACATCTGATAGATGCTGTACCTGAACCAAAAGACTATCTAGAGACTGTCGCAGACGTTCATGATCCTGCTCTAATGTATTCCGATTTACCACCAACTCCCCGACTAAGTTACTCATATCATCCAGTTGCTTAACTGGAATTTTCATACTTTCTTCTCTTATCGTTCGTCGAGTTGTCGGACGGGGGATGGGGATTTTGCTAGTAGAAGTTTTTCCTGATGCGGCAGACGAGCCAGATATTGTTTTATCAGCCTGTTCTAATAAATCCTCTAATTCACTAAATTCATCTTCTAATCCCAAGGAAGAAAAAGTATTTTGAGAGTTCGTTACTACAGGTCGAACAATTACTGGTGTCTGTCCAATAATTATCTGTGCTTCTTTGTCTCCCACCTCATCCAACAATGCTTCTAATGCTGCCAAATCTTCCCCTGGGATAGATTCTGACTCCTGATTAGTAATTTCTCCTAATGCTGTGGATAAGAGTGCTTCTATCGCCGCAAAATCATCTATTGAAGATGCTTCTACTATATCTTCTACAGGTTCATCCAATAATGCTTCTATTGCCGCAAAATCATCTATTGAAGATGATTGTAATGGGTTGTCTAACTCTAATTCTGAGTAAGTTTCATCCACTACGGCACTATCTGTAGTTATTGCTGTTAGCAAAATTGAGTCTAATTCTAAGTTGAAATCTGCAAAATTAGAGGTAAAATCTAGATTAGTGTCGGATTTAGAAGATGTTATTTCCTCTTCAAACAAAATCAAACCGTCATCATTGCCATCTTCAACAGGCTCAAAAATTTCTTGATCTGCTGTTACTTCTGGAGGTTGAGAAAAACTATTAATTTCTGGTAGAAATAATTCTCTAGATTGGGAAACATTGTTAGAGTTGGCATCTATAAAATCATCAAATAAATTATCTATGGCTTCCGCCCCAGTATCGCTATCTGACGTGAAGAATAAATCAAAATATTCCTCTTGGGAAGTTGGATTAAACCCTTTTTTATCTACATGATTATTTGTCGTTAATTGCTGATATTTTGTGCCAATTTCAAGAGATGCACTAAATAAACTCTCCTCTAGTTCTTTAGCTATATCTTGACTAATTACAGAGGTGTTTTCTGAGTCACTTATGCCTAGATCATCCCAGAAGTTATCTGGATCATCTACTGAATTAGCAAGATTAGTTGTTATTTCTGGTGTACTGAATAAATCATCAATTTCATTGACCAGGGGTGGCTGGGGTTTTACCGCTGTAAATAAATTATCTAATGATAAACTTTCTGGTGCCGATGGTTTTATTTTTGATGTTTTTACATTGGTAGGAATAACTTCTACTGGAAAATTGGCATCTGTATTTGCCGATAAAAAGGAATTATCAAAATTGATTTGAGGTTCTGTAGCTATTTCTGCTATCGCAGTATTTTCTGATTCAGTTGTTTCATCTGTAAATATTAATTCATCATCGGCTGTGAAAGTCAATAATTCTTCTAAATTATTACTGCTATTTGTCTCATTTTCAGAATTAGGCTGCCGAGATTGTCTAGAAATTGAGATTAATTCTAGCAACACATCATCTGATGGAAATTGTAAATCTGTATGATTTGACAACAGATTACTAGGTTCTATCGGTTGAGAACTAACTGTTTCCGCTATATCCCCTGATTCTAATAAACTATCATCAAATAAGAGACTTAAATCCTCATGATTATTTGCAGTTATCTTATGTATATTGTCATCTTCAAAGAAGAGTAAATCAGCTAAATTGTGATTATTCTCTTCAACTTCACTGTTGATAATTGGTAACTGATAGTTGGTGATATCTTCTAATATTTCTTCTTGTTGCCAATTATTTTCTAAATCGGGGGTATCGCCTTCAAATAAATCAGCCAGAGTGTTTAACTCAGAGATTCCTATTTCTGGAGATTTCTCAGTCACAGTTGATTGATGATCAAACAAAGCTGGATCGGTAAATCCATTGATGTTGGGTTCTAAATTTATTTCTGTCGTATCTGTAAATAAAGTTTCCCCAGTTTCCGTTTCTGCAAATTCTAATAACTCCAGTTGTACAAGAGGAAACAGATTTTCTAATTGTTGACTAATAGTAATTTCCCCATCTCTATGTTGGAGAACTAATTCTTGCGCTTGCTTAATTTCAGTAATAATTATTTTGGCTAAAGTTAAATAACTATTATCGGGATTGGATATAGCCAGGGCTGCTGATTCACACAGATTGCACCAATTTGATAAATTTAATTCTCTACCGATTTTTACTAATTGATGACAGCATTCTTGTAAATTGTTACGGGAAGTCTCTATGTTAGTTTTTTTAAACTGTTGCAACATTTCCCGCAGAACTTGTAACACCTGTGCTTGAAACTCTGTCCAATCCTGATTTTGTTTACTTGGTATCGGTGAATTTTGTATCTGTGGGGAAACAGGTGGCTCTATGTGCAACCGGGTAGGAGATGCGCTACTAGGGTTTAATACTTGATTATTACCCTGTTTTAGCAGTAGTTCTATATGCTCATTCAGCCATTGCATGACTGGTTCAGTTTTTGACATCAAAGCTTGAGCTTTTTCCTCTGATAACCCAAAGGGATTGCCAAGATTGTCTATCAAGGCTTTTAATGTATCACAGATGTCCAGTAGCAAAGACTCTAATCTTTGGTCTACTTGAATAGGATGTTCTTTAAGAATTTTGAAGCAATCCTCAAGACGGTGGGACGTGTGCTGAATACTACTCAGACCTAACATAGCCGCACCACCTTTGATAGAGTGGGCTGCACGGAAGACTTCATTAATCATTTCTGAATCTTCCAGGGTTCCTTGAAGATTCAGTAATCCTTGTTCAATAGTGTTTAGGTGTTCTCTGGCTTCTTCGAGAAAGTAACCTAAAATCCGTTGTTGTTGTTCCGGCTGCATAGTTAATTAAATCGGCTTACTACAGGTAAAAGGTGGAAGAAAAGGCGCATGGCAAACAAAAAAGTTAACAGACTAGTACCGCAGGGCGGAAGTCAAAAGTCAAAAGTCAAAACGAAGACAGTAAGTAATGGGACAGAATTAATTACACAATTGATTTTTCTGTTCCCAGTTAAAAGTTCCCTGTTCCCTCTCTCAACGAGTGAATTTAATTTTGTCCGACTACTTATAGGCTTTTTAACGATTTAGAATGGTTGGTTTATTTACACCGCGTTGTACTAGTGGTCTGTCAAATTTATTTTGACGGGTAATGATCGGAAAAAACTTCTGTTCTTCTCTCCCCTGCCTCCCCTGCCTCCCCTGCCCCCCCTGCCTCTATTCTCCCCCTGCTTGCCTTCACCCGTCATTTTCGGGTTGACAGACTACTAGGCATAGAGGTAGACATTAATTGTTCCTTTTGCCTTTTGACTTTTGCCTCTTACCTAGATTCGATAGTTTCCACTCGGAAGCGTTCCACGGAGGCAATTAAATCGCGGGACACTCCCACTAAGTGTTGCAAAGCTCCAGAAACCCGCTGTGCTTCTTGAGAGGTTTCTTGGGCTGTTAATTCCACAGATTGCATGACTTGGGCGACAGCACGGGAGGTTTCCGTTTGTTCTACGGTATCACTGGTAATTGATCGTACTAAAATATCAATGTGATCGGCTACCTGGATGATATTATCTAGCGATCGCTTGGCTTCTTCTGCTAATTTAGTCTGATGAATTACCTGTTGTGTCCCTTCCTCCATAGCTGTCATCACTGAGCTAGTTTCGCTCTGAATTTGCATCACGATTTGCTCAATTTCTTTTAAAGACTTCGCAGATCGATCAGCCAACTGTCGCACTTCATCAGCCACAATAGCGAACCCTCGACCCGCTTCTCCTGCTCTCGCCGCTTCAATACTGGCATTAAGAGCCAATAAATTAGTTCGAGAAGCAATCTGTGAAACTATGGCAACAATAGAGTTAATTTCCTGGGAAGATTCCGCCAAACGTTTCACTTTGCGAGTAGTTTCTGCCACAGTTTCCCGAATTTCCAAAATCCCTGCCACCGTATTTTCTACCGCTTCGCCCCCTTTCTGAGCAATTTTACTAGCATCACGGGCTACAGTTTCCGCTTCCCTGGCCGCCTCTGCTACCCGTTGAATGGAATATGTCATTACCTGTACAGAATTCAAAGTCACAGCCAACTCTTCTGCCTGTCGCAAAGCATCCCCAGATAAAGCTCTCGCAAAGGTTTCTGAATTAGTTGAACCTTTAGTCACATCCCGTGCCGCCACTTTCACCTGTTGGACAATATCCCGCAGGTTTTGAATTGTCAGGTTAAAGGCATCCGCTACCGCTCCCAGTACGTCGGCTGTGACTTCAGCTTGAACCGTCAAATCTCCCCTAGCTGCTCCTTCTACGTCATCCAGAAGGCGAATTACCTGACGTTGAAGGTTTTCCTTCGCTTCTTCCATCTCAATGGCTTTACGTTGCGCCTCATTGGTAGTTGTGAAAATTACCCTAGCCATATCATTAAAGCCAGTAGCCAAGTAGCCTAATTCATCTTGTGAATAAACAGTAGCTTCCACATTCAAATTACCTTGACGCACAGAATCAAACTGAGCTTGTAAGTCCTTTGTAGTCCGGCGAATTTGTTTAAGCGTGAGATTCCCCATAAACCCGGCAGTAGCTGCACCTGTAGCTCCCGCAGCCAAAGCCATTAACAACCCTGTATTTCTCACGGATTCCCGTTGTTGAGCCGGTGAAATGGAAATTGCCAAAGCACTAACCAGAGCTACACCCAACATTGATACCAAACCGACGCTGCCAGCTATCCACCATTGTTTATGGTCTAAGGAGGCATTTTCAAAATGTCCAAATAGCCCTTGTTCTGAGGTGACAATTGGTTCTGTCCTCGCAAGGTCTGATTGAGTAAATATACGAGATGCTTCTTGATCACCTGTAATTGTGAATAGTTCTTCATCACGATGACTGAGATCCTGATAAGCATCCCCTCTTTCATTAGCGAATGAGTTATTCACAAATTGAGCTTGGGAATTTACCTGACTATCCAGGGATTCTGACAGCATTCGCCTATCATCAAAACTATCATCTTCAGTGAGTTCAAAGCCGGGGATATCACCTAGATCATCAAATTCATCAAAGTCGTTGAGAAAATCTTTGTTCTTGCGAATATTTCCACTAGAGATATTACTGGTATCTTGAGTGGAAACGAAGGTTTCAATCCCCGAATCTACTTCAGCCTCTGACCCAAAAGCCGATTCAAACGCATCTAAATCAAAGCTATCATCATCAAAATTATTTTTTCCTGACGAGGAGTTGAAATTAAACTGCCGTTGTGGTAGTACAGAATCGTTGATAAATGATCCTGATTGCTGATTAAGTTGGGTCTGTGATCTAGGTGCAGATTCCCCGGATATATTATGCAGTAAACTATCTTGGCTACTGAGAGAAAAGTCCTCTTCCTGGCTATTTTGCCAATTATTTCCTATATTATTATCGTTGTTGATAGCCTGTTCATTAATCTCCAAATATGTATTTTTTACACTAGTGGTTAAGTCTGGAGAATTATCATCCATCAATTTATCTATATCTTCATCTTCCCCCATGAATAGCTCAGTCTGATTTTCAGAATCATCATCAACCGATAATTTAGTTTCTGCAAAAGGTGAATAGCTCTCCTCACCATTACTCATGACTGAACTGCCATTAGCTAGATTGTTATTAATATCCCCATGATTATGACCGGCAGAACTTCCTTCTTGCCAAAAAGGTGATAATTCTAATTGATCTGATATCGGATTATCCGCGAGATATTCACTAGATAAGCCAAAGGGATTATCAGTCGTGGCAGTATCCAATGAATCGCTATCAAATTCTAGACTATCTGGATCACTAAACGGATTATGTTCTTGAATATCCAGGGGTGATTCGTATTCTTCAAAGGAGTTCATTTCCAGGTTGCTACCATGCCAATTCCCCATAACTCCTGAATCTAAAGATACTTCAGTTGTCCCCTGAGACAGAGATTCATCATCACCAAAAGGCTGTGTAAACTGATCTATAGTTGCTAGACAATTATGAACAAGACTAACACTTTCTTGATCATCTGTTAGACGCAATACTATTTGATACTCACTCCTAGCTACATCATATTGTTGCAACATATAGTAGATGTGTCCCTTTAGCAAATGTGAATCAGGGTCATCTGGTGAATTCTGCATCAACTGATTAATCACTATCGCAGCTAATTCATAATCTTGCTGCTCATAGGCTGTTCTAGCTCTATCATAAGTTATTTCTTGAGAATTTATACGTGTTTCCATTTCCTCCCTCCCAATTGAATTCCGACTAATTTCACCCTGCCCACCGCGCACTTCGCAAAATTGCTATCTGATCCAGTAGTCGCAAATATTTTTTTTCTTTTTCTGTATCAAATAACCATTCTCCACGCAAAAACGGAGCCATTGCATCTGGTACGTTATTTTGTGGCATTAGATACTGTACATCAAGCCAGTCCATCCCACAAATTTCTTCTACCCCTAAGCCTACTATCGTATCTTGATCTTCAATGGCAATGACTGGAATTTCTGAGCAATCCGTGTTTAATGGCGTTGTTTCCCCCAGAAATTGACCCAAATCAGCCACCCAAATCAAGCGCCCCCGTAAGTTTAGCGTACCTAATAGTAAGGGCGATGTGTTAGGAATTGGTGTAATCTGATCAGGACTAAGTTCAATTACTTCCCGAATTCCCGTGGCTTGCAGGGCAAACTCCTGACGTGAGGGCAGATAAAACCGCAAATGCAACTCACCTTCAGGACTTTCTAGTTGTAATTCGGGACGAAATTGATCTTGCCCTGTACCACTTAAAAAATCTGGTTTACTAACCATATTATTTTCATCCTTGTCCTCGCAGGAGTTGTTTGACTGTTCCTACCAATTCAGTTGGTTGGAAAGGTTTTGCTATATAAGCATCTGCCCCTTGTTTCATTCCCCAATAGCGATCAAATTCTTCACCTTTAGAAGAACACATGACAACAGGAACATTTTGGGTTTTAGGATCAGATTTTAATCGTCGGCAGAGTTCATAGCCGTTCATGCGGGGCATGACAATATCCAAAACCACCAAATCGGGAGGTGTGGTTTGAATCGCTTCTAAAGCTTCTGCACCATCGCTGGCATGAGTAACTTTTAAGCCACTAGCTTTCAGTAGGTCTGTAATCATCTCCCTCTGGGCAATACTGTCTTCAACAATGAGAATTGTGCTCATAAATGTCTATTTAGCCTCCTGATTTAGATTTTCCGTTGAGGAAAATAATTTGCGGTGATGGCAAAGATTAACTGTATAAATTAAGTCTATTATTTCCCTACTTTACTGTGTATGGAAGAGAGTTAAACAACTAAATTTTATTCCTGTGATCACATCTTTTACCCTATCTTGTCCTCAATCAACAAGTCTTATCTCCTATTTGCACACTTGGACAATGATCTAAGTTGAGATATTGTGCTACTAGCATGAGCAATTCTTGATCTGTAAAAGGCTTAGTCAGATAATCAGTTGCCCCTACCATGCTGGCACGAACGCGATCAATAAATCCGTCTTTGCCAGTCAGCATAACAATTGGCACAGACCGAAATACTGTGGAGTGCCGTAACATGGCACAAATCTCGTAACCATCTAATACTGGCATGGCAATATCGCAGAGAATTAGATCTGGCTGGAGTTGAAAGACGAGACTCAAAGCTTGTAAGGGATGAGTGATGGAAATCACTTCATAACCTTGCAATTTTAGAATAGATTCTATCGTCTCACAAATCACTAATGTATCTTCAATACATACTACCCGCCCTTTATGTTTTTTTGTTTCTAGGTTTTGTTTTTCTTTGCTAAGTTTATATGTGTCTGAATATACTAAATGTAGCCAACCCTCTTGCACATAAGGATATATAGCTTTTGCTAAAGTTAAAATATCACGGTTGAGATAGCGAGCTAGTTGGCGTAGAGAAGTTTTTCCATCAGCCCATTTATGTAATTTTTTGACTGTATCTTCTGGTAAGGAGGCACTTAATTTAGCCATATCGGCTAAAATGGGTAATTGTTCTGTAGATTGAATATGTGGGTATAATTGCTTCCATTCTTGCACTTGTTTGGTGATTTTGGCAACTAATGGAGCAATTTCTAAGGTGGTTAATTGTGGTACTATTGCTGTCCCTAATTCAAAGATGAAACTGCCTTGGTGCAAGCTCAACAGATCAAATAAAGTTTCTTGGACTAAGCCATAAATGATTGTCCGAGCAATTTTCGGAGTGATAATATTTTGCTCCAAAAGCGCCCAAATATAAGCATATTCTGGAGAATTAGTGACTGCTAGAGATGCCAGTTGTTTAGATTCAAGCGGCTGTTCGACTCGGTAATAACGGAGATAATCGTCAATCCGCGATAAGCTAGTGTCATCTGCTTGGCAATAGACGATTTGACCGTTGAGAAAAAATACAAACCATGATTGTGGTGTATTTTCTCCTCCTTGCCGATTTTTGAAGGTTTCTTCTCCACTGAGTTGGTGACTTGGATATGATGTGCGGGCTTCTACCCATAATTGTCCAGTCCGTTGTCCTAACTCAATTAGTTGGAGAATACTGCAAATATCAATCTCATTTAAGTTTCCCTGCATTTAGCTACAAAGCACTCCTTGATGTTCCAGTGTTATTATTTGAGGGATTTTGACTAGCTGTTTCATACCTCGCAACGGCACAATGTTTATTTCTATAGGTTAAACTCAGTCTAAATTAATAAATAAAATTTCCGAGTCTCATAAATTTCTTGATAGGCTTCTCCTACAGCTTACTCTTTGCTTTCTGATTTTGACTGTCCATGATTTCTGAATGATATTAAGTAGTATAAAGTAGCAATGCTTACTAAAACTAATTGAGGGTGGGTACTGGGTAAGTCCTAAGTCTAAAAAGCTCTTATAACAGGTCGTTCGCGCCAGCGTGCCGGAGGCATCTAGCTAACATTACCCCAGAAATGGGAGTTGGTTTCCAGGTTCCAATCAAAAATCTGGTTTTAATTTTAATATCCACAGCGGTTAAAACCGCTCGTGTCGTTTCCCTCTCAGGTCTAAAGACGCGCTCGTTTCCCACTTACCGGGTATTCTTATGATAGTTATCCTCAGAGGATGTTTGAAAAGTTTTTAATGTATAAATAAACCCTTCTGGTAAACCTCTCCAGTATTAAATGTTATTCCTTTTCCCTCCCCCCTTATAGAGGCTACGGTGTACACACAAGTTATCGAATCACCATTATTCCTCAAATTACCCCACCCTAACCCTCCCCTTTGCTTTGGGGAGGGAACTAATTTTTCCGTTTTTCCCCCGATGCTTTGGGGGGATTAAGGGGGGTAATTTGACTTGTGTGTGATAGCCTCTGAGGAGAGAGTTAGGTAGAGGTAGGGAAGGGGGGTTAGGTTTCTGGAGATTATCGGTTTCATCTAATACTTTTCAAACAACCTCTCAGACTATTGGTTGAGAATATATAATCGGGGGGGGTTAGTAAGAATGATTTTAATTAAGTATCAGCAAGTATTAATATACATGATATCTAAGAAAATAGTTTTATCTTCCTTGTGCTGCTAGACTAATGTTGAACAAAACCAAGTTGACAGAATCATCTACGGTATATCCTAGAACACGGACACAAAGTACATCAAAAGGATTGACGGTGTGCTGTATTTAGCAGAAGTACAAAAACAGAAAGGTGGCTTACTTAGTGGCGGTGGCAAAAGCGAACTAAAATTGATCGCTTGTCAACGTGCTGATCAAAATTGGAGTCCAGTCCCGGACGAAATGATTGTTACTGATGAAGCAAGTAAATTGAATGATGGTGCATTGGTACTGGTGGATTTGAGTCCAAATCGTCAAGTACAGCGGATTCAAGATGCTGGTCGTCCATTGGTGAATATTTTGCAAAATTTTTCCCGACAGGTGGAAAAGTTTAAATTTAAGGAGGAGGAAATTGACCAGTGGAAACAGTCGCTGAAGCTACAAATTCAGGAACTGAATCGTCGGGAAATAGAAATGGAATCCCGGTGGGACGAGGTACAAAAACTGGAGGATGACTCTAAACGGATAGATACACAACAACACTTGATTAATACGTCTCGCACGGAAGTTGAGCGGTTACGGGCAGAAGTTGAACGTAATCGCCGGGATTTAGAAGGTGCTTGGGAACATCTGCGCGTTGAGCAGCGCTGTTTAGAGGAGATCAGATTAAATCTTCAGCAGTCTCAATCTGTGGATAATGAGCGTGGTCAAAAGTTAAGTGATTTGCTTAATCGTTTATCTGCTACATCTGCTCCTATTAATATAGTTAAGGAAAGTCTTGATTACGCTTCTGAATTTGCCAATAAGCAGCAGGATGTTTTGAACTTGCATTGGCAAAAGTTGGATATCCAACGTCATGCAGCTAATCAGCAGCAAAGGGAGGGAGAGGAACTGGTGCAAACTTTGGGCGATCGCCAAAATGAATTGCAACAGGCACAGGATTCTCTAGCACAAGAAATCACCCAGTTACAATCACAAATAACAATAGTTAATAGTAAACAGGAATTAACTTCCATACTCAAACAGTATTTAGAAACTGAGGAGGAATTTTACCAAAAGCTGCATCTTTTGGCGACTAAGACTGTTGCTGAGGTAGCTAAACCGGAAGTTGATGTGACGGCTTTGCAACAAATGCCTCTGAAAGAATTGGAGAAAATGGTGCAAGATTGGCAGGAGAAGTTAGATAGGGATTCTAATTTTGTGCAGGAACAGGAGCAGGAGCTTGAATACAAGCAAGAACTTATAGAAGAACTTCAACAAAAAATTGTTCATGCCACTGGGGAAGAACTAGTAAATTTAGAGTTAGAATTAGTGGATGAACAGGATC
Source organism: Anabaena sp. WA102 (assembly GCF_001277295.1). Classification (NCBI taxonomy): domain Bacteria; kingdom Bacillati; phylum Cyanobacteriota; class Cyanophyceae; order Nostocales; family Nostocaceae; genus Anabaena; species Anabaena sp. WA102. The sequence continues at coordinate 4,879,079 of NZ_CP011456.1, read as the reverse complement.
TTTATCAGATGCTGAACGAGAGTTTGGTGGGACAAAGACGCAATTTGATTGGACAACAAAAAACTCTCCAGCGGAATCAAGTGGTCTTGTGGCAAAGACAAGGGATTTCGGTGGAGATTAAGGGGGAATCTAGTGATTTAGAATTACTGGTTTCCCAATTTGCAGCCGAGAAACAGCGAAAATCTGCGGAAATTGAGAAGCTAGAAAGTGATATAGCTTTGATACTTGCTACTATTGCAGCAGATCAAGGGGCTATTGATCATCAAACTCAGGAGGTAGAAGTAAAGCGTCAGGAAGTTGATTCTATTCAGGAGCAATTACTGAATTTACGAACTGCAACTGCTGAATGTTGGGGGAGAGTGAATCTTTATCAGGAAGCTTTGCAACCTATTCAGGATGAGCTTGATAGGTTACAGGAGCAGTTAAAAAAGATTTGTGAATCTTTAACTCAAGTGCAAGCATTTGGTGATTCTCAGCTTCAGGTTGTTTTTGATCTGCGTCAGGTGATTGAGAGTTTTATAAATCTACCGGAGGTGTTGGTTTCTTAGAGGGTGTTTGAAAAGTCTAATTTATTACAAAAAAAAGGGAACAGGGAACAGGGAACAGGGAACAGGCAAGGGGCAAGGGGCAAGAGGCAAGAGGCAAGGGGCAAGGGGCAAGGGGCAAGAGGCAAGAGGCAATAATGTAATCGCCGAAAATAATTAATTGAACCTACGTGAGTTCGACATAACGATAATTTTTGGAAAACTCACCCCACGTAGGAGTCTCAAGCCCTTATGATCTCGTTGAAAAAATCATAACTCCGTTCGCGTAGCGTCTCCGAAGGAGAAACTCCGAACTCCTAACTCCGAACTCACGTGAACCCGAGTTCGACATAAGATAATTTTTGGAAAACTGCCCCAAATATGAGTCTCAAACCCTTATGATCTCGTTGAAAAAATCATAACTCTGTTCGCGTAGCGTCTCCGAAGGAGAAACTCCGAACTCCTAACTCCGAACTCAGGTTAATCCAGTCACCTTGGACTATGGCTGTCAAACCACCGGGGAAAGGATCTGTTTGGGAGCGATTGGGGGCTGTGATTAGGGCTGTGAGTTTGTCAATGTGTTCAAAGTTGGGTGCATGGGGAAGTATTTCTTGGAGGATCTGACGCATGACTCGACGTTGGACTGCTAGGGGTGCTTTTTGTAATATTCGCCTGTTTATTTGTAAATTGTCTTTATCACCCTTTGCTGAGGCTTCTAGCCGCCACTGAAGGGCTGTTTGTTCGAGAAATTCTACGTCTGCTTGAAGTAGTTCTGCTGTTTGGGCTAGGTTTGCTTCTACTTGGGGATTGAAATTTTCTCTGAGATATGGAATTAGTTGTTGACGAATGCGGTTACGGGGATGCTTGAGGTTTTGATTGGTGGAGTCTTCCCATATTGGCAGATGGAATTTTTGGCAAAATTGTTCTGTTTGGGAACGGGTGATTTCTAGGAGTGGACGGATTAGGGTAATATTTTCGGTGAGTGGACGTTGCCAAGTTAATGCTTGTAAACCGTCTGTGCCAGTACCACGAATTAAATTGTATAGTAAGGTTTCGGCGCGATCGCTGGCAGTATGTCCGGTAATAATATATTGATAGTTATAACATTGGGCGATTTTTGTTAAGGCTTGATATCGCCAATTTCTGGCTGTGGCTTCACTTTTGACGGGTTGATTGGCTGTTTCTAAATAAAAGGGTGTGTGCCAAGTTTTTGCTAAATTGGCGACGTGGTGAGCATTTGCTTGGGAGTCTTCGCGCCAACAATGATCACAATGGGCTATGGCTATGTTCCATTCCCATTTGGGTTGTAAGTCTAATAGTAATTTAATTAAACATAGGGAATCTTGTCCACCGGATACTGCAACTAATAGATGTTGTTTGGGTGGGAGTAGATTACGGGTGTGGATGGTACGATGTATGTGAGCGTGGAGGGGTGTCCATGTCATAATAAATAATATTTAATCCAAGGGACAACAAGAAAACCACTAATCACACATATAATAACGACGAAGAAAACTTGTAAGCCCGGTATCTCTTCTAATCTGACTCCCCTAGCTAGTAAAGTCAGAAAAACAAAATTGAAAGCAACGCTGGAGAAAACAAAGAGGGGACGGAACTCACGTGGACCATGTTTGATTCTGTCGATCAACCGCAAAATTTTTTGTGTATTTTGTGGTCTATGTTCTCGGTTAGGCTCCATTAAACGATCAATTAAATCTTTAAATTCCTGAGAAATTCCTGGGGCTTTATCTTGCCATAATAACTTTCCAGATGTATCTTGCGGAAAATTAGGATATTCATCAGATCCAGGATATGTACCTGTGAGTAGGTGAAGAAATGTACGCGCTAATGAGAAAAAATCAGCTCGATAATCTATGGTTCTGAGTCCTTGTTGTTGCTCCCGTGAATTATAGCCTGGTGTTCCTATTATTGTCGCAGGAGCAAGAGGATCAATTGGTTCGATAAGTTCTTTAACAATCCCAAAATCAATTAATACTAGTTTACCATCATCTTTTAACATGATGTTCCTTGGTTTAATATCCCGATGTAAATATTTTTGACCATGAACATAAGACAAGATAGTAATCAATTGTTCTAGCCATTCAATAGCTTGTGCTGTATTAGCAATTCTTTGATTGTCTTCCAGCCATTTACCCAAATCCTGTCCGTCAATTTTTTCCATCACAAAACCACGTAAGATTTCTTGGGTGTGAGGACAGCGAAATATAAAATAACCATATTCCTCTCCCTTGGGAATTCCCGGATGCTCTAATCTTGTTAAAGCTGCAAATTCTCTTTGAAAAAGATGTTTTAACTTTGGATTACTAGATTCAATTAAAACTTTCATAACTTTATGATCATTTTTAAACATATCTTCTACCTCAAAAGTTTTAGAAAATTGACCTTTTAAGTCTTCAAGGACACGATAACGATCAATGATAATATCTCCAGGTTGAATCATAATTTTCTCCCTCTTGTGTTAATAAAATACTGATTTACTTTTGTGGTTTATTTGGACAACCTAACTTTTGGTAATCATAGTCAACAGGTAAAAACATAGCTCCTTCTGTGCGGCAATCGGTGGGGACAAGCCCAACCTTGAATATTTGGGAAGTGTCTTCTTTCCTATCTCCGTCCTGATCAAAGGAAATAGTTCCTGAAGCTCCTTCCATGACCTGGAAACTATCCGATTTTAATTGCTGCTGTATAGCCAATCTTTGATGTTCCACAGAATCATTCATAAATGACTTATCTTTTAGAGCGTTTGTTAGAGCCTTTGTCGAGACTACGGTAGCATCATAAAACCATCCGGCTTGAACACCTATATCACTAGTTCCCCAGAGTTCTTCAGCTCTTTTAACAACATTTTTGTTAGGACTGCTTACAGGACTCCAAGTAGTGATAATCCGAAATTTGTCGATATATTTAGTGTCTGCAAGCGATTTCAATATGTTGAGATTATATAGAACAGTTTGTCCTACCACTGGCAGTTGATCTTTATTCGCTCTAATCAAATCCTTAGCATTCTCGAAACCGTTGGAAGTTTTTCCCTTATTAGCAATTTGACCATCAGGAATAAGAATCAGTGCTTTAGCTCCTTGCTGCTTAACATCATTTAATTCATTATCAACCTTCGGTAGATAAGAAATTTGTTTTTCAATTATCTTATTGTGAGCATTTTGACCAAATTTGCTTTTCAAGTATTCAAAAGCAGATTTACTAAAAGTGCTTTCTTTGTTGTAAAAAATAGCTACTTTGTCTTGAGGAATATTAATTCCTAATGTTTTCAATGTGTCAACTAGTTTATTCATCTGATGGGTAACATCAGTATTAGTCTTAAATAAAAAATTGTCTGGATATTTACGATCAGCTAAAATATATTGTCTAGTAGCCGAAACAGCAGAAATAAGAACTACTTTTCTGTGTTGATAAACAGGTAAAGCTTCTTTAACGATCTCAGAGGCATAATGTCCAATAACTGCAATTATGTCTTGTTTAGAGAGCAGTTTGTTTGTTAACTGTTTAGCGTTTCCAGGGTCATTGTCATTGCTATCATTAACGATAATAATTTTTAAACCAGGATTTTTCGGATCATTGTTAAAATCATCTTGAACCTGAGCCGCACCTCTTAACATAGCTTCTGAGATACCAATATTAGCAGGAACAATAACAGCAATAGTGTAACTTTTTCTACGTGCTGCCATTAATTTGGCATTATTGAGGTAGATTAGAGCTTCTCCGTCATTTTTATTCTGTTTTCTATGCTCATCAAAAAAATCGACAGCCTCTTTAAATTTACCCACGTTCCAAGATGCGAAAGCCTTTTCAAATTCAGAGTTAGTATTGTTAAGAGATTCAGATCGCAAGAGACTTTCCTCCCCACAAGAAATATTATCACCTAACGCATAGTTTTCACACCAATTTTGAGAGAAAATTAGAGTGTAACTTCCATATACAAAAGGCCAAGCTATTGTACATACACATGATACACAGAAGAAGATGAAGGTTATTAAAAATAACCGTTTAGCTAGGAGGGGGCTTTTAGCAAAATTTCTCATATCAGTTTCCTTTTAAGTGATTAAATTTCTGGAAAACGGTTTTTAATGTACTTGGTAAGTAAAGGATGGAAAAGGCCAAAAGTTACCAAATTTTGGCTATCATTATTTTCGACTAACCCAGTTGTACATAATCTATGCATAGATTGCCTAATTTCTGTTTGGGAAATAGAAGGAAAAAATCTATAAAGTTCAGGGAGTGATATTGGTTCTGTTTCATAAGCTAATTTTCGTACAATATTAATTTCTGTATTTGATAAACGTAAAAGATGTTTATCAAATATCTCAGTTATGGCATTATGAATAAACAATGTTCCTTCCAGGAATTCATCAATTTTACCTTGATGATGCTCATTAATATATGGAGCAGCCAATTTTAAAGCCAATGGATGTCCTTGATATTTTTTAATCAGTGTTCCTATTCCCTGACCTGACAACTGAAAATTATCCAATAGGTATTGATAATATTGAGCATCTTGAGTTTTTAAACCAGCTACGGTTAATTCTCTAAATCTGGATTTGTCGGCAATATCCATTTGCCGATGTTTTTCTAAACCGACAAATACTACACAGCTTTGATGTTCTAATTCTGAAACAGACTTCAAAAATAGTCCATAGTTAGAATAGTTGATTTTTTGCTGGTCTGCTGATATTTCATCAGTTTCTATTAGTTGTTCACAATGATCAAAAATCAGTAAGCAACGATGTTGATTTAAGAAAGGAATTAGGCTGATAATTCTTTGACGTATCTGAGGTAGAGGTATATTTCTTCTAGCGGAAAAATATGATTCTATATCAGTGAGAAAATCTGCCAATAAAGGGCAATATGTAAGATCCTTCCAAATGACATAATCAAATTTATCTTTAACTTGATCAACAAACTTTCTTAATAGTTGTGTTTTCCCAATCCCAGGTATACCAAAGACACCCAACAAAGCACGGGATTCTGTAACTATCCATGTTTCTAATTGAGATAGTTCTTGTTCACGTCCATAAAAATCTTGAAGATTTGGTGCTTCTAGCAAATCTAACCGTAATGAATTGTGTTCTGGATCTTTTTCACCACCTAGATGCTCTAAAAGTCGTGAAAGAGTTACCAAGCAATTCTTTTTGCTAACTGTCCTACCCGTAACTTGACTGAGGTATTGGAATAACTCAGGACCGGTATTATTTTTGATGGTGTCAACAGCATAATTGAGATTCTCCATATTGGCATAGGCGATATTTTGCAAAGAATATTCTAAAATCGCCTCTTGACAATCACTCAAGTTCAAATCTATTGCTTTCTCACGCTTTACCCAATCCTTCAGTCCTCTAATTATCTGTTTCGCATCCATAGTCTAGTTTTCCCCTGATATCCTGTTCTGGATTGTATCTTAATTTGCCATAACTTTATTAGTTTTATTAGTTTTATTAACTAAAATACTGGTTAACAATTAGTATTTACAATCACATTGACCTCCGAGATACTTGGTTGTGTAAGGACAAAAAAGAGGTTGATATGAATAGCATTGATAATTCAGTAATTTCACTGTCAGAGTTTGTGAATACCAACGGACAAGAGCATATTTTGCAGTCATTCTCAGTACAATTACTGCAAGTACAAAGTGGTTGGTTTATACAGAGTTATCAAGGAGATGAGGATGATGATCCTATAGTTCCTCCTAATTAATTGAGCGGATATTATTTGTCTGAAGAATTAATAATTCTCATCGCTTCCAACTTGCAAATTTCTAATTCTGGTAATTTACAATGGGCTTTTTTAAGTTCTTGATCATGGGAATAAAATTCTAGGAAACTTCGCCATGATTCTCTAGCAGCTTGCTGATTTCCTTGTGCTGCTTGGACTTGTGCTAATAAACAATAAGCTGGAGTATAATTGCTGTCTAATTCCAGACAGATAAGTAAATGCTGGTGTGCTTGTTCATAAGAATTTTGCTGAAAATATGCCCAAGCAAGATTTTTGTGTAATGCAACTTTAACTGTATGATCTTTTATCCTTGATAAAGTTGCTTCAATCATTTTGATAGCATCTGCACTATTTCCTTGGAGAATTTGCAACCGAGCTAAGTTATTAATAGCAGCATCCGCAGCGCGATTTTGATATTTAATGGCAATCTGATAGTGATGACAAGCATCATCTAAATTGTCTAATTTTTCGTAAGTTGCTCCCAGATTATAGTGAGCAGAACCATAGTTTTGGTTTAATTCAACTGCTAATTCTAGATAAGATGCAGCAAGTGCAAAATCATTGTTTAGATAGCTTTCATGTCCTAACTTATTTAGAGATCTAGCAATTTCTTTTTTTTCTTTTTCACTGAAATCAATACGTCTTAGCACTTTTTTAAATTCCTCTGAAACAGGTTTATTAATTGATAGTAGATACAAGATAGATTTAGTAATATCTTCATTATCTTTATCTACTGCTTTTTCTAGTTCTTTTGTTAATTTAGATGAACTATCAGTTAATAACTCTGGTTTGTATTTAGCAAACAATACAACTAAGTCTGAGCGTTTGTAACGACGATGATCAGCCGATTCATTCTTCGGTTTAAATTCATCACATATTCTTTCAACATATTTTCTGACAGATACTTCTGAAATGTTCATGGCTTCAGCTATAGCCGGATCTGTGTGGCCTGCAAGTATTTTCTGCAATACATTTTTGCGGTTTTCTGTGAGGTTATCAAATATGCGATTAAACTCTTGTTGATTCATTTTCGGTTTAAGTTGCATCAGTTATATAGGCATCCGATTTGATTCCTGATAGCGTTCACGTAGTGTGCCGTATCCCTGCGGGAGCCGGAGCCATCAGGCATAGCGTGGCGTTAGCCATATTTTCCTATGTAGGAAGGCAAGAGGCAATCATGCAAGAGGATTCGAGAATATAAAGGTGTACCGAGTTTTGTATGGCTACGCCACGCAAGCTATCAAAAATCAAAAAGGAATCCTATATATTCACTTTTGCGACTATTTTACAGTAAGTCAACATCAATTATCCTATGTCACTATTATGACTTGGGCAATGCCAACTGTTACGTAAGTAATCTGAAAATCTCAATCTCTCTCCTGGGGTTGACATCTGTAAGTAAGTATGTCACAATTTCTATCAAAATGTGTGTCACAAAATAAATTTATTAATTTTTGTGACACATATAGGGGGAAAAATTACTTGTAAAAGCAAAGCTTTTCAGATTCAAGAGCAATAAAAAAGTGGGTCTAAAAGATATGAATTTGAAGCAAGCTACTTCTGTATTAGTTTTAGTTGTAGGAATAGGAGTATTTGACATCAAATCGGTAGGGGCCAAAAATGCTTCCACAAAAGCACCTCTTACTACTGATTCTACACAAAATACTGCATCTTCATCATTCACAATTGCCCAAATAACAGAAGCTAGTTACCCTCTTTATGGCTCATGGAAATTAACATTTAGTGTCAATGGAACTGTTTATAAAGGTTATCTAATTATGAAAGGGTATTATGGAGATTTAAGAGTTAGTTACTTTGATCCTGAGATAAGAAAGAAAGCGACTATAGATCAAAGAATGAAACTGATGTCTTCATCACAGGGATTGGTTTTATTAGGATATAACCCTGTTTATGCTGGAACGTCTATTTCACATCCTACTTATGCTGCTGATAATTTTGTTTTTTCAGTTCAGCCTGATGGTTCATTAGTAGCTTTTACTTGTGATGATGAAAAACGGTGTTCGTCTGTTGATATGGAATTTGTGAAATGAGGTTCAGGAAAAATCTTACCACATTTAAGTAAATTATCGCTCAAGACTATTATTAGTAGTCAAAAAACTTTCTAATCAATAAGGTTTTACTATCGGGATCAATAAATTATGAAGTTCAATTGTAACTTAGAGGCAACTTTCATTTCACTATTTACACTAGCATTTTTACAAGTACAAAATCCAGCAAGTGCATTAATAAATCAAGAAAAATTTGGCGATTTTTCGATTAATTTAGAGTTAAATACCAGCGAAAGATTTAGCAAAAAGCCACCTATTCAACTTGCCATAGATGACTATTATTGGGGATCACAACGAGATTTTAACATTTGGATGCCTGGAGAATTAATAAAGAACACAGATGAAACTCTAAGATCAATGAATGCAGCGACACAAACAGTGTATTTAATATCCCATAAAGATATGCCTCCAGAAACGTCGTATTTAGGTTCGGAAGAGATTCGAGAAGTTTTACAAGTTGCTTTAAGAGCAACCATTTCTCCCAATGATAAAGTTGTAAAAAGCACAAATATGGTATTGAAAGGATATCCAGGTATTGAATTACTGGTGCAATATGCCGATGGCACTCAAGGACAATACCAAGGATATTTAGTGCGACGACGATTTTATATATTGGGAGCTATAACTTCTAATGAATTAACTACAGAAGTGGCTAACTTTTTCGATTCTTTTAGAGTTTATCCGACTCGGATTGTTAGTTATTAGAATTACTGATTTTGTACTGATAAGCCTATGTACTTCATTTCTCCGCGATCGCAAATTCCCATCAATTTGAGTAATCTGCATCAAATAGATCGCTCTGTATAGCTCATTTTGGAAAAGAGTGGACTGACTGTGCGATCGCATCTTCAATATCCCGTCTGTCAAACATTCTAGAAGTCCTATTACCTATTTAGATAAATGAGAGGTCAAATATGCAAACCGTAACTATCAACATTGCAGGACGTGGAACTCCTCTTGCAGATGGAACAACATCGTCTCGAGGTCATATGTGGTACTCGTTAACAGATGTCAGTGGCAGTGCTAAAAGCTATGGATTTGCGCCAGACGAACAACACCACGGTTCGCCTTTTGCTCCAGGCAAGGTTTATACCAGCGATAACACCAACTACCAGAGCCGCGAATACTCTAAAACTATAGAGATCACGCAAGCGCAATATGAGGCGATGAGAAATTTCGGCGATAGACCACAGGATTTTGGTTTCAGCACATCTTACAACGTACTTAACAACAGTTGCATTGACTTTACTTGGAAAGCTCTGGAAAAGGCCGGACTGAATACCTCTGGATTTCAAGGGCATATTTGGCCAACCAGAAACATTGACGATGTGAAGAATATGGTTAATACCCGTTTTGGTGTTGATCCTCAACTAGCAATTGCCTTGGGATTGATCGATGCCAGAATTTTACGGGATACTGCTGATATGTCAATTGATGACATCATCACTGACCTCCAAAAATCCTTCAACCAAGCCCAAACTGTCACCAGCCCCATCATTCTATACTTGAGAAGGTAATAACTTGCATGACACTATTAATGGTGGTTTGGGAGATGATTATTTATCCGGTAGTGCCAGTAATGATATCATCATTGCTGGAATCGGCAAAGATACTCTCTCAGGTGGTTTAGGTTATACCGCTTTCTTTATAGCAATTGAGGGCGGGGAAACCCTGCCCCTACTTGGTTGTAAAAACGTTATCTCATAACAGTAGAAAGTGCTATACATACTTCTTAAAACATATCCGCAGGATCAGCAGATTGGAGTTTGTTAGTAGCGATCGCCCCAGAAATAGCACACATAATTATAGTTAAAAGTAGGACTTGTATACCACGAATTATCGTCATATACATGGGCAAATTTGTCGCTGTTCGGGTTAGTTGGTAAGCGCTCAAACTCTTGTTTATTCATCCTTGATTTTAATTGTATTGGTTGTATATTAACCTTTGTGGCTATTTTACAGTAAGTTAATATCAATTACGCTTGTCACTATTACAACTTGTGTAATAGTGACATTTGTTATGGGGTTGACACCACTAAGGTAAATATGTCATATTTGCGTTTGAGAGATATGCCACTGAATAGCAATATCAAATTTTGTGACGTACCTGGGGTGGGAAGCAATGTTTTTATAACCAAAACCAGTTAAATTCTGGACAGACTTTACTGGTATCGCAGCAAGGTCAATTTTACACAGTCTCTAACTCAAAATAATTCCGTTTTTCAGGTTCAAAATTAAGGACATTTTACTATCAGAAGCCATAAACTATGAAATTGAATCCCAACTTAAAGCCAATTATAAGTTCTCTATTCTCACTAGCTTTGTTGTCCATACAAAATCCAGCAATTGCATCGGTAAATCAAGGTAAATTAGGAAATTCTTCAATTAATTTAGGACTGAATATAACCAAAGAATTTACCAAAAAACAACCAATTCAAATAGCTGAAAATGACGAATTTTGGGGACCACAAGGAGATTTTCAAATTTTGATGCCTGGAGATGTAGTAGAGAATAATAAAGAAATGCTGGTAACAGAAAATAAGGCAACAGAAACAGTATATATGATCTTTCATGGAGACCTACCGACAGATACTGATTATTTAAACTCGGAAGGGATTCGAGAAGTTTTACAAATCTCTCTGAGAAAAAACCTGGATATAAAAGGTAAAGTTGTGCGAAGCACAAATATCGTAATTGAAGGATATCCAGGTATTGAGTTGCTAGTACAACATTCTGATGGTAGTCTAGGACAATATCAAGGATATGTGGTCAAACGACGACTTTATTTAATCGGAGCTAGAGCAAAGGATGAATTAACCACAGAAGCGATTAATTTTTTCGATTCTTTTAGGGTGTATCCGACTAAGATTGTTAATTAGAATCAAGGGCGGGGTTTCCCCGCCCTTGGTGGTAAAAACGTTATTTGATAACAGTAGAAAGTCCTATACATAGTTCTTAAAACATATCCGCAGGATCAGCAGATTGGAGTTTGTTAGTAGCGATCGCTCCAGAAATAGCACACATAATTATAGTTAAAAGTAGGACTTGTATACCACGAATTATCGTCATATACATGGGCAAATTTGTCGCTGTTCGGGTTAGTTGGTAAAGTCCTAAAGATACAGCTACCCCTGGAAAAAATCCCAAAGCTGCTAAAATTAAAGCTTCTTCAAAAACTATAGTTAGCAAATAATCATGACGATATCCTATGGCTTTTAAAGTTGCATATTCTCGCAAATGGGCATTAACATCGGTGGAAAGAACTTGGTAAACAATAATTATTCCTATGACAAATCCCATTGATACACCAAGGTTGAAAATAAAGCCAATGGGAGAGTTACTACTCCAAAAGTTATTTTCAAATTCAATAAATTCTTGATGAGTAAGAACTTTAACATCATCTTTTAAATAAGCTTTTAATTGGGCAACAACTTGATCGGTTTGATAACCAGGTTTGATTTTAACTAAACCGATACTCACACTACTTGTAGGCTGTCTGGCAAAGATTTGAGAGAAGTTATTGGCACTGGTAATCAAGCTCCCATCTGCCGCAAAGGAAGCACCAAGTTTAAATAAGCCACCAATAGTAATTGTATTACCATTAATTTCAGTTGTGACAGTTTTACCTTGTTGAATTTGCTGAATTGCTTGTTGATATTCTCCTCTGGCTGCCCGATCAAATAAGACTGTATTTGGTAATTTAATTTTTTGTAATTGTTGATTAATTTCTGGTAAATCAAAAGCTGGTTGATCTGGATTAATGCCAATAATTAACACTCCTGTTTCTAATCGTGTTTGCGGATTTTTCCAAATAATATGGTTACAATACATAGCTTCAGCCGATTTTACCCCTGGTACATCCATTGCTTGATAAAGTCGTCTACGAGAAAAAATAGACATACTTTGTAAACTACGAGCTTGGGGACTAATGAGAATAATATCAGCTTGTAAACTCCGATGTAATCTAGTATTACTATCATATAAAGCAGTTTGAAACCCTGACTGCATAAACATAAGAACATCGGCAAAAGCAATACCAGATACTGCTACCAATAAACGGCTTTTTTCATGGGTAAGTTGTAACCAACCCAAAGGAGTTCGTCGGCACAATTTTTGAAAAATACTAATCATAGAAATGATAATTGACAACTAACAACTAACAACTGACTAAAGACTAATAATTGCCTTAACTTGCATATTTGTAAATTTAGCTGCTTGGTGGCTAGAGGCTTTGTTTAGTCGGATGTGGACTTTTATTATTCTGTTATCAATATTGCTGGAAGGATCTGTATTGGTGAGGTTTTGCTTTCTTACTTGTAAACCGATTCGTTCTACTTTTCCTTGTAATTCTTGAGAAAAAGTATCGCTAACTATCCGCACCTGTTTTCCTTGGATAATTTTTGTAATATCACTTTCGTAAACTTCAGCAACTACGTACATCTGACTGGTTTTACCAATGTCAGCAATGCCATTACTAGAAATTAATTCTCCTGGGTGAGTGTAGATTTCAAATACTTGTCCATTTTGAGGAGATTTGACATAGGCTTTTTGAAGATTGATAGTGGCTTTTTTTACTACTGCATCTGCTTGATTTAATTCGGCTATTGCTGCTTGTACATCTACCTTCCTAACTTCAGAAATTTGGTTTAGGGTTGCGGAAGCTTCTTTGATTTTTTGTTGACTACTTAATTCGAGCTTTTTTAACTGTGACTGTGCGGCTTGAAGACTTTTTTTAGCAGTTTCTACATTCAAGTTTTTACTATCTCTTTGAGATGCGGAAATTGCCCCTACTGTATATAATTCTTGATAACGGTGATTTTCGGCTTCAGCATTGAGTAATTCAGATTGCAATTTTTCTAAAGTTGCTTTTTGAGTATTAATATCACCTTGACTTTCGGCGGCTAATCTGTCAATGATGGCTTTTTGGGCGGTAATTTCTCCGGGTTTAGCACCTGCTTGAATTTGGGCAATTTTAGCTTTAATTATGTTTACTTCGGCTGTGGCTTCAGTTAATTCTGCTTGCAAGCGATCGCTATTATCTAAAATAGCAATTACCTGTCCTGTTTTTACCATATCCCCCTCTTTGACTAATATCTTCTCAACTCGACTTCCTTCTCCAGATATCGCTGCTGATAATTTAATCACTTCCCCTTCTGGTTCAATTCTACCCAGTGCTGTGACGGTTTTTATCTCTGGTACTGCTACCACAGGATTGGCTGGTTTTTGATTATCTATATCCCGAGATTTGAGGACAATAAAAACACTAATACTAGCCATAGATAAAGATGCCAGCATGGCAATAGCGATTCCTGCGGAGCGCTTCGCTATCGCTAATCGGAGAATAAACTGAGAAGATAATGAACCTTGTCGCTTGCGGTTTTGCACAACTGCATACCTTTTCAGTGCTGTTTCAAAATTAGTTAATGAAAAATATCTGGTAGAAAACGAAATCCTAGAAAATCTTAAAATGTAGTTCCTATACTCAACGAGGTAATTTAGTCAATTTATTGCATTAGAAATGACAAATCAATTCTAAATTTTTAACAGAAACGAACATTTAGAGATAATATCCCAGAATAGAAAGTCAGATGGTTAACAGATGACAGTTTTCGTAAAATTAGTATATGTACCTGTGCAAAATTAATTGAACATTTTAAAATTCCTAAACCAATCAATTTTGTAGGGGTTCAACCCCCTGTGATTGCACCAAATACGGGGGTAGGCACGGGGGCGCTACCCCTACATTAAATCCAAATTTTTTATATAAGTAGGTGAACACAATAAAACCAAACTGTGTAAAGAAACGTAAAATCGCTGAAAACTTCTTTACTATTGCCTCTTGCCTCTTGCCTTGCTATAACGACAATTTTCAACGTCAACCTACTTAATTAATTTTGCTTGCGTACTGATTTTAGGGACTTCCAATTAAAAAAATACCCAAAAATTTCTTGTGGTGCGGGCCGAATTGCCCGCTAATCATCAAGGACGGGCAGGATGCCCATCCCACAAAATTGGGTAATTTATTTTTTGGTGTTCCCTTAGACAAAATGAGATAGAAATATGAATACTTATACAGCAGGAGTCAGGAGTAAAACTGGCTTGCTGTCTGGCTTTGAATTTAGATCATTTACCTCATTAATCTACAATTTGCTATAACTCATCAATTTCTTTAATTAAAATAAACCGCGCTTACCATTCGGACGTACCGTTAACCAATTCATTTTAGCTACAGCCAATTGTTCGTCAGTCACCTTAGCACCAGTGAGATTAGCACCGGATAAATTAGCCCCTCGTAGATTAGCTTGACTTAGATAAGCTTGACTGAGGTTTGCACCTCTGAAGTCCGCACCTTCTAAATCAGCATTACTAAAATAAGCCTTACTTAAATCCGCATCTTTGAAATTTGCTTGTTGTAAACTTGCCCTACCAAAGTCAGTATTGTGAAGATTAGCTGCTTGAAAATTAGGTTTCTGAAATTGAGCAGCATGGAAATTGCTTCCTGATAAGTTAGCACTAGATACACTCAACCGGATAAAATTATAGCCCGCAAAATCCCGTCTTCCTTTTTCATAAGCTGCTAGAAGACCTGGGGAATCTAATTTCCGCACAGAGAATGGATCATCAGCGTTATTTACACCTCTAGCGGCTGATTTAGATGCCAATTCTCTACCCTGATTGCGTCCCTGATTGCGTCCATGTTTCCATTCTGTGTCTGCTGGTGCTGGTGTCTTGTCTTTTCTGGCTCGAATAGATGCCGCTAGTTTCGCAACATTATCATTGTTACCACGAGTATAACTAATAGAATCAATCCCAGCATTTGAAGAATGATTCTGAGTAGGTTCAGAGGGTTTAGAGAGTAAGCCTTGGGCTAAACTATCTAAATATGGCTCCATGTCTAAAGCTGTAAGTACGTCTTGTGCGGATTGATAGCGATTGCGGACGGATACGTCCAACATTTTTCTCAAGACCTTAATAAAATGGTCACTGGCTTGTACCAGATGTTCCCACATCATTTCCCCTGTGGTGGGATTGTATTCTAAGTCTTTAGGAATTTTCCCAGTTAATAAATAAACACAAGTTACTCCTACTGCATAGATATCACTGGCATAAACTGGACGCATAGCCATTTGTTCGGGAGGTGCAAAACCAGCAGTACCAATTGCATAGGCTGTTAAGGCTGATTGTTCGGATTGATTGGTTATGACTTGACTAACTTTATTTTTGACAGCACCAAAATCAATTAGTACGAATCTGGCATCTTGAGAACGACGAATTAAGTTAGCTGGCTTAATATCACGATGAATTACCTGTTGCTCGTGGATATATTGGAGCAGGGGCATGATTTCACTTAAAAATTGTCTGACTGCGGTTTCACTATAAACTCCATTTTTTTTCACTTCTTGTTGGAGAGTCAAACCGCTCACATATTCTTGCACTAAGTAAAATTGATTGTTATCTTCAAAATAGTCCAGTAGTCTGGGTATTTGGGGATGATTACCGATTTTACCAAGAGTTTCTGCTTCTCTGGAGAATAACTCCCGTGCCATTTTTAATATGTACGGAGTTGTACTTGCTGGACGTAATTGTTTAATTACACAAAGCGGTTTGCCAGGTAGATTTTGCTCTACTGCTAAAAATGTTGCCCCAAAACCACCTTTACCGATGGGTTTAACTACGCAAAAGCGATCGCGCAACAGTAATTTCGAGCCACAAGCCTGACATATTAGACTAGATGCTGAATTTATAGGATGGGAACAGGTGGGATTTACGCAATAGCTCATGCAATGTAAACTCGCTGCGTAACAGCTTCAGGGGAATAATGATGCTCTTATTACATTATGGAGAGCAAATTCAAATTTACACCAGGTTATATGAAGCGGGAATTTATTTTTTGATTCCCCTAAGGGACTTCCAATTAAAAAAATACCCAAAAATTTCTCGTGGCGTTAGCCATAGTATGCCCATCCTACAAAATTGGGTAATTTATTTTTTGGTGTTCCCTTAGGCAGGTAATAGGCAACAGGAAACAAGGAATTTATTACCCATTACCCATTACCCATTACCCATTACCTATTTACAGACTAGACAGTACCTCTTTAGCAGCAGCTAATGTCTGTTCAATATCTTCGGAAGTATGTGCTAAAGAAGTAAAACCAGCTTCAAATTGAGATGGGGCTAGATAAATACCATGCTCTAACATTCCGCGATGGAAACGACCAAATTTACCTGTATCCGCCTTTTTGGCATCTTCATAGTTATGTACAGGACCTGCGGTGAAGAATAGCCCAAACATGGCACTAATATGACCACCACAGGCAGCATGACCTGTATCTGAGCAGATTTTTAGCAATCCATCAGTTAACTGTTTAGTAATTTTTTCTAAATACTCATAAGTACCGGGTTTACCGAGGAGTTCCAGGGTTTTAATTCCCGCTGTCATGGCTAAAGGATTACCAGAAAGAGTCCCAGCTTGATAAACTGGTCCTGCGGGGGCAACCATAGACATAATCTCACGACGACCACCGTAAGCGCCGACTGGTAAACCACCACCAATGACTTTACCCATTGTGGTTAAGTCGGGGGTAACACCAAATTTGGCTTGTGCGCCACCGTAGGCAATACGGAAGCCTGTCATCACTTCATCAAATACCAGTAATGCACCATGCTCTTGGGTAAGTTCCCGTAGTCCTTCTAGGAAACCAGCATCAGGGGTAATAAAGCCCGCGTTACCAACTACGGGTTCAAGAATCACACCGGCGATTTCCTGGGGGTTTTGTTCAAATAGAGCTTTTACGGCTTCCAAATCATTGAAAGGCGCGGTTAAGGTGCTGGCGGTGACGGATTTGGGTACTCCTGGTGAGTCGGGTAAACCCAGGGTAGCGACACCAGAACCGGCTTTAACCAGGAACATATCTGCGTGTCCGTGATAGCAGCCTTCAAATTTGATAACTTTTTCTCGATTTGTAAAGGCTCGCATTAGGCGTAATACCGCCATACAAGCTTCTGTTCCAGAGTTGACGAATCTGACCATTTCGACGCTAGGAACAGCATCAATGACCATTTCGGCTAAAACGTTTTCGAGAGCGCAGGGAGCGCCAAAACTTGTGCCTTTATCTAGGGCTGTGTGTAGTGCGGATATTACTTCTGGATGAGCATGACCACAAATGGCTGGTCCCCAAGTCCCAACATAGTCAATGTATTTGTTGCCGTCTACGTCCCAAATATAAGCGCCATTAACACGATCAAATACGATGGGTTGTCCACCGACGGATTTAAAAGCGCGAACGGGAGAACTGACTCCTCCGGGCATCAGGTTTTGAGCAGCAGCAAAGATTTCTTGTGATTTTGTGGTTTTAATTGTGGTGTTTACCAAGGGTATCTCCTATGAGGTGGTGATTAAAATTGAGCTTCTATCTTAGGATAGGGTGAAAAGTTGCTTGTGAATTTCTCTGGTATGGGATTAGCTGAAAATGGTATCTTGAGTCAAAGAATTATTGTAAATTAACTGGTATGTCTTCTTCTGAACTGAAATCGCTTTCATCTGCTATCCCTGTGGAAAAAATTCGCTACGATGACAAGGGTTTAGTGCCGGCAATTATCCAAGATTATTTGGATGGAACTGTGTTAATGATGGCTTGGATGAATCGGGAATCGTTGCAAATGACTTTGGACACTGGGGAAACTTGGTTTTGGAGTCGTTCCCGGCAGGAATTTTGGCACAAGGGCGCAACTTCTGGACATATTCAGAAGGTACAAACTATTCGTTATGACTGTGATAGTGATGCTCTGTTAATCGGGGTGGAGCAGTTGGGTGATGTAGCTTGTCATACTGGAGAACGTAGTTGTTTTCATCAGGTTGATGGCACGGTGACACCACCACCAGGTGATAGTTTATCACAATTGTTTGCGGTAATTTGCGATCGCCGCGATCGCCCCAATGAAGATTCCTATACCTGTAAGTTATTGGCTGGTGGTGATAATAAGATTTTGAAAAAGATTGGTGAGGAAAGTGCCGAGGTAGTTATGGCTTGTAAAGATGATGATGCTGATGCGATCGCTGGCGAAGTTGCGGATTTATTTTATCATACTCTTGTAGCTTTGGCTCATCATCAGGTTGATTTAAAAGCAGTTTATCGCAAGTTACAAGAAAGAAGGAAATAGGCTAATTTATTAATAACTGTCAGAATCAGGATAACCAGGATGTACAGGATGTACAGGATGATAATTAAAATTGTAGGTTGGGTAGAATGAAATCTGAAAATCCTGATTCAGACAAAAAATGAATTACAAAATTCACCAACAATCCACAAATCACAATCCTAAAAATCCTTTAATCCTGATTCAGACAAAATAGAAAACCTAAAAACAACTGGCTCTTGCGTCTCTTTTATGGTGATTGAGGATTGATGATAACAAAACCCTTACGGGACAAGGGTTATAAACAATTATTTCCATATTTTCAATGAAATGCCTACACAATAGGGCTTTCAATGATTTTGAACCAGGGTTTCCATAAAAATAACCGAAGAACCAAATAACTATTAATACAATCTTAGATGAATTTAAAAAAAATGCTAATTCTCCCCTACCCCCTGATAGCGCAGCGTGGCGTTAGCCATACTCCTGAACTTAGATATATCCTAGGGGTTTAGCACTGCTTTACCCTTACATATCTCATCAATTACAGGATGGTTTAATGCTGATGTAGAGATTTTTCATGAAACGTCTCTACAACGTGGTTTGCCTAAAGGATACCAGAAGCTACACCAAGGTAGTTGTAACGTTATTGAGTCCTAAAGTACCAGTTAAACCTGTCACCTCAATGATGGCAATAAGCACCTCTTTTTTCAACGTGGCTTTCAGGCTCTATCCCCTATGAAACAAGCTGTTTAGTCATGAGGATATCCAGACAGTTAAAACTGTTCCCAGTTAAAAGTTAAGAGTTCCCTGTCCTCGCAGACAACTTATTCAGCAAGCCCTAAATATAATTGTATTAACATTAGTTGTAGCTAATTTAAGCAACTCCGACCAACTCAAGGTATCTGATTTATGATCTGCTGTTTCACAATGAATAACTAAATTCCATTGCTGCTCTGGGTTTTTCTTAGTTTTATCTGCTAGAATTTCCGCATTGCGAATTGCTTGCAGCAGCGCTTGCTTCTTTCCGCCATCTTTCTTATTGTGCATTTGTCGGCTTTTTTGTACCACCTGTCAAACAAACTATCCCTATTCCCAAGGTTGCTAAAGTCCAATTTTTCTAAATATTCAATAAAATCACATTCAAAATTACTAGGAAGGTTTACAAAATGGTGTTTACTAAGTTACAAGTAACACCATAGTTTGTTATTACGCAATCATTCAACATTACTCCAGAAAAATTTCGTTTGGAAACAACCGTCAACCCTCAACCGTCAACTGACAACTAAAAAATTTATGGTATTACAAGTAGAAAACAACACTTACGAAGCGAAAACCCAAGAAATTGCTAAACAAGTTCTAGCTGCTACCCAGGAAAATCGCTCATTTTTGGCTGCTTTACGGGATCAAATGCGTTGGGATGATAAATTGCTCGATTGGGCTATGAGTAATCCAGGTTTACGAGTACAATTATTTCGGTTCATAGATACCTTGCCCGCTTTACATAGTAAATCAGAAATTGCCTCCCATTTGCAAGAATATTTGGGAGATGATTCCGTAGAATTACCCGCAGCTTTGAAAGGAATCTTAAACTTTGCTAACCCTGATTCTATGCCCGCACAGGTAGCCGCGACAACAGTGGGAACTGCGGTAGAAACTTTAGCACATAAATATATTTCTGGGGAAAATATCAAGCAAGTCATCAAAACCGTTGAGAGACTGCGAAAAGACAAAATGGCTTTCACCATTGACCTCCTCGGTGAAGCGGTAATTACTGAATTAGAAGCGCAATCTTATTTAGAAAGATACCTGGAATTGATGCAGCAGTTGGTGGAAGCATCCAAAAATTGGGGGAAAATTCCGGCTATTGATGAAGCTGACGGCGAAAATATCCCCAAAGTCCAGGTTTCTGTCAAATTAACGGCGTTTTATTCCCAATTTGATCCTTTGGATGCCCAAGGTAGTGAAGCACGAGTCAGCAATCATATTCGGACTTTACTCCGTCGCGCTCAAGAATTAGGTGCAGCAGTCCATTTTGACATGGAACAATACGCCTATAAAAATATCACATTCAATATTCTCAAAAAGCTATTACTGGAAGAGGAATTTCGTCAACGTACTGATATCGGGATGACAATACAAGCATATCTGCGGGATAGTGAACAAGACGCTAGAGATATTATTGCTTGGTTAAAACAACGGGGTTATCCTCTCACCATTCGTCTAGTTAAAGGTGCGTATTGGGACCAAGAAACCATCAAAGCTACTCAAAAGCATTGGCCACAACCAGTTTATAATGATAAAGTCGCCACCGATGCCAATTTTGAGGCGATAACTCAGCTATTGCTAGAAAATCATCAGTATGTCTATTCTGCCATAGGTAGTCATAATGTGCGATCGCAATCTCGCGCCATAGCAATTGCGGAAAATCTCAATGTTCCCCGTCGTCGTTTTGAAATGCAAGTTCTGTACGGCATGGGTGATAAAATCGCCAAAGCTTTGGTAGATAAAGGTTATCGCGTGCGGGTTTATTGTCCCTACGGTGACTTGTTACCAGGAATGTCTTATTTAATCCGTCGTTTATTAGAAAACACCGCAAATAGTTCTTTTCTCCGGCAAAATCTGGAAAATCGTCCCGTTGAGGAGTTGTTAGCAGCACCAATTATATCTCACGCAAAGGCGCAAAGTCGCCAAGAGGAGAAGGAAGGTTTTGTTGGTGTTGCGGATACAGATTTTGCGGAAGAGGAAAGAAGGAATAAGTCGAGTTTAGCTTTTGAAAATGTCCGTCAGCAGTTGGGGAAAACTTATTTACCCTTACTAAATGGGGAATATGTGAATACTACAACGTTTGTTGATTCTCTTAATCCTTCTAATTTTAGTCAGGTTGTTGGTAAGGTGGGTTTGCTGAGTGTTGAACAGGCTGAGGAAGCAATGAAGTTTGCTAAGGCTGCTTTTCCTGCTTGGAAGAAAACTCCAGTCAAGCAACGGGCTGATATTTTGCGTCAAGCAGGGAAGTTAATGGAGGAACGACGCGCTGAACTTTCGGCTTGGATAGTTTTGGAGGTGGGAAAACCTGTTAAGGAAGCTGACGCGGAGGTTTCGGAAGCTATTGATTTTTGTCTTTATTATGCTGCGGAAATGGAACGGTTGGATAAGGGTGTAATTTATGATGTGGTTGGGGAAACCAATCGTTATATTTACCAGCCGAAAGGTATCGCTATTGTGATTTCTCCCTGGAATTTTCCTTTGGCTATTGCTTGCGGTATGACTGTCGCTGCTTTGGTTTCGGGAAATTGTACTTTACTCAAACCGGCGGAAACTTCTTCTGTTATTACTGCGAAGTTGACGGAAATTTTAATAGAAGCGGGAATCCCTAAAGGTGTTTTTCAATACGTTCCTGGTAAGGGTTCTCAAGTCGGTGCTTATTTAGTTAATCATCCTGATACTCATGTGATTGCTTTTACTGGTTCTCAAGAAGTAGGTTGTAGAATTTACGCAGAAGCCGCAATTCTCAAACCTGGTCAAAAGCATCTTAAAAAGGTAATTGCCGAAATGGGAGGCAAGAATGGCATCATTGTTGATGAAAGTGCTGATTTAGACCAGGCTGTTGTCGGCGTTGTCCAATCTGCTTTTGGTTATAGTGGTCAAAAGTGTTCTGCTTGTTCACGGGTGATTGTGCTTGAACCCATTTATGATGCTTTTGTGGAAAGGTTGGTAGAAGCCACAAAATCCTTGAATATTGGGGAGACGGAGTTACCCAGTACCCAAGTTGGTCCGGTAATTGATGCTATTTCGCGCGATCGCATTTTGGATTATATTCAAAAAGGTAAACAAGAAGCAAAAGTCGCCTTAGAATTACCCGCACCCAGTCAAGGTTATTTTATCGGTCCGGTGATTTTTTCGGAAGTACCCGCAAATGGAGTTATCGCCCAGCAGGAAATATTTGGCCCTGTCTTAGCGGTAATTCGGGTGAAAGATTTTCAAGAAGCAATAGACGTTGCCAATGGTACAAACTACGCTTTAACTGGTGGTCTTTATTCTCGCACACCTTCCCACATTGAACAAGCACAAGCGGAATTTGAAGTGGGGAATTTATACATTAACCGAAATATTACTGGAGCGATCGTTTCCCGTCAACCTTTCGGCGGTTTCAAACTTTCTGGAGTCGGTTCCAAAGCCGGCGGACCAGATTACCTCTTGCAATTCCTAGAACCACGCCACATCACAGAAAACATCCAGCGTCAAGGTTTTGCCCCAATTGAGGGTGCAGACTAACTTTATAATACACAAAGATCCCCGACTTCTCAAAGAAGTCGGGGATCTCAAACTAATTATCTATTTTTGGGACACTCAGGTAAGCTTTTACCAGCGTAGTTACAATCAAAATAAATTAATGCTTCTCTACTAGATTTAAAGTCTCTAGTTTTAGAGGCTGGATCTTTTTTGGGATTTGCTTTATCAGACCAAATTTTTAAGTAGTAACTGCTACCATCATCAGTAGACCATAATTCGTAAATATAGTCACCTCCTCTACCTTCACCTCTCAAATAGTCTGCTAGTGCTGTATTTGATATAGATAGAAGGGTAGATATAGCCAAGATGGGAACTAGGGCTATTTTTAATAGTTGACTTATTTTCATAGACACACCAATCATTGTTTGTATTTCCAGCATAGCGTAACTGTGTGTCTATGTCTAGAATAAAATCATGCACATTTTCATCTAAGCGCAAAATAAAAATGTTATTCATACCATCAATTTTATGACATGAGTCGGGGATCTTTTTTATCCTGTTAATCCTTAAATCCTGGAAATCCTGATTCTGACAAATTATGATATTTTGATGTTAAAATATGAAATCAGGGTTTCTCTATATTTATGGGTAAAAAAGATGATATTAAACAAGTTAATTCAATTGCTAGAGAATTTCGGATGTCAGCAGAATTAAGAAATGCTTTTGGTATATTTCTGGAGGAAGAAAAAAGAAATGGTTATGGTGGAACTTTAAACGATAGAGGTGATTTTACCTATTCAGAACTCCGTCAGAAAGCTAAAGAATTTTTAGAGGATATTAATTATGACTCCTAAAACATCTCTTGCTAATTCCATACTAAATCTAAATCAAATTATTCAACCAATTATTGGCGAAACTTGCCATCAAATTACATTTAGTTATGGGGATGAATTACAGTTACATTTTGGTGAAATGACTGCCTACAATCATCCTAAATTAGCACATTTACGTAAAGGAAGCTGGCAACTTAGCACTAGGGCAACACCTTGGTATTTAATGCTAGGAGATAATCTTTTCGGTCATTCATCTATGTTCGTAAATAATAAAAATGCTGCCAAATATGCTAAAACGTTTTTACAGTATTTGGAAAACAAAAAACTGACTAATTTTATTATTCCTGCTAATAGTCATGATATGAAACTCACTTTATCATTTGAGGGTGGTTACGAACTAATTTTAAAACCAGATTTAGAAGATGATTCTGGACTTGCTTATTGGGAATTAATGATGCCAAATGAGCAAATTTTAACCGTTGGTCCGGGAATGTTTTGGGAATGTAAATCAATTCATGAACCTTATTAGTCTGGATATTTAAGTAGGTTAGCATTGAAAATCTTCGTTATGGCAAGGCAAGAGGCACTCATGCAAGAGGCAAGAGTGAAGAGGGTTTGGGCGATTTTACTTTTCTTTACATAGATTGGTTTTATTGTGTTCACCTACTTAGATCCAGATACAATTTCCGTTTCAAATTATAATTACTAATTAATAATGTATAACTGCGTGCCTTGCTTAAAACAAACACTTTTGTTTTCGTATTAGCGCAAAATCCAAATAGTAACATCCTTAAGATAGATACCATCTCTCTAAAAATATGCAAGAATGAAGGTAGAAATATCTGTTAAAAACAACTTAACACCATTCTCTATTTTTGACTCCTGACTCCTATTCCCAGGGGGGTGAGACTATGATTGATACAAGTAACGATATAAGAATTATTTCTTTAGTTCCTAGTGCTACGGAAATTGTGGCCAAACTGGGCTTGTTTAATGCTATGGTAGGGCGATCGCATGAATGTGACTATCCTCCCGAAATCGTCAATCTTCCAGTTTGTACCCAAGCGCGTTTGAATGGTGACGCTAATAGCCATTCTATTCACAAAGAAGCCGACAATCTATTACAATCTGCCTTGGGTATTTACAAAATCAAAGTGGATGTTTTAGAGAAACTGCACCCTACCCATATTATCACTCAAGATCAATGTGATGTCTGCGCCGTCAGTTTACCGGAGGTAGAAAAAGCAGTTGCCCAACTTACCCACAGTTCGCCACACATTATTTCTCTACAACCCAATACATTACAGGATACTTGGGGTGATATTGAACGGGTTAGCCACGCATTTGGTGTAGATTCAGTAGAAATACTGGAGAATCTAGAAGCCCGTGTCAGAATTTGCAAGCGTAGACTACAAGGACTTTCCACCGCCGAACTGCCTAAAGTCGTGTGCATTGAATGGACTGATCCTTTGATGACTGCTGCAAATTGGGTTCCTGAATTAATTAACTTAGCAGGAGGAAGACCATTATTTAGCATCACTGGTAAACCTGCTGCTCATGTCAAATGGGAAACATTAGTAGATAGTAATCCAGATGTGATTATTTTCATGCCCTGTGGCTTTGATTTGCAACGAACTCAGCAAGAAGCAGAATTATTAACTCAACGTCCAGAATGGAAAAAACTCCACGCTGCTCAAACAGGAAGAGTATTTATTACCGACGGTAACGCTTACTTTAACCGTCCTGGTCCGCGATTAGTAGATTCTGTGGAAATTTTAGCAGAAATATTGCACCCAGATATTTTTGACTATGGTTATAAGGGTAGTGCTTGGCAAATTTTGTAATTATTGCCATCAAGGGTAAGTTAAACGGGCGGTTAGAAACCGCGTCTACACAAGCAAAACCCACCTGCGTGGGTTTCAAATCCTTGGTTTTTTCGTTAGTCCGCGCAGGCGGACTTTGTTTGTATAGCAGCGAATTCCATTCGCCAAGCCTTAAGTTGACACTAGCTTCTGCTGTATCTGTGTTTGACACCTATAGGAAAATATTCAGTATCACCAATGGGTTTTAATTCTACTACAGGAGTTTGATATTGTAGAGGAACATAATTCGCAAATTCACTATTTAAACGCAATAATTGGGCAAGAATAGCCGCAGTAATAGATAATCTTTTTTCCTCTTGATTTTCAATTCCTGGTGCTAATTCTACTACTACAGATAAAAAGCGATTTTTATCGGCATCTTCTTTTACCTGGATAACAAACTTACCCGTTACCCATTCTCTAATGATTGGTTGTTCTAGTCCGACTGTGACATTTTCTGGATAAATATTTGCGCCAAAATAGGAAACTGTAAAGTTAGAACGTCCAAAAACATAGACAAAAGGTAATTGGTGAATTCCGCGATGATTTTTTAATTCTGTAATAGGATTAAAACCCCATTCTGCTAAGAATTCTAGCATTTCTGTGTAGGTAATTAAGCCACCTTGATCAAAAATGCTATATCTAATTAAAGGCACACCATTATTCCCAGAAAATAGTAAATTTCCATCTTCTACTTCAAAAAAACGACTGCAAGGATCATATTGAACTAAAGTAGGTAATCGGGATTCTCCAAATAATGCTTTAGCTGCGGCAGGTGTGGCTGCTAAAAACCGCCGAATACAAATACTTAAAGGGGTTTCATTCCCTAAAACTCCTGCGTCTGCTGTTCCATACATGGAAGCAAAATCATCATAGGGATTTTGAGAACCTATTCTTTCTCCAACTAAATTGCGCCATTCTTCACTGAATACTTCCCCTGCCATGACTAATTTAATGTGATATTGTCCCCACTGCATTCCATTGGCAATACCCGTATCAATCACATCTTTGAGAAATGGTGGATATCCTAATAGAACAACTTGCTCAAAATTACCGCCTAATTCTTGGACAATTCGCAAAATTTCTGTTTTATTATTCCCTGGGGTAATGACGGTAATCGGATAACCTTTAGCGGCTAAATGACGACAGCAATTAGTGGTAAACATTCCACCCACCCAAGTTCCCAAGGTAAAACAAATTACTGCTAAACTGGGTTTAGTATCGGCATGAAAACTATCATGAAAAATTTGTTCAAAGCGGGTAGCTATTTCTAGTTCGTCGGTGATGAAACGTGGCCAAAATGTAGGTTTACCCGTTGAGCCAGAGGAAGCGGCAATCATATCACAGCTTCCTACTTTTCCATTATTACACAATTGGGGCAAAGAATAACGGGAAATATAATTTTCTTTATTAATTTTTGGTAAGTTTTGGAAATCTGCTAATGTTTGAATATTTTGAGGATTTATGCCTCGTTCTGCTAAAAATGCCTGATAAGCGGGTACACTAGCAGCTACATCTTGAAATAATCTCAAAGCTATTTCTTGACTGTCAATATTCAGGTGCTGTTTTAGTTTGTCTGTTAAGGGAGTTGAGATAAAATATTCTAATCCTAAGATTGCCCTTGGTGTTGATATTTGTGGTTTCATAAAGCTGGTTTGTCCAAAAAATCTGGTTGTTCTTTCTCAGAATTCTATCTATAAATGCAATTTTTTAGTAACCTATGGGATTTACCCACTGTACAAACTTACCATCATATCAATAAACGAAATTGCGTCGTTTTCGGCTTTGGGAATAAGAGTAGGGTGCGTCAGATAAAGGAAATCTGTTTTTTACAAAATTATCGGGTCTGACGCACTCTACAAGAGACAAGGGAACACCAAAAAATAAATTACCCAATTTTGTGGGATGGGCATCCTGCCCGTCCTTGCTGATTAAGGGTATGAATTTTAGTCTCACGCAAAGGCGCAAAGACGCACTGAGGTTTGAGTTTTAAAGAAAAATTTTAGCTGTTAGAGGCTGCGGGAACTTGACACTCTCACTGAGCTTTACGCTTACCGGATATTCCTGTAAATTACCTCGTTGCTTTTGTAGCCATTGATAACTCTCCATTTATCTCCCCGGATCATGCAAATATATTGCAGTCAACAACACATAAATAATGGCGGTCATCGTTTTTGTACCCAGTGCGGTGAAGCATTACCTTTGACGGTGGGACAAGTTATTGATAATCGTTATGAAATTGCGCGGATATTAGGACAAGGTGGTTTTGGCCGCAGTTATTTAGCGATTGATCGGCAAAAATCTCGAAAAACTTGCGTTTTAAAGGAATTTGCCCCCAATGTTGTTAAACCCCAGGAGTTACAAAAGGCTAAGGAACTGTTTGAACGGGAAGCAAGTGTCCTCAAAAAAATCCAACATCCCCAAATTCCCCGGTTTCATGCTTCTTTTTCCGCCAAAATTGGGACTAAGGATTTTTTCTTTTTGGTGCAAGATTATATTGAGGGTGATAATTATGACCAATTATTTGAACAGCGTCGGGGTCAAGGACAGTCTTTTAGTGAGGAGGAGGTAATTAATTTACTACATAATGTTCTGCCTGTGCTAACTTATATTCATTCTTTAGATATAGTTCACCGCGATATTTCCCCGGATAATTTGATTTTGCGCCAAAGTGATAATTTGCCCGTATTGATTGATTTTGGAGGGGTTAAACAGTTACCAGCTTCTCAGGGTTTTTGGCGGACACAATTGGCTGTCAATGCGACTTTGTTAGGTAAGAAGGGATACGCACCAGAGGAACAGTTACTTCAGGGAAAAGTTTATAAGAACAGTGACTTTTATGCGTTAGGGGTGACGGCTTTGGTATTAATGACGGGGAAAGAACCACATTTACTTTATGATAGCTTTAATGGGGTTTGGCTTTGGGGTAAGGAAATTAAGGTTAGTCCCAAATTAGAGACTGTCTTAAAAAAGATGTTGGCATATAAGCCGAGCGATCGCTATCAAAAAGCCGAACAAGTTATTAAAGATTTACCTTTACCATCTACCTCATCTACACCACAGATTATGCAAACTTCTAACAATAATCCCAATCCCTATATTACTAAGTTGAAAACACAGGTGGTAGCACCAGGAATAAAGCGGGTTCGCAGTATTCATGGTGGTGTCCACAATCAGACAAGTTTGTTTGTTCAGAAAATACCCATGCCAAAATGGTTGCGTCCTTTTATGGTTAGCTTTATTATGACTACGGTAATGTTGTCAACAGGTGCGGGTATGTTTGCTTTAGGAAATTTTGCAGTTAAGGGAATAACCTCAATTAAAGTTCCGCAAGTTGAACTTCCCAAAATCCCATCTAAGCATGATTCTAAAGATGAAAAAAATCAAACTAATCGCACTATTCAACAGGTGTTTAGTCGTCTACAACAGTTAGAAATTTCTCCGGCATTTTTTACTAATACCGTTAATGAAGTTTTTTATGCCGAAAAACCAGAATTAAACAACCGCAAGTTAACTCAAAACCCCGAAGACGCAGCTTTGAGATCACAATGGAATGCGATCGCTAATAAGTTATTAAATAATCTAGAAAAGGCTAATTTAAGTGAACCTGCTAGAAAGAAAATAGGTAGTTATAGTCAACAGGATTCCCAACGCTGGGAACAGTTAGCCAAAGCGGGAAAATTAGGTAATTATAAATCTTTTCAGGATTTACGTGCAGATACATATCAGACCTTTGACCCGTTGTTTCCTGGTCAGGAACGCGGGAAACTAAATCAAAAAACTTTTCTGCAAATCTGGTATGCGATCGCATCTGATAAAGTAGAAAATAAGTAATGGGTAATGGGTAATGGGTAATAGGTAATTTGTCAGAACTGACCAATGACCAATGACCAATGACCAATGACCAATGACCAATGACCAATGACCAATGACCAATGACCAATGACCAATGACTAATATATACTGTTCTCAAGGGCATCAAAATCCGTCGGGTAGTAGGTTTTGTCTCCAATGTGGAGACAGAATTGGCAGCGTACCGATATCTGGAAATCAAGGTATTCAAGCGGGACAAACTTTAGGCGATCGCTATGTTATTATTCGGCAAATTGGTCAAGGAGGATTTGGCAAAACCTACTTAGCAGAAGACCTTAACCGCTTTCGAGAAGCTTGTGTTTTAAAAGAATTTTTTCCCCAGGTACAAACTCCCTACATTGTCCAAAAAGCCGAAGAACTTTTTCAGCGAGAAGCAAGTGTACTTTACAAATTACAACATCCTCAAATTCCCCGATTTCGGGAACTATTACGGATCAACTTGCAAGGGAAAGAAAGTCTTTTTCTAGTTCAAGATTATATAGATGGTGAAACTTATAATTCCTTATTAAATAGTCGGCAAAAACAGGGTTTAAAATTTACAGAAATAGAAATCCGCCAATTATTACAGCAAATTTTACCAGTATTAGAATATATTCACGCCCTGGGGGTTATTCATCGTGATATTTCTCCTGATAATTTAATGCTTCGGAGTAGTGATAAATTACCAGTATTAATTGATTTTGGAGGTGTTAAACAAGTAGCCGCCACCGTCGCCTCTCAATATTACCAAACAGGGGGAATAGCATCTCCCACAAATGGCACTTTGTTAGGAAAAATAGGATTTGCACCCCCAGAACAGATGCAAACTGGTATGGTGTCCACCCACAGTGACTTATATGCTTTAGCCGTCACAACGTTAGTTTTACTGACAGGTAAACAACCCCAAGAATTAATTGATACTTATAATTGTAGTTGGCAATGGCGACGGGAAATCAGCCTCAGTTCCGCACTTGGACAAATCATAGACAAAATGTTATCACCAATTGCGAGCGATGCCTACGGCGGGTTACACCAACGCTATCAAACAGCCCGTCAACTTCTCCAAGTCCTCAACCCTCAATCTGTTAGCTATCCGCAAACTCAACCCCCCACATCTGCTACAGTTGCTATTTCTCCCCCGAAAATCCCCGTTCCTGAACCCGTGATGATTCCCACTCCTCCCCAACCAGGTATTTGGACAGGAAAAAATGTTTTGATTCTCGTTTTTTTCCTGACTATTGGGAGTTATTTATATTGGCAAAAACTTAAAACCCCTACCAACAATTTACAGGGAAATAACCCGATAATTTTACCCAGTCCCCATTCCACCGAAACAGCAAAAACAGAAGTAACTTTTTCACCGGAAGAAAGACGACGCAAACAAAAATTGAGCATTCTCCGTGAAGAATTAGATATAAATTATCAATTTTATGTTAGACTAGTAAACCAACTCTTTCGAGAAAAATATCCCAATTTAAAAGGGCGTATTCTTAGTGATAATCCAGAAGATGAAAATTTACGAGCTGAATGGGATAAAACCGCCGCCGAAGTCCTAGAAAAGCTAACAGCCATCACTGCTGACTCCCGCCGTCAACTGGGAAATTATACTGGGGATGAACGCGCCACCTGGAAAGCCCAAATCAATCAAATCAACGTTGGTAGTCGGTCTTTATATGATTTAGGTGATGCCGCTTTTTTCAGTGAATTTCCCGAACAAAAGAGTAAAAATTTTATTAAACAACCCATTGGACAAGTTTGGTACGCATTTGTCAATGATCAACTTAACGCCATTCTTGACAAAAGTATATTGGAAAGAATAGTCTTTCCTGAAGGCGCTACAGGTAAAACAGTGAGTGGAACTCTCCAACCAGGAAAAGGTAAAGTTTTTATTGCTGGACTAGCCAAAGACCAAAATATGGAAGTGAAACTAGAAGCAAATTCCAAAGTCTTACTCTCAATTTATTCCCCCTCTGGGAAAAACCCATTACTACAAGACTCTCAAACACGGACGATATCTGCAACATTACCAGAAAAAGGATTTTATGAATTTGTTGTTGTTTCCACAGCCTCAGAATCCGTAGATTATCAACTCACCCTAACCGCAGAAAATCCCCCAGAACCCGAACCAACAGAAGAACCAACAGAAGAACCAACTCTCACAGAAACACCCACACCTGAAAATAATTAGGACTTACGGATAGCGTAGCGTAAGCCATAAAAATTACAGCCGTTTCCAATTATATGACGTATATCATAACCCCCTCATCGCTTGCGGGGAGGGGGTTGGGGGTGGGGTTCTTGTACCTCATAACATGGGGAAGTGCTGTATCTGTGAGGTCTAAGAGTATGGCTTACCAAGAAAGAGTGAAGCTATTTATCCTCATCAAACCCAGACTTTATATGTGCGGTGGGGTGATTGGTTGATGCCTTTATTATTGCTTCTAACTGCTTTGAGTCGGCTTTTAGGATTTCCTCTTTACTGTATTTTCTCCTCCCAATAGAAAGTGGTGTGAAAATAGAAGTATTTACTTGCGGACTAACACTATCGTTTAGACTATCATCTATTTTTTTGCGAAGAGATGATAAAAACATTATATCATTTCCTAGATCAGAAACTTCATCTTCATATTCATCCGAGTCTTCAATTTGATTGATTCTTTCTTGGTATTTTACCATCAAATTATCAACAGCTTCGATCATGAACTTGATATCTTTAAATGATAAATCCATAGCTAATTCCTTCCAATGATGACTGTAACTATTATTAATTAACTTTAGAGAAATACGTACCTATCTGTTGTAATTCTTTTTTATAATCCTCCAATGGCATATCTTGAATGGGTTTCCACAGCCAGTGATTATCATAGTCATTAACTAATTCTAGCTGTTCTGGTATTTTTGTTCCTGCTTGTAATTGCCACCAATTTTTACCATAACCTGGATTAGCAAATGTTGATATTCCCCCTGTTGATTCCCCATCTGCTAAAGTAGTCATAACCCATACTTCCCCATCCTGATCATAGCAAGCAATATCTTTATCAGGGCGAACATTATCCATTCTGGGGGAATTGGCATTTCCTTGTCTATAAAGAATAATTGGTGTGTTGTTCATTAAGTAGGATTTCAGTCTTTAATTTGTGTATTATACTCAAAACGGCTTGATTGTTTGATTCTAAACGTAGGGGTAAAGCAAGAGCTTCATTGGTGTCAACTTAACGTAAAACCCATAGCCCGCCTGGGAATGAATTCCCAGTCTAAGGGACTTCCAAATAAAAAAATACTCAACCACCTAACGCAAAAATCTCTCAAACCCTTATTCCTCTGTGTCCTCTGCGCCTCTGTGGTTCGTTAATCAGGATAATTTATTTCTTGGAAGTCCCTAATAGCATTAACGTAAAACCCATAGCCCGCCTGGGAATGAATTCCCAGTCTAAGTAGGTGAGCGTTGAAAATTGTCGTTATGGCAAGGCAAAAGGCAAGAGGCAAGAGGCAAGAGTGAAGAGGGTTTGGGCGATTTTACATTTCTTTACACAGTTTGGTTTTATTGTGTTCACCTACTTAATAGCAGAAGTTGTCTTTTGATGACTAAATAACCCAGAAATTTTTGAGTAAACTTTAGTTTACTTTCGCTATTAGCCCGGAAATTCATTTCTGGGTGGGTGTGGAAGCCAACAAATAAGCCATCTGTAGCCTAAGTTGACACCAATGAAGCTCTTGCTTTACCCCTACACATCTGGGTTCTTTGTCATTTGGCAAAAGTTTAAATCTCACCCGTGTTTAGTATAAATAGCATAATCCTTGACAAGAAACCATTGCTAGACATACTATATACCTATTCTGCTTATATACAGGCTTGTTTCTTCCTTGCGCCTTTGCTTCTTAGCATCTTTGCGCGAAACAAAACATAATTACCAAGTTGGATCACTAAAAAGATGCACCGTCAACTTCTCTTTTCCCGGTGGAACTGCGGTAATACAAGCCCGAATAACTTCCCCATCATCTAACTCTAGAGTACAAGCGTGACAAGTCCCCATCAGACAACCCGTAGGAATTGATACCCCAGCCCGTTCCGCCACATCTAACAACGGTTCTCCTACTTCAGCATTGACAGTAATATCATCTGGTAAAAAATTAATTTGCATAGTTATAACAGGTTTTTATTGCTTAAAAAATAGTTAAAAAGAGTAATTACGAATTATGCCCCTAATCATCTTGACACAAAGTGCGGTAACTTTGCTCTCTATCGCCATCTTTCCTAGTCATATTTGGATTATACAGTAAATAATCTTTTAAAATATGGCAATTACTTTTCAATAAACTTTCTAATGTAATATCTGACAACTTGCGTAAAATTACATTATCTTTATCACTACCAGCAGCCAATATTTGACCATCTGGACTAAAACTAACACTACTCAACTCTTCAGAATCACCTTTTAACATTATCAATAAAACACCTTCTCGATTCCACAACCTGAGTTTATTATCACTGCTTACTGCTAGAGTTTGACCATCTGGACTAAACTTAACACCAATAAAAGCATCACCATACCCCATCAGAGTTTTTTGTAAAATACCGTTCTCACCCCAAATTTTCACCGTACTATCAAGGCTAACTGAAGCTAATAATTTACCATCAGGCGACCATGCTACACCATTTACCCTGCGAGTATGACCAGTTAAATTTTTGATAACTTCCCCATTCCTTGTCCATATTTTTACTGATTTATCATCACTAGCAGAGGCTAAAAATTTACCATTAGGACTAAAACTCACCCAATTAACAGCATCAGTATGGCCATTTAAAGTTTTGAGTAAAGTCCCATCTCGCCTCCATAATTGAATTGTTTTATCCTTACTAGCAGAGGCGATAATTTTACCATCAGGCGACCACGCCACAGCTAAAACTATATCAGTATGACCATTTAAAGTTTTGAGTAAAGTCCCATCTCGACTCCATAATTTAATTGTTTTATCCTTACTAGCAGAGGCGATAATTTTACCATCAGGCGACCACGCTACACCCCAAACTTGATCATTGTGACCCGTGAATATTTTTAGTAATTTACCATCTCGATTCCAGATTTTTATTGTTTTATCCAGACAACCACCAACAATAGCATTACTATCAGGACTAAAACTAATACTTGTCACCCAATCATCATTAGTTTGGGGATGATGCAAAGTCAGACTATCCCAACGCCATAAAATAATATTTTTATCCCTACCAGCAGATGCTAGAGTTAGTCCATCAGGGCTAAAACTGACACTATTCACCCAACTATTATGTCCTCTCAGAGTTTCTACTAAATTACCATCAAGACTCCAAATTTTAATTGTTTCATCCATACTCGCAGATGCCAGAGTATGTCCATCATTACTAAAATCAACACTAATAACACCGCTGCTGTGTCCAGAAAGAGTTTTGAGTAATTGACCTTTTCGACTCCATAATCTGATTTTTTTATCCATACTAGCAGAAGCAAGAATTTCACTATTAGGAGACCAATCTATAGCGACAACAGCATCTTTATACTCCGACAAAGTTTTGAGTAACTGACCTTCTCGACTCCACAATTTTATTGTTTTGTCAGCACTACTAGAAGCAAGGATTTTACCATCATGTGACCAAGCTACAGCTAAAACAGCATCTTTATGACCTACTAAAGTTTTTAGTAGCTTACCTTCTTGACTCCAAAGTTTGATAGTCTGATCTGTACTAGCAGATGCGATAATTTTTTCATGAGGATGAAAACTCACACTATTTACTACAGATGTATGACCGAGTAAGGTTTTTACGAGTTTACCTTTTCGATTCCACAGTTTAATTGTTTTGTCTTGACTAGCAGAAGCTAACATTTGACTATCAGGGGACCAAGATAGACTATTTATCACATCATCATGTCCTGATAAAGTCCTCACTAAAATTCCATTAGGACTCCAAAGATTAATTGTTGTATCTGCACTAGCTGAAGCTATTAAAGATTTATCAGCACTAAATGTCACCATTCTCACCCCCGATAAATGACCTTCTAGGCGGTTACGTTCTTTGACTCCGTAAACCGCTTGATATAGTGCAGTTAATACCCTTTCTTGAGTAAAAGTATTTCTCCATAGAGTTTTTTTTAATTTTCTCCCTGCTTTTAAACTTTCTTTAAGGGCATCAATACCTTTTTGAGAAGCAAATAAAGCCTCACTGGACGCACTTAGAGTTTTCATTTCACTATCTGTAGACGTAATCACAGAAGTAGTTAAGCCAAAGATAGCAATAATAGAAGCTGTTAAGGCTATTTTTAGAGCAATATTTAATCTAATTGCAGTTAAACGTTGTTTTTCCTGGCTATCGGCTAATTTTGCAATCAACTCTTTTTCTTTTAATTCTGTTCGCAAATGTTGGATTTCTGCTTGACTTTCTTCTTCTCGCTTGCGTAATTCTCGTAATTCTGACAGTAAATTATCTCCTTGGGGATTGTGGATATGTTCTAAATTAAAACCGTTTTGATTTTTTCTTAATTCACTTTTAAGACGTTCAATTTCTTGATAACTATTTCTAACTTTATCCCGTAATGTATTAATTTGTATCTGTAATCCAGATTCTTGTCGTTGTAAATGACGAATTAAGCTGACTAAATAATCATGAATTAATTGATAGCGTTCAGGAACATTGGGAAATATCACAACTAACCCAGAGCGAATTAAAATATCTAAAATTAACTCTAATTTACTAGAATCTTCTAACTCTGAGAGTTCTAATGTTAATTCTGCACGGGTTTTAAAAGGTCTTTTGTTATTATTGTCTGTTAATAAGTATAAAACTAAGAGAGCAGCCCGTTCGTTTTCTCTCCCACATTCTTTAATTAATTCTTGAATATATGTTTGAATTAACTTATTGGGACGATAGGGTTCATACTGTGCAAGAGTAGTAATATATTTATCTTGTAATTGTGCGCCTACCAATTGCAATTCTATCGGACGAACTTCACCCAGTTCTGAAGACAAATCCGCAACTAAAGCATCAATTAAATCTGGTTCTAATTTGACTTGGGAGTAATAATGTGAACGTTCAGTTAATTTTTGAATGATTTTTCTGGCATTTTCAGGAGAAAAGTTATTCAGTTGATAACGAATATTTTTATCAAGAATATTATTATTAATTGCCTCAATTGATGAGAGATATCTAAAATCTAGAAGGCGATGTAAATAATCTTCGCGCAAAGTTAAAATAACTTTCACAAAAGATATACTTAAACAATTACTAATAAATTGATCAAATGCTTGTTTTTCGTGAAAATCTGTATAACCAAAGAAAAATTCTTCAAATTGGTCAAAAATTAAAACTGTAATTAAATGATTATCTGCATTTTCTCGTAATTGTTGTAAAATGTCATTAGCAGTTATCAGAGGACAAAACTTAGATCGAGATTCTGTTTCAATGGCTGATAGTTTCCCCATTTCTAACATAGCTTTGGTAAAAGATTTTCCTAATTCTCCTAACCAATCTGTATAAACTTGGAGGACAACTGGTACAGCAATTTGATCACCAATAGCGCGGTTTTGTAGTGCGGGAACTAAGCCAGCAGTGACAGTAGAACTTTTACCAACACCTGACTGTCCATGAATAACTATTAATTTTTGGTCTGCACGACTAATTCTACCAATTAAGCGATTAACATCAGATTCTCTACCAGAAGCGGCAATTTCTAAGGCTATACTATTACTACCAAATGTAGATATTAAAGTGGGGTTGGTGACTTGTCTTTGAGGTTGTAACCGCCCAGCCCCAATAAAGGAGACAAAACCATATTGTTGTTCTACAGAATGGAGCTTTTGTTTAATAATATAGGCTTGAAGATAGTGTCCTATTTGAAAGTATAATAATCTTAAATTATGTAATAAGCGAATGTAACGATGGGGATCATATTGATGTTCACTGTTCTCTAAGGCTGATGATAGTTGTTGAGATGCTGTATTTATATATTCTTCTGCTACCGTTATTTGTTTTAGATGATTGAGGGCTTTGGCTAAAGTTAATAAATAAATTTGTTCTAATATCAGAGGAAATAAATAATTATTTGATTCTGGGTGATTTTTTGCTGTTTCTAATTGTAGTAGTGATATATGCCCTAAAATACTAGCTTGTATCCAGTTTGAATTATGTACGGCTACCTGTGCTAAAAAACCATAATCACAAGCTAATTGAATTCTTCTACCATATATTTTATGTAATTCTAGGGATTTTTTAGCGACAACTTGTAATTCTTTCCATGATTTTAAGCTATATAAGACTTCTAATAATTGGTCAATAAATTCTGAAACTAAATCTATCCGTCCAGCAATTTCAAATGTTTGTAAACATTGCTGAAAATATGTTTTGGCTGATTGCCAATATGTTTCTCTTGATTTGGGGTTTTGTTCGGCAAGACGACAGTAACATAATCCAATATAAAATAATAAAATTGACTGTTTTAAAAAATCAGCACAAGATGAATTAGATAATCCTGCTGTTATATCAGTTGCATATTCTGTCAGTTCTAAATCTTCTTGATGATGCCAAAAAGGCAAACTTTTCTGAAAGTTATTTAAGGCAGAATCAATCCGATTATTGACATAATCATCTATGCCAAAAATAAATTCTAACTTAGCATTTAATTCTGCTTCGATTCCAATCCCCCTATCATACAATTCTCTAATTGCATAATGGAGTTGGTCGCTACTAATCCATACTTGTTCTAAGGTGACAGTATGAACTTGAGCATAATTACTTTGTAAGACTCTTGTAAATAAATCGTCAGTTTCTTGGTGGAGAAATTCTAGTAATCCAATAGAAGTCATTTCAAATCTAATTGGTGTAGCTGCCCCAACTCGCAAAATCGGGAGCTAACCGCATGATTTTTTGTAAAACTTGATCATTTACCCAAAAAATTATTGGGGTTTGATAACGTTTACGAAATTCGTCTCGGACTTGATTAATGGAACGCAAGAGATCATCTATTTCATAGATTGATTCAAACCCCATAATCATTAATCCAGCAGGTTGATCAATGGTAAGTTGTGATTGAATTGTTGTATATAAACTTGTAGTTTTTTTATCTAAAGTAATACTTTGAATGCGCTCATTTCCCCAACCATTAATTGCTAGTTGCTGCTGGATAATATCTCGCAGGAATTCGTAGTTACAGCACAGTAAAATAACTGAAAACTGATTTTTAGAAAAGGTAATTGCTCTTTCTAAACTACGTAAAGACTGTTGGTTAGCAGCGATTATATTCTCTGCTTGCTGTCTTTTAAGCATAATTTAAATTTTTC
Organism: Anabaena sp. WA102; assembly: GCF_001277295.1. Taxonomy (NCBI): domain Bacteria; kingdom Bacillati; phylum Cyanobacteriota; class Cyanophyceae; order Nostocales; family Nostocaceae; genus Anabaena; species Anabaena sp. WA102. Next base: position 4,840,518 of record NZ_CP011456.1, on the reverse strand, counting down.
CATTTCTGCTAAAACTGGGTTAACTGCAAACCACACTCCTTGGTGATCACGATATTCAAATATGAATAAACTGCGTAATAAAATATCGTACTCTACATTGCCTCTAACTCGTTGATCTTGAAGTACCTGCAAGATTAATTCACTTTCTTCCATATCAATGGCATTAGCCCGGTAATCTCGTTGTCTTTGAATTACTAATTCTACACATTGGCGATCAAAAGGTGGATCTTGTTCTCGCAAACAATCAAATAGTAATCCTAATAAGTCGCGGACATGACCACCACTAATCAGACATAAACGATCCAGAGTTTCTAAGTTATCAAATAATTGAGTAACTAAATTTAAGCGATCGCCTGGTAACATATCAGGAAAGGCTCTGGCTAAGACCATTTGGCGCATCAATCCCAGTCCTTCGGTATGAATTTCTCCACAACGTTGACGCACGGGAATCATCGGTAATACTTTCGGTGCGACTCCACCTCCTAAACGGTGTTGTAATTGGGCGCTTTCATTGGAAAATGTCAGGGCTAAGGGAATTGTATAAACCACATGACAATGTAATTTTCTTAATTGTTCTCCTCGATCAATGAATAAGTATTCGGGAAGCGATCGCCCAGAAGGTAAAGGACGAACCGCCACCCTATCCAAGTTATCCACAATCACCACCAATCCCTTCTTCCCTCTGGCTTTTAGCTCCAAATTAGCCCGGTCTAACAGTTCTTTATTAATTGATTGTAAGATATTTTCTGTGCGTGGTTCTAGATAGTCTCTTAACCGTCTGCGTAACTGAGGGCTTTCTTTGGTTTTTGCCGTAATTTTAGCAATTCCCACAGATAACTCGGCTTCTACTCCCAAGTCTAAAGGAGTTTGCAGAAAATCTACCAACTCCCCAAACAACTTAGTAAAGTAACTAGGCTGGACACGCAGTTTCATCGCTTCCAAGTTTTTACTCACCAAACCAGCGATCGCTAACAGAATATCTGTAATATCTATATCTACCATTTCCAAAACATGAGTAGACTCAAAATAGACAACATGAAAATCCTGCGCTTCCAACTCAGCCTTGAGTTTTAATAATTCCGTAGATTTTCCACAGCCCAAATGTCCTGTAAATAACTGACAGGTTGGCGTATTTGGAGATATCTTAGTAATAGTCCGCAGCAGAGCTTCAATGATCTTCCCACCCCGGACTGAAGTAAAATCAATATAATACATCCGGTCGTCTACATTCTCAATCATCAAGGGACGGGAAGGATTACAAGCCTGATAAAATCTTTCTACATTAAAAAGCATAAAAAATCCAATTCACGCTGTAATTGTCACAACATCATCTGTCACAATCTTTTTTACAACGGAAAACTAGACATATCCGCAACAACTTGGTATGTAAATATAACTAATTTTATCTTTTTCTTCACAGCCTCACCCCACCCAGTCACCAAAGCAATTTACTTACATTAAAATTTACACTGATGACATACAGCAGTTCCCGATGTTATTAGGTACAGATATTAATGATGAAACTCTTTTGGTGCGGGCAAGATGCCCGCTATGTCTACCTCATAAGAGAAGAAAGTGCTGTAAAGGACATAAGCAAAAAACTGTAGGGTAGGGAAACCCCGCCCTGAATGACTAAATTGTATTGCATCCAACTGATAACCGCCACAACAATTGAATCACTCCCTCTACAGAAGCAACCCAAAACAGGCAAAATATTGAAAGTTGATAAAAAACTTGATGTTCTGACAAATCTAGTCAAACACTAATTACGTAGCCTCAACTGCAATTATTACTTTGTCATCGAAGCATATTAATCCTTGCATTTACCCTTACGAATACAGTCACCTGATTGTTCATCTCTAGCAGACATACCCACCACTAACTGTGATTGAGAATAATTTCCGATTCTTACCCCTGCATTGTCAATGGACAGCTTATTCCCTGCAAAACAAGCACTGGAATTGTACAGATAGACAGACAACACCATTAGTCCTAAACCAATTGTTTTTTTCATATCAAAACTCAACTCAGAATGCTATTGCGTAATCAACAACATCATCCTGGTCAATGAAAACTTGTGAATCAGCTAATGGTTCTCAAAATTGCCATAAAAAATCTGCCCATAGCATCAAACAAGACACCACAAACAATGCAAACTTAAAGCGCATTAGTTTATCTTGTCTATTCATTGCAAAGACTAATCTAGACTAGTGTTGGATATTACCCAACTACATCCTTGATTTATCTCAGAATGAACAAACAAGTTATTGTTTTCATTGATTCATAAATCCAAAGTTAGATTTATGACTGCTAAATTAACTCTTACCCCCCTGGCAGAGTTAATTTAACCACAAGATAACGTTCTTTCTATCTGTACAAATTCTCTGAGAAAAACCCGGAGAAAAAAATCTTTTTTTGACCAGAAACAAAAATAGATATTATGCGTCATTAAATAAACGACGTAATCTAAAACACAGTTATATCTAATCACCACCAGAGATTATTTTTTCGTAATCATGAAAAAATGACTCATCACAGGGGATATAGCTAATTAATATTCACCAACTCATACTGAGTTCTAAATTAATACTTAATAAATAAGTATTAATGAATTAATAGTGCCAGAAAAAATTATTGTACTAATTAATACTTTTAAGCAAAAAATAATTACAAATATAAAAATAAAATCAAAGATATAAATATTACTAAAAATAAATAGGTTTGCTGAATAAGTTGTCTGTCAACCCGAAAATGACGGGTGAAGGCAATCAGCAGGAGCAGAGGAGGGAAGAACAGAAGTTTTTTCCGATCATTACCCGTCAAAATAAATTTGACGAACTACTAGGAGTATGGCTAACGCCACGCTGCGCTATCAGGAGGTAGGGGCGCAGGGACTGCGCCCATTCAGGAGTATGGCTAACGCCACGCTGCGCTATCAGGAGGATTTAGAAGAAGTTATACTCCGCAAGGGAATAAATTGAGCTTTTGCTTAAAGTTAATTTTCCTGACTCATTAGATATCTCCAGAAATTAAATATGCGTGACCTGAAACCCTTGTAGAGACGTTCCATGTAACGTCTCTACCATCTTTTTTGGAGATGTCTATTGACAACTTCAAGAGTTTTCAGACCTATTCCTTATAGAATAGTTAACAAAGATTGCCTAACAACCGATTCCCACTCCTCTTACTCATGACCTCTTCACAAGACGTAGATACAATCAAATCCCCTAACTCAGACCCAGAACCATCTATCAGCCCCCTAGATGAATTACCAGGTGAAGTGGAAATGTCCATTTTCGACCATCTGGAAGAGTTGCGACAAAGAATTTTCTATTCCCTCATAGTAGTGGCAGTGGGTATTATCGGTTGTTTTATCGTAGTTAAACCCCTAGTCCAGCTACTAGAAATCCCCGCTCACGGCGTAAAATTTCTGCAATTAGCCCCCGGAGAATTTTTCTTTGTCTCCATGAAAGTTGCCGCCTATGGTGGTTTAATCCTGACCACACCCTTCATTCTTTATCAAATCATTCAATTTGTACTTCCTGGTCTCACCGTGCGCGAACGGCGGTTAGTCATTCCCGTAGTGCTAGGTTCAAGCATATTATTTGTATGCGGCTTAATCTTCGCCTACATTGCACTCATCCCAGCCGCATTGCAATTCTTCATTAACTATGGTGCTGATGTTGTAGAGCAACTGTGGTCAATTGACAAATATTTTGACTTTGTGCTGTTATTGTTATTTACCACAGGACTAGCATTTCAAGTTCCCGTCATTCAAATCTTGCTGGCTACCTTGGGAATTGTCTCCTCAAAAATTATGTTAAAAGGCTGGCGTTATGTCATCATGGCAGCAGTAGTTTTAGGAGCAATACTCACACCTTCCACCGACCCTCTCACTCAAAGTCTTTTAGCAGGAGCAGTCTTAGGACTATACTTTGGTGGGATTGGACTAGTGAAACTCACAGGTAAGTAGTTGTCAGTTGTCAGTTGTCAGTGGTTAGTGGTCAGTGGTCAGTTACTGCACAGAATTATCATGTCTGCGTTTATCTGCGTTTATCTGCGTTTAATTATTCTTAAAATCTTATTTCATGCGGCTTCATTTACTTGATGAAATTACATTAAGTAGGTGAACACAATAAAACCAAACTGTGTAAAGAAACGTAAAATCGCCCAAACCCTCTTCACTCTTGCCTCTTGCCTCTTGCCTTTTGCCTTGCCATAACGACAATTTTCAACGCCAACCTACCTAATTGTTAATCGCTATGCAGAAAGCCAGTTATCCTGATTGTTACCATATAAAATAGGTTTTGATAAATTAATTTTGTCAACGCCGGCTAATTTATAGCTAACGTAAACAAAGACAAACTTAACTTTAACTTTTACAATAGGAATACTTCACCAGCATGGCTCAAGAGCGCACATTACCCACATTTAATACTGCCACAGTCCAAATCACCAAAGAAGAAGGACTAGGCTTATATGAAGACATGACATTAGGGCGTTTATTTGAAGATAAATGCGCCGAAATGTATTATAGAGGAAAAATGTTTGGATTTGTCCACCTGTACAACGGACAAGAAGCAGTTTGTAGCGGCATTATTAAAGGTGCAATGCGTCCCGGTGAAGACTTCGTTTCCAGTACCTACCGTGACCACGTTCATGCTTTAAGCGCCGGAGTCCCCGCCCGCGAAGTCATGGCAGAATTATTTGGTAAAGCCACAGGTTGCAGTAAAGGGCGCGGTGGTTCAATGCATATGTTTTCTGCTGAACATCGCCTATTAGGTGGTTATGCTTTCGTAGCCGAAGGTATTCCTGTGGCTGCTGGTGCAGCTTTCCAATCTAAATACCGTCGGGAAGTTCTGGGAGACAAAACCGCCGACCAAGTAACCGCTTGCTTCTTTGGTGACGGTGCTGCTAACAACGGTCAATTTTTTGAAACATTGAATATGGCAGCTTTATGGAAATTGCCAATTCTCTTTGTGGTCGAAAATAATAAGTGGGCAATTGGTATGTCTCACGAACGGGCAACTTCTCAACCAGAGATATACAAAAAAGCCAGTGTGTTTAACATGGTGGGTGTGGAAGTAGACGGTATGGATGTTTTAGCAGTGCGTCAGGTGGCTCAGGAAGCCGTAGCCCGCGCCCGTGCAGGAGAAGGTCCAACTTTAATTGAAGCTCTGACCTATCGCTTCCGGGGTCATTCCCTGGCTGACCCAGACGAAATGCGAAGCAAAGAAGAAAAAGAATTTTGGTTTGCTCGTGACCCCATTAAAAAGTTAGCGGGTTATTTAGTGGAACAAAATCTAGCTACAGAAGCAGAACTCAAAGATATTGAAAAGAAAATTCAGGCTGTAATTGAGGACGCGGTTAAATTTGCCCAAAGCAGCCCTGAACCAGATCCTAGCGAGTTATATCGCTTCATTTTTGCCGAAGACGTTTAATTTGGGTCATGGGTAATGGGTGATAGGTAATGGGTGTCAAACTGTCAGCTAAATTCTGGGCAAACCTACCCTTTCCTACTCTTTTTTGGGTAGGTTTTCTCTTGCCATACGTTCTATGACATCACTGATGCTTGATGCTTTTATATCTATTTGTTTTTGCTCAAGCCATTGAATAGCTGTTTGAGTCAAAGTCATTGTGAATCGTCTTTTTTCTTCTGCGTAAATTTTTTTTCTAGCCATGTTGTTATTTTTAAATAACTCATATATAATACGAGTATAACAACATTTGAAAGGTCGAGTCAAATGCAATTAGTAGAAAAACACGTAATCAGTAAACAGCATAAATTTTGGAAAGAATGTGATTATTTGGCTTTGCAATCTAAGCATCTTTACAATGCTGCTACTTATATTCAACGTCAATACTTCTTTGAAACTAATACGTATTACAACTCAATTGATATTTACCATCAAACCAAGAATATAGAAGCTTACCGATATCTTCCAACTAAGGTTAGTAAACAAATAGTCCGGAGAGTTTCAGAAGCTTGGAAAGGTTGGTTAGCCGCATTAAAGGATTGGGCAAAACATCAGGGTAAATATCTTGGCCAACCGAAAATGCCCAGGTATAAGCATAAAGAGCGTGGTAGAAATATTGTAATCTATCCAATAGATGCAATATCAAAACCAGCGTTAACTAAAGGTATTGTGAGACTATCTCAGTCTAATATCCAAATACCTACTATTGCTGGTAATGTAGATCAAGTAAGGATTGTACCTAAGCTAAACTATTATGTTATTGAAGTAGTTTACACAGTAGATGAGCCTGTTAAATCAACGGGTAAATACAGTGCTGGTATAGACCTTGGTCTAAATAATTTGATGGCTATAACTTCCAATCATTCCGGTATTAAACCGTTATTGATTAATGGTAGACCATTGAAAAGTATTAACCAATTCTTCAATAAAAGAGTAGCTAAAGCGCAATCAGTAGAAGCCTGGAGACAAGTTAAAGAATTAAATAGTAAGCGTGACAGACGGGTTGATAATTATCTCCATACTGTTTCCCGCAGAGTAATTGATTGGTGTCAGTTAAATGATATTAGTCAATTAATCATTGGCAATAATTTAGGATGGAAGCAAGACATTAATATTGGGAAAAAGAACAACCAGCAATTTACCAAAATCCCTCATGCTAAATTAATCAGTTTGTTGTCTTACAAGGCTAAGTTAGCAGGTATCGAAGTTGTAATTACTGAAGAAAGTTACACATCCATTGCTAGTGCTTTAGATGGTGATAATCTGCCTGTTTACCAGGATAAATCAGATAGTAAACCTACTTTTAGCGGTAAACGGATTAAAAGAGGTTTATATAAAACTTCCAGTGGTAAAATAATCAATGCTGATACCAATGGAAGCATGAATATAGCTAGAAAAGTAATCCCAAACTTTATGAATGGGATAGAGGGATTGCCGTTTATCCCTGTAGTCTTAGGTCTTTGGTCTAAGATTGCAAACGTAGTTGTCTAGTATTGTCTATCCTTAGGTAGCTTTGTCCAGATTTCTATGAGCGGTAATCAGGGAATATCAAAAATAGATAGCGTTGGTGATTGAAGGGATGATTTTTGCTCACGCAGAGGCGCAGAGGCGCAGAGACAAGGAGCTTGAGCGATATAATTTTTGATTTTTATGCTTCAATATAGCGATCGCCAACGCTATGCTTTTTTCCCAATTCAAAAATATGCAAGTTAGATGTAATAAAGCTTATACTCATCAAATTTATTAAGGGTTATAGTTGTATAGGATACAATTATATCAGGCAGAGCCTAGTGTGTTAATTCTGAATCCCTTATCCCATAAGACTTAATATACAAAATGTGTCGCATATTTTTATAAAAAAGTGCCTAAAACAGATGCTTTTGGTGTAAAATGGGACAAAACTAATAATTTTTTAGACAATCCCTGCCTACAAAATACACAGAATTAACATAGTACCCAACCACTAAATCGCTTAGACAGTAGAGGAAAAATGAGATTAAAAACTAAACAGGGTCTGCCACCAATCGTGTTTATTGTGCTAGGCATCGCTTTGCTTTTGGGTATGTCAAAATTAGTTGCATATCATCTTTCGATCCAAGAACGGATGAGTTGGGGTGAAAAGCTGCTAATTCTTGATGGTGCCACTCCTGAGAAAAAAGCAGGTATTAGCGCGTTTGCGAATCAGGACTACCGCACGGCGATCGCTAAATTCCAAGCAGCCTTAATTCAGCAACAGAATGACCCAGAAACCTTAATTTATCTAAATAACGCTATTGTTCGTTCTGCCAGCACTAATACCCCCAAAATTGCTGTCAGTGTCCCCATTGGGAGTAACCTCAACGTTGCTCGAGAACTACTCCGGGGTGTGGCTCAGGCACAACATGAAATTAATCGATCAGGAGGTAAGAGGTTACAGGTTGAAATTATCAACGACGAAAACAATCCAGACATTGCCAGACAAGTAGCGACAGCTTTGGTACAAGATCCTCAAGTGCTGGCAGTTGTGGGACATAATGCCAGCGAAGCATCACTGGCAGCCGCTCCCATCTATCAGTCTGGACAACTAGTGATGATTACTCCAACCAGTTCTGCAAAAGAACTAGTAGGTTTTGGCAGCTATATTTTTCGTGCGCTTCCTAGCACTCGGTTCTTGGCGGAACCATTAGCAACATATGTCCTCAAGGTAGCAAAAAAACCTAGTGTAGCGACTTGCTATAATTCTCAAGCTCCTGATAATATTACATTTAGAGACGAATTCACCGCATCCCTAATTGCAGATGGTGGTCAGTTAATTAACATTAACTGCGATATGGCATCAGATAGTTTCAATCCATCTACTTCTATTTCTCAAGCTATTAGCAGTGGAGCCGATGCTATTTTACTTACTCCTCACATCGATCAATTGCAAACAATTGCAAAAGTCAATTGACATTGCTCGCAGTAATAAAAGCCGACTAGCACTTTTCAGTAGTCCTAGTATGTATACGATACAAACATTGCAATCAGGTAGAAGTGATGTTAATGGGTTAACAATGCCTGTTGTCTGGCATCCTCAAATGCAAAAGGCTAGTGTTTTTACGCAACAAGCAACCAGGCTTTGGGGTGGTCAAGTTAACTGGCGGACGGCGACTGCTTACGATGCGACTCGGGCAATTATTCAGGGATTAGAAAAAGCCCGCACACGGAGCGAACTACAAGCAACACTCCGCAATCCCGACTTTTCAACAATGGGAGCAGGAGAGGTGGTGAAATTCTTACCTACTGGAGATCGCTCTAGTCATCCCATATTGGTGCAAGTAAGATCCACTAAAGCCAAGTATGATTTTGTACCAATTAATCCACAATAGGTAGAAATGTGACAATGCTGCTATGAACAGTCAAAGACTGTAAACTAGGTATGGTAAGGATTTGAGTTGAAATTTTTTGAAGGTTTGAGATCAAATGATCATGGTGGAATTTGTTGGCACGACAACCTACAATTGGGGAGAAAGGTAGGAAAATCGCAATATGTATTGCCTGTTTCCTCTTGCCTGGACATAAGCACAAATTACCACACCAAGCTACTGGCTATTATGTTTACCATTGACATTCAAGAACAACAATACAAAACCTACATCCTGTCTGATAAAACCGCTGGTACACAAATAGAAGTTGTCCCAGAAAGAGGCGGTATCATCACTCGTTGGCTGGTGCAAGGTCAAGAAATATTTTACCTAGACGCTGAACGCTTTACCAATCCTGATTTGAGCGTTAGAGGTGGTAATCCCATTTTGTTTCCTCTTTGCGGTAATTTACCTGATAATACTTACAGCGTTGATGGAAAAGAGTATACCATTAAACAACATGGCTTTGCGCGGGAATTGCCTTGGACAGCAATAGCGCAAAATACTGAAGGTAAGGCTAGTCTCACTGTAGTTCTCAGCAGCAACGAGGAAACAAAGGCAGTTTATCCTTTTGATTTTCAATTGGCTTTTACCTACGAACTCCAAGGTAATACCCTAGTAGTGCGTCAGGAATATAAAAATCTGTCATCTACACCCATGCCATTTTCCGCTGGTTTCCACCCTTATTTTCTCTGTGGGGATAAAAATCAGCTAGAAGTGGAACTTCCTTCTGGAGAATATCAAGATAACAAAACTAAGGAATTCCACGCCTTTAACGGCAAATTTGACTTTAACCAAGATGAAATTGATTTTGCTTTTGGGGGACTCACCAGTAAATCAGCCACAGTCACAGATAATAGCCGCAGGTTGAAGCTAACCCTAGATTACGATGATTTCACTACCTGGCTAGTGTTTTGGACTGTCAAGGGCAAAGATTTCTACTGTCTAGAGCCTTGGAGTGCCACCCGCAATGCTTTCAACACTGGTGAAAACCTGACTATGTTAGCGCCTGGAGCTAGTTGTACTGCTTCTTTTCGGTTAACGGCAAATTTTTTCTAGAAACCCCTTGACAAAACCATAGCTGTTGATGGTATATTGATAAAGTTGGAAAAACAGCAAAAGGGTGGCTAACTCAACGGTAGAGTACTCGGCTTTTAACCGATTTGTTCCGGGTTCGAATCCCGGGCCACCCATTTTTAAGACTTAAGTATAATTGCCTCTGCCAGTTACAAGATGTAAAATTATCCAACTTAGAATAAAATTCTTCAGCTTTCTTTACTTAATCAATTAAACAGAAACGCGGAAAGATTGACCAATAACTTGAAAATCTTCGGTTTCTTGGTTTCTGAGTTTGGCACGAATTTGAGTAAATTGATTAACAACGTCTGGTTTATAGAGCTTTTCTCCACATTTTGAACAAACTTCTGCTTCTACATGGATAACGGCGGTGTTATTGCCTCCTTTTAGCATTTTTTCAATTTGCTTAGTTTCTAATTCACCTTGACAAGTGGGACATTTTTGAGTTTTCATAAGACCTCGTGATGTGTCAATTAATCCAGTGTTGAGGCTGGGAATAATCAACAGCGACTAAAATTCTAATGCTTCTATTCTGATCATAGCCTCAAATTTTGTGAATCGGTTGATGGCTAATGTTTTCTCGATTAATTAAATCGGGAATACAGGGGGTATTATTGGGTATTTTTGGATAATTTTGTTATATATGACAGCAGGAAATATTTTATTAAATGTATTTCTCTGATTTCTGCTTTTTTATGTTTATATGAAAGTTGGCGCAGATTAATAAATTGAATAATTTTTATACAAATACATTAATATTCTCAAAATTTGGCGCTAATCTATCAGACAATTTGCATAACAACTAATGTCATATCATCGGTATTTCGTTTATCAGAACCAATGAATTGTTCAACTTGGTCAAAGAGATATTCGACAATTTCCTGGGGACTGTTGCAATACTTACAGGCTGTTCTGAAGGATGTAACAAAATTATCTTCATCAAAGCGATCGCCTCCAGCCGCCGCTGCATCCGTCAAACCATCAGTATAATAAATTACTGTATCCCCGACTTCTAACTGTGCTTGTGCATTTTCATATTCACTATTGGCATCTAAACCAATTAACATCCCCAATGTATCCAATTGACTCACAGTTTTTGTAGCTGCGTGCCACCACAAGGGGGGATTATGGGCGGCATTACTATAAGATAAAATCCGCGTTTGTGGGTCATATTCGGAATAAAACATGGTGACAAAGCGGTGAGAATTTTCCAAATCCGCATACATTACCCGATTCAAATTTTGTAAAATCCCGGCTGGGGAATTACCATGTAATACTTCACCCCGCAACATTCCCCGCAACATCGTCATAATTAAACCCGCGGGAACACCTTTACCCATGACATCCCCAATGACCAAACCCCAACTAGCATTTTCTGGAGATGCTTGTGGTTTAGATTTTAACTGGTTTTGATTAGTGGGAATAAAATCATAGTAATCACCACCAACTTGATTAGCCGGTTTACAACGGGCGGCTATTGATAACCCAGGAATATTGGGACATTGACGCGGTAAAAGTCGGCGTTGAATTTCTGCACCAATTTCTAACTCTTGGTCTAAACGTTCTTTTTTTCTTAATTCTACAGACAGTTCATCATTGTCAATTGCCACTGCTGTCTGGTCTGCTACTAACCGCACTAATTTTTGTCTGGTTTCTGTCCAACTATATTCAGGATCTCGACTCAAAACGTACAGCCAACCTCTTTCTGTATGCTTGACTAAAATAGCTGTGCCAAAGATTTGCACATCTGGACCTAAAACAGCGTGCATTTGGTCATCTAGAATTCCTGTGGAAATAGCAGCAGGACCTGAGTTAGATAAAAGAGTAATTTGACTACTAGCAGTTTCTAGGGCTTTTCTAATAATTTTTCTTTGCTGAGTATCCTGCCAATGTAGTTGTTCTAATCTAATTTGTCCATTGGGTTTATAAAGAAAAAGTGCGCTACCTTCTGCATCTGTGACTCTGGTAGCCATGAGGGGAATCAGTTCCAAAAACTGATTTAAATTATTAAAGCTTCTGAGGGCAAATCCTAAAGAACTCAGTAAGTCTTGAATTTTATTTTGTTCTCGATGCAGCCTAGACACAAGTTCCTTGAGTGCCACTACAGGAGTGACATCGGTGGTGCTGCTATTGCTATCAGTAGAATGGGGGGGGAATTGTGACACAGGTTAATATTGCAGTTAAGAATAGCAAATTTGTGATTCTTTATAAATACTCTTTTTTGATAAATTGTGAAATCATCATGGAACGAGATTTGTGATTTTAGCAAGAGTAGAAGAAATGTTGAAAGTAATTTTTTAAGTCTTGGTTAATGCTGAGGACATTGCTGAGGGTTAATTTTCCATAATTATAAATTTTCTAATTTGTCAAAAATGAGTCTGGGAGAATCAGTGATTTTTATGATTAATTAGCAGCCTCTAATTTTTTCATAACTGAATCGGTGCTTCATATATCTTGGGAAATAAAAATTTGTCACTAGCAAAATTATCTCTATTCCTGAGAGAGTAGATATTAAGAATCATCCAACCAATAACCAGATGGATTTTTGGTGCATTAATTCATGGCTTTTGCGTTGTGAGGATTTTAGTCAAAACGTTGAAGTAATCATGCTTTTAATGAAAACTTCTTTGACTATGGACTACAAACATTTAACCTATATACCATAAATTATCGAAATGTTTCCTTAGATAGATTTCTTTTCGGGAAAGATTTTGCCTATTTTTGGTCAATATTTCAAAATGTATAATTTTATATTAGTGTTTTGACGGAGAAGGTGGCAGGAAATTAAGTCTTATTTTCCATGCTTCAGCTAAACTTAATAAAGCCTTGGTTAGTAGCTTATATTGTTTGTATCAGCGATACTAAATAATTATATATAATGATAAATGCGTTATATATTAATATTGCCAGCGGTTTAACTGACTTAGAAGTATTAATTTGAGTAAGTGATTTTCTTAGCTGCTTGTTTGATGGGAACTTGGATAATAAATTCAGTTCTTTTGCCAATATCAGAGAAATATTCTCATAAGAGTAAGCCACAAAATTGGGTAATTTATTTTTTGGTGTTCCCTAAAGCATCTTTTAAAAAACTGAATACATTAAAAATTGTGGTTTTACCAGTACCATTTGCACCCACAAAAGCGCACATTTTAGGAATTTTTTTAATTTCCACATTTTTGAAAGCTTTAAAGTTTTTTAGATGGATACTTTCGATTTTCATGACTCACAATTAAACAATTTTTTGAATAGATAGCATTATTTATTCCCTATCCTCAAAATTCACATCTTGATAAATGTCAATTAAACTAATTTCAAAATCAAGATGTTGCAACTTAACAATATCATTTTCACATTTATATTCTCTAAAAATCCATTCTCCCTCATTAGTTTTGCTATAGTGCATTACTTGATATTGATTTTGTTCTACTAAAACATATTCTTTAAATTGGGGAATAGAACGATAAAAAGTAAATTTCTCACCCTGATCATAATTTTTTGTAGACTTAGATAGAACCTCAACAATTAATAAAGGATTAGTCACAGTAGTATTATTTTTGCCTGTATAACTAGCCTTACCATCAGTTACAATCACATCTGGATAAGTATATTCTTTAAATTGTGGAATCCATAAACGCATATCTCCCATAAAAACTTCATATTTTTTGCGTCTCATGGCATATAGTAAAATCGCCGCAATAGCTAGTGTAATTTTATTATGATTACCAGTTCCCCCAGTCATAGGAATAATTTCTCCATCCCGATATTCGCTTTTATAAAGTGCTGTTTCCTCTAGTTCTAAATATTCTTCAGGGGTGTAAATATGTTTGCGAGTTTGTACTTGCATATTGTTTTCCTTAATTTGGTTAATTGCAGAGAATGAAGGACAAAGCCAAAAACTTCATCCTTCACCCTTTTCAATTATGCTTCATCCAAAGCTGCAATACCAGGTAAGATCTTACCTTCTAACAACTCCAAACTAGCACCACCACCAGTAGAAATGTGGCTCATTTGGTCAGCTAAACCGACCTTTTCCACAGCCGCTACAGAGTCACCACCACCGATAATGGTAGTTGCGCCGGTTTTGCCGATTTCTGCTAGAGTATGTGCGATCGCTTCTGTACCCGCAGCAAATTTATCAAACTCAAACACACCCATAGGTCCATTCCAAATCACAGTCTTGCAATCAGCCAAAGCCGCTTGGAAAACCTTGATAGAATCAGGACCAATATCTAAACCCATACCATCGGCAGGGATATTTTCAATGCTGACAGTAGTAGCATTAGCATCAGGAGCAAACTTATCAGCGGAGACAATATCTGTAGGTAGCAACAAAGCCACACCACGTTCTTTAGCCTTAGCTTCCAAAGACTTCGCTAATTCAAGCTTATCTTCTTCCACCAAAGACTTACCAACACTCAACCCACGGGCTTTGTAGAAGGTGAAAATCATCCCACCGCCGATGATCAACTTATCGCACTTTTCCAACAAAGTTTCAATCACACCGATTTTGCTAGAAACCTTAGAACCGCCAATAATAGCCGCCAAAGGACGCTGAGGTACTTCAATCGCACTTTGTAAATATTGCAATTCCTTCTCAACCAAATAACCAGCCACAGAAGGACTCAGAAACTTAGTTACACCCTCAGTAGAAGCGTGGGCGCGGTGTGCAGTACCGAACGCATCATTTACATAAAAATCAGCATTAGCAGCCAATTTTTCCGCAAATGCGGGATCGTTTTTTTCTTCTTCCTTGTAGAAGCGGACATTTTCCAACAACAGCACTTGACCATTTGCCAATGCGCCAACCTTAGCCGCCACATCATCACCAATACAGTCATCAGTTTTGACAACTTCTTGTCCTAACAACTCAGACAGACGTTTAGCGACGGGAGTTAAACGTAATTTCTCATCTACACCCTTGGGACGACCGAAATGACTTGCTAAAATGACCTTAGCACCCTTTTGGGTCAAATCTTGGATAGTTGGCAACGCCGCCCGAATCCGAGTATCATCAGTGATGTTGCCTTGATCATCCACAGGCACGTTAAAATCAACCCGTACCAAAGCGCGTTTTCCAGATATATCAGCCGCAGATAAACTTGCTAAACTTTTTTTAGACACAGCCAAACTCTCCTGATTACTTTTCTGTTATTGTCTTCAAAATATGACCATCAAGATTTTACCGGAGTGAGGGGTGCAGAGGTGAGATATGTTTAAAACAGTTCTATTTCCCATTGATCAAAGTCGAGAAGCCAGAGAGGCCGCTGATATAGTTGCCAATATTGTGCAAACCTATGGCAGTCGCTTAATTCTGCTTTCAGTCGTTGAAGAGCCAGATTCAGAAGCACCGGCTACCAGTCCTATGGTATCTCCAGAAGCAGTTGCCAAACTCCTAGAAAATGCCCAGGCTTTATTTTCTGGACAAGGAATCATAGCCGAATTACTAGAAAGACAAGGTAAACCAGCTTTTACTATTTGTGATGTTGCTGATGAAGTTGAAGCCAGTTTAATTATCATGGGCTGTCGAGGAATAGGCTTAACGGATGAAGGCGCAACTGATAGCGTTACCGCACGGGTAATTAACCTTTCTCCCTGTCCCGTCTTGATTGTTCCTTGATTAAGTATCACGCTTAAATTCCTACCACATCTCGTTCCTAGTCTCTGACTAGGAATGCAGCTGATGAGGCTCTGCCTCTAATAAGTAGGTTGGCGTTGAAAATTGTCGTTATAGCAAGGCAAGACGCAAGAGTAAAGAAGTTTTCAGCCATTTTACGTTTCTTTACACAGTTTGGTTTTAAGTAGTGAGACAGAATTAATTACACAATGTCATTGCGTTAGCGCAGCGTGGCGTTAGCCATATGGAACGAAGTGAAATGAAGCAATTCCAAGGGTTGTGATTGCTTCCCTTCGCTCGCAATGACTGTAAATATTTTTGTCCAATTACTTATTGTGTTCACCTACTTATACTCAAAACGGCTAGAAGCTGGACTTTTTTATCATACAAAACACATCTCCGAGAATTAAATGTGCGTCGTTTGAAACCCTTGTAGAGACGTTCCATGGAACGTCTCTACAATCTTTACCGGAGAAGTCTAAAGAACAAGTTCAAAGCCTCTCCAGTATTAAATATTATTCCTTTTCCCTCTCCTCTTAGGAGAGGGTTAGGGAGAGGTCAAAAGGAGAGAGGGGTTTCATATTTGGTTAAACTATGAACCGTTTTCAGTATACCTGCCTTCACAGATAACTGTTTCAGCAAACCCTACTTAGACAAGATAACTAGTATTCGGGACAATGGGAAACATTGCATATTCATACCAAGCTGTCCAGATAAAACTCCGAATCCAGCGTTGACGTTTCTCCAAACTTAATTCATACTCAAATGCACCAGAAGACTCATCAATAGAAGATAAATGGGAGTTACAACCACAGCCATGTTGATAAGTAAAACCGTATTTAGATGCTATACTTTGCACCTTCATTTGCATTGCAAACACCTTACCTGCGTGTAGAATAGCATCCCACGAACGCTTATGTTCTATATCTCTTTGATCAAATCTTAAAGCCCGTTCTTCAAACACATGATCTCGATAAATTGGGGCTAAATGCACATGATAGAAACTAGCTGGTAAATCATATCCAAATTCATCAAAAAGTTCCAAACCGATGCGAGCTACCTTGACCTCATTATTGTACTCAGAACCTTTTGACTCACAATTATGCAAAACTGCCTTAAAGTTTGGATAGTTGTGAATCATAAAGTCGTGACCGTAGAATTCCAGAGTTTCCCATGCCAGTTGCCCAAATAACTCAGAGAATGAAGGTATTAGCCGAAATAACTGGGGGCGGTCATTAAACAAATCAACATCACCATATTGCAGTTTATATTGAAACAACTGCGCCATTTCTACATAGACTTGTGGATTACTAAATCTGACATTTGCCCTGCCCTTAGCAATATCCTGCCACACACAAGGTAATTGAGCAACAGTAACCGCATTTTCACCAACAATGACGGCAACGTTAGAGGCTTCTTGAAGCTGCATATCTAATTTCCACAAAGAGTTTAATTAACAATTTACTGTAAATAATCCCTTTTTTATCTTCTCAACAGCATAAAAAAATGATACTTCATTCAGCCTCTGGGCAAAACAATAAACAGAATTATCCTCCCTTGTCTATTGACAAGACATAAAAAATATAGTATTCTCGCAACTGAATCGGTTTTAATGGGAAACAGTCATTAAACGCAAGGGGGAAAGTCTGGTGTAAATCCGACACTGTCCCGCAGATGTAAGGAGATTTATTCTCTAAGTCAGAATGCCCGCCGAAAGCAAAAAACTCACATCCATTTGCGTGGTACAGATGATTCAGACCATGAATGTTTCCATAGGAATTAATCAGTTTAGACCCCCAGAGAAACCCTACAAATTGTGTACTGTTCTGAGATTATTAACCGTCAATTTAATTATTTGCAATCCTGCACTTAAGAAAGTGGGAAGCTTTTATAGGTGAGACTTATTGCTATCTTCGTTAGATATATTTTGACAATAATAGAAAAGATGACAGCAAGTGAATCTTGTCCGTTTTCGTGTGCGGTTAATTATGCTTCTTTACACATTTTACAGTAGCCATATTGTAAAAACTCTTATGTCTGCGTTTCCGAATTATTCCTCAACATTTCTAAATCAATGCTCAATCAAAAACATAATCTATTTGTCTGTACTACTTGTGGTAGTAAGTGGCAAGATGGTAAGCGGGTTGGTGAAAGTCAAGGTGAACAACTACTAAAACAACTTCAAGAACTTGCTCAAGATAGTGAATTGCACAATCAATTCTGCATTCAGGGGGTTGAATGTATGAGCGCTTGCAGTCATTCCTGCGTGATTGCTTTTGTAGCCGAAGGAAAATCAACCTATCTCTTTGGTGATTTACCAGTAGATAGTAGTCCATCTGCGGTACTAGAATGTGCAAGTCAGTATTATACAAAATATGATGGTGTATTGCCTTGGTCAGAACGTCCAGAACCTTTAAAAAAAGGCATTTTAGCAAAGATTCCCGCACTAGGTGAGTGGGCAAAATTAAACAACAATAGTTGATAGGGAACGGGAAACAGAAGAATCAGTTGAGTCATTAATTCCGTCCGATTACTTATCAAAAAAAATAACCCAAAATGACCTCTAAAAACAACACCTAAATCAATCAATCCTGATTTCATTTACTTATCTAGAAAATATCTTTCAGAGGAAGAAGCAACAGGGAACAGAAAAAACTCATGTTTCTAAACATGAGATTAAAATAATGACACTGTTTTTTTTCGTGCTACGCATCTTTTAAAAACATCTTTTTCTTGACTGAAGCTCTAAACTGGTGCAAATGAGTGTTTCTTATCTGTTCCCTGTTCCCTGTTCCCTTTTTTTGTAAGTCAATTCAATCCTCTCCTCATACAACTGCATGAAACTACATTCATTGATCTTATTTAGTATCACGGCTACTCTTTTATTATCTCTACCAGTTAAAGCAAATCCTGATAACAACCAGCTTGAGAACCCAAATAGCTGGAGTCAAAATAAATCAAGTGTACAATTGCCGGAAATTAAATTTATTCCTCCAGATTCTGTCAGTAATACCAGTCCAATAGAGACTCATAACTTCACTGGTATATTTCCTTTGGGAAGAGAAATCTCAGAACTACAAACTCCTATTAAAACATTAATGGCTCGCTACAAGTTTCTTTCTCCTGGTATCTTTTTTATGGACTTGAACACAGGAGATTATTTAAGCATTAATGGCGATAAATCTTTTGCGGCTGCTAGTACAATTAAATATCCAATTTTGGTTGCTTTATTTCAGCAAGTAGATGCTGGAAAAATTCAATTAGATGAAACATTGGTTATGGGGAAAAAACATATTGCTGGTGGTTCGGGAAATATGCAGTATGGGCGGTTAGGAAGTAAGTTTAGTCTCTTAGAAACTGCAACTAGGATGATGACTATTAGCGATAACACCGCCACAAATATGATCATAGAGCGTTTGGGTGGAATTACTCAATTAAATCAAAAATTTCGCAGTTGGGGATTGCAAAATACTGTGATGCGAAATCGCCTGGGAGATTTTCAAGGAACTAATAAAACCAGTGCTAAAGATTTGGTAAAACTATCAGCTTTAATGGAAAATAATCAGTTACTTTCCAATACAAGTCAATTACAAGTAATAGGTATTATGAATGGTTGTCATAATAGAAGTTTATTACCTTCTGGTTTAGGTTCTGGTGCTAAGATAGCGCACAAAACAGGGACACTCAGGTTTATATTAGGGGATGCGGGTATTATTGAAACGCCATCAGGTAAGCGTTATTTAGCAGGAGTTTTTGTGCAAAGACCAAATAATGATCCTAGAGGAACAGATTTTATTCGTCAAGTTTCTCAGGTAGTATATGGTTATTTTGACCAAGCAAAAGTAAGTAACCAAGTAAGATTATAGACAAGTACCACAGGGCGTAAATAAACCAATCATTTTCAATCACTAAAAAGATGATGATCATTAACTTACCCCCCAGTGTACTAGGAGTGAATTATATTCTAAGCAAAGACAAACTGTTTAGGATCTGT
The DNA here is from genome assembly GCF_001277295.1 of Anabaena sp. WA102. NCBI lineage: Bacteria > Bacillati > Cyanobacteriota > Cyanophyceae > Nostocales > Nostocaceae > Anabaena > Anabaena sp. WA102. Next base: position 4,820,973 of record NZ_CP011456.1, on the reverse strand, counting down.
CAAATTCAAACTACTAGCTTGAATCCCAGTGAGAGTCGCTAAAGTTTGATTATTGAAGACAATCGCAGTATCTCCACCAACTTGATTTAACTTGAGTGTAGATGAGGTAATGCCGGTAATGGACTATATTCTACCCAATTTAATTACCGCAAAACCTATATTCCCAAAGAGGCTTATCTGTTAGTTAAAGCTGAACAGGCGTTTTTATTAATTGGGGAAATGAAAAAGACGGCATTTGTGGGGTTGACGATCGCCTATGATTTTTTTGATGCTGAAGTCGAGGAAGAAGAAGACGATGAACTAAATTTTTCTATGTTTTAATGATCAGGAGTATAAATTATGGATACTATTCTACACTTAGAACATCAAGGTAAAACCGCCCGCCTATCCTTGCAATCGTTGCCACGCCGCCGTCCCAAACCAGTAATTCAGCAAAAAACTCAGGTAGGGGCAATTACGCCTTATAAACTGATCAATGGCATTAATGCGATGATCGATCCGTTTCAGGCTCAACCGTCAGATTTTATCGCTCTTGACCCAGAATTAAAATTGGAGGGAGCAGGACAAATATTGGAAACAGAGATGATTTCCACCGCTTATTACAATTCTAGTAATCGCCTGGATGGACTCAAACCCGTCACTGACTTTAAATTTGTTGATATTATTTACGATCAGCAAGGACAAGAAAAAGAACGCCGCCCCCATCTGATTCGTAAATCCAATCTCAACGATCACCTTCCTATTAAAACAGGTAAACGTCTCCCTATTACCCAAGCATTTACGGACTTTGTGTTCCGGTATACCTATCAAATCGTCCATGAAGACGGCGTGACAATGGAATTTTTATTTAATATCGCCCAAGAACTTCATCAAAACCAGGAAGTAGCTGTGGTGGGGGCTGGTACTAAAGGTAATCAACCACTGGTGATTCGGGAAAAGGGTAGTCCCTATCGCGGATTTTTGTATGGTGAAATTGGTCAGGGTGAAAACGAAGGTAAGTATAAATTATTGCTACTGTTGAGCGATCGTGAACTAAAAATCGTGGACGAATAAACTAGGGAGGCATCTATGCTCGACACCTATATTGATATTTCTAAATTAGTTCCCAAAACTGGTAATTATCAGATTGCTACTGGTAGTGCAGTTAGGGACTTAACTCTGCTGGAAATCGCTAGTCAATACGAAACCCAAGTTAGTCGCAAAATGATCGCATTGACTCAAAACCAACTGGGTAAACGATTTGGCACCACCGAACTAGTATTGCAAACTACCAAAGTTGATGGTGAAGGGGTTTTTATTTATTTTGAACGCTCTAAAAATGTCTGCTTTTGCTTTAATGCTCCCTCTGGACGGGTGCGGATTAATTTCCCTGCCCTTGATGCCTTAGAAGGAGTTTTACGCCAATCCACTGTCCAAAAAGGATTGTTTAGAGCCGAACTGTATTTACAGGAACAAATCCATGACCGCCGTGCCACCATTGGGGATGTGTTAAGGATTTCCTTCAGCAATTCTCATTTTAAGGTTTCATGACATTTAAACCCTTACATTCATAGGGTTTTACAATTCTTAACAAATCCGGGGATAGCGAAGCGCTGCTGCAAGCAGTTCGCTGAAATGGCGCAAACTCGTTTCAAAATGAGAATTGCTGCTTGAGAAGGTCATAACTTGCGTTTTTACGTCCATATATCCCCTTTAGGCAAAAGCTCAAATTGTGACCTTGCAAAGTATAAAAAAATTTTCCAATACATCTTCTTAAAAATTTTCCTCATCTCCATTTAGTATAAGCAAGAAAATATAATCTTAAATTAGATTGCATTAGAATATATTTTAATCAATATGTATAAGCGAAAATTTCCCAGTATTATGGCGAGGGGAGCGATCGCCCCAGGCATCGGGTCTCATATCCCTGATAAGACCGAAGGAATAGAAATAGCACTCTCTAGAAATCACCTTTCTATTGTTAGAATTATTGAGAATAATGCTTTGTTAGGAACTAAATTTAAGTTATTATGTTAAAATAATTGTGTCTGTTATCCAAAGGATAAAGTATGACCACAACAATTTCCACACATCTACAATCAACACTATATGAAACAGATCATTATCTGTGGATAGAAAACACACTCAAACAGCTAGAAAACAGAGATATTAATAATTTAGATTGGCAGCATTTAGCAGAAGAGATTGAAGCATTGGGAATAGAACAAAGACGCAAAGTAGAAAGTTATTTGAAGCAGTTATTAATCCATCTTCTGCTTTGTTGTTATTGGGAAACTGAAAAAGAAACCTGTCAACGAGGTTGGCAAATTGAAATCTCTAACTTCCGTGACGAATTGGAATTTTCTTTTCGCTCCAAAACACTTTACAACTATTTCCTGAGTTGTTTAGAACAGGTTTATACTAAAGCTAGAAGACAAGCAATTCAAAAGACAGGTTTACCTGGTGAGATTTTTCCAAAGCAATGTCCTTTTAGTCTTGAAGATATTCTTAATAATGAATATTTCCCCTAATTTTTTTAGAGGTTGTTTGAAAACTTTTTCGTGTAGGATCTGACACCCGCAGATCCCCCTAAATCCCCCTTGAAAAGCGGGACTTTGAGGAATTTAGCCCCCCTTTGTAAGTAACTGTTCACACCCCCCAGGAAAAAGGGATGAAGAGGCAACAGGAATAGGGAGATGTTTTATACTAGAGATATCAAGAAGGCGTAAGCGTTGCGCGACCTAGGAATCGCCTAGCGTGGAAAATTAAGAGGTGACAGGAATGGGGGGATGTTTGATACCCCGACGAGCAAGAGTGAGAACTTGAGCTACATAAGTCCAAGGGTCGATTTTTCGCAACCGACAGGTTTGCACAACACTCAAAATAGAGCAATAAGCTAAACTACCCTCAGTGGTACGAGTCCCATAGCTAATCCGTCGGGAAATGACAGCATGTCGTAAAGCCCGTTCTGCCCTTGGTTTGATGTCCACATTCACAAGTCGCTTGATAGTCATGATGAAGAACGCAAACCACTTCAATTCCTGAATCTCGCTTCTCTAATTCCAAAACGTAATAGCCCATGTATGGCTTGATGGCTGGGTCTATTTCTAAGCTCTGATTACATGATGCACAGTTTTCAGGATGATCCGGTATGATTTGAGTCGCAACTAAGGGTGTACTTCGCCACATCCCCTTAGCACCTACCTGCTTTCCCGGTGGTTTCTTCCCAAATCCAAGACTTGTTGATCTTTGTTATAAATTACTTCCCAGTTAGTTTGAGTGTAAAGAATATTTTCACCAATTGATTTTGCTGCTTCCGCATGATTTAAAAGGCCCAGTATATCAGCAGTTAAGGTAGTACCCCAACGATTACCTTTTCTTTTCATAGAACTGATACCTAAACCCGCAGATGTAGGATTTTGCCAAATCATTAACCGAATTAATCCATGATCTGCATTTTGATGATAAAGTCGAATTGACTGTAAAGGTGAATTTACCCGATATAGTTGATAAGCTATAGTTGCGGTTAATTCTCCTATTTCTCCAATCCGATAACCAAATTGTTGCCAATATTGAATTGCGGAAATAGCATCTGGGACACCAATACAGACTTCATAGACACTGCTAATTGTTGTATTACTGGTTAAATTCATAATTTATTGAGGTAGGTAGAAAAATTTATGGTAAAACGGAATAATTCGGTTAAATCCATATCTGCAAATGGAGGAAGTTATGAAGCTAAGATAGCAGAAATTGAAACTATTATCACTCGCATTGAGGGAGGTGAATTAGAATTAGCCGATGTATTTACGGAATTTGCGACTGCGGTTGAGTATTTACAAGAATGTGATAGTTTTTTACAGCAGCGACAACAGCAAGTAAATTTGTTAATTGAAACTTTGCAAGATGATGACCAGTAAATAAACGGGAGACAACCGAAATATGCGACAATAAGTAATTGGACAAAAATATTTACAGTCATTGCGAGCGAAGGGAAGCAATCACAAATCTTGGAATTGCTTCATTTCACTTCGTTCCATATGGCTAACGCCACGCAACGCTTACGCAATGACATTATGTAATTAATTCTGTCTCACTACTTACAGCGATTTCCAATCATATAAGGTACATCTTAGCCCCCTCATCGCTTGCGGGGAGGGGGTTGGGGGTGGGGTTCTTGTTCCGGGTTTGATGACAATTTGCTGTAATCCATTTATAGGATTCTTTCTTTTCTATGGGTAAGTTTTTATATTCTCTTTCATTCTTATCTGCATGGTCTATTTCTCTAGTCCACAGTTGTACTGTACTTAACCCTAACGGGAATCCATTTTCTGCATCTAATATCAGTGTTGGGTGAATGTAAAATCCCACATCTTTGTTATTCCCTACTACTCCTATTCCTTCTGGCTTCAGTCTCCCTATATGTGACTGCAAGTTAATTTCACTCGTATCATTAATTGCTAATATATGTTTTCCATTCACATTTAATGCACAATGCTCTCCCACACTGGCAACTAGTTCTCCTATCCTTACATTCTCATTCTCTAAGAATCTATAATATCCCACTTGTTCGGCTCTATTTTTGCTTATTCTCCGAATATTTACGGTTTGCTGTTGTGCCATTGCTGCATACAGTTTAGCCCCCTTTTTAACCGTCTTGGGTCTCCGAATGCTTTCATCTGATATTTTCCCCGTGAATTAAAATTGGATTTTCCACCTGTGTTTTCCCCTTGCTTTTTTCTCTCTCTACTTTACTTTCTTTTGTGTTTCTTTTGGAAATTTAATCCCTTTTACATCTCCAAACGCTTTCTGGGTAAGGTTGTGTGTACACCGTAGCCCCGCAAGCGAGGATGGGGCTATAATATACTCGATATGATGAGGAAATGCTAATTAATAACTAAATCCTACAAATCTTTTTGGGGAATTGGTTCATGAAACTCGATCATTAACTGCATGGTTTCTACAGCTAAATCACGTAAATCTTGATTGAGATATACAGCACCTTGAGAACCAAACCAACGGTCAAAAATCGCCACATATTTGGGGTTATCGTTGACAAATCCTTGCATAAATTTGACGAGGGAATAATTCACTGAATTGAGGAATTTAGAGTTATTCTCAGGAACCATACAAGCAATTCCTTCTCGTGAATAGGGACGAGGGGGGACTATGGCAAAACTATCTGGATTTTTTGCTGTTTGTAACCATCCTTCTAAAAGAATGCTATCGGATGCAAAAGCGTCAATTTTACCCTGTTCCAAAGCTGCAAATGCTTCCGGTCTAGTCTTAAAATATACAAGTTTAGATTGGGGTTGTATTTGCTTGATTGCTTGTTCATTGGTAGTTCCAGCTAACACACCCACACGCTTATTAATCAGGGATTCTGGTGAACCTAAATTGGTTTCCTTTTTAATTAAAATTTGCGTCCCTGTGACACCATAACTAATAGAAAAATCAACTTTTTTATCTCGTTCCCAAGTAAAACTACTGGCATCACAGACAATATCAACTTGTCGGTTAATTATCTTGGGAATCCTTGCTGCTGGGGTAACTGCAACTAATTTAAGTGTAATTTTTTTGCCTAATTCTTTCTCTAATTGCTGTTGGATTAAAGTTAGCATATTCACAGAATAACCAGTCAATTTTCCTTGACTGTCGGAGTAGGCAAATGGTAAAGCATCTTTGCTTGTACCAGCAGTTAATACTCCTGTTCGGGCTACTTTTTCCATCACTGTCTCTGCCTTAGCAACACCGGGTATTAATCCTGATAATATCAAACCGAAGATCACAGGGGCAATATTTTTATATATCTTCGACATAGTAAAAGCAGGTAAATGGGAGAGATTTATTTTGGTACTTACAAACATATTAATCTTGGGGAATCCATAGAATCAAAATGATTAAATTATCTCTATTAAAGACCAAGTTAACAGTTCTAGAAATGATTCTTCACATTAGACCCTGCACAGAATTATGAAACCAATTAATTTATCCGTCTTGATCTGCGTTTATCTGCGTTTATCTGCGGTCAATTATTCTGGAAATCTGATTCTATACAACTTCATTTTAATTTGGTATTGCACAATTATTGATAGTTATATGTCAGGATTTAATTGGAATTGATCGCTTGCAAAGTCATCATCCTTGCTCTATGATATTTTAAAATAATGGTTTATAAACGTGGAAATTAGCTATTTTAGGTAAATTTATGACAGAAATTAAATTTGCTATTGAAGGTGAAGACGCAATTACAGCCACAGAGGAACTTTTGGCAATTGAAGGTATAACTGGGAACTATACCGTAAATTCGGAAGACGTGAAGAAAGAGGCGGTCATTACCACAGTTGCCACTATAGTCGGTTTGGTGGGTGGTGCGATCGCTATTGCTGAACAAATCCGCAAATGGTATCAAGAGTATCAACAAAATCAGTCAGGTAAAAAGATTGCCAAAGTTCTGATTGTTGGCCGCAATGGTAGACGATTACTGTTAGAAAATGCCACAATTGATGAAATTCGCCAAATTTTAGAATCATAACGTGCAGATTCTTCACCTTGACCTGAAAGCTGTTGCAGGTAATTATGTAGAGTTACGCTACTTTACTGATAATTACAACCAATACGAAAGACGTACACTCCCCTTGAGCGAAATTACCGATTTAATTGAGTTAGCAGAAAGAGATTATTACGTTTCCTCATTTGCTGAAGATTATGCAGTGACTGGGTTACGGCTGTATAACTGGTTAGATGGGACTGACAGATGGTTACAAAAACTCATCAATCAATATCAGCGTCAAGGAATCATTTTAGCCATTGCTACAGCCGAAAAACTCGCCCATTTACCTTGGGAAGTTCTGCACAATGGTAAAACCTTTCTCGTTGAACGGTCAATTATTCCTGTACGGTGGGTATCATCGGACTCTGTAAAAACATTGTCTGTGGAAACAAAACCAGAGAACCGCGCTTTGCAAGTTTTATTTATGGCTACTTCCCCCCAAGGAGTAGAACCTGTATTAGATTTTGAAGCCGAGGAAGCGCGAATTTTGGAAGCGACAGGAAGACAACCTTTAGCTTTGACAGTGGAGGAAAGCGGTTGTTTATCGGAATTGCGCTATTTAGTGGATTATTACGGTAAAGATTATTTTGATATTTTCCATATTACCGGTCATGCCACAATTACCAACGGACAACCGGAATTTATTACCGAAACCGAAACCGGAGAAGCTTTTTATGCTAGTGCAGAACATTTCAAACAAGCACTACAATTCCGATTACCAAAATTGATTTTCCTTTCTGGTTGTCGCACTGGACAAGCTGGAGGTGATGGTGATAATTATGGTTCAGTCCCTTCAATGGCGGAAGAATTACTCAAAGCTGGTGCTAAAGCCGTTTTGGGATGGGGACAGAAAGTTTTAGAATCTGATGCAACAGCAGCCGCAGCCACATTATATCAAGAATTAGCAGCAGGAAAGCAAATCACCGAAGCAGTTGCCAGTACCTATCAAACATTATACTCCATCCATCTTGAAAACTTGGGTTTTCGCCATAGAAAAACTATAGGTTTCAACTTAGACGGGGTTTAATCAAAAACCAAGCGCGGGATTGGCATTTATTGCGATTATATGCGGCGGATAGTTTACCAGGAGAATTGGTGACACCATTGCGGACTCAGGGAAGGAAACCAGCACCACCTCTTTCTGTGAGTACGGAATTTTTAGATCCTGCGGGTAAGGTGAAAGTCCCCACCCGTGAGAGTTTTGTTGGTCGTCGTCGTCAATTGCAAAGTTGTTTAAGGACGTTGACACAATCAACGGAAGAAATAGGGGTATTAATTTATGGCATGGGTGGTTTAGGTAAAAGTAGTTTAGCAGCTAGACTTTGTGACCGCCTCCCGAATTTTCAGCGTGTTGTCTTGGTAGGGAGAATTGATGAACCGAGTTTAGTTAGTCGGTTGGTGGAAAAGTTGGATGATAACGAACAACGCAAACAGCTACAAAATCCTGATGAGGAATTGAGATTTAGATTCAAGCGGGTATTTCAGCAGTTGTGGGAAGCAGGGAAAGATCCGTTTTTGTTGGTGTTGGATGATTTTGAGGTGAATTTAGAATTGACCTCTCCCCCAGCCCCTCTCCTGCAAGGAGAGGGGAGTTTGATTCCCCCATTCCCTCGCAGGGAAGGGGGGTTAGGGGGGTTAGGTCGTTTGCAACCCATAGCCGCAGAGGTTTTAACAGCTTTAGTTTGGGCGATTCGGGAAACATATACCAATCATTGGTTAATTCTCACCTGTCGTTATGATTTTGAATTTAGCCAGTTGCAGTATTTCTATAAACAGCCATTGGAGGGAATGAGGGGGGCAGATTTAAGAAAAAAGTGTAATCGTCTTGAGGCTTTTGGGGCAAAATCTCAGGTAGATGAGGCGTTGAAATCTCAAGCGCGGAGGTTAGCTGATGGTAATCCCCGGTTGCTGGAATGGTTGGATAAGATTTTGCAAAATTCCACAGTTGACCAAGTTGCAATTCTCAATCGTTTAGAAGTTGATGCGGTGGAGTTGCGAGAACAGGTTTTAGCTGAAGCCTTGCTGCAACAAATGGATGAAACGATGGGGGAAATGTTGTCACAGGGTTTGGTGTTTGAGTTACCAGTCCCCAGGGAAGCATTAACCGCAGTTTGTGAAAATATCCCCAATTTGGCAGATTATATCAATCGGGCGGTGGCGTTGGGATTGTTGGAAGTTAGTCCTGATAAGTCGTTGCGTGTACCGAGAATTTTGCCGTTGACGTTACCCACTCATGTAGAAACCTTGCATCAACAAGCGGCTGAGGTGTTGTATCGTTTGTGGAGAGGAGACACGAAAACCACACCTGAAGAACAACAGTTAGAAATTCATCGGTTAGCATTATTTGGAAAACAAGGGGAAATTGCCTCAACAGTTGGATCAGATTTGACGACTTACTGGAATCAAAAAAGCCGATTTCGTGAAACCATTTATCTGTGCAAATCTACCTTAGATATTGTTGAAAGCGATAAAATTCTTTTTAATCTAGCTCGTGCTGAACAAGAAATTGGTGAAATCGAACAAGCAGATCAACATTATCAACAAGCATTAGAACTCTGTTCAGCAACAGATGAAGAAGCAAAAGCAACAATTATTCATAACCAAGCTAGTACCTACCTCGATAAGGGAGAAATTGACGAAGCAATTACCTTGTACTATCGGTCTTTGGAAATTAACGAACGTACTGAAAATTCTTACAATCAGGCAGCGATTTTTCACGAATTAGGACGTTGTTACAGCAAAAAACGAGAATTTGATAAAGCATTATCTCTCTACCAAAAGTCTTTAGAAATTAAAGAATGCATTGGAGATGTAATCAATAAATCCTCAACTTTGCAATGTTTGGGTACTGTGTATGCTAGAAAAGGAGACAGAGATAAAGCACTTTTTTATTTTTATCAAGCTTTACAAATAGAAGAAGAATTTGGCAATGAAACAGGTAAAGGAAAAGCTTCTATTTTGATGCAGATGGGACAGCTTGCATATAGTGAAAAGGATTTTGTGACTGCACGGAAATATTTACAGAAATCCTTTGAGATATTCCAGCAGATCGAATCCCCTAACGCTGAAAAAGTGAAGGAAATAATTAACCGTATAGAAAATTAACGCATTAATTATTCAATTTGCACCAATTAGCTGTTATCTATGCCGACACGGGAAAAATAGAGGAAGCGATCGCCCTCTACCACCAGGTTTTACAAATTGATCAAAGCATTGGCAATGTCCAAGGTCAGGCGATAACGTTGGCGATGTTGGGGCAGTTGTTAGCAGATGAAAAAGGAGATTTTGTGACTGCACTGGAATATTTACATCAGTCTTTGGAGATATTGCAGCTTGTCAAATCGCCTGATGCTGAGACAGTGAGGGGAATTATCAAACGAGTGCAAGAAATGGCAAATGGTTAAGGTAATTTCTTAAACTTGTAAATTTTGAAAATGCTGGAACAAACATCAAAACAACAAACTGAATGGGAGTTTGCAGAAATCTGGGTAGATACTTTGATATCTCCTCCTTATATTCTGATGTTAGTCAAAGAACAATCAGGAAAATTCTGTATCCATAACCCTGCACAAAACTATAAAATCATCTTTGCTAGTGACAATTATGAAGCCGCTAAAATATGGCTACTAGAGGATGAATATGAGCGATTGAATAGTCGTATTTTACAACAAGATGCTGATGATGAAGATTAAAAGAGACGTTGACTAAAACGCCTCCTTGTTTAGGATATGTCTAATCAACCTTAAACCTAGCTAATAATTCCTCACGGGAAAGATTAAGTAATAACTGAGTTCTTTCTGTGGGAGAAAGTTCCATCAACTGACTGATAATAGCAGATAACTCCTCATCTAAATTACCAAAACGCACCGCTAACAAACTCTCTACCATCAAACGCTGTCCATCTTGTCTTCCTGCTTCTATTCCCTCTTGTTTCCATTCTTCACACTGTTTAAGATACGCAGGTGATAAACTCATAATTAACTCCCTTACCTCTTCATCATTGACATTACTATTCAATTCTAAATTTTTCCGCCAAGATGCGAAAATTCTTACTAGATACTTCCATTTATCGTTCTCTTTTGATAGTTCAACTACTTCGCTGATAGCTTCATTTTGAGTTCTACCTTTTCCTAATACCCTTAACCATAGTGTATCCTCTGTCATGGGTAACTGGTTAATAGCCACAATAGCCGCTTTCTGGTATTTTGGCAGAAAATAAACTCCTTTTTCCCATCCCTCCTTTGTTTTTGCTCCAAACCCTTCCAAGATTCTTTCAGAACAAGTGGGTGTTAAAATCCATAGAAAAGGTAATTCTTCTTCAGAGATAGAACGTTTTTCTCTTTTGGCTTGTCTTAACAATTCACCCTGAACGCTATACAATTTTAACAAACAACTTCTAATTTCTACCTCGTTAGGTGCATTGCGGTAAGGTTCAAAAAGACAGCTTTTAACTGCCATTTTTCCTAATAATCCTAATTCAGAATTTATCGCTGTTGTCGTCGGAACAAACCAAACATCTATTTCCTGAACTTCGCTTTTGACATCTTTACTGGTTTCTACCTTACCTAAAGGTTTTAATAATTCTTCTAGGTATTCTTTAGCCAGTTGGTCGTGCAGTTGTCGTGTCATCATTCCCCGCTGGGTTGTCAGCTTGACTATTCTGGTATTTATTTCAAGATAGTTCTTCCTTATCAATTTTACTATAGCAAATTTCAAATCAATCGTCAAGCATCTAAATACTGTTTTTGCGCGAAAAATCAAAGGTTAATTAACCACTAAATTCATCAATTCTGCGCTAAGTGCCAAAACAACATACACTTTTTGTGAATTAAGCTAACAAAAGGAGTTGACTGTGACTAAGTTCTTATTCGTAACCGATTTAGATCATACCTTCGTAGGCCATGATCAGGCATTATTGCAGTTGAGCGATCGCTTGCAACAACATCGTCGACAACATGGGACAAAGATAGTCTACTCTACAGGGCGATAGTGAAGCGCTGCTGCAAGCAGTTCCGTCTATTCCTTACCGAGAACTACAATTTGATACTCTCGTCCTACCCGTCAACTATCTAAAGTTTGATTTTTAAGTAATATGACATATTTAGCTAAAATCCTGCGAAATTATGTAATGCTTAACTAACTTGTTTCCTGCAACCAGACAAGTTTTAAAGGAAGCAGGTCCTGATGTGGGAGCATCAATTGATTCAGTGGGAGGAATTGCGATCGCAGTCTTAAATAACGGTTTGCGTCCTTTCCTTGCTAAGTGGCATCCTCTCTTACAAACATGGGAAGCACAGCGTCCTCCTCATCTGAGTGCGAAAGAACATGAGCGCAATTGGTCTGAAGAAACAAAATTGAGGGCTGAGTTAGAATTACTGAGGAAAGACTTGGAAAAATATGCCAACGCATTAGCGGAAATTGCTGGAGTCAAGGAAAAACAAAAGGAAGTGAACAATGGCTGAATTTGATGTTTTTTTAGCTCACAATAGTATAGATAAGCCTGTACTTAAAGTTATTTATGAAGCACTTAAAAAGCGTGGTATAACCTCGTGGTTAGATGGAGAAGAAATTCGTCCAGGAAGTTTATTTCAAGATGCAATACAAAAAGGAATTCCATTAAGTAAATCAGCCGCTATATTTATTGGAAAAAGTGGATTAGGAATGTGGCAAGGACTGGAATTAAAAGTAATTTTGTCAATGTGTTTAAAACAGAATATACCAGTAATTCCTGTGTTATTGCCAGGAGTGTCCGACTTACCCCCGGATATGCTTTTTTTGAAAGAATTCAATTATATAAATATTTATGACGGTGAGATAGTCAATAAAATTGTCAATAAACGTGTTTTAGATTTATTACAATGGGGCATAAAAGGCCAGAAACCAGAAGATTATTCAGCAGAACAGATAAAGATAAAGCCAGGAAAAATACCGAATAAAGAAAAGTTAGTAGACTTAGTAATTCAAGATATTTATGATAGAAAGGATAATCCCTACGCAGACGCTACAATATGGTTTGATGCTATTGAAAAAATTATTGATGATTTAGTTGATGATTTAGTTGATGCTATTGCAGAAAATAATGATAAAAACAAAAATAAAATATTGCCTCGATTGGGTAAAATTCCTATTTTTACTGCATATAGAAATTCTCAAGAATTACTGATAAATAAATACATTATGAATCAAATTAAAAATAAGCTAGAAAAAAAAGGAAAAAATAAAAACGAAATTGGGCTCTTGCGTCTCTTTTATGGAGAATTAATACTAAAGTGCCAGTTTAATAAACTACGTAATCGGAAATTACTAAAGTTACGAAAGCCATATCCAAGTCTTTTGATTAATTTGAGTTTATTATTAATTCCTTCAACAGTACCACTCGTAGTTCTGCCATCAAAATAACCTACGACTTCACCAAACCATCTAATCATTGTTCCTATACTTTTGGGAAAATACGAAAGTCCATTATGCATCCAATCTAATAAATTGATTATGCTTTCACCCCAAGACTTAGTAGATTCAAATATGTCTCGAAATTCTTCTTTTAGGGTGTGCATTTTTGCAAGAATAGGGGAAACTTCTCGCACATTATTTAATCTTTCTTTTTGTTGTTCATTTAAAGAATCTTCGTTTTTTATTAAGCTATATTTGCTTTTATTTAATCCTGCTAATATTCGGTCTCGCTCTGATTTATTATCTAAAGACGTGGCGGCTCTTTTTTCAGATTTACGCATAGCATCTAATTCATCATTTACTTGTTTCATTACGTGAAATCTATCAGCAGTTATATTTGCATTTGGCATTAATTCTTCTACTAAACTTTTATAAGGAGACCAGAGATCCATGCTCACTTCAACTATTTGTTCAAGTACCTGAGATCCCCATTTGACAATAACTTCGCGTATTTCTTCTATTCTTCTTGACTTCACCAACTCAATTGGTTTACGAGTATCTAAATCTACTAATACTGCTAAATAATTTCCTTGACCTTTCACCAAAGCAATTTCATCTATACCTAACCTTTTTACCTGACTTAAATTAATGTTTAATAGTTGTGATACTTGTGCTTTTAACATTGATTCAACTTCTTCATCGCTCAAGTCATTTCTTTTGGCAACACTATGAATATTACTGTTTAATACTTGTTCAACTATATCTCTGGCTAATCTTTTAGTATATCCTTTACTTTTATCTACAAAGTTTAGATTTTCACTAAATACTTTTTGACACTTATGACATTTGAATTGGCGACGATTTATTTTTAACAATACTGGTTTTTCACTCCAAGATAAATCATGAATCATTCGCCAATGATTTTGATGTATACTATAGGTAGTTTTTTCACAGAATGGACAAGTAGAATTATTAACAGCTTTTTCTATTGTTATAATTATTCCTGCCCCTTCGATTTCTTGAAAATCTAACACTTTCATATCTGGGAGATTGAGAATTTGATCTACAGAAAATTTCATAGCTATCACCAAAACTTTTGTATTTTATAATTATCATTATATCATCATTGCTATCTGAACATATTTAAAATCTTGTAATCTCTTGCTGGTACTGAAGTCTGAGACTTAATGAATATAAATTTTAGGTACTAAATTTTAGTTATTTGAGTTTCCACCATAAAAGTACCGCAAGAGCCCGAAATTGTTAATATAATCCAACAACTATTGTTAAATTAATAAGACACTATGGAAAAACATAAATTTCTGAAAAACAACTATACAGCAGGAAATATTCTCAACTTATTGTTGCAATTATACTCGGAAAAAGATTTTCAATACTGGGATCTATCAGAAATAGATATTTGGGGTGTTGACTTCCGAGACGCTATCTTAACAGGGGTGGATTTTAATGACTCTGACCTGAAGAACTGTATTTTTACTCAACCTTTAGGATGTATTCACTCCATTGCTTTTAATGCTGATGGTAATTATTTTGCTACAGGCGATGCTCATGGATTAATTCGAGTACATAATACAGAAAACTTGGCTCTGTGTTTTTTTGAAAAGGGAGCAGGAAATCAGATTTGGTCAGTGGCTTTTAGTTCAGGGACAAATTCTCAACGATTTGCATTAGCAGCAGAAGATGGTAGCGTTAAGTTGTTCGAGATTGAAAACCTTGCTTCAGGCAAACTCAATTTTAAGGAAACCAACTCATGGCGTGAAACAGGACGTGTATTATCAGTAGCCTTTAGCCTTGATCCTGAAAGCAATATTCTGGCATTTGGAGGAGATGGAAATGCAATAACTTTCTACAAAATTAAAGAGAAAGATACAATACGTTTGCCCATCAGTAATGTGTATTGTATGACTTTTATTGATGACAGAACTCTTTATAGTTGTAGCCAAGAGGGAGATTTTATTGGTTGGGATTTAAGTACACGTAATCCTCAAATATTTTACCAAGAACGTAAGAGGCATAAAAAATTAATACGTTGTATTGCGTTTAATGCAACAAAAGAAATTATAGCTACTGGATCTGAAGATGGAGAATTGAAAATTTTCCATACTAACACTAGAACAAACTTAGAAGAATTGGAGCTATTGGACGAAGATAAACAAAAATATGACTATAAAAAAAATATTAAGGAAATACGTACACTAGCATTTAGTTGCGATGGAAGTATTCTTGCAATTGGATGTATTTGTAAGAACACCCCTGAACAAAGTGAGGATAAAGATAAGAGTGAGGATAAAAATAAGAGTGAGCATAAAATTCTGCTGTTTGATTTAACTGGAGACAAATGGAAACTGATTGACACATTGGATAATTCTCGTTCAGAAAACCAAGACCACAATGGTCATACACATTTGATCAGAAGCATTGCATTTAGTCCTAACACTGATAAACCTCGATTTTTAATAAGCGGTGGTGATGGACGCACTGTCAAACTCTGGGATTGGCATAAAAACCAAAAAGAATGGAAATGTCAAGATAATTTGAGAGGATACGCTAATCGCGTCTGGTCGGTGGCATTTTCTAGCAACAAACAAATTTTCGCTTGTGGATGCGAAGATAATAAAATCTATATTTGGAATTACAATGAGCGCACACATATTCCTATTCACACCCTTTCCGAACATACTGATTGGGTTTGGTCAGTAGCTTTCAACTACGATGGAACACTTCTAGCTAGTGGTAGTGAAGATAAGACTATTGGTCTGTGGCAGTTAAATCAACAAGAATGGCATCTTATTAAGCCTTTGGCGGACGATACATCACATGAAACACACCCACTTAACATAACACATACTAAACGCGTTCGATGTGTAGCTTTTCATCCTAAAAAAAATATTTTGGCTAGTGCGGGGAATGATAATAAGGTTATTTTATGGGATTGCAAGAATTTAAATGATTCCAATGATGTAGAAGTAAAAGATCACAAAAAATTGACGAGTCACATTGACCGAGTGTTATCCCTAGCTTTTAGTCCAGATGGTCGTTACTTAGCTAGTAGTAGTCGGGATAAAACTATTAGGCTGATAGAAATTTTAGACAATAACCAGGAGTTAAAACCAGCTAATGAGATAGAGCCGACTGTTCTGGGATCATCAGCAGAGTATCATCAAGACCAAGTTCATAGCATTGCTTTTATTTTCGATAGCAAGCTATTGATTAGTGGAGGTTTTGATAAAAAACTCAAATTATGGGATGTTAATTCTAAAGAATGTATTCACACTTGGGACGAATATCAAAGAATACTTTCTGTTGCGTGTCACCCCACAAAACCAATTGTTGCTAGTGCTGGGCATAATTGCATTATTACACTATGGGATATTAGTGATGATAAAAACCCAAAACGTCTCAAGACACTTAAAGGACATAAACGCGCTGTAGAATCTGTAGTATTTACTCCTGATGGCAAAAGGCTGATTAGTTGTGGACAAGACCAGACTATCAGGTTTTGGGATGTAGAGGTAGATAAAGATGAAAAGAATAAAGAGAATAAGAAGAATAAGAAGAATAAGAAGATTAGTAAAATTAATACTAGTATTCACACCATAGAACTTGGTAAACCGTACCAGGATATGAATATTTCTGGAGTTAAAAATTTAGATGATGCCCAAATATCTGCTTTAAAAGAATTAGGAGCTTCAAGGGATTAAACAAATAAGCTAGTTGAATCAAAAAAACGGAACTAAACTATTAAGTTTTATTCTCCCAAAAATCCAAAATGCCGTAAACCTTCTTCAATTCCTGCCGCAAACTCAGCTTTTGCTAAGTAACGATTTTCGTTTGGGTTTTCGTTGTGCCAATCTAGTAATTCTTGTTTAGCATTGGCGACAATAATACCTTTTTCTTTTCTATTGGCAAAGAGGGCAATATCATTACCAGAGTCCCCACACGCAACGGTTTTGGCTGGTTCTATTTCTAAATATTCGCGTACAAAGGTCATGGCCATACCTTTGTTGGCTTTACGTGGTAGGATGTCTAGGTCTTTGTTATCACTATAAATAACTTGAATATCTAAAGTTTGTTGGAGTAAGGCTTTTTCTAAGTCTGATACTATTTGTAGAGCAGTTTTTTCTTGGAGAAAATAGCTAACTTTAAAAGGTCTTTGCTCACTTTCCGGCTGTGGTTTTAATTGAGTAAAATTGGCAGCTATTTTTACAACTAATTCTCTATCCCAATCTTCAGATAGATTCTCTGACCACTGATTATTAATAATCAATTGATCTTGATGATTATAAGAGTAAATTTCTGTACCTACGGCGCAAATGAGTATATTTGGCTGTAAAAGTGCTGTTTGTTTGTGATTTTGTTGTTGTTCTAGTTGCTGATACAGATATAGCGATCGCCCAGTAGAGTAAACAATTTTTGTATTGTGTTGCTGACGATATAGTTCTAATTTGCGATTCAGTCCTTCCATTGCTTGATCATCACCCACGAGAGTGTGATCAAGATCGGTAATAAAAAGAAATTGAGTCACAGTATACTCCTTATATATAGTCGTTTTCAAACCAAACTCGCCTGACTATACCACAACTTGAAACCGAGTTGCAAAAAACTCAACTAAATGTAAAGTTAATCTATAGTAGTGAAATTGACCTTGACATTTTACCCCATACCAGCGATAAAGGTCAAGCAATGCAGTTTTTACGACAGAAGTGGAAATTTGCAGCCGAGCAGACTGTTGTTTGTGGTGATTCAGGTAATGATATAGCTTTATTCGCTGTCGGTCAGGAACGGGGAATCATTGTCGGGAATGCTCGTCCAGAGTTACTCCAATGGTATCATCAGCATCCTGCGGACTACCGTTACCTCGCTCAAAACCGTTGTGCTGCTGGGATTATGGAAGGTTTAAAATATTTTGGTTTCCTAGAATGATTAGCTATCTTAAAGGTATCGTTGCTGGTGTCCAAGCCATTACTCCTAATCGCGTCATCTTGACCTTAGAAGTCAATGGCACAGGTTACGATTTACAAATTCCCCAACGTTTGTCCAACCAGTTAACATCAACTGGGGATGTGATCCAAATCTTTACCCATTACCAGATTCGAGAGGAAATCCCCATGCTTTATGGTTTTTCTTCTCCTTCCGAACGGGATTTATTTCGCCATTTGCTCAGTGTTAGCGGGATTGGTGCGGCATTAGCGATCGCTCTCTTGGATACAATGGAATTACCAGAGTTAGTCCAAGCCATTGTCGCTGCTAACATCCAAATGCTAATTCAAGCCCCTGGAGTGGGCAAGAAGACCGCTGAACGCATCTGTTTAGAACTAAAGAGTAAACTCATCGAATGGCGCAAATCAGCGGGCTTCTTTGTGGCTACAGGGGGACCCGCACCAGGAATTTTAGAAGAAGTGCAAATGACTCTTTTCGCTTTGGGATATACTGCCCATGAAGTCAGTCACGCTTTGCACACAGTTAGCGAAAATATTGGTTTACCCAAAAATGCCTATGTGGAAGATTGGATTAGACAAGCGATCGCTTATCTTAGCAGTAGTGAAGTAGAGTGTTCCTAATTCATGATCAATAATAATCCCTATGCTTGGATAAATGAATCTCTCGCCACTATTCATCGGGCTGACTGGTATCGTTGCGTGCAAACTATTCACAGCCGACCCGGTGCAACTGTGGTCTTATCTGGGCAAGAGGTTATTAATTTTGCCAGTAATGATTACTTAGGATTAGCAGGAGATGAACGCTTACAAATAGCCGCCATTACTGCTATTCAACAATTCGGCACTGGTAGTACAGGTTCTAGATTACTCAGTGGGCATCGAGAAATACATAAAGAATTAGAACAGGCAATAGCATCTACTAAACAAACCCAAGACGCATTAGTATTTAGTTCTGGTTATTTAGCTAATTTAGGGACAATTGCGGCCATAGTCGGCAAAAGAGACTTAATTTTATCTGATGAATATAATCATTCCAGCTTAAAAAAGGGAGCAATTCTCAGCGGTGCAACTGTCATGGAATATCCGCACGGTGGTACTGCAGTACTGCAAGAAAAGTTATGGGAACACAGGAAAAATTTTCGCCGCTGTTTAATTATTACCGATAGCGTCTTTAGCATGGATGGTGATTTATGTCCATTACCCCAACTGCTAGATTTAGCTGAAGAATTTAGTAGTATGCTACTGCTCGATGAAGCTCATGCTACGGGAGTGATGGGAAAAACTGGTGCTGGCTGTGTAGAACATTTTGGGTGTACAGGTAGGGAATTAATTCAAATTGGCACATTAAGTAAAGCCTTGGGAAGTTTAGGCGGATATGTAGCCGGAAGTAGCTCCCTGATTGACTTTTTACGCAATCGCGCCCCCAGTTGGATTTATACCACCGCCCTTTCTCCCGCAGACACAGCAGCAGCAATAGCCGCTATGAAGATAGTGCGAGAAGAACCGGAAAGGCGATCGCAACTTTGGCAAAATGTCAATTATTTAAAACAATTAATTACAGAAAATTTACCTAACTTAAAATTATTCCCCACAGAATCACCAATATTATGTTTTCAATTATCTAATGCAGCAGCCGCATTAACAGCCGGAAAGCATTTGCGAGAATCAGGAATTTTTGCGCCAGCCATTCGTCCCCCCACAGTTAGCACCAGCCGGATTAGAATATCTGTAATGGCTACCCATGAGTTAGGACATCTTCAGAAATTGGTAGAAGTGATTAAACGCATAGAAGGGTAATGACAATTATTTCGCGCAAAGTCGCAAAGGAGCAAAGACGCAAAGAAGAAAAGGAAGAGATTTTCTTTTTAACCCATTGTAGAGATTTAGCAAAAAATCAAATCATGTAAATCCTTAAATCATAAAAATCATAGTTCAGACATTTTCGGTTAAAAATATTTGGAAGGGTAAATAACTAAAGAGTCCCTACACCAGAAACTACCAACCGAAAACCGTAGTCATAACACCTATCGTATGGGTTACTGTAGTGACGATACGCAGAACGGCAAATTTTATCATCACTACACCATGAACCACCGCGCATTACATAGACATCATTGCTACTAATCCAAGGAATGCTGTCATTAGGCCAAATCAAAAAAGATGAACTGCTTGCAGCAGCGCCTCGCTATCCAATCTTGTGGGATGGGCATCTTGCCCGTCCTTGTATTATTAGCGGGCTTTTCCACCCGCACCACAAGAAATTTTGGGATACTTTTTTAATTGGAGAACTCTTAATAATTCTTTTTTCCTTATTCCCTCTTTCTGACTCCTTCTTCTGGTTAAACCCAGAATACCGAGATAGACTGTACTATAAATATAGTCTGTAAAGAAATGTAAATATGATGATGTTACAAGATAAAGTTATTGTCATTGTCGGTGCTACTGGTGGTATTGGTGCTACTTTAACTCGTAAGTTGTCCTCCACTGGTGCGCGGTTGGTACTTGCGGCTAGAGACAGGGAAAGTTTAGCTGCATTAGCAAATGGATTATCAGCAGATGTGCTGACAGTTCCCACCGATATTACTCAACCTCAACAGGTGGAAGCGTTAATCCAAGCAACAATATCCCAGTTTGGACAAATTGATGTCCTGGTAAATGCAGCCGGAGCGGGGATTCTCAAAGCCTACAATAACATTGAATCGGCAGATTTAGAGGCAATGCTGGATCTAAATTTAAAAGGCTGTTTTTACACGACTCAAGCAGCAGCGAAGGAGATGCAAAAACGCAAATCTGGTCATATTTGTAATGTTGTCGGTATTCTTGGTAAACATTCAATGCCTATGGCTGCGGCTTATTCTGCGTCTAAGTTCGGTGTGGTGGGTTTTAGTAAATGTATAGCGGAAGAACTGAAACGTTTTGGGGTGAAAATGACACTTTTTTACTTTGGAGGGATAGATTCTTCTTTTTGGGATAAGGTAAATTTAAAAGTAGATCGGAGTAAAATGCTGAGTTGTGAGACTGCGGCAAATGCTATTTTTTATGCTTTATCGGCTGAACCACAGGCTATACCTATGGAAATTAATATTCAAC